>NZ_JBTSFG010000004.1:0-303263 GCF_054604835.1 Sideroxydans sp. | reverse complement strand
CAGCAAGAAGTGGACGATGCCGATCCGAGATTGGAAGTCTGCGCTAAACCGGTTTACCATCCAGTTCGAGGAACGGATGTCGCAGCAGTAGAGAAACCCCGTTTACACAAAATTCCGGACACCCTCCCCACAGTTGTTGGAGTTCGTCAGTAGAAATTCCAGAGGATATGTCAATGAAACGCGATACCCATTCTGGCTCTGGCTTTTCTTCCGGTACGGAGTCGTCCTGTGCGAGTTCTTCAGCTGCATTAGAGCAAACAGCCTCAATATTTTGTTGTTGATGAAGCTCCTGATGTTGTAGGCGTGCTGTTACACGATTTGACAGCGTAGGCATATCATCCGGCTGAGTATCGGGCGAAATGACTTTGACCTTGCCATCTTCATATTCTGAGTTTGTAAGTAGCTTTTGGGTTTCAGCCATTGCCTGCGCAATGGCCTTTATCTCGTAGGCTTTGGCATCTGCTGTTTTTCTTATGAGGTATGGTCTTGAAATGGAACCAATGCCGCCTGAAATTACTTCAATCAGGCGCTTCAATGGTTCACTTATTCCTGCAAGATCCTTGATGTCCATATGGCTAGACCTAAGAGTTATTTGACGGCCGCACCGGTCTGATTTTCACAAAATATCGAGGTGCGCTTTAATGTCTATTGCGGACTGACTGGCGAAGTCTACCCATGATTCCTCCTCGTCGCAAAGCCATCATTTACAGCGACTGCGGGATGGTCATCAACAAAGCCTGCGCCTGCATCTCACACAAAGTGCGGGTGTTGGCATCCATCCCTTTCAGCCAATCATCAGGAATAGATTCTGTGCCATACATCGCTCCCGCCAGCATGCCTGCGATGGCGCCAGTGGTGTCGGCATCGCCGCCGCGATTGACTACGTCGATCAGGCAATCGTGCAAATCGTCAGTGTCAAAGAAACTCTGGAATACGGCGGGCATGGTGTCGGCGATATAGCCGCTGGGATTGGAGGCGGGTTTGATGGCGCGAAACTTGAACAAGGTTTGTTGTTGCGCGAGGGGGTGGGCGTATTTGTGTAGCAGGTCGTTCTTGCTTGCGCCGCGCAGTGCGTCTTGCACCATCAGCACTAAGCATTCGCAGGCTGCATCCGACAGCGCGCAGTGATGGGTGACATGCGCTTGCGCGCGACAGGCGGCGCGCACTTCGTCTTCGCTCTGGCCGAAGGTAGCGAGCGCGACGGGTAGCACGCGCATCGCTGCGCCGTTGCCGGCATCGTGGTCGGAGTAGGGCGCTTCGGGATTGCCGGTCTTGCGGAATTGCAGCAGGTTGCGGCGCACGGTGTTGCCGATGTCCACCGGCTTGCCGCGCATCCAGTCGTCGAAGGCTTGCGCGGCAGCATGTGCATCGACCTTGCCTGCTTTGAGGATGGAGGTGCCGAGTGCGAGCGACATGGTGGTGTCGTCGGTGACTTGGCCGGGTTTGAGATGCAGCCATCCGCCGCCGATCAGTTTGTCATGCACGCCGTATTGCGCTTTGATCTCGCGCGGCGTCATGAACTCCACCGTCGCACCCAGCGCATCGCCGATGGCGAGGCCGAGGTAGGCGGCGATGGCGCGGTCGGTGGTGGTCATGAAGTGAGATTCAAAAGCAAAATAATAGCCACAGAGAACACAGAGGCCACAGAGAAAGACATCGCGCCGTTCTCTCTGTGTGCTCTGTGAACTCTGTGGCTAGTGGCAGTTGTAGGATGGGTGGAGCAACGCGATACCCATTGATCATCATCAGCCAAACGATGGGTATCGCTGCGCTCCACCCATCCTACGGATCGCATTACTCCTCCGGCCCGAAACACTTTGCGTAATCCGCGCACACTTCGCAACTCGGCGCGCGGCAGACGCGTATCTCTTCCTTTTCGCATAGTTGCTTGTAGAGGAACTTCTTCCATTTCATGTCCTGGGTATTTTTTGCAGCCAGAGTGGGGAAGTTCTGCGTCATCAACTGGGTCAGATATTTTCTTGTCCACAGGCCGAGATCCTGCCACAGGTGATCGCTTGCCATACAGGCGGTGGTGACGATCTCCGCCATCCATATCTCGGATACGTCGAGATCAGCGCGATGTTCAAGAATCAGCGCGAGTACGTCTTCGTGTTCCAACTCACGGTCAGCGGAATCGGATGTCGTCCGTCTGACCACGAGTTGCATATTGGGGAAGTGGCGCGCCAGCAGAGCGGCGAACACTTCTTCGTTTAAACCCAGTCCGGGTGGTAGCGCGCCGATGCCGGCAGTTTGGCTGGCGATCAGTTGCGCGAACAGTTCATCATTGGGCAGCCCAGCCGCATGCGACATCAACTCCGCATACAAGCCTTCCGGCTGCGGTGGTGTTTTGGTTGTAGTCATGACGGTGGGCTGCATGATGATCATTACTTGATGATTACTTGCTTGGGTATTCGATCAGCACGTCTTCGTCACGCAACACCATCTGGCAAGCCAGACGCCATTCGCTGGTGACAACGTCGTTCACCTTCATCGCGTCGATCTGCGCGGCGGTGATCTTGCCTTCCTGCTTCAGCACGGTGATCTCACGGTCTGTCAGCGGGCCGGCCATCGGGCCTTTATTGGACAGGTTGGTGACTTTCACCAAGCAAGTCGCGCATTCGCCGTTCTCACAGCCGAAGTCGATGGGGATGTGGTTGTCCTTGGCCAATTTCAGCACGGTCATGGTGTGGCTGCCGGCTGTTGCATAAACGGTCTTGTCCTTGTGTAAAGGGCTGGAAAAAGTGATGTTAGGCATTGCTGTTACTCCTATTGTTGATTATTAAAATCACCCCTTAATCAGCCACAGAGAACACAGAGGTCACAGAGAAAGTTGCAGTTGCCCTGATTCTGACGTTCTCTTAAATTGAACGCGTCCTTGTGGTGTGAGGTGGTGGTCTTCTCTGTGTGCTCTGTGTCCTCTGTGGCAAATGGTGTTCGGCGTTTAAGCCTTTACGGTGATATCGCCGCCCAATACTTGTGCTTGGCAGGCGAGTCGGTGGCTGCTGCCCGCCATGTTCTCTTGCAGCACTTTGTCTTCCAGCACCGAGCGTTCGCTCATGTGTTCCATGCCGGAGACGATCTTCATGATGCAGGTGCCGCATTCGCCTTCGCGGCAACCGTAGGTGATGCTGGCACCGACCTTTTCGCTGATCTCGATCAGGCGTGTACCGGCTGGTACGCTGATGGTGACACCGAGTTTTTCGAAAGTGACGTTGGCCTTGGGCATGCTATGACTCCTGGGAAAGTAGTTCGGACATGGAGATGACGCGGCGTTGCAGATTGCCGGTCAGATGTTGGGCGAGTTGCTTGCCGAGATCGCGGCAACGCTGCATCTCTTCTTCGTTGGGGATCAGTTTGGCGCGCACGCCTTTGACCGGCACGCGCAGCTTCAATCCGCGCAGGCGGTCTTCGACCATGTTGATTGCTTCGCCGCTCCAACCGTATGAACCGAACGATGCGCCTAACTTGTCGCGCACCTTGATCACGGCCAGCGAAGACAGCAGGTCCCACACCGGCTTCACTGCGTCGCCGTTGATAGTGGGTGAGCCGATGGCGATACCGTCCGCTTCTTCGATCAGATCGACGAAGGGAAGGCCGCCGCTGGCTTGCAGGTCATATAGCGAGACGCGTACGCCTTCTTCCGCCTCCGCACCTTCGGCCACGGCCTGTGCCATCAGCGCGGTGTTGCCGTAGGAGGAGATGTAGAACACCAGCAATGATTTGTCGTTCGCGCCGACCTCGTTGTGCAGCAGCGGGGCGGCCAGTTGTTTGTAGCGTTGCAGATAACTTCTTGGTGCATCGCGCAGGATGGGGCCGTGCGCGGGGGCGATGGTCTTCAGCGCCAGCGGCTCCAGCAGTTCGAGTGCTTCCAGCACATGTTCGCGGAACGGCCGCATGATGTGCTGGTAGTAATACTCGAAGGAGAAACGGAAATCGCCGACCTTGTCGTTGAACAGACGCGGGTCGCAGAAATGGCAGCCGAACACATCGCCGCTGAACAGGATGCCCTGTTCTTCCACCAGCGTGCATTGCGTATCCGGCCAGTGCAGGAAAGGCGTGCTGAAGAAATGCAGCGTGCGTCCGCCGAGTTCCACGCGGTCACCCGTTTCCACCACATTGAATTGCAGATCGTCGGTCTTCACCAATGCCTTCAGCATCAGCTGTGCTTTGGCGGAGATGTAGAGTTTGGCCTGCGGTGCACGCCGCATCAGTTCCGGCAGTGCGCCGCTGTGGTCCGGTTCCAGATGGTTCAGCACGATGGTGCTGATCTCGTCGTAGCGTGTGACTTGTTCCAGTCGGGTGAAGAATTCACCCGCGTGCGAAGCTTTCACCGTGTCGATGATGGCCACGCCGTTGTCGCCGCGCACGCAATAGGAATTGTAGGTGGTGCCGTTCGCCGTCTTCAGAATGATGTCGAATTCGCGCAGGCTTGGATCGAGCGCGCCGATCCAGTGCGTGCCGGGTGCGACTTCAACAGCATTCGGCGTGGCGTTCATGTCACGGTATCCGGCGCCGGGCAAGGTTCGGTTCGGTGACAGCCCGAGCTGGGCTCGTCCTTCGGCTGGGTGTCGTTGAGGCCGACCCAGGCATCCACTGCTTGGGCATCGAAACCGGCGCGCAGATCGCCTTCCACTTCCATCAAGGGGCGCCGGATGAGCAGCGGTTGTTCCACCATCATCGCCAGTGCTTCTTCTGCAGTGTAAGCAGCCGGATCGATCTCGCCCGACTTCACGCTGGGCGCTGCTTGATTGAACCATTCAGCAACAGGCATCTCACCGAAGAAAGGACGCAGTTTCTCTGCTGTCCACTTTTCGATGAGTAGATTCTTCGGCAACACGGTGTGACCCGACGCGGCCAGCCACACCTTCTGTTTGGTGTTGTTGCCGCAGCCGGGTTTCTCGTAGAAGACGATGGTGGCCATGATGATTCTCTTAAGCGGCCAGCTTCTCGGGCGGGATGCCGGTCAGCGAACCGGGTGGGTTGAGCTCCACGCCGTCTTCGTTGAGGATCGCGCCTTCGATCGGGCAGATGCTCGCGCACTGCGGTTCTTCGAAATCGCCCGCGCACTCGGTGCACTTGTCCGGGTCGATGAGGAAGTGTGGCTTCGCCTCATAGATCGCCTGGCTCGGGCACAGCGGTTCGCAGGCATAGCAGTTGGTGCAGGATTCGATGATCTCAAATGCCATGATGGTCTCCTTTATGCCGCTTTTTGCGTGGTGTCCGCTTTGGGTTGCAGCTTGCCTGCGGCACGCATCTCTTCATAGACAGCCAGCACTGCATCTTCGATGGCTTCCATCGCGTGTTCGCCGTTGGGCTGGATGCCTGCAGCTTCCAGCGGGCCCCAAGGTTCGTAACCGACCTTGCTGCACAACACCACTTCGCAACCCGAGAGTTCGCGGATGGTCACATCCAGTGCGCTCTCGCCGTCGCCGCAGGTGTCGCCGCCTTCGCAATACGGTGTGGTCTTGCGGTGGCCGATGAAGCGCACGCCGTTGCTCGATGCTTCGTAGATCAGGAACTCGCCGGCATGACCGAAGTGTTCGTTGATGACGCCGCCGCCCTTGGTGGCGACCGCCATCAAGACCGGACGGGTGACTTCTTTCTTCAGACCTTCGATGCTGACCAGCTTGGTTTCCTTGGCCTTGTGCTTGCTTTCCAGTTCTTCGTTGATGGCCGCGTGCACTTCGGCGCGCATCTTCATCGCCTCGGCGTAATCGATGTCCATCTCTTCGATCTTGTCCAGCGTGAATTCCGCACCGCGATCTTCACCCAGCAGGCCCACCGCATCGGCGCGGCACTGGCGGCAGTGACGCATCATGTTCATGTCGCCTGCACACGCGTCCTGCAATTCCTGCAGTTCTTCGTTGGTCGGACCGCGCTGGCCGGTGAGGCCGTAGAACGTGCCGTGTTCCTCTTCCGAGATCAGCGGCATCACGTTGTGCAGGAACGCACCCTTGGCCTTCACGATGCGGGACACTTCTTCCAGATGCTTGTCGTTCACGCCGGGGATCATCACCGAGTTCACTTTGACCAGCACGCCCTTGGCGACCAGCATCTCCAGCCCCTTCTGTTGTTGCTCGATGAGGATGGCTGCGCCTTCGCGACCCTTGATGCGCTTGTTGTTCCAGAAGATCCACGGATAGATCTTTGCGCCCACGTCCGGATCCACACAGTTGATGGTGATGGTGACGTGGTCGATGTTGTATTGGCACATCTCTTCGACGTTCTCCGGCAAAGCCAGGCCGTTGGTGGAGACGCACAGTTTGATGTCCGGTGCCTGCTCGTTGAGCATGCGGAAAGTGTCGAAGGTGCGTTGTGGATTGGCCAGTGCGTCGCCGGGGCCGGCGATGCCCAACACAGTCATCTGCGGGATGGTGGCCGCGACGGCCATCACCTTCTTCACCGCCTGCTTCGGATTGAGCACCTCGGAAACCACGCCGGGGCGCGATTCGTTGGAGCAATCGTATTTGCGGTTGCAGTAGTGGCACTGGATGTTGCAGGCCGGTGCGACGGCGACGTGCATGCGCGCAAAGTAATGGTGTGCTTCTTCGGAATAGCAGGGATGGTTCTTCACCTTGTCGCGGATGCTATCCGGCAGGTGGTTCATCTGGTCGTCGGTCGAGCCGCACGATCCCTCGGAACATCCGCCCTTGGGCGCTTCGCTTGCTGTGTTGTTCAATACGGGTAGTTCCACAATATGTCCTCCGGTTAGGTCCGCCTGACTATCAGCAAGCCGCGTGCCTGACCGGTCGGCACGTCTAACCCGTTGTTTCATTGGGTGCCTGACTCTGCGTTGTGGGTTTGCCTGTTGCAAATTGCACATGACATGCGCAAAAGCTTGTGGCGAAGGCGACAAAATTCCCTGACGTACGGGCATGGGGGCGGGGAGTAGGAGCGGGCATGCAGATGAATATGCCGTGCGCACAATGGCTTACAAGAATAGTGCGGTATCCGTTGCGGGCTGGCATCCAACTTGCCTATACAAAGGCATGAAACTCCATCTCGACTGGTCAGCTTACGAAACCGCCGGACAAGGCGATGCCTACGCGGGCATCCCCGCGACCGGCGGCGATTTCGCCAAGGCCGTCGCAGTGTGCATCAGCGACAAGCAATGTCAGCGCAAACCCAAAGGCGTGATGTGCCCCAGCTTCCGCGCCACCGACGATGTCGTGCATTCGCCGGGCGACAGGGTGCAGGTGCTGAAGGCGGCGCTGAACGGCGAGCTGGGCGAACACGCTTTCGCCGGATCTGAGCTCGCTGCAGCATTGGAACTCTGTGTCGGTTGCAAAGGTTGTAAGCGTGAATGCGCCAACCAGATCGACATGGCCGCCATCAAGATTGAATATCAGGCGCAGCGCAACGCACAGTTGGGGATGTCGTTACGCGAACGATTGATCGCCGATCTGCCGCAGCAACTGCATCGCTATCCTGTCATGCGCCGCATCATCCGCTGGCGCAACCGCGCACCCTGGCTGGCGAAGCTGGGAGAAAGATTCCTAGGTATCTCGGCCAAGCGCAAACTGCCGGAGCCTTCTGCGGCACCTTATGTTGCTCCCGCGTTCAGCACGGCAGCCATAAAAGATGACCGCGCCGTCATCCTGTTCGTCGACACCTTCGCCCACCACTTCGATCCCGAGATCGCCCACGCCGCCCATCAGGTGCTGACTGCTGCCGGATATCGTGTCACCACTTTGCAACCGGACTTGTTCGATGACGAACCCGAACGCGCGCTGTGTTGCGGTCGCACTTATCTGTCGCTGGGACAAGTCGAACAAGCCCGATACGAAGCGCGCCGTATGCAACTCGCTTTGCGTCCTGCACTGGCCACAGGCACACCCATCGTCGGCCTTGAACCTTCGTGCATCCTTTCCTTGCGCGACGACCATCTGAAACTCGGTCTCGGCGATGCAGCAGTCGCTTTGTCGAAACAGGTCTACCTGTTCGAAGAGTTCATCGCGCGCGAACACGACCGCAAGCGCCTCACACTCGAATTCAAGCCGTTACCGGGCAAGACGCTGGTGCACGGCCACTGTCACCAGAAAGCCGTCGGTGCGATGAAGTCGCTGCGCAAGGTGTTGCGCATGATCCCCGAGTTCGATTTCGAATTCATCGAAGCCAGTTGCTGCGGCATGGCCGGTAGCTTCGGTGTGGAAGCGGAGCACGCCGACATCTCCATGCAGATGGCCGAGCTGGATCTGTTGCCCGCGCTGCGCGCCGCACCGGACGCCGCCATCCTCGCCAATGGTTTTTCATGTCGTCACCAGATACACGAAGGCACACAACGCAACGCACGACACGTCGCCCTGCTGCTGCGCGATGCACTAAAGGAGAGCACACCATGTTAGTTGGCGCACTACTCGGGCTCATGGAACAACTCGCCCTGAACATCATCACCCTCACCGAAGAGAGTGGCGAACGCGAGTTCTTCGACAGTCGCATCACGCGCGCGCAAACGCTGATGATGCTGGGCAACCTGGCGAAGGCCGCGAACAACCTCCCGCCCGATGCGCGCGCGAAGCTGCACCAGATCGACTGGGATGTATGGCATGGATTGTGCATCGCATTAGCCAAGCCCGACGATCACCCCCTGAAGATATGGGTGGCGATTAAGGAACTGACGCCGATGACACTGCAGCACCTTTACGACTACAAACGCACGCAGCCGCAATTGTTCTCGATGGTGATGTGACAGGCGCAAGGACTTTGCAACAAGACCGCCAATGTGGCGGGAAACGAAGGGAGAAAGACATGACTGAATTCTGGACACTGATGGCAGGCATCGCGGCAGGCATAGCGATATTGATGATCGGCATCATCATCGATCGCGACCCCGATCAAAGCATGGGCGATGCCCTGCTTGAGGGCACGCGCTGGGGCGCATGGTTCATGACGGTGTTCGGCAGTCAGGCGCTGGTGATCAGCAGTCTGTGAAAGAACCGATCTGACGCAGTTCCATATTCAAACGACAGGGGAAGACATGATGAACGAATTTCTGGTGATGATGGCGATGGTGGTGGTTGGTACGGTGATCCTGATGGTGGGCATCCGTCTGAACAGGAACGAAGCGCGCAGTCTGGACGGCACAGTGACTGAAGCCGTGAGCTGGGGATCGGGTTTCTTCGTGACTTTCACCAGCCATGCGGCGCTGATCTCGTTCTTCTGATCCGGAAGAGGAGCCCGGCTAGCGGGCAGTGAGCCGGTACACCTTGTATTCGGCGCGTATGTCGGGCAGCGATGCCGATACTGGGTCGGCCTCGAATACGCTCTCGACATAAGTCAGCGCGATATCGAAATCGCCCGTGTACAAACGCGCGATCTCTTCGTCCACACCGGTCGCCTGTTTCATCGTCGCATCTTCGGCGGCATCCTCGACAGTCAGCAGGAACACCACGGCCGTGTCGGACACGAGCCGGCTCAACTGCGCGACATACAACCCGCGTATCTCCTCCGGCAAGGCGGTGAGCGCGGAACGGTCATAGACCGTATCGATCATGCCTAGTTCGCTTTGCGTCAAAGCGAAATAATCGCCGCACAGGATGCTGATCTTGCCGTCGCGCCATAGAGTTAATTCGCCGACCTGCTGTTGTGTCGGATGCAGTCCGCTCTCGCGAAAGAAATCTTCCACTGCTACCGGACTCAACTCGACGCCGATGACCTCGTGCCCCTGTTGCGCAAGCCACAGCATATCCAGACTCTTGCCGCACAGCGGCACGAACACGCGGCTGCCCTGCGCCAGACCGAGCGCGGGCCAGAATTTCGTCAGGAGCGGATTGACGACGGACTGGTGGAAATCGGTGCGCTGATCGCGCCAGAATGCCAGCCACAAGTGGTTGTCCTGATCGATGCGTGGCGCATCAGAAGGCTGACCACGATTTGCTGCTGGAGGCATGGTGACTTTCGGTGACATGCATCATGGAATGCATCGTTGCCCAGTCTAACTGATTAATGTTGATGCGCGCGTTCAGTGCTTGATGAATGCACAAATGCAGGCGAGGACTTCATCTGTCCAGGACCACATGAAGGAATGCCCCATCTCGAATATCTGCAACTGTGAGCCGGGTATCGTGTTGGCCAGATATTCCGCATGCGCCAGAGGCAGCAGCGCATCGTATCGGCCGTGGATGATCAACGTGGGTGCAGTGATGCGCTTGACCGATTCGCGCCGATCCGGTGATGCGGATACCGCAAGGCCATGCTGGAAGCAGGCGTAAGGATTCGCAGCACGTTGTGCGGCAAGCCGGATGGCCGCTGTGATCTGTGCTCGCGGGAAAGGCCGCTCACCGCCATAGGTGACCGCCCAGCCTTCGATCATGTTCGCTTCGATCTCTGTTGCGGTGCGCGGCGGGTTCGCGGCCGTGGCATGGATGTAGTCGAGGAACTTGCTGTCAGGTGCGGGAAGACTGAACGCATCAACGGGCAGCCCCATGGTGGCAGCCATGTAAGGGCGGTGATCTGCTGTGGTGGAGATCAACACCAGCCTGTCGACACATTCCGGATGATCGATCGCGAGCAGCTGCGCGATGTACCCGCCCATCGAGAGACCGACGATCACAGCCTTGCTGATCTGGTGGCCGCGCAGCACGGCAAGTGCATCCTGCGTCAGTGTGCCCAGATCGTAAGGCGCTTTCTGAAAATCGATCGTCGATGATCTGCCGGTGTCGCGGTGGTCGTAGCGGATCACGTAATACCCGGTGCTGGCCAAGCCACGGCAGAAATCATCCGGCCAGAAGATGCCCTGATTCATCGCGCCCATGATCAGCAACACAGCGCGGTCGGCCGGGTCACCGAAAGACTCGGACCATAGATTCAAACCATCTGCTGTTGAAATGAATCTTTCCATGCGCGAATCTTCTTGCAATCAGTTCGCCGCCAAACGCCACAAGGAAGTGATCTCCGCCGTGCGTGCCGCGTATAAGGGGTCGGTCTTGTCGGCAGACTTTGGATGGTGCGGGCTGATATCCAGACGTTCGATGACCTTCAATCCGGATGCATCGAACAGCGCCAGCAGTTCCTCACGCGTGCGCAGGCCCAGATGTTCGGCGATGTCGGAAAGGATTAGCCAGCCTTCGCCGCCGGGCGTGAGATGTGCCGCCAGGCCCGCAAGGAAACCGCGCAGCATGCGGCTTTCCGGATCGTAGATCGCATGTTCCACCGGCGAGCTGGGGCGCGCCGGGATCCAGGGCGGGTTGCACACGATGAGCGGTGCTTTGCCCTCGGGGAACAGGTCGGCTTCAATGACTTCGACTTTTTCGTTCAGGGCTAGGCGTATCAGGTTGTCGCGTGCGCAGCTCAATGCGCGCGCGTCCTGGTCGGTGGCGATGATGTGCTGCACGCCGCGCTGCGCCAGCAATGCCGCGATTACGCCGGTGCCGGTGCCGATGTCGAACGCCAGCTCGGTCGCAGGCAACGGAGCCTGATTCACCAGCTCCAGATATTCGCCGCGTACTGGCGAGAACACGCCGTAATGCGGATGGATGCGCGCATTCAACAGCGGGATCTCCACGCCTTTCTTGCGCCACTCGTGCGCACCGACCAGACCGAGCAACTCGCGCAGCGAAGCGACCGAAGGTTTGCTGCTGCGACCGTAAGCCTCGTTGCATGCCTGTCGCATATCGGGCGCGCGGCGCAAAGGGATGTCGTAATCCGCATCGAGCGGAATGAGGATCATCGCCAGCGTGCGCGCGCGTTGCGACATCGCCTGCCGATGCAGGTGGAATGCTTCGCCCGGTAGTTCGGCGGCCTTGCGCGAACGTTCCGCCTTGCGCGTGTTGCGCCGCGACATCGCCTGCAACAACTGTTTCGCATTCTGGAAATCGCCGCGCCACAGCAGCGCCGTCCCCTCGCAAGCCAGACGGTATGCCTCGTCCGCCTTCATCGTGTCGTCGGCGATGCGCACGCGTTTGGGCGGCGGCATGCCGCTCTCGGAACGCCAATTGGCCTTGCACGCTTTGTTCGATTCGTTCCAGGTGATGAGGGGATGCATGGGATTCCTGTGAAATATGGCAGTGCAAGAAGGTCGCGCACCGGCATGGATGATACCCCATCACCTTAAGCTCTGTAGCGCGTCAGGGGGGCGATCCGGGGAATGGAAGGCTCAAATCAAACCCTTGAGATATGCAACGTACGCCGGGATGAGTACGAGCGCTGCCAAACCGAACACGAGCATGTTGCCGGTGGCCGGATCAAAGTCATCCAGTGCTTTTCTGAATGAGCGTTTGAGCAACAACATACCCATAGCCAGATCGAAGCTGGCCATGAAAAATGCCAGCACAAGGCCTAGTGCAAGGTGTTCGTATAAACCGGACAAGCCAATGCCGGGTACCTGCAGGTAGCAGATGCCGAAAGCCAGCGCCGTGCCCGATAGGATGCTGAGTTTGAGCGCCCGTTGCTTTCCGATACGCGGGACAAGGAACAGTGTTCTTGCGATCCCGTGCAATGTTTCCGCTCCGGCAAGGAGAATGCATAAGGATAGGGTGCGAAGGAGGAGTTCTGTCGTCACGGTTGCGCGTTCCTTCAGTACGAGAATGGTGAGTTGATGCTCGACATATATTAGCTCAGCGCTATTCCCTGTCGCACTGTCTGCAGCTGTCGTATGGGTTCCGGTATCAGAAACGATAGAGCAACTCAACCATGTGCATATCCGCGCCGATGGTGCCGGGTGCGTAGAAACCGGCATCTGAATAGTGCATGAAGCGGTAAGCGGCTGCGAAATGCCGGTGCAGCGGGACCTCGACACCCAACGTCAAAGCGAACTGCAGGGGGCCGCCGAAATCCTGCAGCGCGAAGCGATGTCTGCTGAGCAATGCCAGCCCCAGCCCCGTATCGACCATGACACCCCCATCCTGCCTGCCGAAAACCAGCGCAGGGATGGCAACCGCGACCAGCGCGCTCTGGTTCTGGCCTTTCAGAACACCCGCGTGGGTCAGCAGTCTTGTGCGTGCCACCCAGCCAGACTGGAATCGGTGTTCCCAGGGCAGTTTGAAGTTCGCCACGACGTCGTATTCATGGAACGATTCCGGCTGCAACGCGCCGATCACATGGCTCTTCTCGCCGATCTGCAAGCGTGCCCCTACGCTCTGTAATTCAAGATCCACAGCATGGCTGTGCCGAGGTACAGCCAGGAAAAGCATCACCAGCGCCCCCGCGAAACAGGCCGCGATGGTGGTCCTTGTGTTTGTGTGGCCGAAGTCCATCAGCGTTTTATTGCTGGGCTGTTCCTACACACTCAACACATGCGCCACGCGCAGCAGTTCCATGTCGAACCTGGTGCGCTGTTCCCATGCGTCGCTGAGCGGGCGCAGTTGCAGTTGCTGGCCGGAGACGCCGACCATCTTGCCTGCTTCGCCTGCGATCAGTGCTTCGACGGCGTGCACGCCCATGCGGCTGGCGAGTACGCGGTCCATGGCGGTGGGGCTGCCGCCGCGTTGCAGGTGGCCGATGACGGTGACGCGGTTGTCCTTGTATTCGGATTGGTCGCTCACGCGCTTGGCGAGCACCATGGCGCCGCCATATTCGCAACCTTCGGCAACGATGATGATGGAGGATTTCTTGCCGCGTTTCTGGCCGGTGCGCAGACGCTCGATGAGCATCTCTACGCTGGTTTCGACTTCCGGCAGGAGGATGTCTTCCGCGCCGCCCGCGATGCCGCTGATCATGGCGACGTAGCCGCTGCGGCGGCCCATCACTTCGATGAAGAAGATGCGGTCGTGCGAGTTGGCGGTGTCGCGGATGCGGTCGATGGCTTCCATCGCGGTGTTGATGGCGGTGTCGAAGCCGATGGTGTAGTCGGTGCCGCCGATGTCGTTGTCTATGGTGCCGGGCAAGCCGATGCAGCGGATGCCGAATTCGGCATGCAGCTTTGCTGCGCCCTGATAGGAGCCGTCGCCGCCGATGACGACCAAGCCTTCGATTCCGTGTTTCTCCAGGTTCGCCGCCGCCAGTGCGCGGCCTTCGGGTTCCATGAATTCCTTGCAGCGCGCGGTGTGCAGGATGGTGCCGCCGCGATTGATGATGCCGCTCACATCGCGCGGGCCGAGCGGGTGGATGTCGCCCTCGATCAGGCCTTTGTAGCCGCGCTCGATGCCGAACACCTCGAGCCCGTTGAAGGTGGCCGCGCGCACCACGGCGCGTATCGCCGCGTTCATGCCGGGCGAGTCGCCGCCGCTGGTGAGTAAGCCGATGCATTTCATTTTGTTCTGATCGTTGGTTGTCATGTGTCGTGATTCTAAAGGATGAGCACGAACAGTTACGTAACTTCACGCCTGTCACAGCCCATCAGGCATCCTGCGGGGGTTTTGCGATGATATCCGCCTTATAAAGTAGTACTATTTCGGCGCGCCCATACGGCCGTATTCCCGGTTGCGGTGGCCCTATTCGTTCCAGTAAGATCGGGTGTAGTGCAGTTTCCTGCATGTCTGGAAGCACGGGTCTTCTTCAGGAACCCCGTGCTGGACGGATCCTGGTGGCGTATCAAACGTGGATATAGGCGCATCCTGTCCGGATGAGCATGCGAGTCCTTTGCATTTAAATTGTGCAGTGAGGGTGTGATCTTGTTGGCAGGCTACACGATATCAGAGCATCTTTCACAAAGCCCGCCCACCGGCATCTACCGTGGGCTGCGCCAGTCCGACCGCCTGCCGGTGATCATCAAGTTGCTGGATGTGGAGTACCCGACCCCGGTCCAGCTGGCGCGTGTCCGTCACGAATACGAGTTCGTCAGCAGTCTGTCCCACCCCGGCGTCATCCGGGTGCATGCCCTGGAAAAAGCGAAGAACTCGCTTGCCATCGTGATGGAGGATTTCGGCGGCATGCCGCTGCGTTCGTTCATCGCGGAACGCGCGCTCACCATCGGCGACAAGCTGCTGATCGGGCACCGCATCAGCGAGATACTGGGCGACATACACGGGCAGGGTATCGTGCACAAGGATATCAATCCCAACAATATCCTGATCAATCCGCACACCGCCGAGATCAAGATCATCGACTTCGGTAATGCCACGCGCATCGGCCATGCAGACCCGCAACTGGCCCGCCCCGATCAGCTGGAAGGTACGCTGGCGTATATCGCGCCCGAGCAGACTGGTCGTATGAACCGGCCTGTGGATTACCGCAGCGACTATTATTCGCTGGGCATCACGCTGTACGAGTTGCTGCTCGGGCGACGCCCATTCGAGGCGCAGGATGGGATGGAGATGGTGCATATGCATATCGCTGCCGTTCCGCCCGCGCCCCATGAGGTGGATCCCGCTATCCCGCATATTGCATCGCGCATCGTGCAGAAGCTGATCGAGAAGAATGCGGAGCAACGCTATCAGAGCGCGGCTGGCATCTGTATGGATCTGCAGATATGCCTCGACTCGCTGAATGCCGCCATGCCGGACGGGGACTTCGTCGCGGGCGAACATGACGTTGCCGACCGTTTCAGCATCCCCGCCAGGCTGTATGGCCGTGAGGCTGAGATCGGGCAGTTGATGGCTGCCTACGAGAGCATGTGCGAGGGAAGGCCGGGGCTGGTGTTGGTGTCCGGCCATTCGGGTATCGGCAAGTCCTCGCTCATTCAGGAGATACACAAGCCTATCGCGAGGCGCAGAGGTTTCTTCATCGCCGGCAAGTTCGACCAGTATCGGCGCAACATCCCCTACGCGGCGCTGATCCAGGCCTTCCAGAATCTGCTGCACCAGATACTGACCGAGAGCGACGAAAGCATCGCAGCTTGGCGCGGGCGCCTGCTCGCGGCGCTGGGCGAGAACGGCGCGGTCATCGCGGACGTCATCCCCGAGCTCCGCCATATCCTCGGTGAACAGAAGCCGGTGACACCACTGGCACCGCACGAAGCGCAGAACCGTTTCAACTACTACTTTGTGAATTTCGTGCAGGTATTTGCACAGGCGGAGCATCCGCTGACGCTGTTCCTGGACGATCTGCAATGGGCGGATCAGCCCTCACTCAATCTGATAGAACTGCTGGGCGCGCACGGCGCATGCAGCCATCTGCTGATCATCGGTGCCTATCGCCAGAACGAGGTCGATGCGACGCACCCGCTGTACCTGACGCTGGAGCGCATGCGGAACGACGGTAGCCGCTTGGACGAGATCCAACTGCAAGCGCTACCGCCCGAAGTCGTCGACCATGTCGTGGCCGACACGCTGGACTGCTCGACGAACGAGGCGCAGGCACTGGCCGGGCTGATCTATCGCAACACCCACGGCAATCCGTTCTTTGTCAGCCGACTGCTTGGCGACCTGCATGAGACGGGACGCGTGACGTATGACCGTTCGCGACAGAAATGGGTGTGGGATATCGCGCAGATCGAGCGGGTCGGCATCGCCGACAATGTCATCGAACTGATGACGGCCAACATCCGCCGCTTGCCGGACGCGACCCAGAACTTGCTGAATCTTGCAGCCTGTATCGGCAACCAGTTCACGCTGGATTCGCTGTCCGTGGTCGACGGCAGCTCGCGCGATGCCATCGCCCAGACCCTGCAGCCTGCTTTGCAGGAAAGGCTCATCACCCCCCTCGGCAACGAGTACCGCTACTTCGGTGGTGACATTGTGTTCGGCGACGACGATCCGCGGACGTTCGGTGTGCATTACCGTTTCCAGCACGACCGCATCCAGCAGGCGGCCTATGACCTGTCGAGTGCCGAAGCGCGGATCGCCACCCACTACAAGATAGGTGAGCTGCTGCTGCAGAACGCAGCGGATGAGATGCTGGATGAGAAGGTGTTCGACATCGTCAACCATTTCAATCTGGCGGCCGCGCACGTCACCGACGCTGCATTGCGTCTGCGGCTCGCCGAATTGAACGTCAAGGCGGCCGTGCGGGCCAAGCACGCGATCGCTTATGCGCCGGCGCTGCAGTACATCCAGCATGCGCAGCTGTTCATGGCAGGCACCGAGACGCGGCACCAGCCATTGCACTTCCGCCTGCTGGCCGAGCGCGCCGAATGCGAGTACCTGAACGGCGACAGTGCGGCGGCGGAGAGATATTTCCGGCAAGCATTGGATATCGCCGCGAACGACGCAGAGCGCGCTGCGGTGCTCGAGGCCATGATCCATTTTTACACCAACACCGGAGATTATCGTCAGGCCTACCAGACCGGACGCCAGGCGCTGAAACTGTTCGGCGTCGCGCTGCCTGCAGGCTTCGTGCCGCCGCTGTTCCTGGTCGACCTTGCGCGACTCAAATGGCGTATGCGCGGCCGCAAGGTCGCCGACCTGCTCGAGCTGCCGCTGTGTCGCGACGAGAGGATGTGCACCGCGATGCGCCTGATCGGCGCGCTGCTCAAGGCCGCCTACCAGATCCGTCCCGAGCTTTGTGTCGCCAATGCTGTCAAGGCGGTCAATCTCAGTCTCAAGCACGGCACCATGGAGGACAACGCCGTCGCCTACCTGGTGTTCGGCGGCATCTTCCTCGGCGGTGTGCTGGGGCGCCATCAGGCGGGATACGAATTCGGCCAGCTTGCGCTGGCGATGAACGCGCGTTTCGACAACCTGAAGCAGCGCAGCGAGATCAACTTCGTGTCCGGCTACTTCACCCATTTCTGGCTGCAGCCTGCGCGCGACACCGAGGTGTATTACCGCGCCGCATACGAGAGCGGCCTGCAGACCGGCGACTACTTCCACCTGTCCTGCGCGGCCTGCACTCTGGTCGAGAGCCAGTTCATCCGCGGCGTGCCGCTGTCCGAGGTGAAGAAGCTGGCCGGCGATTACCTGCCTTTCATGGAACGTATCGGCAGCACCGAGCAGGCCGGCGCCATCACGGCGACGCTGCGCGCCATCCTGAATCTGGAAGGCATGACGGAGGATCCGTCATCGTTCGGCGATCCGGATTTCAGCGAAACCACATTCGCCGCCCAACTCGAAACCTATACCTCGAAGCATTTCGCGCACTTCTATCTGGTCAACAAGATGCAGGCGCTCTACCTGTGGCGCAGGGCGGACGAGGCGCTGCTGATCGCCAGCGCCTCGGCGAAATATCTCAAGTATTCGCTTGCCATGTTGCACACCGTGGAACACCACTTCTACCACGCACTGGCCCTGTGCGCGGTCTGCGATGAACAACCTCAGCGGGCGCACCTGCGCAAGGCGCGGCACATCCTGAAGCGGTTCGAACAGTGGGCGCAACTCAACCCGGCCAACTTCGCGCACAAGGCGCTGCTCATACGCGCCGAGATCGCGCGTCTGGACGGCGGCTCATGGGAGGTGGCCGAGTTGTATACGCGCGCCATCCGATCCGCGGACGAGCAGGGCTATATGCAGAACAAGGCGCTGGCCAACGAGCTCGCCGGTCGTTTCTACCTCGCCCGCAACATCGAGGCCGCCGCCGGCAGCCATCTGCGCGAGGCGTATTACGGCTACCAGCTGTGGGGCGCGGCGGGCATCGCCGACAGGCTCGCGCAGGAATTCCCGTTCGTCGTCGCCCGCCTCGCGCAGGAAACCCTGTCGGGCAGCGCCCCGGCGGAGCGTTCGGACCGCCGCAGCTCGCTCCCGCCGGTCTCCGGCAAACATCCAGATTTCCGCGACACGACGACCAGCTCCCGCAAAAGGTCGGGCCTGGACCTGGAGACCGTCATCAAGTCCACGCAGGCCATCTCGGGCGAGATCAGGCTGGAGACCCTGCTGCAGAAACTGATGAAGATCATGATCGAGAACGCGGGCGCGGAACGGGGCTGCTTCATCCGCGTGGCGCAGGGACAGTTGCGGGTCGAGGCGGAAGGTTCGGTGCATAGCGAAGAGGTGACCATCTCGGGCGGGGTGCCGCCGGACGCTGCCAGACTGCCGCTTTCCATCGTGCAATATGTGGCGCGTCTCGGCGACAGCGTGCTGCTCAACGAAGCGGAATCAGATGCGCGTTTCTGGGGCGATCCCTATATCGTCCGGGTTCGCCCCAAGTCGCTGTTGTGCACGCCGATCATGCATCAGGGCCAGGTGATCGGCGTGGTGCTGCTGGAGAACAACCTGACCAGTGGTGCCTTCACGCCGGGCCGCATCGAACTGTTGCAGATGCTCTCCGCGCAAGCCGCCATCTCTATCGAGAACTCGCAGCTCTATGCCAGTCTGGAGCAGCGCGTGCAGGAACGCACACACGAACTTTCACAGGCCACCGAACAACTGAAAGCCGCCAACGAGGAACTGGAGCTGCTTTCCTACACGGATGCGCTGACGCAGGTGGCCAACAAACGGCATTTCCAGAAGGTGCTGGAAGAAGAATGGCGGCGCGCCGAGCGCACGGGGAGCGTGCTGACCGTCATGCTGATCGATATCGACTGCTTCAAACTGTACAACGACAACTACGGACACATCGAAGGCGACCGCTGCCTGAAGGCTGTCGCCGCCGCGATCAACAGCACGGTATGTCGGGTGGGCGATCTGGTCGCGCGTTTCGGCGGGGAGGAGTTCGTCATCCTGCTTCCGCACACCAGTCTCGACGATGCAAGAATGGTCGCAGGGCGTGTGGTCGAGAGTGTGCGTGCACTGGCCATTCCTCACCATCATTCGCTGGCAGGCGATACGGTCAGCATCAGCCTCGGGCTGGCACAGGTCGTGCCGGGTCAGGATGCCGATCCGCTCACCCTGATCGATGCGGCAGACCGGGCTTTGTACATGGCCAAGGAGAGCGGGCGCAATCGCTATTGCGAGGTTTAAGGATAGCCTTCACGCCTGCCACACGCCAAACCCCGCACTGCGCAGGTCGATGCCGACCTCGACTTCCTTGTCGCAGGCATCGTCGTAGTCCATCGGGTTGAAGCCTTCGTACAGGTCGGGCAGCAGGCGCAGGCCGTATTGCTTCACATAGCGGTTGGACTGGATGCCGGCCTTGTGTTTGTCGAAGCGGATGTCGGGGTCGAGGCCGGTCATGCCCACATAGACGCAGGGCTTGCCTGTCACATAGTCAGGATTGCATTTCTTGAATTTGCTCTCGTACAGCACGTCCTTCGACAGTTCGATCACATAGACGTGGTAATGCTTGCGGCGGGATGACATGCCGCGACTTTAGCGGAGTCGCGCCCGGATCGCCAGGCAATAAAAACGCCCCGGCACTTGCGCGCCGGGGCGTTCGGGTTCGTGGCGTCAGAGGGAGGCGCTGATGGATGTGAATGTCGGCAGCGCGACGATGAAAGAGACAACGCTGGCGATGACCCAACGAACGAACCTTGCCACACCTTCATATGCTTTTTTCATTTGATACCTCTTTAGTTAACGCAATGGTGCCCGCACGATGCGGACGTGCTTCAGAGTGCAATACTTGAGGAAAGTTCCCGGATATTTCCCCAGGCACGTCAGGGCTGTTCTTTACGCCGACTTGCGCCGGGGCCAGGAATGCGCCAGATTCCGCTAATCGGATGACAGGAGCGGGTGATGGCGGGTTGCGGATGTGAGATGGAAGCAAGGAACGAGCAGGAGCGGCGCACGCTGCGCATCGTGCTGGGCATTAATGCCGTCATGTTTATGTTCGAGATCGTGCTCGGCTGGCTGGCGCAGTCCACCGGGCTCATCGCCGATTCGCTCGATATGCTGGCGGATGCGCTGGTGTATGCCATCAGCCTGTACGCGGTGGGGCGTGCGGATGAGCTGAAGGATCGCGCGGCGCGACTGAGCGGCATGCTGCAGATCGGGCTGGCCGTGCTGGTGCTGGTCGATGTGCTGCGGCGATTTTTGTACGGCAGCGAACCGGTGAGCCTGCTGATGATGGGCGTGGGCACCGTCGCGCTGGTCGCGAACAGCATCTGTCTCGTGCTCATCGCCCGCCACCGCGACGGTGGGGTGCATATGCGCGCTTCGCTGATCTTCTCCGCCAACGATGTGATCGCCAACCTCGGCGTGATCGTCTCGGGCGGCCTGGTGTGGTTGTTGGGCAGCCGCTACCCGGACCTGTTCATCGGCTTCGTCATCGCGGGACTGGTGTTGTACGGCGGCATCCGCATCCTGCGCGAGGTCGCCGCGCATCGTATGGCACCTGCGCGCTGCTCGAAATAGCAGGCAGATTCAGGAGGGTGCACCGCGCCGGTGGCGCACCTTCTTCACCAGCTTGTCCGCCACATGGGCGGCGAACTCATCCACATTGTCGTAGCCTTGCTGCAGGGCGAATTCCGCCAGCGCGTCGATCAGTGCGCGCGTCTGTTCGATCTCGGCGAAGCTGCGATCACAGGTGAGGCAGCGTGCACCGTCGTCGCGGCAGGCGGTCTTGCCTTTGCAGGGCGTAAAGACGCTCACGCCGCGTTGCCTTGTGCATCGAACACCAGCAGCGTGGTCTCGCCGTCGATGTCGGTGATCTCGGCACCGCTCAATTTGCCGTTGTCGTGATAGCTGTAGCGGTGTGACATCTCGATCTCGCTGTAGGCGTATTTGTCGAAGCCGAGCAGGCGGTCGCCGTCGAAGAAGCCGCAGAAGAAGGTGTTGCGGTTCTGTATCTCATGCGGCTCCAGCTCGTTGACCAGTTTGAACGGCATCTTGATGCCGGTGTAGGTGACGAAGTAACGCTTCGTTCCTTGCGGTTCGGTATCGGTGCCGCTCATGCTCAGGCCCGCAGCAGCGCCTTGGCCATGCGCTCGGACAATTGGTCGGCGGTGAATTGCGGTTCGTTGGGCGGATACAGTTCGTCTTCGATGAAGTCGAAACCGTTCGCTTGTGCCAGTGCGATCACTTCGCGCACTTTCATGCAGGCTGCTAGTTGTTCTTTGAGGGCGGCGTCGCTGCGTGCCTTGTCGGAAAAATCCTTGATGTTCTTGATTGCCATGTTTGTCTCTTTTTTTGGAGTAAACGAAACAACGGGCTGCACTGCACCCCGTATTTGTCAGCCAAAACCTGTCGGTTCCGGCCTTATGCGGGATAGCAGCAATAAGCGTGCCGCTACTATTTGAGGTGACAAAGGCGTTCGAATTCGGCCAGCGGCACCGGCTTGCCGAACAGATAACCCTGGTAGCGGTTGCAACCGTACTGGCGCAGGAAGGCGAGCTGGTCGTCCGTCTCCACGCCTTCGGCGATGATGTCCAGACCGAAGTTGTTGGCGATGCTGATGATGGTGCGCACCATCACGCTGTTGCTCTTGTCGGTCGCGATGTCGCGCACGAACGACTGGTCGATCTTCAGTTGTTCCAGCGGCAGGCGTTTGAGATACGACAAGGATGAATAGCCGGTGCCGAAATCGTCCATGGCGAAGCGGATGCCGATGGCGCGTAGTTCCTGCATCTTGGCGATGGCATCCTCCACATCGTCGAGGATGAAACTCTCGGTCAGTTCCAGCTTCAGTCGGGAAGGGCGGATGCCGTAGGATTCCAGCGTGTCTTTCACCTTGTCCACGAACCATGTCTGGCTCAACTGGCGCGGACTGACGTTGATCGACAACACGAGGTGGCGCATCGCGGCATCCATCTCCCAGCGTCTGAGCATCATGCAAGCCTGTTCGATCACCCAGTCGCCGATGGGCAGGATCATGCCCATCTCTTCCGCCAGCGGGATGAATTCGGCGGGCGACACCATGCCGCGCTGCGGATGGTTCCAGCGGATCAGCGCTTCGGCGCCGATGATGCGCGCGCTGTCGTCCACCTGCATCTGGTAATAGAGTTCAAGCTGGTCGCGGCGCACCGAAGCGCGCAAGTCTTTTTCCAGCTCCGCGCGCAGCTCCATCTCGGTCTGCATCGCGGGATCGAAGAAGCACACGCGGTTGCGGCCGCTGGATTTGGCCTGATACATGGCAAGGTCGGCCTGCTTCAACACTTCGTCGATGCTGTTCTGGTGGCCGCGGAACAGGCTCACCCCCATGCTGGGCGAGCTGTTGTGTTCGACGGTGTGCAACTGGTAGGGCTGGCTCAGTTCGTTGCGTATCTTCTCGGCGATGGTCTCCGCCTGATTGGCGGCTTCCTTCTCCACGCCGCTCAGCGATTCCAGTGCCACCACGAATTCGTCTCCGCCTAGCCGCGCCACGGTGTCGCCCTCGCGCACGTTGCGCGTGAGGCGCGCCGCTACCTCGCGCAAAAGTTCGTCGCCCACATCGTGACCCTGTGTGTCGTTCAGCGTCTTGAAATTGTCCAGATCGATGAACATCACCGCGCCGTGCTTGCCGCTGCGCGCGCTGATCGACATGCTTTGCAGCAGGCGTTCCTGCAGCAGACGGCGGTTGGGCAACTGCGTCAGTGCATCGTAGAAGGCGAGGCGATGGATCTCTTCCTCCGACTGTTTGCGGAGGGTGATGTCCTGCACCATGCATAGCACCACGCGCTCCTCGCCCATCTGCGCCAGCGAGAGGTCTGCGGTGAATGCGCGCGCTTGTCCGGAGATGAGCAGGCCGAAGCCCAGATCGTGTTGGTGCTCCTGCAACTTGATCACCTTTGCCGCCGCCTCATCCAGTTCCGGCACGCCGAGGAAACCGCCGGGCGTGCAGTCGCGCCAGGCGTCGTCACCGGGCAAATCGAACATCTTCAGCACCGCATTGTTCAGCAGGCGGATGCGGCCGGCGGTATCCAGCACGATGAAGCCGATCGGCATGTTGCTCACGATCTGTTCGGTATAGCTGCGCGCCAGCATCAGCGCCTTGTGTTCGGCGTGGAAGTAGGTGTCCAGCGCCAGCCCCATGTCGAAGAACACCACCTTGAGCAACGCGCTGCAGGCCTGGTGGCCGCGCTGCGGGTCATCGCGATAATGTGCCAGCAGGCGCGGTGTCGCCTCGCCCAGATATTTGCAGTAGGCGCTCATGTACCACTTGGGCGTCAAGCCCACACGCTGATGTGCCACGCCCACATGCAGGCGGTTCTCGACATAGCCGGCGTCGTAGCTGCCTTGCGTCAGTTGATCGAAGTAATCCATCTGCGCCCGCTTGAGTCTTTCCAATCTGGACTCGTCACCTAGCAGCGGGCGTATCTCGGGGAACTGCAACAGGTGCCGGTAGAAGACTTCGATCAGTTCATCGCGATGCGTCGCCAGCACGGCATGTACTTCGCGCAGCGATGCCGCATCGTCCGTGTCCAGCGACAGGAAGGCCTGCCGTTGCGCGATCTCGGCATCGTCGATACCGATCTCCTGCATCAGGGATGAGATTGCCTGCATGCTCAGATCTGCTTGACCTTGATGTTCAGCGTCTGGATGCGATAGGCGATCTGGCGCGGCGTCATGTCGAGCAGGCGCGCGGCCTTGGCCTGCACCCAGCCGGCCTGTTCCAGCGCGGCGATGACGCGTTCGCGCTCATCCAGATGCGGGTCGTCCAGATCGACGTTCTGCACCGGGCCGCGCGAGGCACTGATCTTCTCGTCGATGCCGGTGAGCAGGATTGCGTCGCGGTCTATGGTGTCGCCCTCGGTCATCACCGAGGCGCGCTCCAGACAGTTCTCCAGCTCGCGCACATTGCCCGGCCAGTCGTGATGCATCAGCACGCGCAGCGCGGCTTCGGTCAGCCCCAGCGTGCGGCCTTGCTGCTGGCTGACTTTGTCCACCAGGAAGCGCGCGATGTCGGGGATATCCTCCATGCGCTCACGCAGCGGCGGCAGTGTCAGCGGCATCACGTTCAGGCGGTAATACAAGTCCTCGCGGAAGCGCCCCCTCTCCACCTCGGCCTCCAGATCGCGGTGCGTGGCGGCTACCACGCGCACATCGACCTTGATGGTCTTGGTGCCGCCCACGCGTTCCAGTTCACCTTCCTGCAGCACGCGCAGCAGCTTGGCCTGGAACGAGGCGGAGATCTCGCCGATCTCGTCGAGGAACACGGTGCCGCCCTCGGCTTGTTCGAAGCGCCCCTTGCGTTGCGCCACCGCGCCGGTGAACGCGCCTTTCTCATGGCCGAACAATTCCGACTCAAGCAAGGTCTCGGGCAGCGCCGCGCAATTCAGTTTTACAAAGCTGCCGCGCGCGCGCGGCGAGTTGTAATGGATGGCGTTGGCAATCAACTCTTTACCGGTGCCGGTCTCGCCGCGGATCAGCACGGTGGTGTTCCACTTCGCCACCAGTCGCACCTGTTCGAAGATGCGGCGCATCGCCTGTGTGTGACCGATGATGTTGTCGAAACCGTATTGCGCGCGCACGGTGCGGCGCAGGCCGTCGCGTTCCTCGGCAATCTCCTGTTTCTCCTGTGCCACTTCCTGCGACAGGCGCACGCTCTGGCCGATCAGGTTGGCCACCATCTCCAGGAAATGGCGATACTCGTCCAGTTGGTAGGCCATGCCTATGGCCGGTTGTGCTGCCAGTACACCGACCACCTTCTTGCCGATGCGAATCGGCACGCCGACGAACGCGCCCTGCGGGTTGTAGATGCCCATGCGCGACAGGAAGCGCGGCTCGTCCATGATGCAGTCGACCATGATGCTGTTGCCGGTCTTGAGGATGGTGCCCACCACGCCCTCGCCGGGCAGGTAGCTCACTTCCTCGGTGACGGTGTCGGACACGCCGTACACCAGCGACACCTGCAACTCGCCGGTGGCGGCGTCGATCAGGCTGACCATGCCACGGTCCAGCGCCACACCTTCGTGCAGTGCGTTCAGCACGCCGTCCAGCGTCTGTTTGAAGTTGAGCGAATGCGACAGCACGCGGCTCACCTGATAAAGCGTCTCCAGTTCGGCGCGCAGCAGATCGAGTTCCGAGCGTGGATCAATCATGGCTACCCCCCTTCGTCAGTGGCAATTGCACGCGCATGCGGCAACCACTGTGATAGTCGGGATCGATGTCCAGCGTGCCGCCGTGGCGGCTCACTACTTCTTGTGCCATGGCAAGTCCGAGTCCGAGGTGCTGTTTGCCGGCACCCTTGGTGGTGAAGAATGGTTGGAACACGGTGTAGCGCTGCTCGTCAGGTACGCCGGGGCCGCTGTCCTCCACGGTCACTTCCAGATGGTCTGCGTGCACGGTGCAGGCGATGCGCAATTCGCGCGTGCCGCCGCGCCGTTCGTTCATCGCCTCGATGGCGTTCGCCACCAGATGCTTGAACAGATTGGTCAGTTGCGCGGGATGCGCCGCCAGCGTGGCTGACTGCGCCGCAGGCGACCATTCCACCACGATGCCTGCGCTGAGCAGCTTGGCGGTAGCGAGCTTCAGCACATCCACCAGCACGTCGTTGATGTCTATCAGTTGCAGGGTCTCATCGTCGTTGTCGGGGATGCAAGCGCGCAAGGTCTCCAGCGCCTCGCGGCTCTTGTTGATAGCTTCTTCCAGCGCGCTGGAAGAGAGGTCTCCGGAACCATTGGTGGCGCCTTGGCTGGACAAGCGACGCTCCAGCATGGACGTGGCGGTACTCAGCATATTGAGCGGGCCTTCCAGTTGGAACACCGCACCGGCCAGCGTCTCGCGCAGTCCCTGTATGCGTTCCTGTTCTGCCAGCAATGCGCGCAGGCTGTTGATGCGCAGGTCTTCCTGCTGGCGTTTCAGTTCGCTGATGTCCTGGATGGTGAGCAACAGATAGTGACGGCGGGTAGGCTCATAGAAAGCGTCGGCACCGACATCCTGTTCCTCGAACCATGACACTGCGCAGGAGAACCAGCGCGTGGTCTTCTTCTGTGTCTCGATCTGCACTTCGCGTGCGGCGATGTTGCGATGCTTCTGGTAGGCCGTCGTGAATGCATCGCCCATCTGCGCGCGCAATGCGG
The DNA here is from genome assembly GCF_054604835.1 of Sideroxydans sp. Classification (NCBI taxonomy): domain Bacteria; kingdom Pseudomonadati; phylum Pseudomonadota; class Betaproteobacteria; order Nitrosomonadales; family Gallionellaceae; genus Sideroxydans; species Sideroxydans sp. Next base: position 276,697 of record NZ_JBTSFG010000004.1, on the reverse strand, counting down.
CGATCAGGCGCGCCGCCGGCTCATTTCCCAGATCGCCGATCAGCTTCTTGTATTCCTGATTGTCGAGCAGCACATGTTCCTGCTCGTCCAGCAGCACGATAGCGACCTGCGCCGCATCCACCACCGACTCGATCAATGTCTTCTGGTTCTGCACCTGGCGTTCCAGCCGGTGCACCTCTGTCACATCGCGCTGCATGCCGAGGAAGTGCGTGGTCTCGCCCTGATCGTTCACCACCGGCGTGATGGTCACGTCGGCCAGATAGCGGCTGCCATCCTTGCGTTTGTTCACCAGCAATCCATTCCACGGACGCTGGCGTTGTATCTGCGCCCACAGTGTCTCGTACACCAGCTTGGGCGTGACGCGGTAAGACAGGATGGATTCGTTGTGGCCGACGATCTCGTCCTGCCCGTAGCCGGTGATGCGCGAGAACGCATTGTTGGCATAGAGGATGTTGGCGCGCGCGTCGGTGATCGAGATCGCCAGCGCAGCCTGTGCGACGGCCTGTCTGAACAGGTGGGTCGGCAGATTCTCCGGTGGCTGTATCGGGTCGGACATATGGACTCCAAATTGAATGACATCACACATTCAGCAATAAGCATGCCCGACTCTTTTTGTTTTGCGCTCAACGCCGCAGTCATTGGGCGGATTGTTGTGTTTGCTACATCGGTGCATGGGCGAACCCGACAACGACAAGGGTTTTTCGCACCGCGCTGGTGCGGGTATCGCCCAAATGCCTGATTCCGTGCACACCCTTTCGGTGCGCAGCGGTTGGCACGGCGCTTGCAGAGTAGGGCACAGGAGAACGAACGCGATGTCTGAGATATTTCTACTGTTATTGGGCACGGCACTGGTGAACAACGTGGTGCTGGTGAAGTTTTTGGGACTGTGTCCGTTCATGGGCGTGTCCCGGAAGATGGATGGTGCGCTCGGCATGGGTATGGCGACCACCTTCGTACTCACCTTCGCCACTGCCGCGAGCTGGATGCTGGAGCATTGGCTGTTGCAGCCGCTGGGTATCCAGTATCTGCGCATCCTCGCGTTCATCCTCACCATCGCGGCGACCGTGCAGTTCACCGAGATGGCGATCCGCAAATTCAGTCCCGGCCTGTATCAGGTGCTGGGCATCTACCTGCCGCTGATCACCACCAACTGCGCGGTGCTTGGCGTGGCGCTGCTCAACGTGCAGGAGAAGAACGGTTTCATGCACAGCCTTCTATATGGCTTCGGTTCCGCGCTCGGCTTCACGCTGGTGATGCTGTTGTTCACCGGTCTGCGTGTGCGCCTGTCACTGGCGCAAGTACCCGCTGCCTTCGCCGGTGCGCCCATCGGTTTTGTGGTCGCCGGATTGCTGTCGCTGGCGTTCATGGGGTTCGCGGGTTTGGCTTCTCATTAAGGAAAGTGAAATGCTTGTAGCCGCCATCGTTAGTTTGACTGTTCTCGGCACCGTGCTCGGCCTGCTGCTCGGTCTGGCCGCGCGCTATCTGCGCGTGGAAGGCAATCCGATCATCGCCGAGATCGAGCAGATGTTGCCCGGCTCGCAATGTGGCCAGTGCGGCTATCCCGGTTGCACCGGTGCGGCACAGGCGCTGGCGGAAGGCAGTGCGCCGGTCACTTTGTGTCCGCCGGGCGGTGTGGCGCTGGTGCAGGCGCTGGCGAACAAGCTGGGCGTGGAAGCCGATCTGTCCGGCGTGGAAGACAAAGGCCCGCAGGTGGCCGAAGTGAAGGAAGAGATCTGTATCGGCTGTACGCGCTGTTTCAAGGTGTGCCCCACCGACGCCATCATGGGCGCGGCGCAGCAGATCCACGTGGTGTTCCGCGAAGCGTGCACCGCGTGCAGCAAATGCGTGGACGTGTGCCCGACCGAGGCGTTGTCGCTGCAAGCCGTGCCGGTCACGTTGCAGTCGTGGTACTGGCACAAGCCGAAGCTGGCGGCCGCATCATGAAGCTGTTCGATAAGCTATTCTCCGGCATGCGCGGCGGCGTGCACCCCGAGGGCCGCAAAGACCTGTCGGCGGCGCGCGGCATCCGTGTATTGCCGTTGCCACAGAAATTGTTCGTACCCTTGCAGCAACACATCGGCGCGCCGGCCATACCGGTGGTCAATGTGGGTGAACGCGTGCTGAAGGGGCAGCTCATCGCCGCCGCGCAGGGCAACGTCTCCGCCCCGGTGCATGCGCCGACATCCGGCATCATCGTTGCGCTGGGCGACCATGTCGCACCGCATCCTTCCGGCTTGCCGGTGCCGACCTTTACGCTGGCCTGCGACGGGCTGGATGAGTGGGTTGCACTGCAAGCATGCGACGATCCGTTCGCACTGGAAGCGGAAGACATCTCCGCACGCGTGGCGGCGGCGGGCATCGTCGGGCTGGGCGGCGCGACCTTTCCTTCCGCGCTGAAGCTCAATCTCAGTCGCGGTGTGCAGACGCTGATCATCAACGGCGGCGAGTGCGAACCCTATCTCACCTGCGACGACCGCATCATGCGTGAGCGCGCCACGGCCATCGTCGAAGGTATCAGCCTGATCGCGCAGGCCGTCGCAGCCAAAGAGGTCATCGTCGGCATCGAAGACAACAAGCCGGAAGCCATCGAAGCGATGCGCGGTGCGGCGCGCGCTTCTTCGATGAAAGTTGTCGCCATGCCCAGCATGTATCCCATGGGTTCTGAGAAACAGATCATCCAGGTGCTCACCGGGCAGGAGATCCCCGCCGGAGGTCGACCGGCAGACATCGGCGTGCTGGTGCACAACGTCGCCACCGCATTCGCCGTGCATCAGGCGATCCGTTACGGCAAACCGCTCATCTCGCGCGTGGTCACGGTCAGCGGGGGTGCAATCAAGTCTCCCGGTAATGTCGAAGCGCTGGTCGGTACGCCGGTGCAGGAACTGGTCGATTTCGCGGGCGGCTACGCGCGACCGGCGACACGCATGGTGCTGGGCGGCCCGATGATGGGCCAGCACATCAGCAATACCGCCATCCCGGTGGTGAAAGGCAGCAGCGGCATCCTCGCACTGACATCTGACGAGATCGGGCACGACGAAGCTTCGCCGTGCATCCGTTGTTCCACCTGTGTGCGCGCATGTCCGGTCGGCCTGTTGCCGCTGGAGATGGCAGCGCACATCCGCGGCTCAGACTTGAGCGGCGCGGTCGATCTGGGCCTCAAGGATTGCATTGCCTGCGGCTCCTGTTCCTATGTCTGTCCGGCACATATCCCGCTGGTGCATTACTTCAACTACGCCAAGGGTGACCTCGCCGCGCAGGAGCGCAGCAAGCTGAAACAGGAAGCCACCAAGAAACTGGCCGATGCGCGCAGCGAGCGCATCGCGCGCGTCGAACGCGAACGCGCCGAGATGATGGCAAAACGCAAAGCGGCGCGCGAAGCGAAGGAACGCGCCACGAAAGAAGCTGCGGCGAAAGCGGCCGAGGAGACTGCATGAACCCCATCGCCCATTCCCCCCACGCGCATGCGCCGAGTTCCATCGGAAAAGTGATGCTCACCGTGATGCTGGCGCTCAGTCCGGCCACGCTGTTCGGTTTCTGGCTGTACGGCTGGCCGGCCATCAATCTGTGGGCGGTGGCGATCATCGCTGCCATCCTCGGCGAAGCTTTCGTCATCCGCATCCAGCAGCGTGCCGTGCGTCCGGTCATCATGGACGGCTCCGGCATCCTCACCGCCTGGTTGCTGTCCCTGTCGTTGCCGCCGTATGCGCCGTGGTGGATCGCGGTGCTGGGCAGTCTGTTCGCGGTCATCGTCGGCAAGCAGATATTCGGCGGGCTGGGTCAGAACGTGTTCAACCCGGCGATGGCCGCGCGCGTCATGCTGCTGATCTCGTTCCCGCTGGAGATGACCACTTGGGGCGCGCCGTCGCCGCTCAGCTCGCCGAACGGACTGAATCTGCTCGAAGGCTTGCGCGTCACCTTCTTGTCGCAACCCATAGATGGCATGTCCAGCGCGTCTCTGCTCGGCCATGTGAAGACGGAATTCACACGCGGCATCGGGCTGGATCAGGCGCTCGCCGGTCACTACGTGCCGCTGGATGCGCTGGCGGGTCTGCGCACCGGCAGTCTGGGAGAGACCGCTGCCTTGCTGTTGCTGCTCGGCGGCATGGTCCTCATCGCGCGTCGCATCATCACCTGGCATGCACCGGTCGCCATGTTGCTCGGCGTGGCCGTGCCCGCGCTGATCTTCAGTCTCATCGACGGCAACCATTACGCCGGTCCGCTGGTGCATCTGTTGTCCGGCGGCGTGATGCTGGCCGCGTTCTTCATCGTCACCGATCCGGTCACCTCGCCCAACACGGCACTGGGGCAATTCATCTTCGGCCTCGGCTGCGGTCTGCTCACTTGGGTCATCCGTACCTGGGGCGGTTATCCGGAAGGCGTGGCCTTCGCTGTGTTGCTGATGAACGCCGCCACGCCGCTGATCGATCAATACGTGAAGCCGCGCATCTACGGTAGAGACCGCAAGGGCGCGGCATTACCCGCGAAGAAGGGGGCGTGATGAAACTTGCAGAACTGCGCGCCAAACTTGGGTATCAGGCATCGCTGCTGGGCAGCGTGGCGCTGCTCACCAGTGCGGCGCTGGCTTTCGCCTCGCTGATCACCGGGCCGGATATCAAGGCGGCGGAAGAAGCCGATCTGAAGGCTTCGCTGACCCAGGTATTGCCGGGCAGCTACGACAATGAGTTGCTGAAAGATACCGTCACCTTGCACAGCGAAGAAGGCGAAGTGCTGGTCTGGCGCGCGCGTAACAAGGGCAAGGTGGAGGCAGTGGTGTACCGCGTCACTGGCTACGGTTACTCCGGTGCAATCGTATGCGTGATGGGCGTGTCGCGCGAAGGCAAGGTGCTCGGCGTGCGCGTCATCAAACATGCCGAGACGCCGGGCCTGGGCGACAAGATCGAGCCGGACAAGGCGAACTGGATATACGGCTTCGACGGCAAGTGGCTGGGCGAACCGCCCGAAGATAAATGGGCGGTGAAGAAGGATGGCGGCGTGTTCGACCAGTTCGCCGGCGCCACCATCACGCCGCGCGCGGTGGTGAAAGCGGTGAAGGGCGGCTTGCAGTTCTTCGAGGCGAACAAGTCAGCTTTGCTCGACGAAGCGGGAGGTGTGAGATGAACGAGAAATACGGCCGTATCACCCGCGAAGGGCTGTGGGACAACAACGTGGTGTTCGCGCAGATGCTGGCGCTGTGCCCGCTGCTGGCGGTGACCAGCACGGCCACCAATGGACTGGGCATGGGGCTGGCGAGTACGGCCGTGCTGCTGCTGTCCAACATCATCGTCTCCAGCGTGCGTCACCTGATCAGCCCCGAAGTGCGCATCCCGGTCTACATCGTGCTGATCGCCACGCTGGTGACGCTGGTCGACATGAGTCTCAACGCATGGGCGCACGAGCTGTACAAAGTGCTGGGATTGTTCATCGCGCTGATCGTGGTGAACTGCGCCATCCTCGGCCGCGCCGAATCGTTCGCGTCCAAGAACACGGTAGCGGATGCGGCACTGGACGGTTTGATGATGGGCATGGGTTTCACGCTGGCGCTGGTGGCGTTGGGCGGCGTGCGCGAGATACTGGGCAGCGGCACGCTGTTCGCCAACGCGCATCTGTTACTGGGCCCTGCGTTCGCATTCCTGGAGACGACCATCGTGCCGGACTACAAGGGCTTCCTGCTGATGATCCTGCCGCCGGGGGGATTCATGGCCTTGGGTTTCCTGTTGGCTGCCAAGCGCGTGTTCGACCTCCGCCGTGCCGAACGTGCTGAAGCTGTGGCCGCAGTTGCGGGTCAGGGGGCTTGAGATGCAAGTCGGCATCGCTTACTCCGAACCCGTCAACCAACTCTGGCTGCGTATCGAAGTGCCGGAGGAGGCCACCGTGCAGCTCGCCATCGAGCAGTCCGGCATCCTCAAGAAATTCCCGCACATCGACCTGGCTGCATACAAGGTCGGCATCTTCGGAAAGATGGCCGAGCTGGATGACAAGCTCAAGCCGGGCGACCGAATCGAAATCTATCGTGCCATCACTGCCGATCCTGCGACCGTACCGCGAAGAGTATTCGCCAGTGAAGACGACGATGAGTAAGCCATTTTTTCTTTAACCAACCATCAGGAAACATAACCATGCTATTCGATATCTACGAAACCAAAGGCCTGCTGTTCAACATGAACTTCAAGGAGACAGACGGCAACTACGCCGGCTATCGCGGCGACCTCGTGCTGGAACTGGGCGAAGCCGGCGACGCATCGGGGCACCGCAAGCCACCCGTATCCACCATCAAGAACACTGTGGTGTTGGCTGAAGGCGACAAGATCAAGCTGTACGTCGGTAGCCTGGACGACCTCGCGCTGTTGCCAAAGGTGCTTGCCTACTATCAGGCGGACTTCGCTGCCGATGTGAAGATCATCCTGTTCGTGGTGAACATCGCCAAGCCGCTGGTCATCGAGACAGCTGGTTTGAGTATCGCCACTATCTCCATGCAGGAAGGTTTGATCTGGAACGAACTGATCGACCTCGCCGCGCTGGAAAAGGGCGACTTCAAAGGCCAGTCTCCGACCACCAAGATCGCTACCGTGTACAAGGCGCTGTCCGACTACAAACCCAAGGGTGATGTGGTGTCGTTAGAAGAAGCGCTGACACGCACAGTTGAGCTGTCACGCGCGGGTCGTGGTCCGGTCTAAGCCTTATGCCGAGGATAGGACTCTTCTTCGCCAGCAGCACCGGCAACACCCGGCGCATCGCCAAGGCCATCAAGAAGCGATTTGACGATGAGACGATGGCCGAGGCGCTGAACGTCAACAAGGCGACGCCGGAGTTGTTCGGCAGTTACCAGCAACTCATCCTTGGCACCTCGACATTGGGGGCGGGGGCGTTGCCGGGGCTGTCCACCGACTGTATGGGCGGTGGCTGGGAAGAGTTCCTGCCGCAGATTGAGCATCTTGATTTCAGCGGCAAGACCATCGCCCTGTACGGGCTGGGCGACCAGAACAAATACGCGGAGGAGTTCGTCGATGCGATGGGCATCCTGTATGAGTTCTTCAAAGCACGCGGTGCAAGTTTCGCAGGTAGCTGGCCGGCCGATGAATACGCGTTCATCGCATCCAAAGCACTGGTCGACGATGACTTCGTCGGCCTCGCGCTGGATCAGGAGAACCAGAAACTTTTGACCGATGCGCGCGTGGAAGCCTGGCTGAAACAGATAGCGCCCGCGTTCGGATTGCCGTTATGAGCAAGAAGCGCGCTGCCATGTTCCGCAGCCTGCGTGCGAAGCATCGCCAGCAGGCGATGATCGTTGGCGTGGTCGGTTACACCGCCGAGACATGGGCACAGGTGAAGGCCACGGCTACCGACCCGCAATGTTTCGAAGAGACATTCGAAAGATGGAAGGATGTCGCCGTCTCCGCGCGGCGAGAGTTCCAGCGTTCCGGCGTGCAAGCAGTGGAGTATCAGATAGAGCCGCAAGTGTTCGCCGCATGGTGTGTGCAGCAACAGCAGCAGAACGATTCAAAAGCGCGCGCCGAGTTCGTGTCGGAGAAGCTGGGGGAGTTATACGGACAGTCTGCCTGAGTCGGCGAAGCAGGCTGGCACGCTATTCGCTTGATGCATTGTAAGGAAACCGACAGTGCACAGATATGGAACTCGCCAGAGACGAATACGCAACACACATTGCCTACGATGAATTGCTGGATCGCGCGCTGCAACCGCGCGCGGCGGCACAACCCTTGTTCGACTATCTGAACTCGCTGCACGACGGCGAGTTGGCCAAGCGGCAGCAGGCGGTGGATGCCACCATCATGGCGATGGGCATCACCTTCACGGTGTACAGCGAGGCGGGCAACATCGACCGCGTATGGCCGTTCGATCCCATCCCGCGCGTGATGGGACGCAGGGAATGGGAGTCCATCCAGGCCGGACTCAAGCAACGCCTGCGCGCGCTCAATCTGTTCATCAACGATCTGTATAACGAACAGCGCATCATCAAGGATGGTGTGTTCCCGGCCGAAGTGCTGGAAGGTTCGGGCAACTTCCGTCCGCAGTGCGTGGGCATCACGCCCCGCTTTGGCGTGTGGGCGCACATCTGCGGCACCGACTTGGTGCGCGACAAGGACGGCACCGTGTATGTGCTGGAAGACAATCTGCGCGTGCCGTCCGGCGTCTCCTACATGCTGGAGAACCGCCAGGTCATGAAGCGCATCTTCCCCGAGGTGTTCCGCACCACCAATATTTTGCCGGTGGACGATTACCCCGCGCGGCTCTATCAGATGCTGGCCTCGCTCTCGCCGCGCGAGGGTGAGCAGCCGGTGATAGCGGTGCTCACGCCCGGCATCTACAACTCCGCTTATTTCGAACACAGCTATCTGGCGCAGCAGATGGGCGCATATCTGGTGGAAGGCAGCGACATGGTGGTCGGCGCGGACGACATCGTCTACATGAAGACCATCACCGGTCTGCAGCGCGTGGATGTGATCTATCGCCGTATCGACGACGCCTTCCTCGATCCCGAAGTGTTCAATCCCGATTCGGTGTTGGGCACGCCGGGGCTGATGCGCGCCTGGCGCAAGGGCAATGTCGGCATCGCCAATGCGCCCGGTGCGGGGGTGGCGGACGACAAGGTGGTGTACGCCTTCGTGCCGCAGATCATCAAATATTATCTGGACGAAGAACCCATCCTGGCCAACGTACCCAGCTATCTGTGCATGATCGAAGAACAGCGCGACTATGTGCTGGCGAATCTGGACAAGCTGGTGGTGAAACCGGCCAACGAATCCGGCGGCTACGGCATGCTGATCGGCCCGCGTGCCACGCAGGAAGAGCGCGACAAGTTTGCCGAACTGATACGCAACGATCCGCGCAACTACATGGCTCAGCCCACGTTGGAGATATCCACCGCGCCGACACTGGTGGACGGCAAGCTCGCGCCGCGCCACCTCGACTTGCGGCCTTTCGTGCTGCAGTCCGACCAGCTGTATGCCACCACCGGCGGCCTCACGCGCGTGGCCATGCGCAAGGGTTCGCTGGTGGTCAATTCCTCGCAGGGCGGCGGCAGCAAGGACACCTGGATCGTGGAGGACGCAGCATGATGCTCGCCCGCGTTGCAGAGAACCTTTACTGGATGGCGCGCAATCTGGAGCGTGCCGAGAACACCGCGCGTCTGATCAATAGCACCACACATGTGCTGCTCGACCTGCCGCATGGTGCCACCTTTGGTTGGGCCAATCTGGCCGAGATCGCCGGTCTGGACGATCTGTTCGCCAAGACCTATCCCGAAGCGAACGAAGAATCCATCATGCGCTTTCTAATCGAGGATGAAGCGAACCCCAGCTCCATCTTCGCCTGTGTGAAATATGCCCGCGAGAACACCCGCACCCTGCGCGAAGTGTTGCCCGCCGAGATGTGGGAGCGCATCAACAGTCTTTATCTGTATGTGCGCCAGAATGCACAGGCTGCCTGCCGCAACCGGCGCGAGCGCTACATGGTGTTGAACGAGGTCATCCAGCAGCGTCACGCCATCGTCGGTCTGTTCTCCGGCACCATGCCGCACGACGATGCCTACCAGCTGATCAAGCTCGGGCGCAACATCGAGCGCGCCGACATGACCACGCGCATCCTCGACCTGCATTCCGCCATCAGCTTCCCGGAAGACAGCGTGGTGCGCGAAGCGCTGGTGGAGCGCATCTGGATGAGCACGCTCGAATCGCTGTCCGCCTACCAGACTTACCGGCGGCTGGTCGCCATGCATGTGCGCAGCAACGATGCCGTGCGCTTCCTGCTGCAGGACATGCGCTTCCCGCGCAGCGTGTCGCATTGTCTGAACGAGATGGAGACCTGTTTCAGGCTGATGCCGAAGTCGCAGCAGTTGCAGCAGCTCACCGCCTTGCTGCGGCTCAAGATCGCGCAGCACCCCACTGCCGATCTGGATGCGGTGGCGCTGCACGAATACATCGATCTGTTGCAGCAGCAGTTGGGCGAGATACACGATGCGCTGTTGCAGAACTATTTCCATGCCTGGCAGGACGGTGTCCCGCCCTCCGCACAGGCGCAGGGCGAGATGGTGTTTGCCCAGCAGTGAAAGCGCGTGTTAGTGTTGCGCGCCCGATAGACGTGTCGCCGTTGCACGGCGCCTTACTCAACCAGAAATGATCGCATCCCTATGACATATTGCCTGGCCATCAACACCGACGAAGGCGTGGTGTTCTGTTCCGATTCGCGCACCAATGCGGGATTCGACAACATCTCCACCTACACCAAGATGCATTCCTTCGTGTGGCCGGGCGAGCGCACCTTCGTGTTGTTGTCGGCGGGCAATCTGGCCACCACGCAGGCCGTGGTGAAGCGCCTGTGGAGCGACATCGAGGAAGCGGCAACGGTCAATCTGCGCAGTGTGCCCAACATGCTCGCCGCCTCCGATTACATCGCCAGTATCAGCGCCGCTGTGCAGAAACAGCATGCCGAGCGCGATACCGCTAACACCAATTTCGAAGCCACCTTCATATTCGGCGGTCAGGTCGGCAATGGCAAACCCGAGACACTGCTCATCTACCCGCAGGGCAACTACATCCACGAATCGGACGACCATCCCTTCCTGCAGATCGGCGAAGTCAAATACGGCAAGCCCATCCTCGACCGCATCATCAAACGCAACACGCCGCTGGAACACGCCGCGCGTTGTGCACTGGTGTCGATGAACTCCACCACGCGCAGCAACCTCACCGTCGGCCCGCCCATCGACCTGCTCATCTACCGCAAAGGCGCGCTCGATTTCGGCCAGCGCATGACGCTCACCGAGAACGACCCCTTCGCCAAGCAACTCTCGGAAGTGTGGAATCAGGGGCTGGTGCAGGCGCTGGAAGGTTTGCCGCATTTCCCCTGGGAGTCCTGAGCTCCACTCACAGCAGGAACGAAGTGGGGAGTCGCGAAGATACCTGGATCACCAGCGAACACATCATGAACGGCTAAGATCTGACTGGCGTATAACCTTGGTCTGTGCTCGGGAATTTGACACTTCAGACATGGACAAATACACGCCCTCTGTATAAGGTGCAGGTGCGATACCTGAGTAACGTCACTGTTGCGCAAACAATCGAATTAAAAAAAATTAAATGCGGTCAAATTTGGCTTGGAACGGGAGGGATGCTCGCGAACTGATGATGCGATTCGCGCTGTATTTTTTGCCTGCCGCATTGCTCCTTGCGGTTGCTGTGGCGGCGTACATCGATGCCGACAGCGCCCTGAATCTGAAGATCACCAAAGTGCACGAAGCGGCGCGGGTCGAAAATGCCCATGCCCAGATCGCTCAGGATTTCCGGGAGGTGATCACCGATCTGCGTGTCCTTGCAGAGACGCCAGACTTGCTCCACTACCTTGATGGCGGTGCCCGCGTGCCGCGCGATGACCTGTCGCACCAAATGCTGGTGATCGCCAAGGAGGCGCGGCGCTACGACCAGTTGCGCTATATCGACATCAAGGGCAGGGAAGTTGTACGCATCAACTTCAATGCCGGTCGTCCCGTCATCGTTCCTCAAGCCGCATTGCAGGACAAATCTACCCGATATTTCTTTCGCGACACGATCAAACTTGGGCGGGGCGAGGTGTATGTCTCGCCGCTTGATCTGAACATCGAGCATGGTGAGATCGAGCAGCCATTCAAGCCGATGATCCGCTTCGGCACGCCCGTATTCGACAGAGAAGGACGCAAGCGCGGCGTTTTGATGCTCAATTACTTCGGGCAAGATGCTATCGAGCATTTCCTGGGCATCATGAGCGACGGAGACCTGCACGGCGCGATGCTGCTCAACAGCGATGGCTACTGGCTGAGTGCTCCCGATGCGGAGGATGAATGGGGGTTCATGTTCGGCAGAGCGGACAAGACATTCGGGCACAGACATCCGCAGGCGTGGCGGGAGATCGCATCGAAAGACAAAGGCGAAGTGGAGACCGAAGAGGGACTGTTCGTGTATGACACGGTCTATCCGCTGCAGGCAGAGTTGCATTCATCCCGCGGGTCAGTCATGCCGCATGCGCCCAGTAGCCATGAGATCGCAGCGTCCGAATATTACTGGAAGGTCATCTCCTTTGTTTCGAAGCACACCCTGCAAGAGCGCGCGCTCTACCGGAAGCCGATCGGGGTTCTGGTGCTGTTCGTCGCATATCTCCTGTTGGCTATCGGCATAGCGATCATCGCGTATGTGACATTGGCCAGGGAGAAGGTGAATCGAGAGTTACAGGCGAGGGAGCGCAGGCTGAGCGAGATCACCAACACGATGAGTGACGGCTTGCTGGTGATGGATCGGGACGGACGGATCACCTTTGCCAATCCGGAGGCCCTTGCTTTGCTGGGTTACAGCATGGACGAACTGTTGGGCGGGGATATGCACGAGATGTTACATGTCAGCCCGGATGGCACACCGGAGCCCAGGGCCGAGTGCCGGATGCTGGCAGTAAGGCAGACAGGGGCGACCTATCGCGGTGAAGAAGAGACATTCAGATGCAAGGATGGCGCCATCCTGCCTGTATCGGTGAGCGCGTCTGTGATCGCGAGGGAAGGTGAGATAAACAGTATCGTGGTTGCCTTCCATGACATCACGCAGCGCAAACAGTTAGAGCTTGAACTGGAGCGACGTGCACAGACTGACGCCTTGACCGGACTGAGCAATCGCCGCCATTTCTACGAATTGGCAGAATCCGAACTGTCACGCTCCAGACGTTATTCTGCGCCGATGGCCGTGCTGATGCTGGATCTGGATAACTTTAAACTGATCAACGATACGCATGGTCATCATGCCGGCGATGAGGTGTTGCAGTCGTTCAGTCGGACCTGTCAGAGGACATTGCGAGAGATCGACATCATCGCCCGCGTCGGCGGCGAGGAATTCGTGATCCTGATGCCGGAAACAAATTCAGAACAAGGTTTGGAGGCGGCAGAAAGGTTGCGGGTCGCGCTGGCGGAAAGTGAAGTGGTAGTGGAGCACGGGGAAAGGTTGCACTTTACCGTCTCGATCGGCGTCACCTGCCTGTGTGCCGCCGATCAGAACATCGATGAGGTATTGAAACGTGCCGATGAAGCCATGTATCAGGCGAAACACGCCGGGCGCAATACGGTCCGCATGGTTCCCGCCAAGCAGTGACGCACTCGTTAATGCGGTTCACTGCTTCCACCGGTATCGAAAATCAGGCAAAGCGCTGCTGAAGATATCGGATGATGTCGCCTGACTCGTATAACCACTGAACCTGACCATCGTCGCCAGTGATGCGCAAGCAGGGCGTCTGCACCTTGCCGCCGCCTTGCAGTAAAGCCTCCTTGTGCTCCGCGTCATGTTGCGCATCGCGCAGTGCAATGGGCAACGACAAGCGGCCCATCTCGTGCCTCACCTTGATGCAGAACGGGCAGGTCTTGAAGTGGTACAGCGCCATCTTTGCGCATTCGCGCTCGACCTGCTGTTGGGCATCTGCACTGCGCACCACGCCTTTCGGCATCGCCAGCTTCGCCCATAGCAGCATGAACGGCATCAACACCAAACGCAGTGTGCGGAAAAACATTCGTATCAAAGTTCTCATGATCTATTCCTGAAGTTGTTGTGATTTCTGGAGGAAGGATATCGCCGGCTCAACTGCCCCGGTAGTTCGGCAAGAAACTGATGCCTGTGCGCTTCACCAACTCAGTGTAGCTGATTGGCGCGCCTGCTTTCGCAACATCCTGATTGTCGATCCAGTGTGCCCAGGCCTTGTTCGTTGACGGGTCGTAAACCAGCTTGAACAGATGTTTCGGCACCCAGACGCGGTTGCTGCCGATGGTGGATGGAACGGTGTCGAACACCGGACCGGTGATCACGTACACATCCCCCTGCGCACGCAACACGTATTTGCGTGTCGCCTTCTCGATCTTTGCCCACGCTTTGCGATTGTTGACCGGTGCCTGCGGCACCATGTTGGCGAGCGAGAAGCTCTGTGCCATGGATTCCGGTGTGGCCATGTCTGCGGCGGGCGCCATATGGCCGCGGTCGTAACCGGAACCTTTGTAGTCGTCCAGTTCGGCGCGTTCCGCGCGGGGCAGGCGTGCATCGGCGAAGAACTTATCCTTACGTTTCTGATGTGCAGCTTGCAACGTATTGCGGTTCAGTCTCTCGGCGACGTAGAGCGGCGTGTGACTTTGGCCGGAATGCAACACGGCGAATGCAGTGAAGCACAGCGCGCGCGTCTCCTTGGCTTGCGGTTGAAGGACGACGGGCGGATTCTGTTCGGCGAATATCTGGCGGCATTGTTCAAAATCGTTTTGGTCGGCAGATGCTTGAGACGAGAAAGCGAATGAGGAGGCGAAGACAAGTGCGTAGAGGAGGCGCTGCATAAGACTCTTGCTGAAAAAATGACGCGCGAGTCTATAACAATAAGAAGGGGCGACTCACCGAATGAGTCGCCCCTGAGTGCCAGTAGTCACAATCTTCTTGCGGCTTTTATGCTGTTCTCATCCAGCGCCCACCCCACTGATGCAACCCCAGTCCGAGCACGATGCTGGCCGTGCCCAGCCATACCTGCGGCAGGATGGCTTCGTCGTTCAGCGCGTGGCCCAACAGCAATGCCATTACCGGCGTGATGAGGGTGATCAGCGCGACGCGGGCGGTGTCCATGTGCTTGATCAGGTAGTAATACAGCGCGAAGCCAAGCACTGAACCGAACACGCCCAAGTACAAAGTCGCCGCGATGGACTGTTGCGGTGCGTCGTGCGGCACATGGCCGTCCAGCGCGAACCACGCCAGCAGGAACAGCGGCAGCGACACGGCCAGCGTGCCGCAGGTCATCGCCAGCGGCGGGCTGTCGTCGCCGATGCGTTTGATCCACACCAGACCCAGCGATTGCGCGGTGACGGCGCACAGCAGTGTGACGATGCCGAAGCCCGCATTCGAGCCGAGGTCGAGTCCGCCGTAGAACACCATCACCAGGCCGAGTACGCCGAGCAGCATGCCCGCGACCTTGTTGCGGGTGAGCGTTTCCTCTTCCAGCCACAGCATGGCCCCGAGGCTGGTGATCAGCGGTGACAGGCCGAACAGCACGGCGATCATGCCCGAGCTGACGTATTGCGCAGACCAGTAGGTGAGCGCCATCGCGGTGAACATGCTCACGCCGCCCGCGACATAGGCCATACGCGCTTTGCGGTGCAGTGGGAAGCGGATGCGGAACAGCGCCAGCAGGGCGATGCACAGCAGGACACCGATCGCCATACGCGCAAAGACCGCAAAGCTGAACCCGATACCGAGCGAGCTCCACTTGATGGCGAGCGGCGTGGTGGACCAGATCAGGACAACAGAAACAAATGCTGCCGGTAGGGACATGATGCTCTCCAGGGCTCAACTAACAGGCCGTTCGCTTGAGCCAAGAGGCGAACGGTGAAAAAACAAAAAGGCCACAGAGGGAAGTCTGTGGCCTTGGGGATGTCGTTACGACGGACTACGAAACTACTGCGAACCTCCCGGGCCACTGCGCGCAATGCGCCATACCGCGCGCTTCATCGCGACGGGTAGTGGTCGTACATTGCAGTGGTGGAGGTGTGGGGATTTCATGGGGCGGATTATGCAGAGTGCGTTCGGGTGGCGTCAACGGAAATCTGCAGCGCGCGGCGCGCTGCAAAATTTACAGCCGAGGAAGCGCTGACGTATGATGTCTGCAACCTTACACGCGGTAGCTTCCAGCCAACTCCGGCCCTGTCCTCATCATGCTGACCTTGCCCACGACCACATCGAGATCACGGCTTGTCTGGCTGCCGCTCCTGTTGTGTCTATCCTTTTATGTCCCCTTCGCCGCTGCCGAGAGCACGGCGCAAAAAGCGCACGATTTCGCGCTCGAACTGCGCGGACAGGCGGCCGCTACGGTGCAGAAAGCGCAGGATCGCCTGTCCGTCGCGGAATCCGATCTGCGCGTGGCGCAGGCGGTGCTGCGTGACTCGACGCTGGCGAACGACAGGGAGGCGATCGACATTTCCGAAGCGGCGGTGGCCGAAGCAAGGTTAGGCATGTCCGATGCGCGGAACCTGCTGAAACGCGCACAGGCCTTGCTGGCGCAACGCGAGCGCACCGTGCAGGAGATGGCTTTCTGGACCGGGTCGAACCGCCCGGTGGGTGCGCTGGTGGTGCCTGTGGAAGGCGAGGTGCGCGTGCGCCAGGCGGACGGTTCCTATCGTTCGACAGTGCTGGGTTCGGCACAGGCCGGTGAGCGTATCGAGACGGCGGCAGGCAGCAAGGCACGCCTGTTCGTGGCGGATGGTAGTGGCGAGATCCAGTTGAACGAGAACACCGCCTTCACTGTGGTTGAGGACGACGGGGTGTCCGGTTTCGTGGGCGAACTGGAATACGGCTACGGTCGTTTCCTCAAGGGCGTAAAGGCGAAACTCGGCAAGAAGTTCCAGGTGCGCACGCCCAGCGTGGCGATCGCGGTGCGCGGCACGCGCTTCGAGGTGGCGGCGAGCGCCGAATCGACTTGGGTCGGGGTGAGTGAAGGCGTCGTCTCTGTCACGGCGCTGGCGGGCGAGCAGGCGGTCGAGATCGCGGCGGGCACGCAGCGCCGCTATCTCAAAGGTCAAGGATTCCTGCCGTCCGAACCGTTGGCACCAGCGGGGAGTAGACAATGAGCGGAGGTGTATTTCGAATCGGTACTGCGGCCGGCATGCTGGTCTGGAGCATGCTGGCACAGGCGGAATATTGTCTGGATTGGTCGGCCGTGGTGCGGCAACACTCGGGTTCGTCCGGCCATTGCTGGAACAGCGAGAGGGAATGCGATTCCTACCGCATGAGCCGGCCGGCCGGCGACTATAGCGGCGGTTGCTATTTTAAGCCGGGCCAGTATCCGCGCACCGGACAGGAGAAGAGCAAAGCCAAACCGGTAGAAGACAAGGCTGCCGCCGAGTTGCAAAAAAAGCAGCAAGCCGCCAAGCAGAGACAGGCCGAGCAGGAACGGCAGCAAGCCGCGACGGATCGCCAGCAACTGTTGGATAGTCTGAAGGACGCGGGATCGTTGACGCCGGAGCGCACCATCATGCTCAAACCCATCCCATCCGCCGGCGGAACGGCAAGGTCGCAACTGGATTGCGTGCACAACAATGCCGTGTTGCGGCCGGAAGAGACGCGCGGCAGTTGGGAGAATCGTGCCAAGGATTGCAGCCCGGTGACGCCGGCCGTGCCCGAAGTGCCTGCGCCGACGGCGGTGGATGAGGCCGCCCCGGCAAGTGCGGAGCAGCTCGCCACGATGCTGCAGGCACTCATGCGGCAGATCACCGCTACACGCGCTCTGCTGTCGAAACAGGAGGGCGCGGTCGCGCAGGCTACACGCGAAGTCGAACGCGAAGAGGCGAACAAGCGCGACAAGCCGGCAGGCGAGAGCGACGCGCTGCGTCGCGCCAAGGCAGCGCTGGCCAAAGCCAAGGCGGACCGGGAGAAGACGGCGACCGAACTGACCGCGCTGGAGAAACAGGAATCCATCGCCCGGCAACAGGCGGAGCCACAACATTGAATCAATGATCGGAGATGAAGATGAGAACGTTCTTGTACATGATGTCGGTGGCGGCGCTGTTATCCGTAAATGTCGCCGCAGCGGAAGAGACGGCGGCGGACGCGCGCAAGCACATGGTGCGCGGGGTGGCGGCCATCGAGATGGCGAAGAGCAATTCAGAACTGGAGCTGGCCGCGAACGAGTTCGGCCGTGCGACGGAACTCGATCCGGTACTGTCGTCGGCCTGGTTCAATCTGGGGTCGGTGCAGTCCAAGCTGGGCAAGTACGAGGAGGCGATCAAGAGTTACCGCCGCTATCTGGAACTGGTGCCGAACGCGGAAGACGCGATGAAGGTGGAGGACGAGATAATCAAGCTGGAGTTCCGGCAGGAGCAGGTGGCCAAGGTCACCTCCATGGTCGGCACTTGGCTGGCACCCGACAACACACCCTATCGCCTGGACGTGAAGGGTAACCGCCTCACGCTGGCGACCGATCATCACCCTGTGACCGAGAATGAAGTGCTGTCGACCTATACGCTGGTCGGGGCGGTTCCGGTCGGGGGCAACGAACAGGTCGCGTTCCGGCTGGAACGCGTCGGTTCGAATCTTTCAGGTACCTGGTGGCACAGCGCGATCAAGGCGGACAAGTGCAAAGTCCCCGAAGAGACGGGCGAGGTGGCGGGCGAGATCAGTGCGGACAATGGCACCATCGTTCTGCGCTACACGCGCAACAAGTATCGCGCCTCGACGCAGATGTCGTTGCTGACCGATGACTTTTGCAGTGACGTATCGGTGGCGGAGAAACGCAAGGTCGAACTGGTGCTGAAAGGGCCGTTGCCCGTCGCATCCATCACCGGGCTTTCGTTCGTGAGTGGCAGCTTCGACCGCGTGCCATCACTGCAAGTGTATTCGGTCGAAGAGAACAGCACCGCCGCTGCCGCAGGTCTGAAAGAGGGCGATCAGGTCGTGGCGATAGACGGTGTCGCGGTGCAGGAGATAGCTGCTCCAGGTATCTGGTTCAGGCTGCGCGGCGAGGTCGGTTCGGACGTCGTGCTGAGTGTGCAGCGCGAAGGCGAGAAGCAGCTTTTGGAACTGCGCGCGAAGCGGCTCGCGTTCCCGGACTATCGGCCGAAGGCGGCTGATTAGATACTCAGCCGATCGCAGCGGCCAGCGCCGCCGCAAGACTTTCAACACCGTTCCAATCCATGACCAGATCGCCCGCGCGCAGGGCGACATGCATGCCGGACGCCTGCATCGTGCCAACGAAGGCATCGTCGCTGGCGATGGGGCTCATGTATATCTCGCGTTCCGGGCTGATGCCGCGACTGACGGCGACCAGCGCGAGCGACAGGCTGGAGGCTTCGGCAGGGGTGAAGCGCAGTTCTATGTCGTCGGCGAAACGCAGGCGGATCTGCCGTCCCAGCACGCGGTGATGGACGCTGCTCACCGCGTAGCGCGGATCAGACACAGGCGGTATTCCGCGCATCCTTGAGCAGGCGCAAACAGTTCAAGTCTGCAGCCAGCTCCAGCGCGGTGAAATCGTCGTGCGTCTGCAGTTCGGTGTTCGCACCCGCTTCCAACAACAGTTTCACCAAAGGGGATTTACCTGCCGAGGCGCAGTAGATCAGCGCGGTCGCGCCGTTCACGTTCTGCGTGTCCAGCGGCGCGCCGGCCTTGATGAGCTCGGCAACGCATGCCGCGTTGTTGGAATAGCAGGCGAACCACAATGCGCCGTTACGGTCGGCGTTCAGCAGGGCCGGGTCGGCACCGCGCTTGAGCAGCGATCTGACCACATCCAGATCGCCGGTCTGCGCGGCATACATCAAGGGCGTGGTGCTGTTCGCCAGTGGGCGGTTGATGTCGGTCTCCACCGGGTCGCTGACATGGAATCTGGCCTGGGCCAGCCAGCAGCGGAGTTGATTGTCGTTCATGCGTGTTCCTTTCCGGGATGGGTTGCCGTAGTGCGGAGTGTCTTTCCGCGCGCAGGTCGCTCTGATTACATTACGGGGAAAGAGTTCAATTTGACAGACAAACTCTGCATTGGCATGTGGCTATGGTTCATTCGTAGGCGGGCAGGGTGGAGATGCGTGCATCCTCCAGCGCCATGCCGACGGCGTAGTGATATATCACCTGGAACTGTGTGTCTTTTAGGCCCAGCACTTCATGGGCGGCATCGTCGAAGAAACAACCGATGCCGGTACCGCGCCAACCGGCGGCTTCGGCTTCCAGCGTGATGATGTGGCCGAGCATGCCCGCTTCCCAGTGCAGATGACGGTAGGCGGCTGGATCGGCTGCTATCGGTGCGGCGAACTCGGCCACCATCATGAAAGTGACGGCGCAATGTGTGGCGATGTCCTGATGACACGACAAAGTGCGCGCGGTCTTGCCTGCGCGTGCGGCGATGAGCTGGTAAAGCGGAAGCTCGTCGTCGGCACGTTGCCAGGTGAAGCTGTCGCGCATCGCGGCGCGCAAGGAAGCGACTGCGGAATCGGCACGCGGCAATACATACACGCCGGGTGCAACACCTTCAACGCGATGCACCAGCAGCACAGGATGCACGCGCGGTGCATGCGGCCACAGATCCCACACTGGCGAACCACCAGCCATCAGTGCGTTCAGCATATGTTTGAACAGCGCGTGCGGCATCACCGACTCGCCATCGAACGCCTGCGCGCTGCGCCGTTTGAGGATGACTTGCGCGGCGCGGATGTCGGATGCATCGGCGTGTGTGTGAACGGGTTGCGCAGAGTGTGCTGAAATCGGCGGTGTACCGCGCGTAGCGACACTCACTTCATCGATCGCCGGCCATTGGTACAGCGGGCGCGGATCGAGCAGGCTGGGGGCGCCCGCGTAGTGCTGCCATGTCGTGGCGGGCGCGTTGGCATTCGCATGCAGCGCCACGATCACTTCGGCTTCTTCCGCTTCCACGTTTGCAAAATCCTCGGCGCGATCAACGCCGAGCGCATGTGCAGTCGAAACAGCATCCAGACTCAACAAGCGCGGCTGCCAGCCATGCAAGGCCGCCGCGTAACTCACCGCCGCCAGCACATGCCCCATGTCGAGCTGGCAATAGCGGAACGCGCGCTCGCCGTATTTCCATGCTTCGCGCCAGTGGATGGAGCTGAAACCCAGCCACACACCGGGCGTTGTGGTCCCGTCGTTCCAGGCACGATGTTCGAGTGCGTGATGCAGGTTCTGGTAGTGGTGCAGGCCGTCGGCGATGTCTGAGACTTGCGAAGTGATGAGCCAGCTTTCGGTGGGATGCAGATTGCCGGACGAGGGGTGCGCACGCAGCGACCAGCGCGCACTGCCGTATTCCTTCCACGCGGTGAGGCCGAGCGACAGGCGCAAGAATGAACCGAGGCTGTGCGCATCGAACGGCAAAGGTTCACGCTTCGCAGCAAGTTCACCCCATGCGATGTCGCCCGCCAACACCTCGCGCGACAACACAGTCTGCGCGCAGCCTGTCCAATCGCGGAACGCTGCGGGTTGTGCCTCCCAGTCCAGCGTGCCGGGTCCGGCGGCGTAGCGATCCAGTGCGTGTTTGCTGCGCGCGTGATATGCCATCACGGTCGCAGCGCGCGGGTCGGACATCCTCAGTTCAGTCCGCTCAATTCGTCCGTCAGACAACCGATGGGTTCGCCCAGCGTGCCCTCGGCGTCGATCTCGAAGCGCACCAGATAGATCTCTTCGTCCGGCAGTTCCTTGGCGTGCCCGACGTTGACCACCACGCCGCGCGTACCGGCCGCAGCCAGCAGCGCGCCCACCGCCACATCGGGGATGCCGCTCTCGCCGGTCTCTTCCATCGGCTCGTTGAAAAGGTCGTATGCGGCGAACACCATGTCGCCCATGTTGTACATGCTCATACCGTCTCCTTCTGTTTCTTCAGGTGCATCGCCAATGCCGCATCCATCATCGCGACGTGCGTGTCGAACCAGTCCATCAGGCCTTCCTTCACATAGGCACGCACCAGCGGCAGGTGACCGCGCTTGAGGCTGCGGTTGAGCTGTTGCATCTCGCCCAGCACGCGGTGATGCTCGCCTTCGTGTTCAGGCAGGCCGCGATATTTCGATTCGCGCATCAGTTTACCCTCTGCGATGAAATGTTCACGCGTATGTGCGACCAGCGTCTGGAACAGTGCGGGGAACTCGGCCGGGCTGGCCGCATTGAGCGCGGCCACCTGCGCGATGAATTCGCGGTGCGTGTCGTCGAACTCCGCCATCCCTATCGTATGGCGCGTGTCGTCCCATACGGCCGGATGGGTCATGCAGCTTCCAGTGTGGTGTTCACGCCCTGTGCCGCACTGAGGAAGTCGGCCACATCGGCGTTCACGATCTCGATGTTGAGACGGTCGAGGTAGCGTTTCTCCTTGTCGGTCGGATGCGGGATCAGTGCCCAGCCGGCTGGCTTGTCCGCGCCGAAGATGATGTCGGAGAACACCATGCGGTCAGTGTCGCGGTTCAGGCGCAGGCCCAGTGTCACGTAGCGTTTGTTCTGGCGCGAACGTTTGACGAAGGAGGGGATGGCGAAGCCGCCCATCAGTTCGGTGATGTAGTCGACGAAATCGGCATCGGACGCGATGTAGTTAGATTCCGGTGTCGGCGTGCCCAGCGGTTTGAACAGGATGGGCAGGCTGCTGTCGACCGCTTCCTGTTCGACGGAGGTGTAGCTGGTGCCGTCGTAATGGAACAGGCGGAAGCGGAATGCCGTGCCAGACATGCGCGCGATGCCCACCACCAGCGTGTGCGGTGTGCCCGCATATTGCAGTTGCATCTGCGTGTCACGATTGGCATCGATCATGTAGGGCAGCTTCTGCTCTCCCAGCCAGGCATGCAGGGGCGAGGTGCTCCACTTTGTGTCTTTATAGGTCGCGTCGAGGAAGTTGTTCACTGCCTTGCGGCCGCGCTTCAATTCGATGTTCATCGCCGCGCGCGGGAATTCGTACATCAGCTTCGGTGCCATCGGCTGGCCGTTGTTCATCGCCAGGATCAGGCTGTCGCTGTCGGCGGGGATCGCTTTGCCGGTCGGGTCGGTCACGCCGTTCAGCGCGCCGGGCCCGAGGTAAGGTATGACGCTACCATCGCGCAGGCCGGAAAAGATGTCGTCGAATGCAGTGCTCATGGGGTGTGACTCCTGTCAGTAGGGATGCCATACCATTCGCAATAATCGCGCCAGCCATGCGAAGCCTGTAACAGCGGGGTTTGTAGGGAAGGGAACTTGGTAGCAAACCCGACAAAGGCCAAGCCGTTGTCGGGAACGGGTACGGGGGTAGAGCGGATCGCTTACTGGATCGCGCGTTGCAACACCTGCGCCAGATGTTGAGATTCGCGCGCTGCGCCGTCGCGGATCTGGTGGCGGCAACTGGTGCCGTTGGCGACCAGCAGCGTGTCGGCCTCGGCGGCGCGTACCTTGGGTAGCAATGAGAGTTCGCCCATCTGCATAGCCACGTCGTAATGCTCCGCCTCCATGCCGAACGAACCGGCCATACCGCAGCAGCTCGATTCGATGAATTCCACCTGCAAGTCCGGCACCAGCCCCAATACTTTCGCCACGGCGGGCATCACGCCGAACGCTTTCTGGTGACAGTGGCCGTGCACCAGCACTTTTTCTGGAATGGATCTGAAGGGCAGGTTCAGGCGTTTCGCATCATGTTCGCGCGCAAGGAACTCCTCCAGCAGCAATGCAGCATTGGCGACCTTGCCCACGCGCTCGCCCAATCCCAGCGAGTGATATTCGTCGCGCAGCATCAGCAGGCAGGAAGGCTCCAGCCCGATGATGGGCAAGCCGCGTTCCGCGAACGGAGTCAGCACATCCAACAAACGTGTCGCTTCGGCGCGTGCCTCGTCTATCAATCCATTGGAGTGGAACGTGCGGCCGCAGCACAGCGCGCGTTCGCCTGCAGCAGGTTGTGCGATGTGCACCGTGTAGCCCGCGGTCTGCAATACATCCAATGCCGCCTGCGCGATCTGCGGATCGAGATGGTTGGAGAAGGTATCCACCAGTAGCACGACCTCGCGTGCGCCGTCGGTCGCCGTGAGCGATTGGGATTTCGTGGAAATGAAATCGCGCGCTGCCGCTTTGGGCAGTGAACGTTTCGCGGCGATTCCCAGCCAGCGTTCCATCGCTTTCGCGATCAGCGGCACATGAAGGCGCAACGCACCGATCCAGTTGAAAAGTTTCAGATACTTCGCGTAGCGCGGTATGAAAGCAAACATACGCTCACGTAGTGGCACATGTCCGAGTTGGTGCCAACGCTGCGCCATCGCTTCCACGCGTAGCAACGCCATGTCCACACCATGCGGGCATTCGCTTTTGCAGCCTTTGCAACTCACGCAATATTCCATCGCCTCGGCCAGCTCTTCACTCAGGAACGGATGCTCACCCAGCTCGCCATCGAGCGCGGCCTTGAGCGTGACGGCGCGATGATGGGTGGAATGTTTCTCGTCGTCGGTGACGCGATAGCTGGGACACATCACGCCTTTGTCTTTGTCCTGACAATGGCGCTTGCCCATACACACAGCCGCTGCCTTGGCATAACCGCCGCCTGAAGCGGGTGCGGCTTCGCTCTCGCCAAAGCCACCGAAATCGAAGCTGCCAAAACTGCCGTAGCTCTCGTAGCCCGACCAATCGAGCTTGGTCTGAATCTGTGCAGGCTTCTCGCTCATACCCGGTAACCTTCTTCCATCAACACCCTGCGCACCGCAGGGCGTTGCAACATGCGCCGGTAATGCGCCAAGCAATTCGGAGGCAGTTCCAGCTTGATCTTGTCCGCCCAGAACTCCACATAGAACAAGGCCGCATCGGCGATGCTGAAACTGCCGACGACGTATTCCTTGCCAGCTAATACGTCGTTCATCAGCGCAAGCCCCTTACTCACGATCTCGCGCCCGCGCGCCTGGATCGCCGCGTGTTCGGCTGTGTTGGTCGAATAATTCACGGTAGTGAAGATGCGCGTGTAGCCGGAACCGTGGATCGTGCCCACCACGTAATCCAGCGTTTCAATCACCCGCACCTCGCCCTCGATGTCATCCGGTAGCAACTTCGCTTTGGGATATGCACGTGCCAGCCACCACGCGATGGCCTGGAATTCGGTGATGACCGAACCGTCGTCGCGCACCAGCGTCGGGATGGTGCCCTTGGGATTCACCGCCAGATTCACCGGCCGCAGATGATCGCCCGCCATCAGATTCACCAGAGTCACCTCGAACACCAGCTCCAGTTCTTCGAGCAGGATATGGATACCGGTCGAGCAAGAGCCGGGCGTCATGTAGAACTTCATCGTCTTTTCCTGAATAAATATCGAACGCGACTCGGCAAAAAGCGCCGGCAATGTCGGATTGCCTACAACCGTGATGCGCCACCTGAGAAGTCGGCAGATGTTGGGGTTGCGGGAATCAGACTGATGTCAGCCGATGTTGCAGAGCGCTACAGGGAGGTATTGAGCAAGAAGCCGGCCAGTGATGCAGGTGCGGGCGGCAAAAGAAAGTTCGTTCCACGGGAAATTATCGGCTTGCAACTCGGTTGGCGAGGTATAAAATCCATCCAAACTATAAATAGTGACGGCATCCACTAAATGAGCCGGCCTCCTTTCCTCGAGATTATTTCCATCGGCAAGTCAGATGGTCGGCTTCCTTTCGACTTTCAGGATATGAACCTATGGCCGATGATTCCAAGACACTGATCATGAAAGAGCCCCGCCAGTCGGCGGTATGGATGCTGACCGTATTGGCGGTGTCCGTATTCATCATCGAAGTAATGGTGATGGTCCTTTTGCCATCTCTGCCACCCATGTCCGAGACGGCAAGGGCGATGATCGATGCGGCCATGCTCTCGCTGTTCCTTTTTCCAATATTCTATTTTCTGGTCTTTCGACCGCTGATCGTCAATATCACCGAGCGCAGGATGGCCGAGGAGGCGCTGCGCGAAAGCGAGATGCGTTTCCGCAGGATGGCAGACCACGCTCCCGCACTCATCTGGCTGTCGGATACCCGGAACATGGGCATCTGGTACAACAAACACTGGCTCGACTATACGGGCCGCAGCATGGGGCAGGAGTTGGGCTTCGGCTGGCTGGAGGGTATGCATCCGGATGACCGGGCACGCAGCGCGGCTTTTTGCCAGTCCTCTTTCGACGCGAGGAAGAAGTTCGAGATGGAGTTTCGCCTGCGCCGCGCCGACGGCAAATACGCCTGGGTCGCCGATGTTGGGGTGCCGCGTTTCGACGATAGCGGCGAGTTCCTCGGATACATAGGCTATTGCTGGGACATCAATAGCCGGAAAGCGACCGAGGCCAGATTGCAACTTGCCGCGAACGTGTTCACGCATGCGCGCGAGGGGATACTGATCGCGGATGCGGACGGCGCCATCATCGATGTCAACGACACCTTCACCCGTATCACCGGCTATGGCCGCGAAGAGGTGCTGGGCAAGAATCCCAGGATACTTCAATCCGGTCGCCAGCCCCCCGAGTTCTATACAGCCATGTGGCATGAACTCCTCGAGAACGGCCACTGGACCGGGGAAATGTGGAACCGGCGCAAGAGCGGCGAGGTCTATGCCGAGATGCTCACCATCAGTGCCGTATACGCCGCCGACAAAGTCATACAGAACTATGTCGCCTTGTTCACCGATATCACCTCGATGAAGGAACATCAGCGCGAGCTTGAGCACATCGCACACTTCGATGCGCTGACCGGTCTGCCCAATCGCATACTGCTGGGCGACCGCTTGCACCAGGCCATGGCTCAAAGCCAGCGCCGCAATCAACCGCTGGCGGTGGTGTTCGTCGATCTGGACGGATTCAAAACAGTGAATGACACCCACGGTCACAAGATCGGTGATGAACTGCTCATCATCGTCTCGCAGCGTATGAGGTCTGTACTGCGCGAGGGGGACACGCTGGCGCGTATCGGCGGCGACGAATTCGTGGCGGTACTGGTCGACCTTGAGATGCCACAGGATTGGCAGCAACTGATCTCCCGTCTATTGGAAGCCGCCTCGGCGCCTGTTCAGATCAGTGATTTTGAAGTGAATGTATCCGCCAGCATCGGCGTAACACTCTATCCTGAAGATTATTCCGATGCCGATATCCTGATGCGGCATGCAGACCAAGCGATGTATCTGGCAAAACAGGCAGGCAAGAATTGCTATCGCCTCTTTGATGCGGGCCGGTAAAGTCTAGTCAGAAGGACTTGAGCGCCAAGTTCCGCTTCAAGTCGGCTGGTTAGTACGCCGCAATACTCACCTCATACACACCGCCCACCACGGTGTACTCGTCCTCCCCCTGCAACATCCCGGGTAGCAATCTCGTGTAGCAGAACACTTTCGACAACGGCACTTGTGCGGTGAGCAGGTGGTCGCCGAATTCGTCGGCGCGTTCGCGGTTGGCGGTGAAGGAGTTGAGGTTGTTGAGCAGGACGATGCGGTGATTGTTGTCCAGCGTGGCGAGAGTCTCGTGTTCGTCCATGCGGTTTGCGCCGCGATATAGCGTGAGGTGTGTCTGGCCGGGATGCTGTCTTGTGAGTTCGTATTGGCAGTAGGTGTAGAGCAGGTCGAACTGGGATTCGAGGGCGTTGGTGCCGTACAGGGCGGTTGCGCGTTTCTCCAGGTAGCCTCTGTATGCCTCGCCGGAGAAGTCTCTGATCTGTCCGCCGTGGTGTCTGGGCAGCAATCCGAACCTTGATTCCACCCAGCCTTTCAACGCCGCGCCTTCCGCGCCATCCGAATCGAAACTCCAGCCGCGCATCATGCGCAAGTAGTCGGCCTTTTGCCGTTTGTGCAGGGTGCTGTCGGTGTAGCCCGCTTGTTCCGGTTGGTCCAGATAGAACGATGCATTCATATGGATGCCGAATGCGCGGGCGCGTTCGTTTGCATCGTCCAGCTTGTCCAGTAGTTCGAACAATCCGCGATGGAACTGCGCGACGCCGTCGAGTTCGAGCGGCACGGGGGCGCGCTGGAAGGTGAGGCCGCCGAGGATGTCGGCGGGCAGATTGCAGCGGTTGATGGGCAGGCGGGCGTAGCGCGGCAGGCTTGTCGTTACTCCTACAAAGCGCTCGTCCTTGTTGTGTTCCCCATCCCCTTTGTGGGTTTGCGCTTGAGTGGAATTACGTTTCATTTCAGTCGCTTGGGGTTTTGTAAGGGGGGTGGCACAGAGCTTGCGATG
Source organism: Sideroxydans sp. (assembly GCF_054604835.1). Lineage (NCBI taxonomy): Bacteria > Pseudomonadati > Pseudomonadota > Betaproteobacteria > Nitrosomonadales > Gallionellaceae > Sideroxydans > Sideroxydans sp. The sequence continues at coordinate 249,070 of NZ_JBTSFG010000004.1, read as the reverse complement.
TAAAGGGTGCGAGCGAGAGAACTTCAATCGCGACTTAAATTTTGCAACCTCTCAAGGAGACTAACATGGCACTGCGTCAATGCGCAATTTACGGGAAGGGTGGTATCGGTAAGTCCACTACGACTCAAAACCTGGTGGCAGCTCTGGCTGAAGCCGGCAAGAAAGTGATGATCGTTGGCTGCGACCCGAAGGCTGACTCTACTCGTCTGATCCTGCACTCCAAGGCGCAGAACTCCGTGATGGAACTGGCTGCTGAAGCCGGCTCCGTTGAGGATCTGGAACTGGAAGACGTGTTGTCGGTTGGTTACGGCGGCGTGAAGTGTGTCGAGTCCGGTGGTCCTGAGCCTGGCGTTGGTTGCGCAGGCCGCGGCGTTATCACTGCGATCAACTTCCTGGAAGAAGAAGGTGCTTACGACGAAGACCTCGACTTCGTGTTCTACGACGTGCTGGGTGACGTGGTGTGCGGTGGTTTCGCTATGCCGATCCGCGAGAACAAAGCTCAGGAGATCTACATCGTTTGTTCCGGCGAGATGATGGCTATGTACGCTGCCAATAACATCGCCAAGGGCATCGTGAAGTATGCGAACTCCGGTGGCGTGCGTCTGGCCGGCCTGATCTGCAACAGCCGTCAAACCGACCGCGAAGATGAACTCATCATGGCACTGGCTGCAAAGCTGGGCACACAGATGATCCACTTCGTTCCTCGCGACAACGCTGTGCAGCACGCCGAGATCCGTCGTATGACCGTGATCGAATACGATCCGACTGCCAAGCAGGCTGACGAGTATCGCACTCTGGCGAAGAAGGTTCTGGAGAACAAGAAGTTCGTGATCCCGACACCTATCACCATGGACGAGCTGGAAGAGCTGCTGATGGAATTCGGCATCATGGAAGTGGAAGACGCTTCCATCATCGGCAAGACAGCTACTGCAGCTTAATGTGATGTTGTGACGGCGGGTCATCCGGCCCGCCGCTCTCTCTAACACTGGGCTCCACAGATTGGTGGGCCATAAGGAGAATGAAATGACAGCAATGACCAGAGAAGAGACAGAAGCCCTCATTCAAGAGGTGCTCGAAGTCTATCCCGAGAAAGCACGAAAGGACCGCGAGAAGCACCTCGCCGTCAACGATCAATCCATCGAACAGTCCAAGAAGTGCATCACCTCCAACCGTAAATCGTTGCCGGGTGTGATGACCATTCGCGGTTGCGCCTACGCCGGTTCCAAGGGTGTGGTGTGGGGCCCGATCAAGGACATGATCCATATTTCACACGGCCCGGTCGGCTGCGGTCAGTATTCCCGCGCCGGTCGCCGTAACTACTACGTCGGTACCACCGGCGTGAACGCATTCGGCACCATGAACTTCACTTCTGACTTCCAGGAGAAGGACATCGTGTTCGGCGGCGACAAGAAACTTGCCAAGCTGATCACCGAGATCGAAGGCCTGTTCCCGCTGCACAAAGGTATCTCGGTTCAGTCCGAGTGCCCGATTGGTCTGATCGGCGACGACATCGAAGCGGTGTCGAAGAAGTCTGCCAAAGAGATCAACAAGCCGGTCATCCCCGTGCGCTGTGAAGGTTTCCGTGGCGTGTCGCAATCGCTGGGTCACCACATCGCGAATGACGCGATCCGTGACTGGGTGCTGGGCAACCGCGATACCAGCGCGTTCGAATCCACACCTTACGACGTGACCATCATCGGCGACTACAACATCGGCGGCGACGCATGGGCTACTCGTACGATCCTGGAAGAGATGGGTCTGCGCGTGATCGCCCAGTGGTCCGGCGACGGTACGCTGGCCGAGATGGAGAACACCCCCAAGGCCAAGCTGAACCTGCTGCACTGCTACCGCTCGATGAACTACATCAGCCGCCACATGGAAGAGAAGTACGGCATTCCATACATGGAATACAACTTCTTCGGCCCGACCAAGATCGAGAACTCACTGCGCGAGATCGCCGCTTTCTTCGACGACACCATCAAGGCCAACACCGAGAAGGTCATCGCCAAGTACAAGCCGATGATGCAAGCCGTGATCGACAAGTACAAGCCGCGTCTGCAAGGCAAGCGCGTCATGTTGTACGTGGGTGGTCTGCGTCCGCGTCACGTGATCGGTGCTTACGAAGATCTGGGCATGGAGGTGGTCGGTACCGGTTACGAGTTCGCGCACAACGACGACTACGACCGCACCATCAAGGAAATGGGTAACGCCACGCTGCTGTACGACGACGTGACCGGCCTCGAGTTCGAGGAGTTCGTGAAGCGCGTAAAGCCCGACCTGGTCGGCTCCGGCATCAAGGAAAAGTTCATCTTCCAGAAGATGGGCATCCCCTTCCGCCAGATGCACTCGTGGGACTACTCCGGCCCGTATCACAGCTATGACGGCTTCGCCATCTTCGCCCGCGATATGGACATGACCTTGAACAATCCGTGCTGGAGCCAACTGACTCCGCCCTGGAAAAAGGCCGCGTAATGTACTGAAGCCGGACTCCGGTCCGGCTAACCCTTAACGATGCTCGCGTCCGCAGATTGGCGGCCGAGCCAAGGAGATAAACATGCAAAAAGTCGATGACATCAAGCCTTGCTATCCTCTGTTCCGTCAGGACGAGTACAAGGAATCATTGGGCAACAAAAAAGCAAAGTTCGAAGAAGGTCATGCTGACGAAAAAGTTCAGGAGATCTTCAACTGGACGACCACGATGGAATATCGTGAACTGAACTTCCAACGCGAAGCCCTGACCGTTAACCCGGCCAAGGCCTGCCAACCACTCGGCGCTGTGCTGTGTGCGCTGGGCTTCGAAAAGACCATGCCGTATGTGCACGGTTCGCAAGGTTGCGTGGCGTACTTCCGTACCTACTTCAACCGTCACTTCCGCGAGCCAGTGTCCTGTGTGTCCGACTCCATGACTGAAGATGCAGCCGTGTTCGGCGGTCAGAAGAACATGATCGACGGTCTTGAGAACGCGATGACGATGTACAAGCCGGACATGATCGCTGTCTCCACCACCTGTATGGCAGAAGTGATCGGCGACGACTTGAACGCCTTCATCACCAACACAAAAAAGGCCGGCGGCGTACCGATGGACTACCCGACACCTTACGCGCACACTCCGTCTTTCGTGGGTTCGCACGTGACCGGTTGGGACAACATGTTCGAAGGCATCATCCGCTACTTCACGCTGAACACCATGGAAGGCAAAGAAGTCGGCAAGAACGGCAAGATCAACATCGTTCCCGGTTTCGAGACATACCTCGGTAACTACCGCGTGATCCATCGCATGCTGGACGAGATGGGCGTTGAGCACACCATGCTGTCCGATCCTACCGAAGTGCTGGATACACCGGCTGACGGCGAGTTCCGCATGTACGCAGGCGGCACCACCCAGGACGAAGTGAAGGATGCACCGAACGCCAAGACCACTTTCCTGCTGCAGCCTATGCAACTGGAAAAGACCAAGAAGTATGTTGAGACGACTTGGAAGCACGAAGTGCCGAAGATGGTCATCCCGATGGGTCTGGAGTCCACTGACGAGTTCCTGATGAAAGTCGCTGAAGCGACCGGCAAAGAGATCCCCGCTTCGCTGGCCAAAGAGCGCGGTCGTCTGGTCGACATGATGATGGACAGCCACACCTGGCTGCACGGCAAGAAGATCAGCCTGTACGGTGATCCCGACTTCACGCTGGGCATGACCAAGTTCCTGATGGAGCTGGGCGTCGAGCCGCTGCACGTGCTGTGCAACAACGGCAGCAAGAAGTGGACGAAGGCCATGGAAAAGATGCTGGCCGAGTCTCCTTACGGTGCGAAGACCCAGTTGTTCGCAGGTGCTGACTTGTGGCACTTCCGCTCACTGGTGCTAACCGAGAAGCCGGACTTCATGATCGGCAACTCCTACGGCAAGTTCATCCAGCGCGACACACTGCACAAGGGTAAAGAGTTCGAAGTTCCGCTGATCCGTATCGGCTTCCCGATCTTCGACCGTCATCACCTGCATCGTGCAACAACGCTGGGTTACGAAGGTGCGATGCAAATGCTGACTACCCTGGTGAACGCCGTGATGGAGCGTCTGGACGAGGAAACTCGTGGCATGGGTACTACCGACTACAACCACGATCTGGTCAGGTAATGCGGCGATGAGCCTGCTGCGCGGCCCGATGGCGGCGTTGGGCGGTGCTCGGGACCTCACGTACTTCATGTACGTTCCGGCCCCTCCGCTCCGTCCGCCTTGCCCTCGGGTCGCTCACGACGGCTCCTCATCCGCATTAGTAACCGGATGAAATTTGAAAGGAAGTAGTCATGGCAAACATCATGATCCAGCGCGACAGCAAAGGCGGCTATCAGTTCTATCTGCCCAAGCGTGATCTCGAGGACGGCATCGATTCGATGGAGTTCGATACCCCGGAAAAGTGGGGCGGTGAGATCAAGCTGAGCAGCGGTGGTACGTATTACATCGAGCCGCAGCCTGCGCCAGCGCGACTGCCTTATTCGGTGCGCGCCAAGCGTATCGATGCGGCGGAATAACCGACAAGGAGAAACATCATGGCTTACAAGATCGACACAGACTTGTGCACCAGTTGCGACGATTGCCTACCAGAGTGCCCCACGGCTTCCATCAGCGTGAAGAAGGGCTTCTATGTCATCAACGCAAGTGAATGTACCGAGTGCGAAGGCGACTTCGACAAACCGCAGTGTGTGAAACTTTGCCCGATCAAGGGCTGCATCACGCAAGTCGCGGCGTAATGAAACGCTGTCATTCCCGCGAGTGCGGGAATGACAGATCCATGCTCCACCCCGAATCCAGAAGAGGTAATCATGACTAGCAACGGCATCATCACCAAAGAAGCGGCACTGCGCATCGCGCTGGCAGCGCGCACGCTGGACGATGTGGATGTCGCCGCGCTGGCATCCAAGATGGGCAGTCAGGTCGGCCTGCCGATCACAGAAGAGAAACTGGCCAAAGTCACCGTGGCCGATCTCAAACTCATGTTGTCCGGTGAAGAGACCGTCGAGCCGGATGTCGACCCCGCCAGCATCAAGCTCGCCGTGCGCCAATTGTGGGGCGCCAGTGCTGATGCGGATACCTTGCCTGCAGTGCAGGCATATCAGGAAGGCGACATTCCCGGCAGTCTGCGCGTGGCCGTGGCATCAAACAGCGAAGAGAACCTGGACGGCCACTTCGGTTCCTGTCCGCGCTTTCTGGTGTATCAGGTCGGACGCGAAGAGATCCGCCTGATCGCCAACCGCTCGACCGCCAGTGCGGATGTAGAAGAAGACAAGAACGTGGCACGCGCCGCACTCATCAACGATTGCCAGATCGTGTACGTGCAATCCATCGGCGGCCCTGCGGCAGCCAAGGCCGTGCGTGCCAACGTGCATCCGGTGAAAGCGCCGGAAGGCGGCGCGGCACTGATTGCATTGCAGCGTCTGCAAGCCGTGCTCGATGCACCGCCGCCCTGGTTGGCGAAGATACTCGGCGTGGAAGCTCAATCGCTGAGACGTTTCAGTACTGTAGAGGAAGAGTGATGATCGCCGCCGATACGCTCAGCCAGATCGCACAGCGCGCCGCGCAAGGTGCACTGGGCGAGGCCACGCTGGCCACGCTGAAACAGGCGTGGCCCGAGCTGCGTTTCACCCTGTGCAGTGACGACGACATGCCGGCGCGCATGAAACCGGCGCTGAGCGAAGAACGATTCAACTTGTATCTGATCGGCGGCAGCGAGCATTGCCTCAGCCTCACCGACGATCCCGAGCGCGCTATCGGCGTGGTGCTGGCGCAGGTGGACGAAGAATAGATAGGAGCGGATCAAAAAACCAACGCTTGCACAACAAATAACAAGACAAGCGATCAAGGGAGAAGCACCATGCTGGACGCAGCGACGATGGCCTTGCTGGCCAAGGTGAAGATGTTGGCGAAGAAGATCGGCATCAACGTCGATCTGGTCAGGATGAGCAACGAGAAGTCCTACGCCGAAACCACCCTCAATGAACTCAGTAACGCCGACGACCCCGAACTGGTCTTGATCGTGATCCAACTGATGAACCAGTTGGGTCTGATCGGCGTGCCGACGCAGGAAGCCAAGCTGGAACCCAAGAAGGAAGAAGGACGCTACGTCGGCTCGCTGCGCTGATCAGCGCCACATCTCACGTAAACCGTCCGACTCGATGACTTTGCAGAAAGTCTCCATCAGTTCCGGGTCGTGCTTGATGCCGGTCTCCTCGTGCAGGATGGTCATGATCTCTTCGTGTGGCAAGGCTGGACGGTAGCTGCGCGTCACCGCCATCGCATCATAGCTGTCCGCGATGGAGATGATGCGCGAGCAGATCGGGATGTCCATGCCTGCCAATCCGTCCGGATAACCCGAACCATTGAAGTGTTCATGATGGTGGCGGATGACTCGGGCGGCCCTGTCGGCTGCCTCGATCCCTGTCGCCGAGATGATGTCTGCCCCGATCGCGGCATGCCGTTGCATCTTTTCCCATTCTTCAGGATCGAAGGTTCCCGTTTTCATCAGGATATGGTCGGGTACGCCGATCTTTCCGATGTCGTGGAACGAGGCGGCGATGAGTACCACTTCAAGCTCTGCGCCAGAAAGTCCGTGCATTTCAGCGATGGCAGCCGACAAGTCGCGCACACGCTCAGAGTGCAACCGGGTCGGTTGATCGCGATAATCCAGCGCGACAGAAAGTGCTTTGGTGTAGGCATACAGCACCTTCATGGCGGGATCGTTCAATTCCATTCGTGACTCCTGATCGCGGTTAAATATGGGCGACAGTCTACCCATACCTCATTGTGCCATGCGCAACCACTCCACGTTGTATGCCTCCGGTATCGCGCCCACCCGCATCTCGGGCAGGCTGCCGATGCGGCAGCGCTGCGCATCGAGACCTTCGTGCCATGCCCGGTAGTGCAGCATGCTGGCCGGGTTCATCACACAAGCCTGTGCGCCGAACGGATGGCCGAACTTGAACAGCAGGTGGCCGATCTCGTGCGCCAGATAAGCACCCGACAGCTCGGCCGCCTGCGTCGGTGTGTAATCCTCATCGCCGCGCAGTGCATGACTGAAAGCGGAAGTGTCGGTGAACGGGAAGGTGGTCCAGAACACGAACGAACCGTAAGTGCCGGTGTGGCTGAAGGTGGTGGTGCCGGTGGTCAGCCCGCCGCGTATCGCCGTATGCACTTCCACCGCCGTGAATTCCGCACTGGCCACGAGCTGGTTGGTGATGATCACGTCATAAGGCAGCGCGCCGTATCCCAACGTGTCCCAGTAGATCCACTCGTTGCGCGGCGTATCATCCAGCACGGGTTTGCCATCGCCAGCTTTGAGCGCGCGCCAATTGTCCAGTCGTTCCAGCATCACATCGGCCAACACCACCGAGAATTCCTGCAACGTTTTCGGGTCGGCTGTGCGGGGCAGGTAAGGTCGCGCATAAGCGAGCGCGTCCGCCAAATCAGTCTTGCGCTCACGCAACGTTTTCAGGATGGAAGCGGCCAGGTGTTGGCGGTCGCCCGTGCCGGATTTGAAATCGTAGATCTCGTTCATTCGTGCTTCGCGTACAGCAGGGGGGATGAGCGCGAGCACGGCATCGACAGAGGTTTCAGTGATTCCGCTGAATTCCAGATGCACGCCGAAATGTTCGAGTGCGGTCTTGCGTGTCGCGGCCAGCAAGGTATCCAACTGTTCCGGCGTCATGCGCGGCAGTCTGTCGTTCACCGCATGCGCCACACGCAGGTGGACGGTCGCCCCGGGCGGGATGGCCACGATCTCGGTATGTCGCCACGCACCTGTGCTGCAGCCGGCCAGCAACAGCAGGATGCATAACAACATGTGTGTGTAGGGTCTTTGCGTGAGCATCGAGAGGTTGGCCGCAGGATGATGGGATGCACGCTACGCCCACCACTGCAGGCGGTCAATACGTATGGCATCCGGACATGAGCATGTCACGGCACACACTAGCTTGTTATCATGCAAGCACTATTGATTGGAGATGACGATGCGTATCAGGAATTTCGTAAAAAGTTATCTTGCTGTGTTGATGTCGGCTTGTCTGTATGCCGCACCGGCGAGTGCCGGCGAAGTGCGCGTGGCGCTGTCTTCGGATTTCGTTGCACCGATGGAGCGCATCGCGGCCATGTTCCGCAAGGAGAGTGGACACACGGTGACGGTCACGCCGGATGCCAGCGGCAAGTTGTATGCGCAGATCAGGAAAGGCGCAGCGTTCGACGTGTTCCTCTCGGCGGACGAAGAGCTGCCTAAACGCCTGCTGCAGCAAGGTGCGGCGGTCGGCGGTTCACGTTTCGTCTATGCCACCGGGCGGCTGGTGTTGTGGAGCGCGCAGCCCGATCTGGTGGACGACAAAGGTTTGGTGCTCAATAAGGGCGCATTCGACAAACTCGCCATGCCCAATCCGCGCCATTCGCCCTACGGCGACGCGGCGCAACAGACACTGACCAAGCTGACCATGTGGAATGCCATGCAGCGCAAACTGGATAAACGCGATGATGTGACGGAGGCCTACAAGCTCGCCGCCACCGAGCGTGCCGAGTTGGCATTCATCGCGCTGTCACAGGTGATGCGCGACGGCAAAGTGAGCACGGGATCATGGTGGCTGGTGCCGGAGACTATGCATGAACCCATTCGCCAGAGCGCCGTGTTGTTGAATAGCGCACAGGACGAGCAAGCAGCCAATGATTTTCTGGCATTCCTGAAAAGCGACAAGGCGCGCGCAGTGATGCGCGGCTACGGCTATACGTTTCCTTGAGCGGTTCAGTAGCAGATAGCGCCTCCAGGATGCGCTGTTGAATGGCTGCTTTGCGGCCTTGGATTTGATCGGGGCGTGGGCTGACCAACGATATTCGTCGTCCGCAGGTGCCCTCTGATTGACACCGGTTTTATCTAGCACATTCCTACCGTTCTAGTGTGTTGAATTTCTATGTCGAAGGGGTAATGTGAACGCATCGTCGTGTCGTTTTTCACAGTACTTCAATGACTAAAGCTGCCGCCCATACTGATCGACAAAGTCTTATTAAATCGCTGCTTGATGAGTACATAGAGATGTACGCCGGGCGTGATGAGCGTCTGACGACGCGCTTCAGCAACAACTTCAGTGGCTACACCGGCGGCGGCGATTTCCTGGTCAAAGACCGGCAAGCTTGGGAAGCGATCACGCGCCATGATTTTTCACAGGTGCCCGGCCGAATTCGCATCGAGATGCTGGATGTGTCGATGCAAGACCTCAGTCACGATGTGGTGGTCACTACCGCCTTCTTCCATATTCATTTGCCCATCGCAGACCATGTGCTGTCGAACGAGGTCGCACGCCTAGTGCTGATCTTCCGTCTTGAAGGGGTTGAGTGGAAGATCGTTCACAGCGGTATCTCGATCCCATATAGCCTGGTGCGGGATGGCGAGGTTTACCCCATGGCCGGGCTGTACGAGCAAAACAAGGCACTTGAGGCGCTGGTTGAAGAGCGCACCCAGGCACTGCATGAGAGCGAATCCATGTATCGCCTGCTCGCTGAGGACGCGCGTGATGTGCTCTGGAAAACGGATCGCCATTTTTGCGTGACCTATGTCAGCCCGGCCGACGAGCGTTTGCGAGGCTTCAAAGCGGATGAGGTGATCGGGCGCCCGGTGTTCGAGATGTTCACCGCCGAAGGCGTCGCAATAGTCAACGACATCATTAAAAAACGTCAGCACTCCTTTGGATCGGAGGCGTATGTCCGATATTTGACCTTTGAGGTGCCGCACCTATGCAAGGATGGGCGGGTACTTTGGGGAGAGGTCATTTCCACGCCCGAGCTCAATGCTCAGGGCGAGATAGTGGGTTACCACGGCATCACGCGCGAGATCACTGCGCGCAAACAGTTGGAAGATCGGGTGAACCAGCTGGCCTTCTACGATGCACTCACCGACCTCCCCAATCGTCGCTTGCTCAATGATCGTTTGGCCCAGTCCATGGCTGCCAGCAAGCGTAGCAATAGTTATGGCGCACTCATATTCCTGGATCTTGATAACTTCAAACCATTGAATGACAAGCATGGGCATGTGGCGGGCGATCTGTTGCTGATCGAGGTGGCCGGCAGACTGAAGTGTTGCGTACGCCAAATAGATACCGTGGCGCGCTTTGGCGGGGATGAGTTCGTGGTGATCCTGAATGAGTTGGATACGGACAAAATTGCGGCGACTTCACAAGCGCGACTCGTCATCGAGAAGATCCTTGCCTCCTTGTCCGAGCCATACGTGTTGACTGTTAATTTTGATGCGCTGCCAGAATCAACGGTCGTGCATCAATGCACGGCGAGTATCGGTGTGGTGATGTTCATCAACCACGAAAACAATGAACACGATATTCTCAGGTGGGCTGACAAGGCGATGTATAAAGCCAAAGAGGCAGGACGTAACCAGATCTGTTTCTATGATCCTGAAAGCTGAACGGCTGCTGGTTTAGACGGCAAATTACACGTATCGATAACGGGCACCTCGGTGCCCGTTTTCTTTTGGAGGAAGCGCGCTGCATCGGGCTTGAGCTAGTATTCGTTATGTACCAAAAGATGTAACGAAAACGCCAATTTGTGCAAAATCCTACAGTTCGAAAGAGACAAAGCGCGCGCCGCCAAGCGGGGTGATGGGCCGATACCCGCATTGCAGCGGGCTTGGCACTGAATGGCGGGGGTTGGCATTGCTCTTGCAAAGCGTTAGGTGGCGCAAGTGATAACGAGTGAGGACGACATGGCTCAGACAGCAGCAAGCAAGGCAGTGAAACAGAGCGACGGCAGCGTCGTCTCCAAACTGAAGATCGCCCGCGGGCGGCGCTGGGACCATCTGGAATTGCTGGAACGTATCGATGCGACCGGCTCCATCTCGGCGGCGGCGAGTGCCATGGGCATGAGCTACAAGGCGGCGTGGGAAGCAGTGGAAAGCATCAACAATCTTTCCGAGCAGCCCTTGGTGGAGCGCAAGACCGGCGGAGCTAAAGGCGGCGGCACCACGCTGACCAACTACGGCCGCCGGGTGGCGGGCGCCTATCGCCGGCTGGAGCAAGAGCGCGAACAGGTGCTCAAGCGGCTGGCCGAAGTGATGGACGACTTCGATGAGTATTACCAAATGATCAGGAGATTCGACATGAAGACGAGCGCGCGTAACCAGTTTCTCGGCACTATCAAAAGCATCAAGCTGGGGCAGATCAACGCGGAAGTGGTGATGGACATCGGCAGCGGCGACACGCTGGCGGCGGTGATCACCAACGAGAGTGTGAACCATCTCGGTTTGAAGGTGGGCGGCGAGGCGTATGCGCTGGTGAAAGCGCCGTGGGTGATCGTGACCACCTCGGAAGGCTTCAAGACCAGCGCGCGCAACGAGCTGCACGGCACCGTGGTGCGCTGCCAGGAGGGCGCGGTGAACGGCGAGGTCATCATCGAACTGGCGGGCGGCAAGAGCGTGGCCGCCATCGTCACCAACGACAGCATCAAATCACTTGGTTTGAAGGAAGGGGTCAAAGCCGCGGCGCTGATCAAGGCGTCGCACATTATTTTGGCAGTTACAGCTTAAGGAGCAGGAAATGAAATCGATCAAACTGGGATTGTTGGGCGCGCTGTTGATGATGGCGCAACTGGCGCAGGCGGGTGAAGTGCGCGTGGCGGTGGCGGCGAATTTCACCGCGCCGATGCAGGAGATCGCGCCACTGTTCGAGCAGGCGAGCGGGCACAAGGTAAGCTTGAGCTTCGGCTCCACCGGCAAGTTCTACGCGCAGATCAAACAAGGCGCGCCCTACGATGTGCTCGTCTCGGCCGATAGCAAGACGCCGCAGAAACTGGACGGCGATGGGCTCACCGTGAACGGTTCGCGCTTCGTGTATGCGCTGGGGAAGCTGGTGCTGTGGAGCGCGCAGCCGGGCTTGGTGGATGACAAGGGCGCGGTGTTGCGCAAAGGCGGCTTCAACAAACTTTCCATCGGAGATCCCAAGCTGGCGGTGTACGGCACCGCCGCGCAGGAAACGCTGGAAGAGCTGGGCTTGTGGAAAGTGCTGCAAGCGAAACTGGTGCGCGGCGACAACATCACCCAGACCTACCAGTTCGCCGCCACCGGCAATGCCGAACTGGGCTTCATCGCGCTGTCGCAGATCACCAAGGGCGGCAAGGTGAGCGAAGGTTCCTGGTGGATCGTGCCGTCGCACTATTACAATCCGATCGAACAGAGCGCGGTGATGCTGTCGAGCGCGAAAGATGCCGAAACGACCAAAGCGTTCCTCGACTTCCTCAAAGGGCCGCAAGCTGCGACCGTGATCCGCAGCTACGGTTACGAACTACCAAGTAAATGATGACTGTGCTGACCCCCGAAGACCTGCAAGCCGTAACCCTCACGCTCAAGCTGGCGAGCGTGAGCACTGCAGTGCTGCTATGCATCGCCACGCCCTTGGCATGGTGGCTGGCGCATACGCAGCGCATGTACAAAGGCATCGTCGCCGCGATGGTGGCGCTGCCACTGGTCGTGCCGCCCACGGTGCTGGGTTTTTATCTGCTATTGCTGATGGGGCCGCAGGGGGCGGTGGGCGAGTTCACGCGCTGGCTCGGCATCGGCGCGTTGCCGTTCACCTTCGCCGGTCTGGTGGTCGGCTCCGTGTTGTTCTCGCTGCCGTTCGCGGTGCAGCCAATACAGAACGCGTTCGAGGCGATGGGTAAGCGTCCGCTGGAAGTAGCGGCCACCTTGCGTGCGTCACCGTGGGACCGATTCATCAGCGTCGCGCTGCCTTTGGCGCGTCCCGGTTTCCTCACCGCGATCATCCTGGCCTTCGCGCACACCGTCGGCGAGTTTGGCGTGGTGCTGATGCTGGGCGGCAGTATCCCCGGCGAGACGCAAGTGCTTTCGGTCGCCATCTACACCCACGTCGAAGCGATGGAATACAGCGAGGCGCACTGGCTGGCGGGCGGCATGGTGCTGTTCTCTTTCCTGGTACTGCTCGGTCTGTATCGCGTCGGCGGCAACTGGGCCAAGGGGGCGCGATGACCTGGCTGCGCGTACACCTCAAGATGCAGCAGGGCAGCTTCGAACTGGATGCCCAGTTCAGCGCGCCGCCGGTCGGCGTCACCGCGCTGTTCGGTCCCTCCGGTTCCGGCAAAAGCACCTTGCTGCGCTGCATCGCCGGGCTGGAGCGCGGTCAGGGCTGGCTGCGTGTGAACGGCGTGCCGTGGCAGGACGAGAAGACCTTCATGCCGGTGCACAAGCGGGCGCTGGGCTATGTGTTCCAGGAGGCCAGCCTGTTCCCGCACTTGTCGGTGCGCGCCAATCTCGAATACGGCTACAAACGCATCGCCGCAGCGCAGCGCAAGGTACAGCCGGAACAGGTGATCGACTGGCTGGGCTTGTCGCAACTGGTCGACAGGCGCGATGCGACCAGCCTGTCCGGCGGTGAACGCCAGCGCGTCGCCATCGGCCGAGCGCTGCTGGTCAGCCCCGAACTGCTGCTGATGGACGAACCGCTGTCCGCTCTCGATACACAGAGCAAGCAGGAGATCCTGCCTTATCTCGAACGCCTGCACCGCGAGCTGCAGATCCCCGTGCTGTATGTCAGTCACGACATGGGCGAAGTGGCGCGGCTCGCCGACCATCTGGTGTTGTTGCAAAACGGAAAAGTGATCGCCAGCGGCGATGTGCACGAAACCTTGTCTCGCCTCGATCTGCCCATCGCGCACTTCGACGATGCAGGCGTGGTGATCGAAGCGGCCGTGGCGCAACAGGACGAGAAATATCACCTCACGCGGCTGGACTTTGCCGGTGGCGAACTATGGGTGAGCAAGGTGGAACAGACATTCGGAGCTAAGGTGCGCGCCCGCGTGTTGGCGCGCGACGTGAGCATCGCCACTCAGGCCCCGCACGGCAGCAGTATCAACAACATCCTCAACGCGCGCATCGAAGAGATCCGCGACGAAGGTGCGGACAAGGTGCTGGTGAGATTGCGCGTGGGCGAAGCGCAGCAACTGCTGGCGCGCATCACCCGCCGCTCGCGCGACCACCTCGGTCTGGTCGATGGCATGTTCGTCTGCGCGCAGGTGAAGAGCGTGGCGCTGATGTCATGAACATCGACATCGACTTCGCCACGGCGGACGACCTGCCGCAACTCGCCGACCTGCTCGCCGAGCTATTCGCGCTGGAGAGTGACTTCACTCCCGACCGCGAAAAACAATTGCGCGGCCTGCGCCTTATTCTCGACGAACCCGCCTTGGGCAGATTGTTCGTACTACGCATTGCCGGGCAAGTGGCGGGTATGGCCAACGCGCTCATCACCGTCAGCACGGCAGAGGGCGGCAAGGTGTTGCTGCTGGAAGATGTGATCGTTAGCCGCGCCCATCGCGGCGGTGGTTATGGTCGCAAGCTGATCGAGCATGTACTGGACTGGGCGCGCGAGCATGGCATGACCCGCGTCACCCTGCTGGCCGACCGCGACAACACAGCCGCGCTGGATTTCTACCGCGCGCTCGGTTTCGACGGATCGAACATGACGGTGCTGCGCAAACGCCTGGATTGAGTGACATCGTCTGTAGCATTCGCGACAAAATCGTCCGCTCCCTTTTACCTCATCATCCCTAACTCACTGTCTGCAATGGATTTGTAACATGGCAAGCAGATTGGCACGGGTGTTGCAGGCACAGGGGCGATGTCTATTTTGAAAGCAGGGATCCACATGCCGGAACGCCATTCGGAGGCATCGCCGCCGGTTGCCCTCGCGGATTGCGCGACTTGTCCGCACCGCGCGCTGCTGGCCGAGGGCCGCTGTGTGCCGGGCGACATCTGCGTGACCGCGCACAGCGGGCGGCAGATCGACCGTTTTCTGCGGCGCAACAAAGAATTCGCCGAAGGCTATCTGCACGATGCCTTCTGGGAGCGGCGCGCCATCGCCGCGCAGCATGCGCCGCTGGCGGCCTTGCGCCCCTTGCCGCGCGACGAGGACGAAGTGGTGCGGCGCGTGATGGTGATGCGCCTGCCCATCGACGAGCTGGACGACTATCTGCACGACACCGACCGCGAAGTGCGCATGACCGCGGCGGACCGTCTGGCGCCGGAGCAGCTGGGCGTGTTGCAGAACGATGTCGATTATCTGGTGCGCATGCAGGTGGCCAAACGCCTGCCGCACGGCCAGTTGCCGAAGATGGCGCACGATGAAGAGCGCGAAGTGCGCAAGGTCGTCGCGCGCCGCCTGCCCCCGTTCGCGCTGGGGCGCATGGCGCAGGATGAAGATGTGGAAGTGCGGCGCATCGTGGCCGAGCGTGTGTTGCCTGCCGATGCCGTGAAGATGCTGCACGACGAAGACTGGGTGGTGCGCCTGCGCGCGGCGGAGCATGCACCGCTTGAGTCTATCGCCGAACTAGTGGACGATGCCGAGCCTGACGTGCGCGCCGTGGTGCGCCAGCGATTGAACGAATACCTGATGGGAGAAGAGAAATGACGATCATGACGCCCGACGAAACAGCGCTGCAGGAACTCGCGCGCAAGATCGATGCGTTGTCGCCGCGCCCGCATCACGCCGGATTGATGGAGATCGCCAACCGCATCCGTCCCGGCTGCACTTTTGAATATGCTCTGAACCGTGGTGGCTGGTATCGCCCCGGCGGTGTCATCGCGCCGAACGGTGACAGCATCACCGATGAGCTGGAACGCTGGGCGCGCACCGAGCTGGAAGCCTGCGACGGCGACATGGCAGAACTGGTCGAGCGCTATCTCGACAAAGGCCTGCAAGTCACCCGTCATTCCGGCCGCACGCATTATTTCGTATGCGCCTACGGCCCGGCCCCTGCCGACTTCATGCAACTGGAAGTGGAAGAACTGCAGGAAGTGCTGGACCGCGAATTGATCGATCCCGATGCGCTGCCCGAAGACATGCAGGAACTCATCGATCCCATCTCGCCGCTGCTGCTCGAAGGGCAGGCCGTGGGTTCGCCGCGTTACAAATTCCGCCGCCTGCTCGACATGAAGCAGACCGTCGCGCGCGTGGGCCTGGCGACCGGGCGCGACAGCGGCCTGCCGCGCCTGCTCAAGGAATGGTCACACAGCAGCGCCGCCACGCGCGGCCACTTCAGCGACCACTGGGTCGTCGGCCTGCGCGAACATCTGGACCGCTATCGCAACCCGGTGGTGTCCGCCTCGCTGGTGTCGCGCCACGCGCGCGAACTCAAATCTTTCCACTGGAACGCCGAACTGTCCGGTGTCGAGATGTCGCACCAGTTGCAAGCCTTCGACCGCGCGGCGGGCTATCCCTCCGCCTGGTATTTCCATCTCGTCTCTAACACCATCACCCCGCCCGCCGTCGCCTACGCCGTCGTGCGCGATCTGGAATCCGGCTTCAGCTATCTGCCGGACACCGAAGCGGCATTGGTACAAGGCTGGGCAGCGGCACCGTATTCCGTTTGATACGGCAGGCGGTATGATCCTGACCTCGTAAAGAGCGAAAGGAACCGCCATGCCCACCCCCGACAGATTCCGTCTGCAAGCCGAACACTCCATCCTGTTGGTAGTCGACGTGCAGGAACGCCTGAGCGCCGCCATGGATCAGGATGGATTGCAGCGCGCCGTGAAGCACATCGGCATCCTGCTCGAAAGCGCACACGCACTGTCCGTCCCCATCATCGTCACCGAGCAATACGTCAAAGGCCTCGGCTCCACTGTCGCCGCAGTGAAAGAAAAGACAGGCAACGCCACCTTCTTTGAGAAGATCAGCTTCAGTTGCTGCGGCAACGCAGACCTCATGACGCAACTGCGCCAGAGCGGACGCACGCAGATCGTGGTGTGCGGCATGGAAACGCACGTGTGCGTGCAACAGACCGTGCTCGACCTGCTGCAGGAAGGCTTCGTCGTGCATGTCGTGCAAGACGCCGTGATGAGCCGCGCCCCCGCCAACCGCGCCACCGCCCTCGAAGCCATGACCCTCGCCGGTGCCGTGCCCACCAGCACGGAGACTGTGTCCTTCCAGTGGCTCAAGGTGGCGGGGACGGAGGTGTTCAAACAGGTGTCTAAGCTGGTGAAGTAAGCGTTTTTGCCGGGCTTCCATCGCGCTCAAAAATATATAGGCCTTTTTTCTGCTTGGTAATGAGCGCGGGTCAGACTAGTATCCGAGCCGCTTGCTCGGGTATGTGCCGAGTAATGCTGCCTGGAAAGAATGTTCGGATGCTGTGGCGGATTGTTATAGATGCCAACAAGGTCTGCCGCGATCAGGGGGGGGGGCGATGGATGAACCGACGAACACCAACGATTCCACATTGAAACAAAATCCGTGCGCACGGAGCTTCCCGCTCTTGCGCCGCCTCACCATCACCAGCCTTGCTGTGATGATCCTGACAGCCGCCTTGCTGATTCTGCTGTACCGGCAAGATCAGATCGAACAATACGAAAAGCAAACAGCACAAGATAACAATGCCAGAGCAGCACTGTTGATCCGAATACTGGAAAAGGACATCTACACACTCCTTGCCAGCCCTCCCGTATTGAAGCCCCAGTCGTTAAGTGCCAATCCGCATGTTGCTGAATTCAGAAAAAAGTTGGAGAAGCTGGTCAGTAGCGATGTCTTAAAGGTGAAGATATTCGATCACACCGGCCGCGCACGATATTCTTCCGATCCCAATGAGATCGGGGGCGGTAGCAAAAGCCCAGCCATGCTGACGGAGGCATTGCAGGGGCAGGTCAAACACCGCATCGAATTTCGCGAGAGATTCACCGGGCGGATGGGCGAGATGACGAATGTTCACGTCGCCCTGATCTACGTGCCGATAATCAAGGCAGAACAAGAGATCGGCGTATTCGAGCTGTATGCGGATACAAGCAACGTATTTGAAAGGTTGCACAGCAATTCCATCCGCATCGCCGAGATCGTGTTCGGCATATTTGCATCACTGTTTGCGATCCTGTTTTTCGCGGTGTATCGCACCGAACGCGCCATTCTGAAATGGCAAAAGACAGTGGCGTCCAGCGAAAGTGCGCTCAAGGAGTCGCAACTCATCGCGGGATTGGGCACCTATGTCATTCATCTGCGCACTGGGCAAATCGAGACATCGGACATCATCGACCACCTATTAGGTATCGACCAAACCTACGAGCATACGGTGGCGGGTTGGATGGCGCTGGTGCACCCGGATGATCGCGAGATGCTGCGCACCTACTTTGAGGAGGGGATTGCCGAAGGGAAAGATTTAGATATGGAATACCGTTTCATCCGCCAGGATGACCATGCGGTGCGCTGGGCCCACGGCTTGGGGAAACACAAGTTTGATGCCGACGGGAATTCCATCAAGATACACGGCACATTGCAGGACATCACCGAGCAAAAAGAATACAGCCTCAGGGCTGAGAATGCCGAGTTGCGCTATAAGGCGCTGCTCCATAGCGCGGCAGACGCCTTGTTCGTTATCGATCCGAAAGGCAATTTCGTCGAGGTCAACCAACAAGCTGTGGATCATTCAGGATATTGCAAAGAAGAACTCCTCCAAATGAACGTGGCGGATATCTCGGCCGAATTCGATCCCGCTATCGAAATACCAAAATGGCGCGAAATAAAGCTCGGCCAGCCATACCACATCTTTTCAACTCATCGGCGCAAAGACGGCTCCATATGCCCGGTCGAGATCCACATCACCGCACTGCTGATAGATGGGCAGAAGTTGATGATGGCGCTGGTAAGTGATATCACGGAGCGCAGGCAAGCCGAAGCAGCCATGAAGCTGAACCGCACCATCATCGACAGATCAAGTGACGGCTTCTATCGGCATGATATGGATGGTTTTCTGAATGATGTGAATCCGGCCTACGCAGACATGATCGGCTACACGCACGACGAGCTGATCGGCATGCATGTCTCACAATTGTCGGTGACAGCAGGCACCCGCGAACAAGTTCAGAAACGCATTGAAATTGTCCGAGCCAGTGGCGCTGAAAAATTCAAGACGCGGCACCGACGCAAAGACGGCCGGTTCATCGACTTCGCGGCATCGCTCATCTACCTGAAGGAATCGAACAGCATCTTCGCCTTCCTGCGCGACATCACCGAACAGGAACGCGCGGAAGAAGAGCTGCGCATCGCCGCCGTGGCATTCGAGACGAATGAAGCCATCGTGATCACCGATGCCGACTCGAACATCATCCGTGTGAATCAGGCATTCACCGAGATCACCGGATATGGCGCTGATGAAGTTGGCGGCAAGAATCCGCGCATCATGAGCTCGGGCAAGCACGACCGTGCGTTCTATATCGAGATGTGGCAGCAACTGCTGCACACCGGTTCCTGGTCGGGAGAGATATGGGACAGGCGCAAGGATGGCGACATCTATCCGAAGTGGATGAACATCACCGCTGTTAAGAACCGGGAAAATATCACGACCCATTATGTGGCGATCTTCAGCGACATCACCGAACGCAAGCGTATCGAAGAGGAGATCCACAATCTGGCGTTCTACGATGCGCTGACCAAGCTGCCGAACCGCCGATTGTTCCTTGACCGATTCCAAGCAGCACTGGTCGCCTCGGCGCGGCGGAACGAATTCGGCGCGATCCTGTTCATCGATCTCGATCGCTTCAAGGTGTTGAATGACACGCACGGCCACGAGTATGGCGACATGTTGTTGATCGAAGTGGGTAAGCGCATCAAATCATGCGTGCGCGAAATGGATACGGTGGCACGGTTCGGTGGTGATGAATTCGTCGTGCTGATCGAATCGGTCAGCAAAGATCAGGACGATGCGATACATAAAGTATCGCTGGTCGCAGAAAAGGTGCGCCAGTCATTGTCAGAAGCCTATGCGCTCAAAGACCATCAGCATCATTGCTCGCCCAGCATCGGCGTCAGCATGTTCTACGGGAATGGCGTCACGCCGGAGGCGCTACTCGAACAAGCCGACATGGCCATGTATCAAGTGAAGGGGAGCGGCCGCAACGGTGTGAGTTTCTTTGATCCTGTCATGCAGGAAAACCTGACCATGCGTGAAACGATGGAGAACGATCTCTATCACGCCATCCCGTTGAACCAGCTCCATCTGCACTACCAGATTCAGGTAGACGAGAAAAATCGCCCGACCGGCTGCGAAGCCTTCTTGCGCTGGCAGCATCCTGAACACGGCATTGTCATGCCGCGCCAGTTCTTGCCGATCGCCGAAGATGGCGAGCTCATCACACAGATCGGACATTGGGTGCTGCAAACGGCATGTCATCAGCTAGCCGTGTGGGCGGGTAACGACGCGACCCGCGATCTAGCCTTGACCGTAAACATCAGTGCCAAGCACTTCGCCCAGGTGGGTTTTGTCGATGAAGTGGCCGGGATACTGAAAACGCATCAAGTCGACCCAAGCAAGTTGAAACTTGAATTGTCGGAAAAGATCGTCTTGACCGACACCAACATCGCGATGAACAAGATCGATGCACTGAGGGTGTTGGGAGTTAAATTATCGATGGATAATTTCTCGACGATGTATTCCTCGCTCTCCTACCTGAAACAACTCTCGCAAGACCAACTCAAGATCCATCAGGAGTTCGTGCAAGGCATCGCCTCCGGAGGCAACGAAGAACAGCTCGTGCGTACCGTCGTCAACCTCGCCAGATCATTGGACCTGAATATCTTCGCCGAGGGCGTGGAAACCGAAGAGCAACTGGATTTTCTGCGCAGCCAAAACTGCAATTCCTATCAAGGCTATCTATTCGGCAAACCGGTAGCGATCGAAGAGTTCGAGACGCTGCTTTCCAAATTGCAGAAGTCCTGATCCTCGCGGGCGTCGTACTTACCAGCGTCCAAAATATATATAGGCCAAATTTCTGCTTGGAGCGGGGAGTGGTGGTCGGCTAGGATTCGGGGCGAAAACGAGTAGGCACTGAAGAATGATTCGATGCTCACCTCTCTAATTCTCTTGGCTACACGTAAGCTCTTGTGAAAGTTTCTATGCGCTATCAGGGAAAGATCACCAACTGGAAAGATGACAAAGGCTTCGGTTTCATAAGCCCCAATGGAGGCGGGAACCAGGTCTTCGTTCACATCAAGTCGTTTTCTAATCGGCAGAGAAGGCCAGTCGGAGATGAACTCGTTACCTATGAACTCAAGGTAGATGCCAAGGGGCGAGCGCAAGCTGAGAATGTCGCTTTCGTTGGTGAGCGTGCACAGCCAAGCTCTTCACCCGAGCGGCGCAATACATCCCTTGTATTGGCTGCTGCCTTTATCGTCTTTGTGTCTGTATCAAGCCTTGTTGGAAAGTTGCCGCCTGCTGTTTCATTGCTCTATCTATTGGGCAGCGCTGTTGCATTCATTGCCTATGCCTTTGATAAGTCCGCCGCAATGAATGATCGATGGCGGACGCCAGAAAGCACCTTGCACTTCTACGCGCTGGTAGGCGGTTGGCCCGGTGCTTTAGCTGCTCAAAGTATGCTTCGGCACAAATCCAAGAAGCAATCCTTTCAGATTGTGTTTTGGGTCACCGTCCTTCTCAATTGCAGCGCGCTTGCCTGGCTGTATTCGCCAGCAGGCTCCGAGGTGCTTCGTGGCCTTCTTGGTGCGGCGTGAGCAGTGCGAAACGAATCTCACTAACCCGTTAATTTCGCATCGACGCGACGAAGTGGGCGCGGTGGCCGACTGCGCCGAGCAGCGAGACAGCGAACTTGGGGTGGGTGCTGACCATGTCCAGAAACACATCGCGGCTGATCGCCAGCAGTTCGCAGTCTGTTTTGGCGGTGGCACTGGCGAGGCGTTCCGCACGCGAGATCAACGCCATCTCGCCGAGCATCCCGCCTGTTCCAATCGTGCCCACGACATTGTTCTGAATCGCGATCTCCACCGTGCCACTCAGCACCACATACATGAGCGCGCCTATCTGGCCTTCCTCGATGATGGCCTTGCCCGCCGGGTAGCGAATGCGCGCGCTGTGGTCGAATTCGTCAGCCAGACTTTTCAGCAGCTTCTTATCGAATACGGCGGAATCTTTCAGCATCGCATCACTGCCTCCCCCGCCTTGCGCATTCAATTGAGCGAGCGAATCGCGCAAGCGCGTGATCATGAAGTACATCAGCAATAGCGCGAATTCGGGCGCAGTCTGCAACGCAGCCTGAAGCTGCTCCTTGTCCAGCATGATCAGTCGGCAATCCGTCTGGGCCTTGGCGGTCGCCGTGCGCGGCAAGCCGGTGATCAGCGTCATCTCGCCGAACAACTCACCCGCACGCACCAGCCCGACCGGCGCATTGTTCGCTGACAGCTCCACCGCGCCATCCAGCAAGTAATACATCTTGTCCTTTTGCAGCAGCAGCGAGTTGGCACGACTGTTCTCCTTGAACAGCGTCTTGCCTGCTTTCACATCCTTTGTCTCGCCTGCGGCCTCGAAAAACTGCAACGCGGCTTTTGCATCGTAGGTGGATTTGGAAGGGGGAATCGTGAAATCGAAATCGTTCATATGCTGGTGATCACCTTGAAGGAAGTTGCAGCGCTGCGGCTAGCAATAACAGATGGCGCATTATCCTTGCGGAGAGATTGGCGTCAACATGAGAGGAGGCGTACTTCAATCTAGCTCAAAAAATATATAGGCCAAATTTCTGCTTGGTGCGGGGAGTGGGGCGGGATAGGATTCGGGGTGAAGTGGAGCGTGCTGAAGATTAATTTGATGCGGCCCGAGGTGAATTCGTTGAATGAGCACAATTATTGAGGATAGCGGTCGACATGGCAATTAGTGAGATTCGAGTGATTGATGTTAAGAACCGCATTATCACTCTTGGTAATGTTAGGAGTCTTGCAAAGAGCATTGAGGAAATATGCAAAAACACTTCTGACGAGACCAAATGGAATACTTCAATATTTACTATTGCGATGGTAAAACATCATATCAAAGTGAAAATTCAATAATTTTCGAAGAGGATTCAATCCTCTCAAAAAAGCGTGTAACTCACATAATGATTAAGGCTAAAAATCGGCAGTCACTGATTGAAATCGAACTATCACATGGTGAAAATAATAAGAGCAGGGTACTCGTTCAAGGCATTGACAGCACTTGGGTGAACGGTACTTTGAGAAAAGTTGAGGAGTCCATTGAAAGCTTTAAGCCACAATGCATAATTATCAAAAAATATAAGTGGCTAGCTTTACCTGTTATTGCTTTAGGTATAGGAATACTTTTCACATTTTTAATTGGACAACTTCCAATTAAACAAAGTGACAATGCATCATTAATTTATAAATATTTTCTTTCTTTTATTATAGGTTTGGCTCCTGCCTCAATCCTGTATGAAAAGCTGAGTAATTTGTGGCCTTCCATCGAACTGCAGATAGGGCCAGAGCACACCTTCATTGAGAAAAATCGTCGTAACTATTTTGCGTTAGTAATTATCTTGGGGGTCGTCCCATTACTAACATCACTCACATACGATGTAATAAAGCTATTTGCAATAGCTACTTAATGGCATTGAGTGGGACAGAGTTTCTGACCCGAAAGGTACTGGATCCGAATTGTTTGCGAGGGGAGTAAGTCGTGAGGACAGAAAAAATTAATTTGACCCCGGTACCTTTGGTTCTTTAGATTCCGATTTATCACTATTCATGATTCTGATGCTATGAGTATGCTGCTATGACGTTTCATCTATCTGAGAGCCCAACTCGCAAAGAAGTCCTGCGATTTATTTCGGATGCAGCCAGTTACGGAAATCTTGGGGCTTTCATTGGAGCAGGCTTTTCTAAAGCAGTCCTAAACGATGCGGACAATGAGATAGCCTTGTCATGGGGAGATCTATTAGAAAAGGCAGCAGGGAAACTTGGTGTGGATTACGGCGCAATCTGGAAAATAGGGGTTGGTTATCCAGAAATCGCTTCTTCAATTTGCAAGCAACATTCAGAGAGCAAGGAATGCCCCTACGCATATTCGTTACGCCAGTTGAAAAGAGAGATTGCAGCACTAACTAGTTGGTATCCTGACAAAGAGAAGAGAGAAGTGTTCTCAAAGTATCTCGAGTGCCTGTCGCCAGCATGGATTATTACAACCAATTACGACATGGTAATTGAGAGTCTTTTGACTGGCAGATCAATTCCACTCGGGCCAAATGATTCGCTCTCGTCACCAAATGGAGTAATTCCGGTATTCCATCTGCATGGTTTAAGAACGAGTCCGGAAGAGATTATTATTTCCCAAGAAGATTATGTTTCACTATTCAGGCCAAGTGAATACAGACAAATCAAACTTGCTTTAACCATTCGTGAATCGACGACCTTGTTATTAGGCTATGGCCTTGGCGACGTAAATGTTCTCACTGCGCTTGATTGGTCGAAAAATGTATTCAAGGGTGGGGAGGCCACTTACCCAAATGACGCTATACAACTGCTCCGAAAAGATAATCCGAATGAAAATCCATATCGAGATAAAAACGGCATTGTCATCGTAGAAGCTGCAAATATTATAGACTTCTTCGAGGAGTTCACTGACGTCCGTAAAGAAGGATTAATGGAAAAAGAAAAGGAGCAGGCATCCCTGAAAAGAATTGCAGACATACTTGATGAGCCAGATGGTGAAATGATCGAAAAATTTATTGATGACGAGAAATTTCGGTCAGAGATACTGAAGGCTCTCTCGAAGTTCTCAATTCACCTTGTTTCCGGCTTTGTATCTTTTTTGAATAAATGCATTGATGAAACATGGTCGCGTTCTGGGCCATATGGTGCTTTTGAGGGTTACAACCAGAACTTGATAATTATTTTGGATATTCTGACTTCCTTTCCAATCAACCGATTTCCCCCCGCGCTCTTCCAGACGGCGGCTTATGGTCTTCAAAGAGTCGGGTATTTCGTCGGTAACGAGGATGGAAAGTCTTGGTCGGCTAAGAAGACGTGGGACAACCGCAAGAACGAGCTCTCAAAGGAGGTTGTTGAGGAGCTTATAAGTATTGCGGAGCAGCATGGCTACAACTATGTTAGGCGGCTTGCGAAGACTATCGCTGTATAAGTGATTCGGGGGCAGCATCGTAATAGTCGCCTGGAACCAGAAGCTAATAGAGCTAATAGTGTCAGCTTCCCAATAACTTTTACCT
Organism: Sideroxydans sp.; assembly: GCF_054604835.1. Taxonomy (NCBI): domain Bacteria; kingdom Pseudomonadati; phylum Pseudomonadota; class Betaproteobacteria; order Nitrosomonadales; family Gallionellaceae; genus Sideroxydans; species Sideroxydans sp. The sequence goes on along the minus strand of NZ_JBTSFG010000004.1, from coordinate 224,057 downwards.
GCCGAAGTCGGCACTTAGCTTTGTCGCCCTCATCCCGCTTTGTCGTTTTCCCTACAATCCCCATCCCCATAAATCCCCAATAAATCAACCCTGTGTCGGTTGGCATGTTTCATGCGAGTAGGAGGGCGTCAATACTCGTGAGCTACTGCCATGCAAGCCAAGGACATCGCCGAACTGCTGAACGAACCGGCCTGTACGCATAACAAGAAGGAGAAATCCGGTTGTGCGCGACCCAAGCCGGGTGCGACTGCGGGCGGCTGCTCGTTCGACGGGGCGCAGATCGCCCTGCTGCCGATCGCCGACGTTGCACATATCGTGCACGGGCCGATCGCCTGTGCGGGCAGTTCCTGGGATAACCGCGGCACGCGCTCTTCCGGGCCGACCTTGTATCGCATCGGTATGACCACCGACCTGACCGAACAAGATGTGATCATGGGGCGCGGCGAGAAGCGCTTGTTCCATGCCATCAAACAGGCAGTCGATTCCTATTTCCCCAAGGCTGTGTTCGTCTACAACACCTGCGTGCCCGCACTGACCGGCGACGACATCGGTGCGGTGTGCAAGGTTGCTGCCGAGAAGACCGGAGTGCCGGTGGTGCCGGTGGACTGTGCCGGTTTCTACGGCACCAAGAATCTGGGCAACCGCATCGCCGGTGAGGCGATGTTCAAATATGTGGTGGGCACGGGCGAGCCTTTGCCGGTACCGGCCGAGCTGCAACGCCCCGGCATCACTGTGCATGACGTGAACCTGATCGGCGAATACAACATCGCGGGCGAATTCTGGAACGTGGCACCGTTGTTCGACGAACTCGGCCTGCGCATCCTGTGCACGCTGTCCGGCGATGCGCGTTTCCACGAAGTGCAGACCATGCATCGCGCCGAGGCCAGCATGGTGGTGTGCGCGAAAGCATTGCTCAACATCGCACGCAAACTGCAAACCGATCACAAGGTTCCGTTCTTCGAAGGCAGCTTCTACGGCGTGACCGATACCTCGAATGCCTTTAGAGATTTTGCCAAGCTGCTGAACGACCCTTCGCTTACCGAGCGCACCGAGGCGATGATCGTGCGCGAGGAAGCCAAGATCAACGCAGAGCTCGACCCGTGGCGTGAAAAGCTGCGCGGCAAGCGCGTGTTGCTCTACACCGGCGGCGTGAAGTCGTGGTCCATCGTCTCTGCTTTGCAAGACCTGGGCATGGACGTGGTCGCCACCGGCACCAGCAAATCCACCGAGGAAGACAAGGCGCGCATCCGCGAGATCATGGGCGACAAGACCAAGATGATCACCGACGGTAGCCCCAAGGCGCTGCTCGGCGTGGTGAAGGAATACGAAGCCGACATCCTCATCGCCGGCGGCCGCAATATGTACACCGCGCTCAAGGCACGCATCCCTTTCCTCGACATCAATCAGGAACGTGAATTCGGTTACGAGGGTTACAGCGGCATGGTGGAACTCGCGCGCCAACTGGCGCTGACCATCCAGAGCCCGGTGTGGAAGAGTGTGCGCAAGACAGCGCCGTGGGCGAAGTCGTCCGTCTCTGGCATCGAATTGGGAGCATGACATGGCCGAGATACTGAAACGCAACAAAGCACTCGCGGTGAATCCGCTCAAGGCCAGCCAGCCGGTCGGCGCGTCGCTCGCTTTCCTCGGCATCAACAAAGCCATTCCGATGATGCACGGTTCGCAGGGCTGCACCGCATTCGGCAAGGTGTATTTCGTGCGCCACTTCCGCGAGCCCATCCCGTTGCAGACCACGGCGATGGATCAGGTCTCCACGGTGATGAGTGCGGACGAGAACGTGATCCTCGGCTTGGCGACCATCTGCGAGAAGAGCAAGCCGGCGCTGATCGGGCTGCCGACCACGGGTTTGTCGGAGACGCAAGGCACCGACATCAAACGTCTGGTGCGGGATTTCTATATCGCGCACCCCGAGTTCTCGCACATCCCGGTGGTGCCGGTAAATACGCCGGATTTCACCGGCTGTCTGGAGAGCGGTTATGCGCTGGCGGTGAAGGCGACACTGGAAGTGATGTTGCCGGAAAAGACGGAAAACGTGGGCAAGCGCAAGAAGCAGGTCAACGTGCTGGCCGGTTCTTTCCTCACGCCGGGCGATGTGGAACACATCAAGGAGCTGATCGAGGCATTCGGCCTGCGTCCGCTGGTGTTGCCGGACATCGGCGATTCGCTCGATGGTCATCTCACCGAGATGGAAAGTTCGCCGCTCACTGTGGGCGGCACGCCGGTCAGCGACATCGCCAGCATGGGCGAATCCATCGCCACGCTGGTGCTGGGTAACTCGCTGTTCGATGCGGCGGATGTCCTTAAGAGTCAGACCGGTGTGCAGGACTATCGCTTCGATTGCCTGATGGGTTTGGAGGCGGTGGATAGTTTCGTCGCTGCGCTGGCCGAGATCAGCGGCAAGCCGGTGCCGGAGAAGATCGAACGCCAGCGCGCGCAGTTGCAGGACGCGATGGTGGATGTGCATTTCATGCTGGGCTTCGCGCGCGTCGCCATCGCCGCGGATCCAGATCTGCTCTACGGGTTCTCGCGGCTGGTGACAGAGATGGGCTGCGAGGTGGTGGCCGCCGTCGCGCCTGCGCGCGCCAACATTCTGGAGAGCGTGCTGGCGGAGCAGGTGGCCATCGGCGATCTGGAAGACCTGGAGATCGCGGCCAAACGCAAAGATGCGCAATTGGTGATCAGCAATTCGCATGCGGTAGAGACGGCGCGCCGCCTCGGTGTGCCGCTGCTGCGCGCGGGCTTCCCGCAATACGACCTGCTCGGCGGTTATCAGCAGCTGTGGGTGGGCTATCGCGGTACGCGCCAATCGTTGTTCGATCTGGCGAACCTGCTGGTGGAGCACGGTCATATCGAGCCGGAGCCATATGTCTCCATCTATGCACAGCGGACAGGAGAGAGTCGTGCGACACCTGCGTCTGGTCAAACCCACTGAGGAGACAGCGATGACAGTGAAGATCGCATTCGCCACGAGCGACCGCAAGGCGGTGAACCAGCATTTCGGTGCGGCGGAAGCATTCGCCATCTACGAGGTGAGCGAGCACGACGCGAAGCTGATCGAGGTGGCCGAGTTCATCGAGACCGCGATGGACGGGCACGAAGGCAAGTTGGCCGCGAAGGTGGAACTGCTGGGCGATTGCGCGGCGGTGTATTGCAACGCGGCGGGTGCATCGGCGATCCAGCAATTATTGGCCGGCGGTATCCAGCCGATGCGTGTGGATGAAGGGATGTGCATCGACGGTCTGCTGAGCGGTTTGCAGCAGAGCATGGTGAGCGAGCCGCCGGTGTGGCTGACGAAACATCTGAAGAAGCAGGCGGGCACGAGCTTCGCCGACGACGAGGCGTGGCAGGAATGAAGCGCGCTTCGTTTGAATGTGGGATGCACTTCGATACGCCTGCTATGCAGGCTACTCAGCGCGAACGGTCCTCTAATTTCCGTTCGTCCCGAGTAGGCGCGCAGCGCCGTATCGAGGGAGGCAGAGAATGATCAGCGCACCGGTACGCGTGATCGCTGTGCAGAACCGTGTGGCGCAGGTGATGCCCACCGAGAAGTCTGGCTGCGGCTGTTGTGCATCGCGCGAGTCGTGCGGCGTGTCGGGGTTGGGTAAATATTTCTCGTCGCGGCGCAAGACCATAGGCGTGGCATGTGATGCGCAAGTGCGCGTGGGTGATGAGTTGCAGTTGTCGCTGAGCGAGGGTGATCTGATCAAGGCGGGGCTGCTGGCATATCTGTTGCCGTGCGTGACGGCGGTGGCCGGCGCTGCACTCGCTTCGGGATATGGGGATGTCGGTTCAGCAGTGGGCGCGGCCGTCGGCGCAGCAAGTGGTTTCGTTTTGGCGCGCGTGTCCAACTGGGCGCCGCGTGTGGTCGTGCAAACAAGTTCAAACAAAGGAGAAACACCATGAATCAGGCAGTCGCAGCAGATCCGTTGATGTCCACCGATTTCATCCAGGAGATGGTCAAGCAGATGCGCGCCGTCGACAGCTACGGCACGTATGACGGCTGGCCCGCCGAGCGTGTGTTGGCACCGTATGTGCTGACCAAGGAACAGAAACGCGAGATCCCGATCATCGGCGATCCGGACGAGATCCTGTTGTCGCGCATCAAGTGTTTCTACAACGCGGTCGCTTCGCTGATCGAAAAGGAGTGCGGCCTGATGGCGGTGCCGATGATCAACATCACGCACGAAGGTTTTGGCCGCGGTGTGATCACCGTCGGCAAGCTGGTGGTGATGGATAAGACATTGCGTGACGTGCACCGCTACGGTTACGAGAGCCTGTCCAAGATGAAGGATGAGGGCGACAAGCTGCTCTCCGTCGCACTGGAGATCATCGGCAAGCACCCGGACGTCGCAGGACTCTAAGGAGGGTGAGATGACGGAAGACGAACTGAAAGCCCTCGACAAGGAAGTGAAGAAGCTCAAGCGCATCTCTACGGAGTGGGCGGGGCAGTTGCACGATCTGGTCGAGGACAAGTTGCCGGCGGGCTACAAGGAGCTGCCGGGCATCGCGCAATCCACTTACGATGCTTGCCAGGCATGGGCCGAGGCGAGCGCAAGATTATCCGAAGCACAGAAGGAAGCATGACCATGTCAAACATCACCGGCGTCACCCGAGGCGGCACCCCTTACGAACCGACTTTCGTCACCGAACTGAATCCGGCCAACTGCATCGGCTGCGGCCGTTGTTTCAAGGTCTGCCCGCGCAGCGTGTTCGAGTTGCTGGAACGCGACGAGGATGACGAGAACTACGACGAAGACGAAGACAACATGATGGTGATGTCCATCGCGAATGCGCTGGATTGCATCGGCTGCGGATCGTGCGCACGTGTCTGTCCGAAACAATGCCACACGCATCAAGCGATGCCAGCAGGAGCGTAAAGATGCCAAAACCAACCAGACATGTATTCGTGTGTTCGCAGAACCGTCCCGCCGGTCATCCACGCGGATCATGCGGCGCTAAAGGTTGTGCTGCCGTGGTGGATGAGTTCATGCAGCAGTGGCAGCAGCGCCAGTGTTTCGCCGAAGTGGCCGTGACACCGACCGGCTGCATCGGCCCGTGCGGTATGGGGCCGAACGTGCTGGTCTATCCGGAAGGCGTGATGTACTGCAATGTGACCAAGGAAGATGTGAGCGCGATATTCGACGAGCATCTACTGGGCGGCACGCCTGTGGAGCGTTTGAAGGCACCTGCCGACATATGGTAGTGCTGGACACTTCGCGGCAGTTGCCTGCCGCGCTGGCAGATGTGGCGAAGCATGTCGTCGCTGCTTTGCAGATTGAAGCAGAACGTTTTTCCGCGACGGGTGCCGCGCCCAAGATTGAATTCGCGGCAGCGCAGTTCACGCGCGTGATCGATCCCGCCAACCAGTTACCGGGATACGAAGGCGTTTGGCGCAACGCGCGCAAGGAGCGTTGCGGCAGCATCACTTTCAACAGCGACGGCAGTTTTTTCGCCGAGTACGACATGTTCTGCCCGCATCCGCGCGATGCGCGCTGGTTCGTGGAGATGGTCACGGCTTGGGGCAATGCCGACAGCATCAGCAGCGAAGCGATGCTGATCCCCGCACTGTAAGCCGACCTGCCACGAAAGCCGGGCGAACGGCTATGATGCGCACCGTTCGCGGCAGTCCTGCCGCAGTGCTGGAAGGTGGGCATCGTGTCTGAAGAGAATCGTGAGATGAATACCGAAGAGGCGCGCGAGGAATTGCACGTCTCCTTGCCTATGGAAGCGTTCAAGGCGGCGCTGCCGTATCTGCTCGCTTTGCTGGTGATAGCGGGTGTCGGCTACTGGCTGATCGATCCCGCGCCGCCGAAGAAGATGGTGATCTCCATCAGCAAGGAAGACGGCAATTATCAGGCGTATTCCAGTCTGTATGCAGCGCTGCTGCAACAGGACGGTATCACGCTGGAGATCCGCGAGACGGAAGGGCCGCTGCAGAGTCTGGAAGAATTGCACCAGCCGGATTCCGGTGTGGATATGGCTTTGGTGCCGGGCGGCATGGCGGGCGGCCAATCCACAGTGGGCTTGGAATCACTGGGCAGTCTTTACTACGAACCGCTGTGGATATTCCACAAGGGCAAGCAGAAGATCGAACATCTGTCGCAGCTCAAGGGCTTGCGCGTCGGCGTGGGCCGACCGGACAGTAGCACCCGTCTGCTGACGAAGATGCTGCTGGATGCTGCGGGGGTGACCGAGCAGAACGCCACGCTGTACGAGATCGGTCTGGACGATTCCATGGAAGCGTTGCGGCACGACATCGTGGATGTGATCTTTCTGACCGGTGTGCCGAATTCGCCGCTGGTCGCCGAAGTGGCGAACATGCGCGGCGTGTCGCTGGTCGATCTGAACGATGCCGAGGCCATCGCGCGCCAGTACAGCTTCCTGCATCACCTGGTGCTGCCGGAGAGCGCGCTGAGTCTGCAGGCCAACATCCCGCCGCGCAGCGCGCATCTGTTAGCGCCCACTGTCACGCTGGTGGCGCGCGACACGCTGCATCCGGCGCTGACCTATCTGTTGCTCAAGGTATTGACCCGTGTGCACGGCAACGCCGGCATGCTGCAACAGGAGCATGAGTTCCCGGCCGACAAGGATTCCGATTTCGAACTGAGCAGCCAGGCCGAATATTTCTACCAGTCCGGCCCGCCTTTCCTGGATCGGTATTTGCCGTTCTGGGCGGCTACCTTCGTCAGCCGCGTGCTGATCATCCTGTTGCCGCTGCTGGCCTTGGCTATCCCGTTGAGCCGGGCGGCACCTGCCGCCTACAACTGGCTGATCAAGTCGCGCATCCACAAGCTGTACGGTGAACTGCGCTTCCTGGAATTGCAGTTGCGCACTGCCGCACAGCCGGTGGATATCGCGCGCTTCCGTAGCGAAGTGGATGCTATAGAGAACAAAGTCAACCACTTGCGCTTGCCGGTCGCTTTTTCCAGCCATCTGTATGAGCTGCGCAGCCATATCGGGTTGGTACGTGCTCGCATCGAGCAGTACGCGAAAGCCTAAACTTTCATCGCGGCAGGCCGATACATTGTTCACAGGGGCGCGTTGTCGCTCCGCAGTGAAGGAGGTGTGAAATGACTATCGTGATGAATATGGGCAGCTACGAGATCGAGCGCGTGGAGCAGGTCGTCGAGTCTTACGGCGACGAGGTGATGTACGCAGGCTGGAACCCGCAACTGGCACAGACCGAGGTCACGCACATCGCACCGGCGCATGCGGCTTTCCCGCCCTCTCTGGCGGAAGCCGACATCGAAGCCTTCCTGCACAAGATGTACGCGAACCAGCGTTAAGACGGTTGTTGTGCCCCGTCGAGGACGCTCCCGCAAGGGGGCGTTTTTTTTGTGGTTTTCCCCGTCATCCGGACAGCGGCTGGCAGAGAAGGAAGGGCGGGCTGTGCTATGCTTTACCGCAATCCACTCGGACTTTTTCCATGCGCTTTTTCTATCTCATTTTGCTGTTGCTGCCACTGACCTCCAGTGCCGACCAGGCGCAGGATTTCATGGACGCGCGCGCGGCGTTCGCCGCCGGCAAGGGGGCTGCGCTGGAAGCGGCGGCCAAGCGCCTGCAGGACACACCACTGGAACCTTACGCCACCTATTACCGCCTGCGCCTGCACTGGGACGAGCCCAACACCCGAGCCGTTCACGAATATCTGGCGCGCGAGGAAGATACGCCGGTGATCGACCAGTTCCGTGGCGAATGGCTGAAGCAGATGGCGAAGAAGCAGCGCTGGGACGAATTCGCCGCCGAATACCCTTATCTCATCAACACCGATAACGAGCTGACCTGCCATGCCATCGCCTGGCAGCGCATGCAGGACGAGGCGCTGGCGCTGCGCGCCGCGCGCAAACAATGGTTCGCGGGTGCGAAGGCCGACAGTTGTGGGCCGGTGTTCGATGTCGCCATCCAGCGTGGGGTGATCACCGAGCAGGATGTCGCGCAGCGTATCCGCACCTTGCTTGAGACTGGTGAGGTGAATGACGCGAAGAAGCTGGTGCGTTACTTGCCCAAAGCCGAGCAATTGCCGCTGGCGGAGCTGGATGAGGCACGCCGCAATCCGCAACGCTATCTGGGGCGCGTGAAGCTGGACAAGGCCGGTGTCGGGCGGCGCAAGGCGGCGATGTTCGCGCTGCAACGGCTGGCACGTCAGGCCGTGAAACCGGCTTATGTGCAATGGCAGCGCCTCGACGAATATTTCCCGCCGGAAGAGCAGCAATATTTCTACTCATGGCTGGGCTATGAAGCCGCCCGTCAGCATGATTCGCGTGCGCTGGAATGGTATGCCGCTGCCGGTGAGATCGAACTGAATCCTCAACAGCGCGCCTGGCGTGTGCGCGCCGCATTGCGCGAGCAGGATTGGCATGCGGTGTGGGAAAGCATCAGTTCGATGTCGCTGGAGCAGCAGAACGAACGCAGTTGGCGCTACTGGAAGGCCCGGGCTTTGATCGCGCTGGGACACGAGCGCGATGCCGAGGCGATCCTGACTCCGCTGAGTCGCGAGCACCGTTTCTACGGACAGCTGGCAGCGGAAGCGCTGGGTGCCTCACCTGCGGCTGGCATCGTGACGGCGAGGTTCGTGCCCGACGAGCAGGAAGTGACGGCTATGCAAGCTCGCCCCGAGATACAGCGCACCGTGCTGTTGTACCAGATGGGTCTGCGCACCGAGGCGATGAAGGAATGGGACTGGGCGATGCGCGGACTGGACGACCGCGAGCTGCTGGTGGCGGCCGAAATCGCGCGTCGCAACGAGATGTACGACCGTTCCATCAACGCCGCTATCCGCACTGTTTCGCTGCACGATTTCAATCTGCGCTATCCCGCGCCCTACCGCGATGCATTGCGCGTCTCGCTGGATGAGCACAATGTGGAGGAAGCATGGGTGTATGGCCTGATGCGCCAGGAGAGTCGTTTCGTCACACATGCGAAATCGACTGTCGGCGCAGCCGGTCTGATGCAGATCATGCCCGATACCGCACGCTGGGCGGCACGGCGTATCGGCCTCAAGGGTTATCGCAAAGGCCTCATCCATCAGCTGGATGTGAACCTGCGCCTCGGCACCTATTACATGAAGAATGTGTACAGCCGTTTCGAGGACAACCCGGTGCTGGCTTCCGCTGCCTACAACGCCGGGCCCACGCGCGCCAATCGCTGGCGCGGTACCGTGCCGCTGGAAGGCGCGATCTATGCAGAGACCATCCCCTTCGACGAGACGCGCGACTATGTGCAGAAGGTGATGAGCAACACCATCTATTACGCCAAGTTGTTCGGCCATCCTTCGGAATCGCTCAAGCAGCGGATGGGTGTGGTCGGCACCAACAAGCCCAAACAGGCACAGGTACATGCCTCCGAGATGTGAAGGACTGCAGGTCTACTGTGTCGGCGGTGCCGTGCGCGACTGCTTGCTCGGTTTGCCGGTGCAGGACCACGACTGGGTCGTGGTCGGCAGCACACCCGAAGAGATGGAGGCGCGCGGCTTCAAGCCGGTGGGCAGCGATTTCCCGGTCTTTTTGCATCCAGACACGCATGAGGAATACGCGCTGGCGCGCACCGAGCGCAAGACGGCCGCCGGCTACAAAGGTTTCAACATCTACGCTTCACCCGATGTCACGCTGGAGCAGGATCTGCTGCGCCGCGACTTCACCGTCAATGCCATCGCGCAGGATGAACACGGTAATCTCATCGATCCCCACAACGGACAAGCCGATCTGAAAGCGGGCGTGCTGCGCCACGTCAGCGACGCCTTCGCCGAAGACCCGGTGCGCATCCTGCGCGGCGCGCGCTTCGCCGCGCGATTCGGTTTCACCATCGCGCCCGAGACGCTGGCGTTGATGCGCGCGATGGTGGCGAACGGCGAGGTGGACGCGCTGGTGGCCGAACGCGTCTGGCAGGAACTGGCGCGTGGCCTGATGGAAAGACATCCTTCGCGTTTCTTCCTCACGCTGCGCGAATGTGGCGCGCTGAAAAAGATATTGCCGGAAGTGGATGCCTTGTTCGGTGTGCCGCAACCCGTGCATCACCACCCCGAGGTCGACTGCGGCGTGCATGTGATGATGGTGCTGGACGACACCGCCAAACTGGAACGCTCGCTCGAAGTGCGCTTCGCCGCACTCGGTCACGATCTGGGCAAAGCCACCACGCCGGAAGAGACGCTGCCGCGCCATATCGGCCACGAGCAGCGCAGCATCGATCTGGTACAGGCGGTCTGTACGCGCTTGCGCGTCCCAAGTGATTGCCGCGACCTCGCGTTACTGGTCGCGCAATTCCACAGCAATATCCACCGCGCACGCGACCTGCGCCCCGACACCATCGTCAAACTGTTCGACCGCTGTGACCTGTGGCGCAAGCCGGAACGCTTCGAGCGTATTTTGGAGGCGTGTATCTCCGATGCCCACGGCCGCACCGGCCACGAGAACGACAACTACCCGCAAGCCCCCTATCTGCTGGCTTGCGCACGCGCCACCCAAGCGGTGAATGCAGGCGACATCGCGCGTGCCTGCCCGGACAAGAATCTCATCGCCGACAAGGTGCGCGAAGCGCGCATCGTGGCAGTGGAAGAGGTGATCAAAAGCAGTTGAATTATTTACTACGGAGATGAGATGAAATGAGCAGCACCAAGAAAACTAAAGGATCGGATAGCGAACGCAAGGTATTGGAACACGCGCATCGCGGCATACAGATGCTGACTGAATATCGCCCCAGACTGATGGGGAAGATCCAGGCATTCATGGCCGAGGCGATGCAGCCCGGTGTGCTGGACAAGAAGGAGAAGGAGCGCATCGCACTCGGCATGGCGCTCACCCAGCAATGCCACTACTGCATCGGCCTGCACATCCGCGCTTGCAAACATGCGGGCGTGACGCTGGAAGAGATCATGGAGATCTGCTCGATCGGCATCATGATGGGCGGTGGCCCTGTTCTGACGCATATGGCCGAAGTCGAGCGTGCGCTGAACGAGTTCTTTGTGGATGAGGATGGCGAGGAAGTCGCCTAGTCCTTTGCTGTGAGGATGCGCCACTCGGACAGCTTCGCCTCATAAGGCATTCCCGCATGCGCCGGACTGGTTGACGGCAGGCGTTGCAACTTCAACAACGGCAATGCCTGTTTCTGCAGAACAGACTTCCTGAAGCTCTGTTCTGCTTTTCCGCCGTTGAAGTACACGTGCGTGATGTGCGGGTGGTTTGCGAGGAAGGCGCTGAAGTCGTTGGCTTGTTCATGTTTGATGGCGGTATCGAGGCTGCCTTCGCGCTCACAGGTTTGCAGCACGTCCCACAGTGCGATGCCTGCCTGCATCAGTTTTTCCAATCGTTGTTCATAGGGCAGCTGCGGCTGCGCGCCGGTCAGTTCGCCCATGATCTTCCAGAAGGCGTTGTGCGGATGGGCGTAGTACTGTTGCGCGTCGAGTGAGCGCTGTCCGGGCATGCTGCCGAGGATGAGTGTCCTGGCGTTGCGGTCTGCAACGGGCGGGAAGCTGCGCAGCCGTGCCATGCCGCTTACAGCATGCGTGAACGGTCGCCGGACATGAAGTTGTGCAGCGGCGCATCGATGCCTTTGCCCATCACCAGAACTTTGAACAGTTCGCCCATCTCGGCCGGGCTGGTGAGCTTCTGCACTTGCTTGGAGAGCGGCAGGTATTCACGCACGTTCTCGGGCGAGACTTCGCCGAGCAGATCGGGCAGGCCGTTGTTGAGCAGGAAGTGCGCCTGTGTGGTGTAGCCGAGCAGGTGTGCGCCGTAGTCGATGGCAGCTTCGGCGGCGGCAGTGAAATCGACATGCGCGGTGATGTCCTGCAGGCCGGGCAGATAGAAGGGGTCGTCGTGCGAGTGATGGCGGTAGTGGCACATCAGCGTGCCGCGATGGCGTTGCGGGTGGTAATACTCGCGTGCGCCGAAACCGTAGTCTATGAACAGCAACACGCCGCGTGTGAGACGCTCGGCCAGACTGGACACCAGGCCGCGCGCAGTGAGTGACACTTCGCTCAGGTAGTCGTCCGGTACGGCGATGCCTTTGGCGATGTCATGCAAAGTTTCGTTCTGCGGCAGGCGATCGGACCAGACGAAACGGTTGCCCTCGGCAGCGACGCCGCGCTCCATGATCTGCCCCTCGTTCCAGAACACCAGATGTACCGGCAGTGCGTCCAGCACTTCATTGCCGAACACAGCGCCACTGATGGTGTCGGGCAAGGCGTCCAGCCATTGGATGCGCGCGAACAGGTGCGGCAGTTGCTCCTGGAGCAGTTGCTGCTGGCGTCCGCGCAGGTCGGCGCTCACTTCGAGGATGGAATAAGTGTCGGGCAGGCTGCCAAGGCGTTCCAGTTCGCGCAGGATGTCCAGCGCCAGCTTGCCGCTGCCCGCGCCCAGTTCGAGGATGTGCGGGGTGCTGGTCTGCATCACGGCCTGCAACTGGCGCGCCAGTGTGCGGCCGAACAGCGAAGAGATCTCAGGTGCGGTGACGAAATCGCCCGATTCGCCGAACTTGCGCGCCCCGGCGGTGTAATAGCCCAGCCCCGGTGCATACAGCGCCAATTCCATGAAGCGCGAGAAGGGTATCCAGCCGCCCTGACTCTGGATGTCGTTGCGGATCAGCTCGCACAGGCGTGCGCTGTGGGCCAATGCATCGGTGCTGGGGGGCGGGAGGTTAACTTGCATGCTCGGGTATAATCTTGCGAGACGGCAGAGATCTACTGCGCGGCTCGTAGGTGTTGATGATGGGCCAAAGTTTAGAGGGGTTTCCGATGCAGGGCAAAACAATATTAGTCACCGGTGGTGCGAAGCGCGTTGGCGCGGCCATCGTGCGCCGTTTGCATGCGGCGGGCGCGAACGTTGCCATCCATTTCCGCAGCTCGGCCTACGAGGCCTTTGCGCTGCGCGGTGAACTGAACGACTTGCGCGAGAACTCCGCCATCAGCGTGCAAGCCGATCTGCTGGAGACCGGCACGCTGCCGCGCATGGTGAAAGAAGTGGTGCAGCATTTCGGTCATCTGGATGCGCTGGTCAATAACGCATCTAGTTTCTATGCCACGCCATTGGCCGAGATCGATGCCACGCAATGGAACGATCTGGTAGGCACCAATTTGCAGGCGCCGTTGTTTCTGGCGCAAGCTGCCGCTGCCGAACTGCGCCGCCAGCATGGTTGTATCGTGAACATCGTGGATATCCATGCCGAGCGTCCGATGCACGGGCATCTGCTGTACAGCGTGGCCAAGGCCGGTCTGGTGGCGCTGACCAAGGGCCTTGCGCAGGAACTGGCACCACAGGTGCGCGTGAACGCGGTCGCGCCTGGTGTCATCGTGTGGCCGGAAGGTGCAGACTGGGACGACGAAGAGAGACGCCGCAAGATCGTGGCACATACCCTGCTCAAACGCGAGGGCAGCCCGGACGACATCGCCAAGGCGGTGCGATTCCTGATCGCCGACGCGCCATACATCACCGGGCAAGTCATCGCGGTGGACGGCGGGCGCAGTATCAATCTTTAACGACCAAAATCTTTTTCCGCAGATTGCGCGGATTACAAAGATTAAACTGTCTGAAATCTGCGTAATCTGCGGATAGAACTTTGATTTTATATTTTCATATGAACGACATCGTACAACCCATCCATTTCGAACATCACTCCACCAATTTCAACCGTCTCAAGGGGCGCTTGGAAAGTTCGGTCGGCAAAGCCATCGGCGACTTCAACATGATCGAGGACGGCGATGTGGTGATGGTGTGCCTGTCCGGCGGCAAGGATTCCTATACGTTGCTGGATATCTTGCGGACGTTGCAGAAGCGCGCGCCCATCGACTTCAAGTTGATCGCGATGAACCTCGATCAGAAACAGCCGGGATTTCCCGAAGATGTATTGCCGAATTACCTGAAGAACCTCGGTGTCGATTTCCATATCGAAGCACAGGACACCTACTCCATCGTCAAAGAGAAGATCCCCGAGGGTAAGACCACCTGTTCGCTGTGCTCGCGTCTGCGCCGCGGCATCATCTACAAGGTGGCGGGCGAACTGGGCGCGAACAAGATCGCGCTGGGGCATCACCGCGACGACATGGTGGAGACGTTATTCCTAAACATGTTCTTCGGCGGCAAGCTGAAGGCCATGCCGCCCAAGCTGGTGACCGACAAGGGCGACCATGTAGTGATCCGTCCGCTCGCCTATTGCGCCGAGAAGGACATCGCCCGCTACGCGCGCGGCATGGAGTTCCCCATCATCCCCTGCAACCTGTGCGGCTCGCAGGAGAACCTGCAGCGCCAGAACATCAAGCAGATGCTGACCGACTGGGAGCGCCAGTATCCGGGACGTTCACAGACCATCTTCACCGCCATGCAGAACGTGCGCCCCTCGCACCTTCTGGACGGCAGCCTGTTCGACTTCAAGGGTATCAAGGCGGGAGATAGCGTCGCCGAGGGCGACGTGGCGTTCGACGACCACTAGCCTTCCGTCATTCCAGCGTAGGCCGGAATCCAGCAGGTTTGTTCAAAATGCCTTTGGTTTTGTCATGCGTTGCAGGAATCTGCATTTGACTGGATTCCCGCCTGCGCGGGAATGACATGCGACTAGGCGGGATTTACCGCCACCTTGAAGATCACTTTGCGCACCGTGCCGGTTCCCACCAGCGGTGCGTGCGCATCCTCTGGGAAGAAGATGCAGAAATGATCCGGCGGCACCGGCACGTATGAAGCCGGTGCATCGTGGAAGAAACGGATGTCCTTCTCGGCACTGTGTTCGCTCACCGGATTCAGGCAGTCCGCCAGCGGTTTCCATCCCATCGTCTCGTCACCTTCCAGCACCAGTTGGATGTCGATGTAACGTCGATGCGCTTCCAGCTTCGCCATCTCTTTGGTCTTTGCTGGCACCTGTTCCACGATGGCGATCAGCTCGTCACCGATGATGGGATAGCGTCCCGGTGCGAGGCTGAAGAAATCGGTGCTGCGAATGTGTGCGAAGGCACGGGCGAACAGCGGGTGCAGTGCTTCGTAACGCTCGGACTGGGAGAGGGCGGAGAGGATCATGGCGTGGTCTCTTCTGGTTTTTTCTTTCGATAGGGCGAGGTGAACCACGCGGCGCAGATGAAGCCGATCAGGCAACCGGCGAGCACGGCGGAGAGCGTGTGGGCGTCCAGCATCAGGCGTGCGCCCATGGTGAGCAGCAGGATGGGCAGCAGATAGAGCAGGTGCCAGGCACCGTAGCGGCGCGCCACGAAGTACACGGCGCATGACGACATCGACGAGTGGCCGGAGGGCATGTTGTGGCGGCTGTCTGGCGCGTAGGGGCGTTCACCGATGCGTGTGCCGCCGACCTCAACATCATTGACGATGCGTTTCAAGCCTTGTGTGGCGACGGTGGCGGTGACGGCCAGCGCGAGCAGTTGCACCATGCCTTCCTTGTCACGCAGCAGCAGCGGCATGGCGACCTGGGCGATGGTATTGACGAAGCGCAGTTTGGTTTCGGTAGGCTCGACCCAGAATGGTCGCTCGGCATTCAGTGTCTCGCGATAGCTGGCAAGGTCGGACGGATAGAACACGCAGACCAGCAGACTCAGCATGCAGGCGGCGATGAAACCCATCGGGCGTTTCTTCGGCAGAGAGTCGCGCCAGGTGCTCAAGCGGTTTCCTTATCGTTTCTTGTTCGCGGCATCGGTGAAGATGTCCAGCTTGGGGTCATAGATGTCGCTGCGCAGATCGAATGCGCCCATGATGCTGTGGAACACCGTCTGCTGCGCATGCTTGGCATGCGACAGCGCCGCATCGGCTGCCAGCGTCTTGTGTTGCTTGAACGCGTCGGACATCCACACGATGTAGGGGATGTCCTTCTGCACGTCGGGCGCCAGCGAATACGGGGTGCCGTGCAAGTATAAGCCATACTCGCCTAGCGATTCGCCGTGGTCGGAGATGTACATCATCATCGTCTGTGCATCCGGGATCGCGCGCAGCACGGAGATGGTCCCGGACAGGAAGCGGTCGGTGTAGAGGATGGTGTTGTCGTAGGCATTGGTCACTGTGTCGGGCGTGCAGTCCTGCAATTGCACCGAGCGGCACACAGGGGTGAACTGCTCGCCGTCCGCCGGATAATGGTTGTAATAATCCGGGCCGTGGCTGCCGGACTGGTGCAGTACGACGAACACCTTGTCGCTGGCGGTGTCGGCGATGCGCTGCGTCAGGCCGGTGAGCAGCACTTCATCGTAGTCGCAATGCGGACCACTGCAGCTGCTGCGGATGTCGGTGTCACGCAGATAGGTATGCACCTTGAGCGGCGGTTCGCCCCAGTTGCGCGTGAGCCAGATAGTGTCTATGCCGCTGCGCTGCAGATAGCTGGGCAGCGCTTCGTGGCTGTGGAACAGCGTGTTGCCGGTGTCGACATGCGAGAGCATGCATTGCAGCGAGGCAGTGGTGTAGGTGGAGCAGGCACGCGCGGCACGCAGGGCGGTGACGCCTGCTTTCTGCAGTAGGGGATTGGTGTCGCGCGCATAGCCGTACAGCGAGAAGTTCGCCGCGCGGGCCGATTCGCCGATCACCAGCACTACTATGGTCTTGCCTTGTGCGGTGAAGTGCGCGGCGGGTAGTAATTCTAGTTCGCGCGACTGCATGGCTTTTTCCGTCTGATAGCGCGTCGCGTTGATCACATACGACCAGGGCAGGATCATGCCGCCCAGTTTGCGTCCGTGCTTGTCTATCCATAGCCAGCTCTGCGCGTTGCCATATAGCCAGCCGATGCCGACTACGAACGAGAGCAGCAGGGCGGCGATGGTGCGCAGGCGCGACACATGCCGGATGGTGACACGCGAGATCAGCCAGGCGGGCAACACGCCGAACAGCAGCACATGCCACAGGAACGAGTAGCTGAGATAGCTGCCCGCTTCGCTGGTGTTGGTGTTGAACACGTTGCCCATCATCGCCTTGTCCAGCACGACCTGATAGGCCTGGATGAAATACAGCGCGAAGGCATTGCTGAACACGATCAGCATCGCCAGCGGTTTGAGCAGCCGTTGCGATACCAGCGCGAACAGGAACATCGCCAGTACCGTCAGCAGCATCACCAGCACGAACAGCGTCACCAGCGTGAGGGTGCTCGGCAAAGTGAGCGGGGCGAGGTCTTTGACGGCGAAGGAATACAGCGGCAGGTGATACAGCACGCCGTTGAGCGCGGCGAAGATCAGGATGAACTTCGTCGCGCTCGGATTGAAGCCTGTGCGCCGGTAGAGCGCGGTCAATCTTTCTGCTATCTGGTCACGCAGGCTCATGCAGCGGGTTCATTTCTTTTCCGGCAGCATGCGCGTCATGGTGTTGTCGCGCACGATGAAGTGGTGATAGAGCGCCGCCACGAAATGCGCGCCGATCAGGAAGTAACCGGCGCTGCCGACGAATTCATGCACTTCCTTGATCTGCTTGGCCAGTTCTTTGTCGGTATCGATCAGTGCGGGCAGTTCCAGTCCGAAGAAGGGGATGGGTTTACCGGCGGCACTGAGCAGCAGATAGCCGCTGATCGGCATGGCGATCATCAACACATACAGCGCCAGATGCAACAGCTTGCCGGCGAGTTGCTGGATCTTCTCAGGTTCGGGCGTGATGGCGGGGGCGGGGCCACTCAGGCGCGCGGCGATGCGCGGCAATACCAGCACGAACAGCAATATGCCGAGCATGAAGTGCCAGGATTTCAGCATCTCGCGCGGGTCGCTGCCTTTCTCGAACAGTTCGCGCAGTTCGATGCTGCCGTACACGCCGACGAACACCAAAAACATCAGCCAGTGCAGGCCGATGGAAAGTGAACCGTAGCGCAGGGTTGTGTTATGCCAATTCATCGTTCGTCTCCTGATGGGTTATAAGGGGCGGCGCTGTAGACAAACAGGATCCCGTGGAGTTCAAAGGGAGATCAAATAAAGCGCGCGATCATGCCGTTAGCCAGATCGCCCTGCATCGGAATGCGCACATGGTGGCCGCTGCCCGGTGCAACGGAGAGCGCTTCGCCATCCAGATTCGTCATCTCGCTCAGCTCGACGATGCTGTTGCCGGAGGGATGGATGATCTCCAGCTTGTCGCCGACAGAGAACTTGTTCTTCACGGCAATCTTGGCCATGCCGTCCGCGCAGGCGACGATATTGCCGACATACTGCTGGCGGAAACTCTCGGAGTGGCCGCGCATGTAGTTCTGCTGCTCGTGCGTATGGTGGCGCTCGTAGAAGCCGTCGGTGTAGCCGCGGCTGGCGAGTGCATCCAGTGCTCCCAGCAGCTTCAGGTCGAAAGGACGGTTCTTCATCGCATCGTCGATGGCCTGACGGTACACCTGCGCGGTACGCGCCACGTAGTAGATGGACTTGGTGCGGCCTTCCACTTTCAGCGAATCGATACCGATCTTCACCAGTTTCTCAACATGCTCCACTGCGCGCAGGTCTTTGGAGTTCATGATGTAGGTGCCGTGCTCGTCTTCCAGCACGGGCATCAGTTCTTCCGGATGGTCAGGTCGTGAGATCATATACACGCGGTCGGCCAGCGGATGGCGCGGTTGCGAACCGCAATCGGACAGTGCACTTTCACCCAGTGCCTTGTCGAAATCGAAGTCGATCTTCTGGATATGCCCCGTACCGTCTTCGGCGGCGTTTTCCACCTTGTAATCCCAGCGGCAGGAGTTAGTGCAGGTGCCCTGATTGGCGTCGCGATGGTTGAAGTAGCCGGACAGCAGGCAACGACCGGAATAGGCGATGCACAGCGCGCCGTGCACGAACACCTCCAGCTCCATGTCCGGGCATTGCTGGCGGATCTCTTCGATCTCGTCCAGTGACAGTTCGCGCGACAAAATGACGCGCGACAGGCCGATGGACTTCCAGAATTTCACCGCCGCGTAGTTGACGGTGTTGGCCTGCACCGAGAGGTGGATGACCTGCTCCGGCCACTTTTCGCGCACCATGGCGATCAGGCCGGGGTCGGCCATGATCAGCGCATCCGGTTTCATCCTGATGATGGGCTCCATGTCCGCCATGTAGGTCTTCAGCTTGGCGTTGTGCGGCATCAGATTGCTGGCGACGTAGAACTGCTTGCCCAGCGCATGTGCTTCTTCGATGCCCTGCGAAAGCTGCTCCATCATGAACTCGTTGTTGCGCACACGCAGCGAGTAACGCGGCTGGCCGGCATACACCGCGTCTGCACCGTAGGCGTAGGCGGTGCGCATCTTTTCCAGTGAGGCGGCGGGCAACAACAGTTCGGGTTTCTTCATGGTTTCAACTTGCTTAAAATTACGCGCGATAGCCCAGACGTTGCAGGATATCGATGGAGGCCTTGGCCTGATTCAGGGTGTAGAAATGCAGTGCGGGCGCGCCGCCCGCGATGAGCTTCTCGCACAGTTGGGACACGACATCGAGACCGAAGTTCTGCACCGACTCCACATCGTCGCCGTAGCCTTCCATGGTCTTGCGCATCCAGCGCGGGATCTCGGCGCCGCACATGTCGGAGAAGCGCGCCAGTTGCGAGTAACGCACGATGGGCATGATGCCGGGCACGACGGGCGCTTCCACGCCCAGCTTGCGTGTCTCTTCCACGAAACGGAAGTAGGCGTCGGCGTTAAAGAAATACTGCGTGATGGCAGAGTTCGCACCCGCGTTGATCTTGCGCTTGTAGTTGAGCATGTCTTCGCGTGCCGAATTCGCCTGCGGATGGAACTCCGGATAGGCGGCCACTTCGATATGGAAGTGTTCCCCGGTCTGCGCGCGGATGAAACTCACCAGCTCGTTGGCATACTGGAACTCGCCGATGCTGGCCATGCCGGAAGGCAGGTCGCCGCGCAGGGCGACGATGCGCTTGATGCCCATATCCTTATAGATGTTCAGCAGCCCGCGGATATTCTCGCGCGTGCTGCCCACGCAGGAAAGGTGCGGGGCGGCGCTGTGACCTTCCGCGTGGATCTGCTTAATGGTCTCCAGCGTACGGTCCTGCGTGGAACCGCCTGCGCCGAATGTGACGGAGAAGAACTCCGGCTTGAATGCGGCCAGCCGTTGGCGTGCGGCAGTCAGTTTGGTGGCACCCTCCGGCGTTTGCGGAGGGAAGAATTCAAAGCTGATCGGGGTGGTTGGATTTCCCATGTTTCCTCACCAATAGTTGTGCGGCGGCTGCGGACAGCGCCCATGAAAATATACTGAACAGCAGGGCACCCAACACGGCATGCCAGAAACTGTCGACCACGAAACCGCGCAGGATGGAGCCCGCGAACCAGAACATCAGGCCATTGATGACCAGGATGAACAGTCCCAATGAAAGCACGGTGACCGGCAATGTCAGCACCAGGAAGATCGGTCTGATCAATGTGTTCACCAGCCCCAGCACCAGCGCAGCCACGAAGGCGGCCATGAAACCGTCCACATGGATACCCGGCACGAAGCTCGCCACGGCGATCAACGCCAGTGAGTTAAGGCTCCAGATGAGTAGTAGTCGTAGCAGCATATTCCCAAGATACAAGTTAAGAGGGGCGAACCTGACGTCCGCCCCTCGCCATCATACCTGCAAGTCGTTAATCAATAACGATAGTGGTCGGCCTTGTACGGGCCTTCCTTCGGTACGTTGATGTAGGCGGCTTGCTGGTCGGTCAGTGTGGACAGCTGGGCGTTGAGCGTCTTCAACTGCAGGCGCGCGACCTTTTCGTCCAAATGCTTGGGCAAGGTGTACACGCCCACCGGATATTTGCCGGAGTCACGTTCTGTCCACAGTTCGATCTGGGCGATGGTCTGGTTGGCGAAGGAAGAGGACATCACGTAGGACGGATGGCCGGTGCCGCAACCGAGGTTCACCAGGCGACCTTGCGCCAGCAGGATGATGCGCTTGCCATCGGGGAAGATGACGTGGTCGACCTGCGGCTTGATCTCTTCCCACTGGTATTGTTCCAGCGAGGCGACGTCGATCTCGTTGTCGAAGTGACCGATGTTGCACACGATGGCGTTGTTCTTCATCTTCTTCATGTGGTCATGGGTGATGACGTGGAAGTTGCCGGTGGTGGTGACGAAGATGTCGCCGTGTTCGCAGGCGTAATCCATGGTGACCACGCGGTAGCCTTCCATCGCGGCTTGCAGCGCGCAGATCGGGTCGATCTCGGTCACCCAGACCTGTGCGGACAATGCGCGCATGGCTTGTGCCGAACCTTTGCCCACATCGCCGTAACCGGCGATGACGGCGATCTTGCCGGCAATCATCACGTCGGTGGCGCGCTTGATGCCGTCCACCAGTGATTCGCGGCAGCCGTACAGGTTGTCGAACTTGGACTTGGTGACGGAGTCGTTGACGTTGATGCCGGGGAACTTGAGTTCGCCGCGTTCATGCATCTGGTACAGGCGGTGCACGCCGGTGGTGGTCTCTTCGGTCACGCCTTTGATCGCGGCGAGACGGGTGGAGTACCAGGTCTTGTCCTGTGCCAGCTTGGCCTTGATGGATGCGAACAGGCAGGTCTCCTCTTCCGAACCTTGCTTGCTGATCAGCGATGCGTCTTTTTCAGCGCGTGCGCCGAGGTGCAGCAACAGTGTGGCGTCGCCGCCATCGTCCAGGATCATGTTGGACAAGCCGCCGTCCGCCCATTCGAAGATGCGGTGGGTGTAGTCCCAGTATTCAGCCAGTGTCTCGCCTTTGACCGCGAACACAGGTGTACCACCGGCGGCGATAGCTGCTGCAGCGTGGTCCTGCGTGGAGAAGATGTTGCACGAAGCCCAGCGCACTTCCGCACCGAGCGCCTTCAGCGTCTCGATCAGCACGGCGGTCTGGATGGTCATGTGCAGGCTGCCTGTGATACGTGCGCCTTTGAGCGGTTGGGTCTTGGCGAACTCTTCGCGGATAGCCATCAGGCCGGGCATCTCGTGTTCGGCGATAGCGATCTCTTTGCGGCCCCAATCGGCCAGTTTGATATCAGCGATTACGTAGTCTTGAGTAGACATAAAGCACTCCATTCATTCGATAAGTTGATGAATGGGCGCCGTTGCTACATGTTGAACCATCCTCGCCGAGCCTGACAGGTCCACCTTGCGGTGACTGCTGCAGCGCCCCTCGGCGGGATGGGTGATACGAATTACAGTCCTGCGTCAGCCCTCAGTGCGGCAGCCTTGTCGGTGGCCTCCCAGCGGAATTCTGGCTCTTCACGACCGAAGTGGCCGTAAGCGGCGGTCTTCAGGTAGATCGGACGCAGCAGGTCGAGCATCTGCACGATGCCTTTCGGACGCAGGTCGAAATGGCGTTTCACCAGCTCGGCGATCTTCTCATCGGACACTTTGCCCGTGCCATAAGTGGTGACCATGACGCTGGTTGGCAGTGCAACGCCGATAGCGTAGGAGATCTGGATCAGGCACTTGTCGGCCAAGCCGGCGGCGACGATGTTCTTCGCCACGTAACGGCCCGCGTAGGCAGCGGAGCGGTCGACCTTGGACGGGTCCTTGCCGGAGAATGCGCCGCCGCCGTGCGGGGCTGCGCCACCGTAGGTATCGACGATGATCTTGCGGCCGGTCAGGCCGCAGTCACCCTGCGGGCCGCCGACGACGAAACGACCGGTCGGGTTGACCAGATACTTGATGTCGCCTTTGATCAGTTCCTTGGGCAAGATCGGTTTGATGATCTCTTCGATGGCCGCTTCGCGGATCTGCGCCAGCGTCATCTCGGGCGCGTGCTGGGTGGAGAGCACCACGGTGTCGATGCGGTCCGGCACGCCGTCCACATATTTGACGGTGACCTGCGACTTGGCATCCGGGCGCAGCCAGTTCAAACGACCGTCGCGGCGCAGTTGCGCCTGGCGTTCGACGATGCGGTGCGACAGGTGGATAGGCAGGGGCATCAGCACGTCGGTCTCACGGCAGGCGTAGCCGAACATCAGACCTTGGTCGCCGGCGCCTTGGTCGAGGTTGTCGTCGTAGGCTTGGTTCACGCCTTGCGCGATGTCCGGGCTCTGTTTGTCGTAGGCCACCAGTACGGCGCAGCCTTTGTAATCGATACCGTATTCGGTGTTGTCGTAGCCGATGCGCTTGATGGTGTCGCGCGCGACCTGGATGTAGTCGACGTTCGCTGAAGTGGTGATCTCACCCGCCAGCACGACCAGTCCGGTGTTGCACAGCGTCTCTGCCGCGATGCGGGAATGTGCATCCTGCGCTAGAATCGCGTCCACGATGGCATCGGAGATCTGGTCTGCTACCTTGTCCGGATGGCCCTCGGACACGGATTCGGATGTAAAGAAAAACTCGCTCATGGCTCTCCGTCACTTCTTCAATAGTTAAATGGGCGCGCAGTATATCAAATCCCCCGCCAGTCAATTTATGGGTTTTCTTGAATGACCTTGCTATTCGACCTTTTTGCCCGCCTCCCGTTGCCCTTGCTATACCGCTTGGGCGGCCCGTTCGGCTGGCTGGTCTACTGGTCGTCCGGGCGCTATGCGGCACGGCTACGCGAGAATCTGCGACTTGCCAAGCTTGCCGATTCGGATTCTGAGTATCGAAAGCTGTTGCATGCCAATATCCGCGAAGCAGGCAGGGGCGTGCTGGAACTGCCCTGGGTATGGCGTCGTCCCCTGCAGCAAGTGGTCGACAGTGTGGTGGCATGCCATGGCTGGGAACATATCGAGACTGCGCAGGCAGAAGGCAAAGGCGTGATCATGCTGACGCCGCATATTGGCTGCTTCGAAGTGATCGGTCTCTATCTGGCTGAGAAGTTTCCGATGACCTGCATGTATCGTCCGCCACGCTACCCCTCGCTCGACAAGTTGATGCATCAGGGCCGCGAGCGCGGCCAGATGCAACTGGCGCCGACCGATCTGGGCGGGGTGCGTCTGCTGCTTAAAGCGCTCAAGCGCGGTGAGGCCATCGGGGTGTTGCCGGATCAGGCGCCGGGCAACGGAGAAGGGGAATGGGCACCATTCTTCGGGCGGCCAGCCTACACCATGACACTGCTGGGGCGGTTGGTCCAAGCCAGTGGTGCTTCAGTGGTGATGTGCCTGGGTGAGCGACTGCCACGCGGCGCGGGCTATGCTCTGCATATCTCACCGCTGAGATTTGATGCGGAGGTTTCTGTGCCCGTGCAGTTGAATGCGGCGCTGGAAACATTGATACGCCAATATCCCGAGCAGTATCTGTGGAGCTATAACCGTTACAAAGTGCCGCGCGGTGCGAATCCGCCTGCAGTTGAAGGGAATGCCGAATGATGGTTCGTCTGGGTGTATTCATCCTGTGGTTGATCCACTTCCTGCCTTTTCGCGTGATCGTCGCTATCGGTAATGTAATGGGTATGTTGAGCTATCTGTTGGCCGGCGAGCGGCGCAGAGTGGGCGACATCAATCTCAAATTGTGCTTCCCGGATATGGGCGAAGCGGCGCGCGCGCAATTGTTGCGCGACCATTTCAAGATGTTTTTCCGTGGCCTGATCGAGCGCTGCATCCTGTGGTGGTCCAGTGCTGAGCGCATCAACTCATTGATCCGAGTGGAAGGTGTGGAACATTTCGAGGCAGTGAAGGGGCAGCCCATGATCCTGCTCACGCCGCACTTCGTCGGCATGGACGCAGGCGGGCAATGGGTGGCGCAACAGGTGGATACCGTGTGCATGTATGCGAATCAGAAAAGTCGTTACCTGACCGAGTTGTTATTGCAGAAGCGCGCGCGTTTCCGCGACCAGCGACTGTATTCGCGGCAACAAGGGCTGCGTCCCATCCTGAAAGGCATGCGCGATAACCTGCCTTTCATCTATCCGCCGGATCAGGATCAGGGCGTGAAGGATGGTGCGTTCATTCCGTTCTTCGGAGTGCCTGCGGCGACCATGACTTCATTGCCGCGCATCGCGCAGATGACCGGCGCCAAGGTGGTGCCGAGCATCACGCGCGTGCTGCCGGGTGGCGGCGGATATGTGCTGACCTTCTATCCGGCATGGGAGAACTATCCGAGCGGTGATGATATCGCAGATGCGCGCCGCATGAACGAGTTCATCGAACAGCGCGTGCTGGAGATGCCGGAACAGTATTTCTGGTTGCACAAGCGGTTCAAGACGCGCCCCGAGGGCGAGGAAAGGTTCTACTGATGGAATATAAAGACCTGCGCGATTTCATCGCACAACTGGAAAGCATCGGCGAACTCAAACGCGTCACTGCACCGGTCTCCACACATCTCGAGATGACCGAGATCTGCGACCGCGTGTTGCGCGCGCAGGGACCGGCGCTGCTGTTTGAGAACGTCGCCGGCCACAACATGCCGGTGCTCGCCAATCTGTTCGGTACGCCACGCCGTGTGGCACTGGGCATGGGCGAGGAAGATATCGGTGCGTTGCGCGAAGTGGGCAAGTTGCTCGCCTATCTGAAAGAGCCGGAGCCGCCCAAAGGTCTGAAAGATGCGTGGGATAAATGGCCAATCCTCAAGCAAGTGATGACCATGTCGCCCAAAGTCTTGTCATCGGCGCCATGTCAGGAAGTGGTGTGGGAAGGCGCGGATGTCGATCTTTCCAAGCTGCCGATCCAGCAT
The DNA here is from genome assembly GCF_054604835.1 of Sideroxydans sp. Classification (NCBI taxonomy): domain Bacteria; kingdom Pseudomonadati; phylum Pseudomonadota; class Betaproteobacteria; order Nitrosomonadales; family Gallionellaceae; genus Sideroxydans; species Sideroxydans sp. The sequence continues at coordinate 198,607 of NZ_JBTSFG010000004.1, read as the reverse complement.
TGCTGGCCCGGCGACGTTGCGCCGCTCATCACTTGGGGATTGGTAGTGACACGCGGGCCGAACAAGGCGCGCCAGAACTTGGGCATCTATCGCCAGCAGGTGATGGGGCCGAACAAGGTGATCATGCGCTGGCTGGCGCATCGCGGCGGTGCGCTGGATTTTCGTGATCACTGTGAGAAGAACCCGGGGCAGCCGTATCCGGTCGCGGTCGTGATCGGCGCAGACCCGGCGACCATACTCGGTGCAGTCACGCCGGTGCCCGATTCATTGTCCGAATATCAGTTCGCGGGATTGTTGCGCGGTAGCAAGACCGAACTGGTGAAGTGCATCGGTAGCGACTTGCAAGTACCTGCTTCCGCCGAGATCGTGCTGGAAGGCGTGATTCATCCGGACGAAATAGCGCTGGAAGGGCCATACGGCGACCACACCGGTTATTACAACGAGCAGGACAAGTTCCCTGTGTTCACCATCGAGCGCATCACCATGCGTCGCGACCCGATCTATCACAGCACCTATACCGGCAAGCCGCCCGACGAACCGGCGATGCTGGGCGTGGCGCTGAACGAAGTGTTCGTGCCGCTGCTGCAAAAGCAATTCCCCGAGATCGTGGATTTCTATCTGCCGCCGGAAGGCTGTAGCTATCGCATGGCGGTGGTGAGCATCAAGAAACAGTACGCCGGGCACGCCAAGCGTGTGATGTTCGGTATCTGGAGTTTCTTGCGCCAGTTCATGTATACCAAGTTCATCATCGTGGTGGACGACGACATCGATGTGCGTGATTGGAAAGAAGTGATGTGGGCGATCACCACGCGCATGGATCCGGTGCGCGACACTTTGCTGGTGGAGAACACGCCGATCGACTATCTGGATTTCGCTTCACCCGTGAGCGGTCTCGGCGGCAAGATGGGACTGGACGCCACCAACAAGTTCCCAGGCGAGACGCAACGCGAATGGGGCGCGCCTATCGTGATGGATGCGGCGGTGAAAGAGAAAGTTGATGCGATGTGGGGTGCATTGGGGCTGTAGCCATTCAGAAAGGGTGGCGCAACTCCAAACCAATTTCAGTAGTTTTGTTGTGTGGCTCCCAGCCAGTGCTTGTGGTGGGAACACCATACCGAACGATGGTGTTGTGGTTTGATTCGGCGATGTTCCAATAATGCAGGTACGGTCCTGCTGACCATCTGGCGGTTACGTAGGACAGTCGCAACTTCATGCCGTAACCCTCCGTCTGTTTGCTGTCGAGGTCACTGTAGCCGAGGCCGGCATCCGATAGTTTGCTGAACTGGTTCCCGGACAGAAGGTGGTCGTATTCGAGCGATCCGAGCATCTCGTCACCACTATGCAGGCCAGTACGGAAGATGATGCCCACTGGCAGATAGATATAGGTGCTCTCGCGCCGGTATCCTGCGTGGCCCGTGCTGGTGATGCCGCGCCCATCATTGAGCAGGAAGCGGTAGCCGAGACCGGTATAGGTGGAGATCGTGGCGGTCTTGAGTAACCAGTCGCGGCCGATCAGTGCTCGCCCTTCGAAATACCAGTCCGGTTCTCCGCTGCTGCTGCCTGTGCTGTTGCTGCTGTAGTCGACGGTCCCGCCCGCATAGCGTAATTCACCGCGCAGGAAAGTTAGGCGCGCCGAATATGCCTTGGTCGCGCGCAGCTCGATGCCACTCTTGAGGCCTTTCAATGACATCAGGCCGGGTTCTTCGTACTTATATGAGCCGAGAGATAGGCTGATCTCGTTGCCTGTCTGGGTCGTCATTGGATCAGCCCGACTTATGGTTGGTAATGTCAGTATCAGAATGGCGATCGGGATCGCTGCCAAATTCTTCATTTATATATTTTCAGACAGGAGAAGCCATTGATTGGCGGTGATGTGATATTGCCAGAAAAAAAGCCGGGCATCGCCCGGCTTTTAATGAATAACAAAAATTAGAACGCGTATGCAACGCCGAAGCTCATGACGCTGGCTTTCAGAGGAGCTGAAGAGCTGTCATATTCACCCAGACTTATGTATTGAGCGCGCAGACTGGTTTTCTCGGACAGGCTATAGGATGCACCAACACCATACATCATGCCGCTCTTTGACGCGCTTGCGCTATAGCCAAAGTTGCTAGAGATATCAGTTTTGTTGCTGGTGATGCCAAGCTTGCCAAATAAGCTGAACTGATCATTGAGTGGGAAGGAGGCGACTGCGGCAGCATATAACGAAGAGGTTTTAACTGTCGCGCTGTTACCGCCGGCAGTCAGAGTCGAATCGCCAAACATGGTGTAACCCACTTCAGCGGAAAACTGCGAACTGTAGTTGTAGCCGCCTGCAATGGTCACGTTGCCGGGCGTTGGGAAGGTGGCATTGTTAGTCCAAGTGGTTGTGCCGAAATCGCCGGCAATGTAGTAAGTGCCAGCCATTGCAGGTGCGGCGAACGATGCCAAAATGGCGAGAGCCAAGATATTTTTTTTCATGCTGTTTCCTTTTGTTATTGAATAACGCGAACAAAATCTCGCAGGCGCATAGTCGCTTATTGATTGTGGTTATGTAAACCAAAACGACGGCCTATATATTTTCTGAAAAAGGCCTATATATTTTTTCGCGGCGATTCAGGATAACTGTGCGGCTTAATTCAGTGACGCGTCGCAAGCCACTCGACCAGCGCATCCTGCGCATCTTGTCCGTGCTTGGCATTGGGATGGTTGATGAAGAAAACTACCACCCAATCCTTGTTGCGCTTCGAGCGTACATAACCCGCGAGTGTCTTCACACCTTCCAGTGTGCCGGTCTTGAGATGAGCGTGGCGGGCGGCCGGGCTGTCGCTCAGTCGTTGCTGCACGGAACCGTCGACACCCAAAATCGGTAACGATGATCGCAGCTCGGCGCTGAATGGATTTGCTGCAGCATGTTCCAGTAACAGGGCCATATGCGCGGCGCTGATGCGTTCGATGCGCGACAAGCCTGCACCGTTCTCCAGCACCAACTCCTTGAAATCCATACCGGTTCGCGTCAGCCAGTTTTGCATGGCGAAGATGCTGCGTTCGATGCCCATGCGCCGACTGGTTTCGCTGCCGGAGAAGACGGCCGGCATGTCGCCGGGTTCGTTCTCCAGCGGGAGCGTCTCGCCCAGCGTCAGGAACAATTGGCGCGCCATGACATTGTTGCTGTATTTGTTGATGTCGCGAATGACGGTAATCAGAGGCTCGGAGCGATGCGTGGAGAACAATCGCGCACTGGGTGCGACGGTCCCTTCGCGTTGTATGCCATTTAATGTGCCGCCCAGTTCTTGCCAGATGGCTCGGAAGACGGCTTCCACGTAGCGGGTGTGCGGCATCACGGACAGGCTCTGTTCGCGTTCGCCGCACTCGATGGGGTAGTCGCCTTGCAACACCACGCTGTCGCCGCCGGGCTGCACCGAAAGGCGGCCATCCCAGTCGCTGCAGTTGAACTTGCCGCTGGTCGGGGCGAGTTGGTTCTCCAGCGAGAATCCGGAGATGGGCGGCAGGCTCACGACATTCAGCGCTTCGCCGTTAGGCAGGTAACGCAGGCGCACGATGTTGAAGTTGAGCAACAAGGCATCCGGACCGACGTTGTAGGCGCGCAGCGGGTCGTTGTCGAATTCGGCGGGGTCGTGCGGTTGCAGGTCGAAATAGCTGCGGTCGAGTACCAGATCGCCCTTGATATCGCGCAAGCCGCGCGCGCGCAGATCGGAGAGCCATAGCCAGAACTGCTCGATGGTGAACTTGGGGTCGCCGTAGCCTTTCAAGATCAGGTCGCCATACAACTCGCCATCCGAGAGCTCCCCGTCCAAGTAAGCCTCGGTCTTCCATGTATAGGCCGGGCCTAGCAGGTCGAGCCCGGCATAAGTGGTCAGCAGCTTCATGTTGGAAGCCGGATTCATCGCCCGCTGGGCATTCAGATCGATCAGGGAGTTCTGGTGTCCGACCTCGCGCACTACGATAGATACGGCCGAGGTGGGGATGCCTGCTTTCTCCAACTCTTGTGTGACGCTGACCGGCAGTGATGCGGCGCCGGCATCGAGTGCAAAGATCAGGCTGATGAATAGTGTGACGAGCAGTTTCATAACAGTGCGTTGATAACGGCCAGCGTGCGCGTGACCATCAATTGCATTTCCTCCTCGGTGATGACGTAAGGCGGCATGAAATATACCGTGTCGCCCATCGGGCGCAATAACAATTCCTGTTGCAGGCCGAGGCTGAAGCAGCGTTGTGCGAAATCCGCATGCGACGACTCGACCTCGAACGCCCAGACCATGCCGGTGTTGCGGAAGTTGCTCACGCGCGGGTGCGTGCGCAGCGGTTCGGCGATGCGGTTGAGGAAAGCTGCCTTGTCGCGATTGACGTTGAGCACATCGTCCTGCGCAAAGATGTCCAGTGTCGCCAGCGCGGCGCGGCAGGCCAGCGGGTTGCCGGTGTAGGAATGCGAATGCAGGAAACCGCGCGCGGTCTCGTCGGCATAGAAGGCCTGATAGATGTCGTCCGTGGTCATCACTACTGACAAAGGCAGGTAGCCGCCGGTGATGCCTTTGGACAGCAGCAGGAAGTCGGGCCGGATGTTCGCCTGTTCGCAGGCGAACAGTGTGCCGGTGCGGCCCATGCCGACCGCAATCTCGTCGGCGATCAGATGCACGCCATAACGCGTACACAGTTCGCGCGCGGCGCGCAGGTAGGTGGGGTGGTACATCGCCATGCCCGCCGCGCCTTGGATCAGCGGTTCGACGATCAGGGCTGCGATCTGCGCGTGGTGTCGTTGCAGATGCTGGTCGAGTGCATCCGCGCAACGCAACGCAAATGCCTCAGCGCTTTCGCTCGGCTGGGCATTGCGCCAGTCCGGGCTGGGCACCGTGGCGTTCTGCCGGATCAGCGCGCCATAGGCGTCGCGGAACAGCGCCACGTCGGTCACCGCAAGCGCGCCCAGCGTCTCGCCGTGATAGCTGTTCTGCAGGCTGAGGAACTCTGTTTTATGTGTGTTGCCGTGATTGCGCCAGTAATGCGCGCTCATCTTCAGTGCGATCTCGGTGGCCGAGGCGCCGTCCGAGCCGTAGAAGCAATGGCCGAGTCCCGGGGGGGCCAGTTCGCGCAAACGCTCCGACAGTTGCACCACCGGTTCGTGCGTGAAGCCGGCCAGCATCACGTGCTCCAGTTTGCCGAGCTGGTCGGTGAGGGCGGCGTTGATGCGCGGTTCGCTATGTCCGAACAGATTCACCCACCAGGAACTGACCGTGTCCAGATAGCGTTTGCCTTCAAAATCATAGAGCCACACGCCTTTGCCGCGCGCGATGGGTACCAGCGGCAAGGTCTCGTGGCGCTTCATCTGGGTGCAGGGATGCCAGACCGCGGACAGGCTACGCGTCAGCAGGGAAGTGTTTGATGTCATGTGTGCAATCATAACGTAAGATGAAGCCTCAACCGATACGAGGAGACAGTCATGAACATCCTCATCACTGGCGGCACGGGACTGATCGGTCGCGCCCTGTGTCGTGTCTTGCTGGCCGAAGGCCATACCCTGACTGTATTCAGTCGCCACCCCGATTCCGTTGCCGGCAAATGCGGCGTAGGCGTAAAGGCGCTGGCTTCGCTCGACGACTGGCATCCGCACCATCATTTCGGCGCCGTCATCAATCTGGCGGGTGAACCTATCGTCGATGCAGCCTGGACCGAGCGTCGCAAAAAAGTGCTGCGCGACAGCCGCATCGCGCTCACGCGGCAGTTGGTCGCACGCATCGCCCAGGCCGAACAAAAGCCTGCCGTGTTGTTGTCGGGTTCCGCCATCGGCTATTACGGCGGGCGCGGCGATCGGGAGTTGGTGGAGACTTCCGGGCCGGGAGATGACTTCCCGGCGCAGCTTTGTATCGACTGGGAGTCGGCCGCTATCGAAGCTGAACAATACGGCGTGCGCGTCTGTCTGCTGCGAACCGGCCTTATCCTTAGCAAGGATGGCGGCCTGCTGGCGCGCATGCTGCCGCCGTTCCGGCTGGGGTTGGGGGCGCGACTGGGGGACGGCAAGCAATGGATGAGCTGGATCCACATCGATGACTATGTGCAGCACTTGTTGCGCATGCTGCAGGATGAGCAACTCAGCGGCCCGTTCAATATGACCTCGCCCAAGCCGGTCACCAATGCCGAATTCACGCGCATCCTGGCCGCGGTGCTGCGTCGTCCGGCAGCGTTTGTGGCCCCGGCGACCATGCTCAAGCTGGCCATGGGCGAGCGTGCCGCACTCGTGCTGGAAGGTCAGCGCGTGCTGCCGGCACGACTGGAAGCATCCGGCGTGCAATGCGTCTATCCCGAACTGAGCTCGCGTTGCGCGCGATTCTGGGCTGACCCAAAAGAAATCTTCCTTGCACCCTTGAATTGCGAGGGGTGCGCCCCTATTATTAGCAGTCGCTGGCGGAGAGTGCTAACTCCCTGCCTTCGCAAATCATCAACTCACTGATTTAGGAGAAATAAGCATGAAGATTCGTCCTTTGCATGATCGCGTCATCGTCAAGCGCATGGAAGAAGAGCGCAAGACCGCTTCCGGTATCGTCATCCCCGACGCAGCAACCGAGAAGCCGGACCAAGGCGAAATCATCGCTGTGGGCAACGGCAAGATCGGCGACGACGGCAAGGTTCGCCCGATGAACGTCAAGGTCGGCGACAAGGTGCTGTTCGGCAAGTATTCCGGTCAAGCTTTCAAGATGGATGGTGTCGAGCTGCTGCAAATGCGCGAAGACGACATCATCGGCATCATCGAAGCCTAAGCATTCAACGAATTCAGGAGAAATAAGACATGGCAGCTAAAGACGTAAAATTCCACGACGCCGCACGCAGCAAGATGGTCGTTGGTGTGAACATCCTGGCCGACGCGGTTAAAGTCACTCTGGGCCCCAAGGGCCGTAACGTGGTGCTGGACCGTTCCTACGGTTCTCCCACCATCACCAAGGACGGCGTTTCCGTTGCCAAAGAGATCGAACTGAAAGACAAGTTCGAGAACATGGGCGCGCAGATGGTCAAGGAAGTCGCTTCCAAGACCTCCGACGTGGCCGGTGACGGTACAACAACCGCGACTGTGCTGGCACAGTCCATCGTGCAGGAAGGCATGAAGTTCGTCGCCGCCGGCATGAACCCTATGGATCTGAAGCGCGGCATCGACAAGGCAGTCATCACGGCTGTTGAAGAGCTGAAGAAGCTGTCCAAGCCTTGCACCACCAGCAAAGAGATCGCCCAAGTCGGCTCCATCTCCGCCAACTCCGACACCGCTGTTGGCGAGAAGATCGCTGAAGCGATGGACAAGGTCGGCAAGGAAGGCGTCATCACCATCGAAGACGGCTCCGGTCTGGAAGATGAGCTGGACGTGGTTGAAGGCATGCAGTTCGATCGCGGCTATCTGTCACCGTACTTCATCAACAATCAGGATCGCCAGATCGCTGCGATGGACAATCCTTACGTCCTGCTGCACGACAAAAAGATCTCCAACATTCGTGACCTGCTGCCCGTACTGGAACAGATCGCCAAGACCAGCCGTCCGCTGTTGATCATCGCTGAAGATGTAGACGGCGAAGCACTGGCCACACTGGTGGTGAACAACATCCGTGGCATCCTGAAGACCGTTGCCGTCAAGGCACCGGGTTTCGGCGACCGCCGCAAAGCCATGCTGGAAGACATCGCCATCCTGACCGGCGCTACCGTGATCGCAGAAGAAGTCGGTCTGACACTGGAAAAAGCCACGCTGGATGATCTGGGTCAAGCCAAGCGTATCGAAGTGGGCAAGGACAACACCATCATCATCGACGGCCACGGCAAGACCGAAGCCATCCAGGCGCGTATCACCACCATCAACAAGCAGATGGAAGAGTCCTCCAGCGACTACGACAAAGAGAAGCTGCAAGAGCGCAAAGCCAAGCTGTCCGGCGGCGTGGCAGTGATCAAGGTCGGCGCTGCGACCGAAGTCGAGATGAAAGAGAAGAAGGCCCGCGTGGAAGATGCATTGCACGCGACACGTGCCGCTGTTGAAGAAGGCATCGTGCCCGGAGGCGGCGTAGCACTGCTGCGTGCCAAGGCTGCGGTTGCCGGTCTGAAAGGCGACAACCACGACCAGGACGCTGGTATCACCATCGTGCTGCGCGCGATGGAAGCGCCGCTGCGCGCCATCGTTGCCAATGCAGGCGAAGAGCCATCTGTCGTCGTGAACAAAGTGCTGGAAGGCAAAGGCAGCTTTGGTTACAACGCAGGCACAGGCGAGTATGGCGACATGCTGGCCATGGGCGTGGTCGATCCGACCAAGGTGACCCGCACCGCGTTGCAGAACGCATCCTCCATCGCAGGCCTGATGCTGACGACCGCATGCATGGTCGCCGAAATGCCGGAAGACAAGCCGGCCGGCGGCATGGGTGGTGATATGGGCGGCATGGGTGGTATGGGCGGTATGATGTAATCAACCAGCCGCACGGCTCTGCCGTATTGCTGTAAACGAACCCCGCCAAGTGCGGGGTTCGTTTTTTGTGTTGCCCGTAATGCCGCTTATGGCTACAATGCGCGCCTTCGTTTCGACCGACCCGTCCGGGAAGGCAGAAAAAACGGCTCGGTAGCTCAGTTGGTAGAGCAGCGGATTGAAAATCCGCGTGTCGGTGGTTCGATTCCGCCCCGAGCCACCAGTATTAGCAAGGCTTGCAGAGATGCAGGCCTTTTTCTTTTTCTACAATTCGGCCTGAATTTCTACAATTCTTCATTTCAGGGGCTGGACCTTGTCGCCTTTCCGATGACGTGTGTAGCGCTCAGTCATGGCCCGTGTCTTGTGGCCAAGCAGGCTTTGAGCATGGGCAAGGTCATCGGTGTCAGTCGCAGTCTTGGCGCGAATATCGCGGAATTGGAAGTTCACACCGGCCGCCTCCCGTGCCTTGTCGAAACGGCTGCGCAAGGCACCGTAGGAAAGCCGCCGGCCGTTTCCATCCTGCAGCAGTGCCTCGCATCCCTCGGAGTGGTAAGAGCGGCTCAGAATGCGTTTTATGAGTTCGCCCAGCTCGCCCACTACCTCGATCAACAATTTCTTGCCGGTCTTGTTCTGTGTCAGCGCGAGCATGTTGCCGCGCACGTCGCTACGATTGAACTTGAGCAGATCGGCAGGGCGCTGGCCAGTGAGGTGCGCCAGATCCATGGCGTCCTGTGTGGGCTGGTCGGTTGCGCTCCACACGGCCAGAAATTCATCGTCTTCGATGTAGCGATCGCGGGCGGTTTCCTTGTGCCCCTTGATGCCTGCGCAGGGGTTCGGTGCGTCGGTGTAGCCGTATTGCCTGGCAAAGTTGAAGACATGGCTGAACAGGGCTCGCTCCCGGTTTGCTCTCACCTTGGCTGTCTTGCCGCGTTCGTCCAGGTAGCGCTTGATGTGAAACGGCTTGATTGCATCGATCGGCATGTCGCCGAACACCCTTTCCAACTTCTCCAGCTCTTTCTCGTTGTCCTTCTGCGTGCGGTAAGCCTTGGTTGGGAACACTTCCTTGCGATAGCGCGCAGCGATCCCGCGAAAGGTGCAGTTATTCGGATCGGGCTGCTCTCCCTCGATCTCGGCCCACAAGCGTTTTGCAAGGGCCAAGTCTTGGCCAAGCTTCGTCCACTTCCTCGGCGAGTCGGTCGAGACGTGATAGTACGTCTTCCCCTTGAGGTTCATCCTCGGTGGCAGGTTGTGGTTGATCGTGCGCTTGCGGCCCATGATGCGTTACGACATTGCGCCCCAGTTCGGTTCCAGCGTGGCTGGCGCAGCAGCGATCATGCCGCCGCACAGTTTCGCCTGGACGTGATCGCTCAGCACGCGAGGGTGGCCGTTCGCGCCGATGGCGTAACTGTAGCCGTTCGATTTCAGCCAAGCGATCTGTTCGCCCTTGCGTTTGCGCTCGGTGAGTTCGGCCAGTTCGTCGTGTGTCAGGAATCGCATGATGTCACCGTTTTGTGCGCAGCTTGATGCGGCGTGCTGCTCGCTTGCTCTGGAGTCGCATCTGGTACCGGCTTGATGGTGCGTATCCGGGGCTGAACCTTCTCAGCCGGCCGAGGAGTTTGGCGAACGAAATAGATGCGTTGATGCTCTCATCGGCACTGCTCATGTATGGCGTGATGCTTGGGCGCGTTCTCATGCTGTTTTCTCCTGAAGGTGTTCTTCGATGACGGGGAAGGGCAGAATCTTGGCCGTTGCGATGCGCGCCATGAGTTCTTGGATCGTGCTCTGCATTGCGGCCAGATCATCGACCACGCCTTGGGCGACGAACATCTGCCGCAGCTTGGTGTTTTCCGCGCGCGCTTCGTCGAGTTCTGCCTGTGCCTTCTTCAAGTCGTTGCGAAGGCCAGCATTCAGGCTGTAGGTGATGAAGTTGCTGTTCAATAACTCCGGCGTGAATCCTCTCCCGCCAACATCGGGCGAATTCAATTCGCCATGCGCACCGATGAACCAGCCATCCCACTCGGGGTGAGATAACTTGAAATGCACGCTTTCGTAGACGACGCGCAGCAGCTCGAATGCAGCGAACGGAACAACTGTTGTCCCAATCTCCCACTTTGAAATGCTGCTGCGATCAACACGCAGATAGGCTGCACACTGCGCACGATCCATGTGCAGCATTTCGCGCATGGCCTTGAAGCTTTCTCCGGAGATCTTGGTGCGCTGCGACAACTGCACCCACTGCGGGTGATAGTCGGGGAATGCCTTGTTGAGTTCTTCCGAGGTCGGCTCGATGGCCTGCATCCAGTATGCCCAGCTGCTCTTCTTGCTGGGCTGTTTGTGCGGCTTGCGCTTCTTGGTGGTATTCTTCATTTCAGCCTTTCCTATCAAGGTGAGTTGCGCGTCGGTGGCTTGGCGGTCCCGGCGCGCAGCGTTTTCAAGCTTTCAATTCGTTGCCGATGAATCCGCCCAGGTGGTGATACCCCCGCCGCCCTCGCTCCCAGTAGTGGTCACTGTGTGAAGGTCTTCGTCCTGCCAGTTCTTCCAGCAATCGCGCCACACCTGCAGCACCTTCGTCCTCGGCGATCCTCAAGACTTCAAAGCGTGCATTGCGGCTCAACACCAGCCGCCACTGTTCGTGATCCAGCATCGTCACGAATTCGCGCTCAACCGCTTCTTCTGCGGCGATCTCTTCGTCGGTCTTTTCCTCTTCAGGCAATGCCAGCGCCTTGCGCAGCTTTGGTGACCAGAACAACTGGCGCTTGCCCTTGAAGTGCTTTGCGTATTCGATGAACAGTTCACCGGCCGCTGCATCGCCTTCGCTGAAGTCGCGCAGCAGCGTGAATGGCGTGCGGCCACCCAAGCGACGCCCAACCTTGCCGTGGCCTTTGGTGAGTTCGTGGGATGCGCCCCAGTGTGAATCTGTGAGCGTCTTGGATTTCGCGCTGGGTTCGTGGCCGAACTTCGCGACATACTCGGCGGCGTAGTCGCCGTTCTGGATATCAAAGGCGAACAGCAGCATTTCGTTGAGCTGGCTGCGTTCAGCCAGTCCGGTCTTGATGAGTGTCTCGATCCAGACCATATCCAGCTGCTGGAGCACCTTGAGCTGGTCTGGCTGGGCAAACACCAGCGTATGCGTGTGAGGATGCCAGCCGTTCTCACCGTGGGTCACTTCCAGCGCGCGGATGCTTCCAGCGCATCCTGCCTCTTCGAGGATCCTTGTGTATTGTCGGCTGCCCTTGAATTTCTTCTGCGCGTCTGAGAACAGCTTGAGGTTGTCGACCAGCAGCTGGTGATCCAGGTGCGGGAAGGTCTGGCTCATCAGATACACCTCGCCGCCTTGCTTCGTCCAGGCGGTGATCGCGTCCTGAAGTTCGATGCGCTTGTGTTCGGTGATCTTGGCTGCGCACACCGGGCAATGCCACACGCTGCCGCAGGTGGTCAGATTGCCGAAGGATGCGCCGGCCTCGCTGCTGCGGTACACGCTCACCCCGCCGCCGCTCATGGTGCTGCGCTGGCAGTGTTTCACCCGTTCGCCTGGAATCAAACCCTGCGCCACCCGCTGCAGCTGATAGCGCATCTTGCGGTTCGCATCGACCGCCGCATCCCTCGCAATCCGTTTTTGCTTGGGGTTGGCTGGTGTGCAAACAGTATTCGCATATATACCAAGAGAAGCGCGGTCTGGCGCTGTTGAGGAGGTTTGGCGGTGTCCTATCTGCATGGCGGGGTTATCTCAGTGTCACGACAGCGCACACACAGTCGGTCTTGTTGGAAAGCTTCTGCGACCGGCGCAGTGCCTCTTTGTGGCTTTTGTAGCGACGTGCAAAGCACGGGAGTGCGCTGGCGTTGTCCCAGCGCTTCCCGTTGCGTTTAGCTTCTTTCTTGAGGGCTGGTGACTCCGAGTAGAAATCACCTGTTTCGATGTTGAGCACGGCGAACATGGCGTGGCTCATTTAGGCTGGGCTGGCTTTGCAGGCCGGTTGGCCAGTGCTGCAACGGCCAGCACGCCAAGCACAACCAGAATGATGACCGGCGCAGCCTTGCCCCCAGTCGGTAGCACGCCGACGGGCATCATGCTTCCACCTCTTCAGCGGGATCCTCAGGCTCGGTCTGGTGCAGGCCGGTGGCCAGCGCTTCGTGGTAGGTGTTGAACAGCAGATCGCCAAGGGTGGCTGGCTTGCTGGCCGGCTGCGGGTTGGTAAAGCGTGCCTGGTCGAGTAGCACGCGGCCTTGCATGTGCAGGCAGACCAAGCCAATCCGCGCCAGATGGCCCCACAGCTCGCGCAGCTTGGTTTCAGTCGCCTCGTCGTAGTCGCTGGAGAAGGCGCGGCTCTCCAGCTTCACGTCCATCAGGTCCTTGGCCTCCTCGAAGCTTTCCAGAATGCGTTCGCCAGCCTCTTCGATCTGATTGTCGCTGATGCGCTCATCAATGAAGAAATGGCGGCACACCAAGGCGGTGCGCTGTGTCAGGCCGTCATCGGAAAGGATGACCGGCAAGCGCAGGCCGTGCGGCGATGCCAGCGGGGCGGGGCTTTCGCCATCATCGTCCGTGAACTCCACGCCGAGGCCTTCCAGGTAGTCGCGCAGCGTGGCGGCTTGCTCGGGCTTCAGGCCGTCGGAATAGTTTCTGAAGTGACTGACGACGTGTCGAGGGATGCCCGTTTGGCGTGCCACTTCGGACACGCTGAGGCGTTGGGTTACGAGTGCTGCTTCAAAATCCTCTTTGGTGAGGACGGGGTTCTGTTTGATAGCCATTTTTCCTCCGTTGTTAGCAAACTGACGGAGGAAAGATAATCAACAGTTAGCAAACTGTCAATAGAAAGGTTGCTTACATATGCCAAATAACCTTTGGCGAGCAGGCAATCCTTGAAATGGAGGTGTTCGGTTTACTTCGGTTTGTCCTTGCTGCGGCCCTTACCATAGTGATCTTGAATGTAATTTCCCCATCGCTTTGACGACTCAAGCGCCCTGCTGGCCACAATCATTCGCCCCATTACGTCGGCTTCTCTTGCGAGGCCGGCCTTAATAGCTTTGTCTTGTTTGGCTAATGACAATAGGATTGTGGCAACTGCATTGAAGTCTTCATCCTGCAATGACGTGAGGATATAGAACAATTTGGCGAGACCCATTTCAGGCAGGGTTTCATCGGTGAGTAACTCAAGTTGTGAAGGCTGTTCAGATAAACGCTCGCGCCCGAATACAAGCCAATTGGGCGATACATCGAGTGCGCTGCACAGAATGCGCAGTTCCCTTGTTCCCGGCTTGTAGCTCCCATTTTCATAGCCAGCAATTACAGCACGAGACAAGCCTTTCCCATCAGCGCTTACTTCTTTGGTGCGCTCAGCCAACTGCGACACATTGAGCTGTCTCTCATCTCTCTTTTCGCGAATACGCGTGCCAATCGCATCATCAGGTGAGGGCAGGCCCTTTCCTTTCAGCGCTGTTGTTGCATCCTCAATTTCACTTGGACTTTTCTTTGTGGCCATGGGTGTTTTTCAGGTGATATGAACTGTCGGAAGCCCTGACATTACAAGGCCAGCAGTGAATTTCAGGTGGGATTATTGCAGGGATGGGAGCCGCATGCCAGCAGATACCTCCCCAATGGGTGGGTATCCAATAGAAACCAGTCTACAGGGGAGGGGGCAGGCGGGGTGCCATTGGGGTGGTGCGTGGTGGCATGAATCGCTCGCCACCCTGTTCGATCTGGTGCGCCGCCCTGGAATACACCAGCCACCCCAATGGCCAGCCTCGCCACATCTGCCGGTGCAGGATCCACACAGGGAACCCCTCGCGACGCGCTGCCGCGTGCCACCATGAACGGGCAGCAAGGGGCTGATGAGCCAACTGCTAGGCCACCAGCACCACAAAAAGGGTCAATTAGGTTGACGCGAATACAGGCAAACCATAGGATGCAACAGAAGGGGCACCAGACAGGATTCGAACCTGTAACCTTCCTTTCAGTATTACCCGCCGTTCAGCGAATAACTAGGAGCTCTGTCCATTGAGCTACTGGTGCTTGAAAAGCCGCATAGCCCACCTGTGCGGCTTTTCATTGTCTATATCTTCTACCGAAACAAATTTGCCCGGTCAACAATAATTTCCAGAGTTTTTTATTGTTGACAGTGGATGGTCTCTCATCGGGCGTTTGGCCACAAGCGGGGATGGATAGAGGGCGTGTTGGCATGATCGCTCGTTACCCTGATTGGCAGGTAGTGCCCCCCTCCAATGCACTTGTTACTACCGGCCAGTCTTGCCACATCTGCCGGTGCAGGATTCACACAAGGAATCCCTCGCGACGCGGCTCCGCATACCACCATGGAAAACAGATTGAACAGTGTTCAATGTGAAATCAGCCAGATTCAGCGGACATTGAAAAACAATTGGAATTCGTTCGAAATGAGGTCGAGTGGACAAAAAAGCAAAAAGTGTTGGAACAAAAGGAAAAAGTCGCATTCAAACAAAAGCAGAGAAAATGCATAAAACTGTCGCCAAATGCCAAAAAAAGGGGGAAAGTAGGAAACAACGGGAAGCAGCGGGGTTTAGCGGCATTAAACAAAAGGTTTACTTTTAGGAAAATGTTGCTATATTCCGCGCCGAATCATCCTCTACGGCACGCCGTAGAGTCCCGGTGACCCGCGTTGCCGGGGTAAATCATCCCAACAGCACTGCTGTTGGCCCCGACGCCCTGCGGTGTCGGCATAACATCCCGAGGGGTTTCCCCGAGGTCCCGGCCGCCAGCGCGGCCGGCTTTGTTTCTGGGGGCGCATTTGGCGGATCAAAAACGTGTTGTCGTATTCGTGGATGGGTTTAATCTCTATCACGCAATTAACGATCTTAACTGGGATCCCCGGACTAAGCGCCTCACCAACCACAAGCACTATCTCAAGTGGTTGAATATCTCCTCGCTAAGCCAAGCACTCATCCATCCAAGTAATGATGCGCTGTCGAGTATCTATTACTTCTCGGCATATGCAGGGTGGGTGCCGCAGGACGTTCAAGATCGGCACCGTGACTATGTGGCGGTACTGAGATCGACTGGCGTCCATCCCATTATGGGGACCTTCAAAAGAAAGCCCCGAAAATGCCCTAGTTGTAAGCATGTGTGGGATACGCATGAAGAGAAAGAAAGCGACGTCAATATTGCTTTACGGCTGCTGCAATGTGCGCATGAGGATGCCTACGACAAGGCCATCATTTTCACGGCTGATACAGACCTAGCTCCAGCAATTCGCCTGGTCAGAGAAAAGTTTCCTCAAAAGGAAGTTCATGTGGCCATTCCAGAGCGCCGCCTTGATAAGTCCAAGGCTCTTGAAAATGCAGCCACTGGGAGAATCCGCGTAACTGAGGCGCACTTCGCACGAAATTTGTTCCCAGCGCAGGTTACATTGCACAGCGGAACAGTCATTAACCGCCCTGCGAAATACACGCCGCCCACATAGCGCCTTCTACAATTATTCTTGAGGCAGCTTGGCTGCTGGATTGCGCGACAGGGAAAAAGCGGGAATTGTAGAAAGGCAAGCGGCTATGCGGTTGAATTGGAAGGTTGCCGCACTGGCTTGAAAATCCGCGTGTCGGTGGTTCGATTCCGCCCCGAGCCACCAAACAATCAAACAGTTAGGCCGCCCTAGTGGCGGCCTTTCTGCATCTTGCTTGACCAATACGTGATTACAAACCCGGTTCAGGTAATAGAATGCATCGCAGTAGCAAAGCGTCGGTCGGGTTGCCGAAATAACTATAGGGGTTCGCATGAGAAGTCGGTCATTGCTAAGTTTCATGACTGTTGTTTGTTGCATGAGCTTCGGTCTGCAGGGCGCGTCCTATGCGGCGGGCGGGGTGGTCATTCGAGCCTTCTCGGCGCGTCCAATGCCCGTCGCACCTGTTGCAGATAGCACGGCTAACCAGCAGCAGGGCTCTAAAGTTGATGTACCTGAAGAGTTGCTGCGTAATGCTGAAGGATTGCTCAATGCAGGCAAAGCTGAAGAGGCATATCAGTTGCTGTCGGCGAAAGATTTTGAATACTCCGGCAATTCTGAATTCGACTATCTATTGGGAATAGCTGCGCTTGATAGCGGCCATCCGGATAAAGCAACGCTTGCCCTAGAGCGTGTTCTGGCGGTTGATCCAAACTTTGCGGGCGCGCGATTGGATATGGCCCGTGCGTATTTCCATCTGGGCGACCTTCCTCGCGCCAAGACTGAACTCGAAGCGGTGATGAAGCAGGAGCCGCCGGAAGCTGCGCGTATCACTATCGAGAAATATCTGGCTGCGATCGATTCGGCAGAGGAGGCTAAGAAGACGCGTTATTCAGCCTATCTGGAGGGTACTGTCGGCCGTGATACGAACGTCAATAATTCCACCAGCCAATCGGATGTAGCCATCCCAGCGTTCGGTGATCTGGTGTTCACTTTGAATGCCACCAGCCTGAAAACACCGGCCACTTACTATATGGGATCTGTCGGCGGGGAAGTTAACCATGCATTCACTGACCAGTGGAGTGTCAATGGCGGTGTCGATCTACGGCAGCGCAACAATCATAAGATGCATACATATGACTTTGGAAGTTTGGATACCCGAGCCGGCGCTGCCTTTGCAACGGGTGACGAAGTTTTTCGATTGGGCCTGACTTGGGGCTTCTATGAGCAGGCACATCTGAAGAACAGAAATTCATACGGGTTCACGGGGGGGTGGCAGCACACTTTCAATTCCAAGAATCAGCTCAATGTGTTTGGGCAATACGGCAAGAATCGATATTCAGATCCCACTTATCAGGTGAACGATTTCAATCAAGCAGTCATCGGTGCGGGGATGCTGCATATTTTGGATGACGGTAAATCCGCGCTGTTTGGCAGTATCAATGGGCTAAAAGAAGGCGCGGTGCATGACCGTGCTGACGGAAGCAAATCTGGCTATGGCTTGAGGTTCGGTGGACAAACTTCACTCAGCGAAGAGGCGGAGGTGTTTGCCAACGTTGGCTTTCAAAGAGGGCAGTATGACAAAAGGAATCTCGCCTTCCTGGTCAAGCGCGATGACAAACTGTCCGATGCCACATTGGGTGCTAATTGGCATTTTGCGAAGCTGTGGACGTTCCGTCCCCAGATCAGTTATTCACGCAACAAATCCAATATAGCCATTTACAGCTTTGATCGTATCGATGCATCCATGACGGTACGCAGGGATTTCCGATAGTCTGCATGTGCAACATTCTTGAATGAGGTTGATCATGAATATCACCAAGCAAATCAAATATTTTCTAACCTTCGTATCAGTCAGTCTGATGCTTTCGACTCAAGTTGCGGAAGCAGCCGTGGCCGGTAAGGTTCAATTCGTACACGGGAATGTAAAGGTCACGACTTCTGGTATTACGCGTGTTCTAAAGAAGGGCGACAGGATATCCGAGGGGGATTCCATCTCCACTGCGATGTCATCATCGGCCCAAATAAAAATGTTGGATGGGGGCTTTGTCGCGATCCGTCCGAATACGCAGATGAAGTTCGACCAATTTGTATTCAATGGCAAGCAGGACGGCACTGAGCGTAGCTTTTTTTCACTGCTCAAAGGCGGTTTCAGGGCAGTGACCGGCCTGATCGGTTCCAAGAACAAGCGCAACTACAGAATCAAGACACCCTCAGCCACTATCGGTATTCGTGGCACCGATCACGAATCATACGTTGTGCCACCTTTTGGACCAATGGGAGGACCAATGGAAGGCCCCGCTGGTGGCCCTCCCGCTGGTCCACAGCCCGGGACATATAGCAAAGTGAACGTAGGTGAAACGACACTCATGACGAACCTGGGCACGGTCAATGTGCTGCCAAACCAAATGGGCTTCTCAAGCGGGCTGAATGCACTGCCTGTCTTGGCACCGATCAATACAAGTATCTTCACGGTAGCTGCCGCCCCTAGCAAAACCATCAAGGAGAATGAAGAAGACAATGCCGGCAAAACTGGGCAAGGCGCTTCGGGGCAAAAGGATGGCGAAAAAAATCCGCAGGATGGTAATACGAACCAAGCGGGGAAAGGCGGGGACCAGGCTCGCAAGAACGGAGATGGAAACAAGGCGCAGACAACTGAAAATGGACCCGCGCCCACGGGTGATGCCCCTGCCGGTCCTGCGCCAATCAGGGCTGTTGCGGCGGATGCTGCACCAGTAGGCCCCGGGGCTGTCTTGAACAATCCTCCTCCGGTTGGTGCTCTGCAACCGATGCCTGTAATAAATGCCCCGCAGTTGCTCGTCCCTGTTGTGCTGGTCAACTCAAGCTCAGGTGCAACATTGAACACCACTACGCAAACGTTTGTTCAGGACGGAACGACGACGCCATTGGAAACGCTACTTCAGGGTGGAACGACGACGATATTGACCCCTGTGGTGACTGCACCGGTGACTAACCCCTATGTGGTGACCTCATTGATGGTCTCTGATAGTTTGTCGCTCTCCACCTTCTCCAAACCTTACAGCTTCGAGACATTGCCAGCCGCCATCTTGCCGAATGCAACGAATCCTAGCTTTACAGTGATCTGGGGTGGCGGCTGCACAATTCCACCATGTAGCACGGGTGAGACTTATACTTTGACCGGTGCATCAGTTGCAGAGACAGGCACTGCGAGCAGCGTTAGCACGACTGGGATCAAGTTTGGGCGTTATGCGCCTGCACCTGCGTCTGTGCTGACGCTGACAACAACAACGACATATTCTGGAGCTGCGCCTTCTACCACCACGCAGACGTTTTCGGGTGGCTACGGAAGCTGGATCACCGGTCCTAGCGTGAATCCGTTCTATCTGACGGAGGCTTTGGTTGGTACCGCGACTTATGTATTCGATGGCGGTACCGCACCAACCATGCAAGACGGGACGCTAGGGACGATCGGCTCGGCCAGTTTGTCAGTCAATTTCACCAATCAAACTGTTGGGGCGAATCTGGCATTGAGCGGAGGTGGTATTAGCTGGACAGCCAGCGCCACCGCGATGCCACTGACTTCCAATAGTGGCGTCGGCAATTCCCGCTCTCACTTCGATACTTATGGCGGCGGCACACTTAATGTGTCGGTGGGCGGGGTAGCTGGACAGGGCTATATTTCCGGCCAACTTACCGGCAATGGCGTCAACGGCGCATTTCTGCAGTACTTCTTGACCGATGCCTCGACGCAGAGCATCAGCGGAGTCACGGCATTCAAACTCGATACGTTCAACGGTGCACCTGCCACCACGGTCAATCTGGCTATACCGTATCAATTGGTAGCGATTTCCAGATATGACGCACTCGGGGTCTCTGGAAGCGGCACAACTTACTTTGATATCAACGGAGCTTTTAATAACGCAGGTCGTGTGCTCAAAGACGCAGCGGGAAATCTCACCCGCTTTGACATGGCACCCAATAACAATAGTGGTGGGCAAATCGTCAGCCAGAACTCCAATAGCATATCCATCGGAACCGCTCTAGCAGTCAATCAAGGTAAGGACGCAGTTTCGGGAATCAGTTGGGGCCGCTGGCAAGGCGGTAATCTGGGCGTGACTGACCGTGTGACGAACACGGCATTAGCCTCCATTAGCAATACGGGGAGCAGCCTGCATTGGCTGACGGCGCCGGTGATGACTGGACCGGTGACCTTGCCGGCTTCGGGTACGTATACCTACACACTGGGGGGCGGCACCAGCCCGACTGACAATCTGGGCAACGTAGGCACCTTGAACGGGGCCACCTTGCAGGCCAACTTCACCGCGATGACAGTGAATGTCGGGGTGAATGCCACGGTAGGGGCGACTAACTATGTGGCGACCGGTACAAACTTGCCAATCCAGCAAACGATTTTCGGCGATGGCAACGGAGGAGGGACCTTCACCGCTACGGCAAACGGTGCTGCGATACAGGGAGGACTGGGCGGTTCATTCACCGGCATAGGGGCTACCGGCGCCGGAGTGGTGTACGGCTTCCAAAACAGTACAACGACCATCAATGGTGTCCTGGCTTTCCATCGCTGAGTGATTGGAATGCATGAAGCCCAAGGGCCTGCAGTGACTGCGGGCCTTTTGTAGGGGCAAGGAATATGTCGGCATGACTGGTTGCAACAGCGAAACGCATCCATGATCTGCTGCGCGGGCGTCGCCGCCCGTCACACTTGAGGCCACGCAGCAACTGCACTTTGCTCACGCTTGGGGGGCTCCTGGTCGGCACAACAATAGCCCCCTTGTGGGCAGGTTTTTCTTTTTCACGCCCTCTGTTTTTGCGCTATCGTTCGTCTTGCGAACAGAAAGTGCACCTATCTACCTTGATGTTGTGCTGTGTTGAGTGCAATGGATAACGAATTTTGTCTGGGGATGTGAGACGCCCGGCGGACAGGGGCGGGGTTGCAATCCATCACCAGTAAGCAGGGGAAACAAATGCCTCCGGAAAGTAAGAACAAGGTAGCGACGGCAAAACCGCCCAAGGTATCAGCGGTAAAACGGGCGAAGAAGACGGAAGTCAAAGTCGAGAAGTTGATCCCGCTTCGTCCTTAATCTGGTCGGCATCGGTGCTTCGGCGGGCGGTCTGGAAGCATTGTCCGCGCTCGTTGCCGCATTGCCCACCGACCTCGGCATCAAACTCAGCATTGACGATTTCGGCACCGGCTTTCTTCGTTGGCCTACCTGCGCCGTTTGCCGATCCACGAACTGAAGATCGCCCAGCATTTCGTCGTCGACATCGCCACCAATGCAGATGCGCAAGCCATCGCCAAGACCATCCTGTTGATGGCGCAGGCGCTGGGTTTCAGCGTTGTGGCGGAATGCATCGAGACTGCGGAACAACTCGACGTGCTGCGCGGTGCGGGTTGTGACATCGGGCAAGGCTATCTGTTCGCGCATCCGTTGAGCGGCAAGGAATTGATCGCCAGTTTCGGCAAGGACGCGATCTTGCTGGAGTGATCCGGCTGTACTGCCCCCTTCGATCTGCTGCAAGGTCTTCCGCTCCACCGGGTGCGTCCGCACCCGGTGCAGTTATCGTGTCCAGCACCGCCCTTCCGGCATATTAGCCGTTGTTAAAAATCACACTTAATAGTTGTATTCATTACCCATTAGGGCTACGTAAGGGTTATTGACACCGTAATCTTGTCAGGTATACGGTTCGGCTCTGCTGCGAGGCGGTGAGAACCGTCCACGGTGGAATACGCAGGCGAGTTTGCAGTCCTTGTTTTAACAACGAAACGGGAAAGGGAGAATCTTGATGAGTAAAGAGATAGATCTGGGACGTCGCAAGGCATTATCCACCGGGGGCATTGGCTTGCTGGCCTTGTTCGGCGGTGCGAGTCTGCTGCGTCCGGGTGCAGCGCTGGCCGAGTGGAACAAGCCGGCATTCACATCCAAGGCAGTAGACGAGGCATTGAGCTCGCTGGGGGCAGCCAACCCGGAAGAGAATTCAACCCTCATCCGTTTGACCGTACCCGAGATCGCCGAGAACGGCTCGGTGGTGCCGGTCGGTATCTCCAGTTCGCTGCCCAACGTCGAGCAGATCGCCATCATGGTGGACAAGAACCCCAACGTGCTGGCTGCGGTGTTCAATATCCCCGCAGGCACTGCGGCCGAGGTCACCACCCGCGTGAAGATGGGCAAGACGGCGCATGTGGTGGCGCTGGTCAAGGCCGACGGCAAGTACTACCGCACTTCGAAAGAAGTCAAAGTCACGGCAGGCGGCTGCGGCGGCTAGCCGTAGCGGACACTCACTCATTCGCACAAGGAAGACAAAATGGGCAAACCAATGAAGATACGTGCCTCCGTCAAGGATGGCATGACCGAAGTCAAGATCCTGATGCAACACGAGATGGAGACCGGCCTGCGCAAGGATGCAGACGGCGCCCTGATCCCGGCCTGGTTCATCACCGAAGTCAAAGCCGAATACCAGGGGCGCGTCGTGCTGGACGCACAGTTCGGCCAATCGATCTCCAAGAACCCCTACCTGATGTTCAGTTTCAAGGGCGGCAGCGCCGGGGAAAAGGTCAAGATCAGCTGGGTCGACAACAAGGGCGATTCACGCAGCGACGAGGTGACGATCTCGGCATAAAAGTAAAAATGAATTGGCTATGCGACTGCATGGCCATTTTTCTATCAGGGAGAACAAATGAACACCAATCAAATATGCAGGGCAGTGATGGTGCTGGCATTGTCGACCAGCCTGACGGCGGTGGCGGAAGAGAAAGCGGTCACCGATTCGGAGCGCATCGAGCAATACCGCGAGATGATCAGTGATGGCAATCCCGCCGAGTTCGACGAGATGCGCGGTGAAGAGCTGTGGAAGACACCGGGCGGTCCGAAGAATGCCAGTCTGGAGAAGTGCGATCTGGGCAAGGGCAAGGGCGTGGTGAAGGGCGCTTATGCCGAGATGCCGCGTTACTTCAAGGACACGAAGAAGGTGCAGGACTTGGAATCGCGCCTGCTCACTTGCATGACCACCTTGCAGGGCATCCCGGAAGAGCAGATCACCGCCAAGCCGTTCGCCTCCACCAATAAGGAATCCGATATCTCCTCGCTGACCACCTACGTGGTCGGACAATCCAAGGGCATGAAGATGAAGGTCTCCACCAAGCATCCCAAGGTGAAAGAAGCCTATGAGATCGGCAAGCGCATCTTCAACTACCGCGCTGGCCCGTATGACTTTGCCTGCTCCACCTGCCATGCCACCAGCGGCGTGCGCATCCGCATGCAGGACTTGCCCAACATGCGCAGCAGCAAGAAGGACGCCCAGACTGCCTACACCGGCTGGCCCGCCTATCGCGTGTCGCAGGGTCTGACCCGTTCCTTCCAGTGGCGCTTGAACGACTGCTTCCGCCAGCAACGCTTCCCGGAACCGAAGTACGCATCCGAAGCCACCATCGCTCTGACCACCTTTCTGGCAGTCAACGCGAACGGCGCTGAGTATGTCGGCCCAGGTCTGAAACGCTAGGAGATGACGAACATGAATACAAAATCAATGATTGGATTCGCGGTCAGTCTCTCGCTGGCCATGGTTGCTGTACCGTCGCAGGCGGGTGATTCTGGCAAGGATCTGGACGCCAAGACCGCCAAGATCGTGAAACGCGATTTCCGCGACAAAGGCATCGCCAAGGCGACGCGCGTCAACCAGGACGAGTTGCAAGCCGCATGCAGCAAATACGTGGACAAACTGCCCAAGAAGCTGAAAGCCAAGCTGGAAGCCAAGGAAGCCGAAGCCATCCAGTGGCCGGCGGACGGCAAGTTCATGGGTGACTGGAAAGCGGGCGAGAAGCTGGCCCAGAGCGGCAAGGGTATGACCTGGAGCGACAAGGAAGAAGATCCGCGCGGCGGCAACTGCTACAACTGCCACCAGCTGTCTGCCACCGAGATCGCCTACGGCACCATCGGCCCCAGCCTGCTGCACTTCGGCAAGGAACGCGGTTACGGCGAAGATATCCAGCGCTACGCCTATGCACGCATCTACAACGCCAAGGCCGGCAACGCATGCGCCAACATGCCGCGTTTCGGTCACATGGGCATCCTCACCGAAGCTCAGATGAAGGATCTGGTGGCACTGCTGCTGGACCCGGAATCGCCAGTCAACAAGTAACGCGTACTGATCCATCCCTCCCGTTCGCGGGGGGATGGAACCTTGCACACTTAATCAGCCTGTTTTCTACAAAGGAAATCAGATGGGTATGAATCGACGCGAATTCCTGCAGATACTGGCCATCGCCTCGGCGGGCGGTTTCGTGCTGAACAGCAACCAATCCTACGCCGCCGGAGATGCCTCGCGCATGTACGACTTGCCGCGTAAAGGCAACGTCAGTCTGCTGCACATCACCGACTGCCACGCGCAACTGAATCCTATCTTCTTCCGCGAACCGGAGATCAACCTCGGCATCGGGGCCATGAGCGGACAAGCGCCGCATCTGGTCGGCAACGCGCTGCTCAAGCGCTTCGGCGTCAAGCCCGGCTCGCCCGAAGCGCATGCCTATACCAGCCTCGACTACATCGAAGCCGCGCGCCATTACGGCAAGGTCGGCGGCTTCGCGCATCTGGCCACGCTGGTCAAACAAGTGCGCGCCGCGCGTCCCGGCGCATTGCTGCTGGACGGCGGCGACACCTGGCAGGGCAGCGGGCAAGCCTTGTGGACCAAGGGGCAGGACATGATCGACGCCTGCCTGCTGCTCGGTGTGGACGTGATGACCATGCACTTCGAATGCATGTATGGCGCGGACCGCATCAAGGAAGCCGAAGAAGGCTCGCTGCAAGGCAAGATGGACATCGTCGCCCACAACGTCAAGACCACCGACTTCGGCGATCCCGTGTTCAAGCCTTACGTCATCAAAGAGATGAACGGCGTGCCGGTCGCCATCATCGGCCAAGCCTTCCCCTACAGCACCATCGCCAACCCGCGCTACTTCGTGCCTGACTGGTCCTACGGCATCCAGGAAGACAACCTACAGGAAACGATCAACGAAGCGCGCAGCAAGGGTGCGCAGGTCGCCGTGCTGCTGTCGCACAACGGCATGGATGTTGACCTCAAGCTGGCCTCGCGTGTCACCGGTCTCGATGCCATCCTCGGCGGCCACACGCACGACGGCATCCCCGCGCCCATCCCGGTGAAGAACGCCGGCGGCGTCACGCTGGTGACCAATGCCGGTTCCAATGGCAAGTTCCTCGGCGTGCTCGACTTCGAAGTGAAGGGTGGCAAGGTCAAAGGCTTCCAATACAAACTGCTGCCGGTGTTCTCCAACCTGTTGGCGGCGGACAAGGACATGGCCGCGCTTATCCAGAAGCATCGCGCGCCCTACGCCGCCAAGCTGGACGAGAAGCTCGCCACCACCGACGGCCTGCTCTATCGCCGTGGCAACTTCAACGGCAGCTTCGACCAGCTTATCCTCGACGCGATGATGAAAGAGAAGGACGCGCCCATCGCCTTCTCGCCCGGTTTCCGCTGGGGCACCTCGCTGCTGCCCGGCTCGGACATCACCATGGAAGACGTGCTCAACCAGACGGCGATCACCTATCCCTACAGCACGCTCACCGAGATGACCGGCGCGCAGATCAAGAACGTGCTCGAAGACGTGGGCGACAACCTGTTCAACCCCGACCCGTATTACCAGCAGGGCGGCGACATGGTGCGCGTGGGCGGACTGGAATACACCTGCGAACCGGGCGCTGCCATGGGCAAGCGCATCCAGGACATGCGCCTGAACGGCAAACCACTGGACGCCAACAAGACCTACAAGGTCGCCGGCTGGGCGCCCGTGTCGGAGGCCGCGCGCGACAAAGGCGGCGAACCGATCTGGGATCTGGTCGCGCGCCATTTGCGCAACGAGAAGGTGGTCAAGGTCTCGACACCCAATGTACCGAAGCTGAAGGGAGTGGCGGGTAATCCGGGCATGGTTTGAGAAGCAACCGGATACCCATTGTTAACGATGAAGTGAAACGAAAGGGGAGAATCAAATGGAATCACAAGTAATCCTGGGCATAAACATCGCGGCCATCGGCGTGATGCTGATCTGTATGTATCTGGTGTACTCGCTGCGCAGCAAGATACCCGGCGGTGTCGTGGGCAAACAGTGGGGCCTGTTGACCTTCATGGTCACGGTGTTCACGGCGGGCTATTTCGTCACACCGTTCTTCACCCAACTGCCGCCCAACATCATCAACATGTTCGTGGCCCTGATCTTCCTGTTCGGCGCGGTGTACGTGCTGATCACCGTGCGGCTGATCTTCCGTGTCATCGAAGAACTTGTCTAAGTGGTCATGGATAGCGCCGCTGTATTAGTCAAAACAGACAAGGGGGTAGCAGAGCTGGCGCAGCGCAGCGACGCAGTGCCGCAAAAGCTGCGGGCCATCCTCATCATGGTCGACGGCAAGACCCGCTTGGAAGACTTGTTGGAACGTTATGCCGGACTGCCCGAGTTCGGTGAGCAACTGACCTGGCTGCTCGACAACGGCTTCGTTGCCGTAGCGGGCAAGCCGGCAGGCACGGCTACCCGCGCAGCAACGGATCAAGCCGCGTTCACGCCCGCTGCAACAGGCCGTGCCGGGCTCATCGAGCTGGCGCAGCACCTGCTCGGCGCGCACGGGGATAAAGTCATACAACGTCTGCAGGAGACGGAAGATGCCCGCGATGCACTGGTGCAGGCAGTGGAGCGTTGCTGCAAGCTGATCAAGCTATCCATAGATGAAAGCAAGGCAGAACAGTTTCGTACGCTGGGATTGAAACTGTTGGCGTAGCATACGGCCATCGCCGAACGTCGCACGCAATGAAAGGAAGCAAAATGAAAACACTCCAAACCCTCATCGCCACCCTGCTGCTGGCCGTCACCCAATTCGCCGCCGCAGAAGGACTCAGCTACACCAACGTCCAGTTGCAGATCGCGCACATCCAGGTGCAGGACGACATCAGCTTCGACGACGCTGTGGAATCGCTCAAGCTGCGCGCCAACCAGCACAACCTCAAGTTCGTCGGCGGCAACCCCATCTACAAAGAGATTGAAGCCCTCACCGGAAAACCCGCCAAGCGCATGGAGATCTTCAACTTCTGCGACGGCCTCACCGCCAACAAGATGCTCGCCGCCGACCACATGATGATCGCCTTCATGCCCTGCCGCATCGCCATCATCGAAGACAAGGCAGGCAAGCGCTGGGTCGTCTCCATGATGATGGACCTCAAGATGATCAAAGCCCTGCCGGAAGACACGCGCAAGAGCGCCGAGAAAGTGATGGCCGCCATGAAGGACATGATGGTGGCGGCGAGTACGGGGGATTTGTAAAAGGGGAGTTTGGCCGGCTGTTTGCTGCCGGGATGAAACCTAAATAAACATCCCGCGCGCAGCAGACAGTTCGCCCTTAAAAATATCAAAGAATGATTGGCAAGTTTCTTTGCTAAGGAACATTCTTTTTGCGGCAGCGACGTCATCCCAATTGACGATCTTTGTGGTCGCTGGTTTCAGTAAGTTCGCAACCGTCACAACGTCTGCATAACTGATTGTTGAACTCTCCGGGTCGTAATGCAGGTCTTCATGTATCAATACGACCTCGGTTATTTCAGTTGGAAATGACCAATCGAGCAATAGCCTATTCCCGATGATCGCTCTGAACCTTCTGGATAGAGAGTCGAGAATGGCCTCGTCCAGATTTGAAACCATCTTCTCAGCGTGTAGACATAAAGGCAGAGTGCCGATGTCATGAATGAGTCCGGCCATCATCGCCTGATCAGGATTCAGGTGTCTGTGGTTCTTGGATAGCACATAGCTGATCGCAGCCACTTCCTTGCTATGCGCCCAAAAATCGGCAATATGTTTTTTTACGGCCGGGTGCGTCGCGTTAGACATCTTGTTCATCGAGAACGTGATGATGATATTTCGCAGCATCTTGTATCCGATTCTGGATACGGCCGCCATGAGCGTATCAACCTGCGGCTTGCCGGCATAGAGCGCGCTATTGGCTGTCTTGATGATCTGCGATGAAAGCACAGGGTCTGTTGCGACGATTGCCACGATTTGCTGTGTGGAGACATTCATATCATCCAGCATGTTCTGAATCTTAAGTGCCAAATCAGGCATTGCAGGCAGTCGAATCTCGTCATTCTCGATTGCCGCAAACAGTCTTTCTAGAACAGGTGATGTCTCTTGGGTGCTCATCTGGTTGACGTGAATTGATGTGGGAATATATACAAAGGGGGGGGCGTATATATCATGAATACTCTCAATGCCTCAATATGCCATTTGGCCTATATATTTCCAAAAGTATCTATGTATTTTTGTTGTGCACACGCGTTCGTGAGAACGATCTGTGATCAACATCAGTTTTGTGAAATCTGATTTCTAGCCAATCCTTAATTTTCAGGCTACCTCTGGCATTGCCGAAAGGTAGCTACTCCCACTCCAACATCGGAAACACCCTGGCGATATTGCGCCGGTTGGTGATGTCGAACAGCAGCCACTTATCTTTCTCCGATTGCGCGGCGGTCTCTATGGTCTGCTCCATGCTGTCGCCGCGTGCGATGGCGGCGCGCACGTCGCCTAACAGCGCCGCGAGATAACGCTTCTCATCATCCAGCGCTTTGCCGCCGTTCGCGGTGACGGGGCCGTGGCCGGGCACGAGGCGGGGGGCGTTCACGTTGCGCAGGGCCTCGATGACTTCCAGCCATGCGGCCAGATTGCCGTCCACCGATGGGGTGCGTTCGATGGAGAGCAGGTCGCCGGTCCACAGGATGTCGGTGGCGCTGTCTTGCACGCTGAGGTCGGAAGGGCTGTGCGCGACAGGGTGGGCGGTGAGGCGCAGCGTGCGGCCGCCGAGGTCGAGTTCGCGTGTGGTGTCCACTGCCAGATCGGGCGCGATGAGTTCACTGCCGGCGGCATCCTTGCCCACCCATTCTGGCTGGTTGCGCAGATAGACTTCCTTGCGCAGCGCCATCTCGTTCGCCAGCTTGGCGTGTCCGACGAACACCGGTTTGTCCTGTTTGAACGCGGCGCTGCCCAGAGCGTGGTCCGGGTGGACGTGGGTGGTGATGACGTACAGGATGGGCAGCTTGGTGACCTTGCGGATCTCTTTGCGCAGGCTTGCACCTACGGCAGGCGATCCGCCGGTGTCGATCACCGCCACGCCTTTGCTGCCGACGATGAAGCTGGTGTTGCAGATGTCACCGCCGTAATGCCCGGAGAGGTCTTTGTGTTCGCCGCGATGGACGTACACGCCAGGGGCGACGTTCTCGATGTTGAAAGGCGCCGCGAATGCGAGGGCGGGGAGGAGTAAGAGCAAGCCGAGTAATTTGTTCATATGCGCCTTTCAATAGTGAGACGAAGAAACAAAACGATGATGTGCCGCCGACTGCTTATCCCTTGTTGCGCCGCTCCATCTGATGTGTGCAATCCAGCGCCGCCAGTTTGTAGCATTCTGCCAGCGTCGGGTAGTTGAACACGTTGCTGATCAGGTCGCGCACGCTGCCGTTCAGGTTCATCACCAGTTGCCCGATGTGTACCAGTTCGCTCGCCTGTTCGCCCACGATGTGCACGCCCAGCAGTTTGCCGCTGCGCGCATCCACGACCAGCTTCAGCAAGCCCTGCGCGTCGCCGATGATCTGGCCGCGCGCGCTGTCCTTGAAATAGGCGCGCCCGAGCACGTAGGGGATGCCCGCCTGCTGCACTTCCTTCTCGGTCTTGCCGACGTAGGAGATCTCGGGGATGGTGTACACCGCCATCGGCATGTTCTCGGCGGACTGTTGTTCCGCACCGCCGAAGGCATGCAGCACGGCGCTGCGTCCCTGTTCCATGCCGGTGGAGGCGAGTGCGGGGCGGCCGATCAGGTCGCCTACCGCGTAGATGTGTGGCACGCTGGTCTGGAACTGCGCGTTGACCGTGACCCAGCCTTCATCCAGCGCGATGCCTGCTTTATCCACTTGCATGCCCGCGCTGTTCGGTTCACGGCCCTGCGCGAACAGCACGGCATCGGTGCGGAATTCCTTACCGCTCGCCAGCCGCGTCAGCACGCCGTGATCCTCGCGCACGATCTCGGCCACGCGCTCTTCCATGTAGAAGTCCACGCCCATGCCGAGGAAGCTGTCGGCCAGCACGCCCACCACGTCTTCGCTCAGGTAGGTCAGCAGTTGCTTGTGGCTATCCACTACCGATACGTGCACGCCGAGCGCGGCGAAGATGGATACGAATTCGCAGGCGATCACGCCGCCGCCCACCACCAGCAGGCTGTCGGGCAGATGGCGCAGGTTGAGGATGGAGGTGGAATCGAGCACCGTCTTCTTGTCGAAGGGGATGTTCGCCGGGCGGCGCGGACGCGAACCGGCGGCGAGCAGGATGACTTCAGCAGAGATTTTGCGTGTGTTGCCGGAAGCGTCGGTGACCTGCAGCGTGTGCGCATCGACGAACGACGCCTCGCCGGGGATCAGCGCCACGCCGTGTTTCAGCAGGCGTTTCAGGATGACCGATTCCTGTTGCGCGATCACGCCTTCCTTGCGGCGCACCGCGTCGGCCAGCAGACCGTGGCGGCTGCGGCTGTCCGGCGCGAGCGCGGAACGCATGCCGCCGGAACGCGACAGCAGATACGCCACCTCGCGCATCGCCTTGCTGGGGATGGTGCCGGTTTGCAAGCCCGCGCCGCCGAGCTTGGGTTTGCGCTCGATGATCGCCGCGCGTTTGCCCATGCGCGCCGCCTGCCAGGCTGCATGTTGTCCTGCTGGGCCGGAGCCGATGATGAGGATGTCGTAGTCCATCTGCTCGGCTCCTTGGTCGATTGGATTATTTGATGCGCATGCCTGGCTGTGCGCCGTCGTCCGGCGACAGGATGAACAGGCCGGGCTCGCTGCCGGAGGCGGCCAGCACCATGCCTTCGCTCAGACCGAACTTCATCTTGCGCGGCGCGAGGTTGGCGACCATCACGGTCATGCGGCCCTTCAGCTTCTCCGGATCGTAGGCGGACTTGATGCCTGCGAACACGTTGCGCGGTTTCTCTTCGCCGATGTCCAGCGTCAACTGGATCAGCTTGTCCGCACCCACTACGTGCTCAGCGTTGACGATGCGCGCCACGCGTAGGTCGATCTTGCCGAAGTCGTCGATGTTGATGGTCTCGGCGATGGGGTCGATCTGGCGCTGCTGGTGTTCGGCGTGGCGGGTCTCGGAATGGGTGTCGGTCATGGGTTTAAGGCTTTCCTGGTTGGCGGCGACCATCGCTTCGATCAGCTTGGGATCGAGGCGGGTGGCCAGATGTTGGTAGGTGTTGATGGTGTGGCCGGCTGGCAGTGCTTGCCATGTGCCGTTCCACACGATCGGTTCGATGTTCAGGAAACTTTCCACTTGCGCGGCGAGTTCGGGCAGAACGGGTTTCAGGTACAGCGTCAGGTCGCGGAACAGGGTCAGCGCGGTGGAGCAGACTACGTGGAGCTCTGCTTCCTTGCCTTCCTGCTTCGCAATCGCCCACGGTGCCTTCTCGGCGATGTACTGGTTCGCCACGTCGGCCAGACGCATGATCTCGCGCAGCGCGCGCGCGTAGTCGCGCTCTTCAAAGCAGCGCGCGATCTCGTTATCGTTGAACGCGCTCCTGAATTCAGAACTGGCAGCGGCATCGCAATCGCCCAGCTTGCCGTCGAACTTCTTGCTGATGAACCCCGCGCAGCGGCTGGCGATGTTGATGTACTTGCCGATCAGGTCGCTGTTCACCTTGGCCACGAAGTCCTCAAGGTTGAGGTCGATGTCTTCCATGGTGCCGTTCAGTTTGGCGGCGTAGTAATAGCGCAGGTATTCGGTGTTCTTGATGTGGTCCACATAGCTGCGCGCGGTGATGAAAGTGCCGCGCGATTTGCTCATCTTCTCGCCGTTGACGGTGAGGAAACCGTGCGCGAACAATTTGGTCGGCGTGCGGAAACCGGCGTGCTGCAGCATGGCAGGCCAGAACAGCGCGTGGAAATACAGGATGTCCTTGCCGATGAAGTGGTACAGCTCGGCGTCGGAACCTTGTTTCCAGTAGTCGTTGAAATCGATGCCGGTCTTCGCGCACAGTTGCTTGAAGCTGCCCATGTAACCCACCGGCGCATCCAGCCACACGTAGAAATATTTGCCCGGTGCATCCGGGATCTCGAAGCCGAAGTAAGGCGCGTCGCGCGAGATGTCCCAGTCGGTCAGCTTGTTCTCGCCTTCTGCGCCCAGCCATTCCTGCATCTTGTTGGCAGCCTCGGCCTGCAGCGAACCGCCGCGCGTCCATTCACGCAGGAAGTTCTGGCAGCGCGGGTCGGAGAGCTTGAAGAAATAGTGGTCGGAGTTGCGCAGTACCGGCGCAGCGCCGGACACGGCGGAGAACGGGTTGATCAGGTCGGTGGGTGCATAGGCCGCGCCGCACACTTCGCAGTTGTCGCCGTACTGGTCCTTGGCGTGACACTTGGGGCACTCGCCCTTGATGAAACGGTCCGGCAGGAACATGTTCTTGACCGGGTCGAAATACTGCTCGATGGAGCGCACCTCGATCAGGCCGTTGCCTTTCAGCGTGCGGTAGATGCTCTGCGCGCGCTCCTTGTTCTCGGCCGAGTTGGTCGAGCCGTAGTTGTCGAAGTTGACGTGGAACGCGGAGAAGTCGTCGAAATGTTCCTGCCACACGCGGGCGATAAGCTGTTCCGGCGTCACGCCTTCCTTCTCGGCGCGCAGCATGATGGGCGTGCCGTGGGTGTCGTCGGCGCAGACATAGTGGCAGGTGTTGCCGCGCATCTTCTGGAAACGCACCCAGATGTCGGTCTGGATGTATTCGACCAGGTGGCCGAGGTGGATGCTGCCGTTGGCGTAGGGCAGGGCGGAGGTGACGAGTATCTTGCGGGTCATGTGGCTGATTTCCTTGAAAAGCGGCTGGATGGCGCACTGCGGCGTCGTGCGCCTTGCATTGCATCCGTCCCGCTCGATTTTGCTTAAATTCGATGAGGGCGCGATTGTAGCAAAACCCACGCACCGCCGAGGAATTAGGTAAAATCGCGCCCGCAAAAACCCTTCAAGGAATCGTGATGAGCATCAAGTCAGACAAATGGATACGCCGCATGTGCGAACAGCACGGCATGATCGAGCCGTTCGAACCCCAACAGGTCAAGGAAGCGAACGGCCAGAAGATTGTGTCCTACGGCACTTCCAGCTATGGTTACGACATCCGCTGCTCGCGCGAATTCAAGCTATTCACCAACATCAACAGCACTATCGTCGACCCCAAGAACTTCGATCCGAGTTCCTTTGTGAACGTCGAGGCTGATTACTGCATCATCCCGCCCAACTCCTTCGCGCTGGCGCGCACCGTGGAATATTTCCGCATCCCGCGCAATGTGCTGACCGTGTGTCTGGGAAAGTCCACTTATGCGCGCTGCGGCATCATCGTCAACGTCACGCCGTTCGAGCCGGAATGGGAAGGCTATGTGACGCTGGAGTTCTCCAACACCACCCCGCTGCCCGCCAAGATCTACGCCAACGAGGGCGTGGCACAGGTGCTGTTCTTCGAGAGCGACGAAGTGTGCGAGACCTCCTATAAAGACCGTGGCGGCAAGTATCAGGGCCAGCACGGCGTCACCCTGCCGAAGATCTGATGGACAAGTTCAAACAAGTCGTCTGGCACTCACCCGAAGGCGAGGTGGTGGCCTGCTACGAGAAGAACAAAGTGATGCAGGAGAACCTGGCCGAGATCGGTCAGGTCTGCCGCGACGCGCTGGAAGACGCGGTGCTCATGGGCTGCGACGAACAGCAGTTCCGCGAAGTGCTGGCCGATCTGGTCGCCACCCTCGCCAGTCCGTATCCGGCTGGCAATTAACACCCCCTATCGCTTGCGCATTCTGCG
This sequence comes from Sideroxydans sp., assembly GCF_054604835.1. Taxonomy (NCBI): domain Bacteria; kingdom Pseudomonadati; phylum Pseudomonadota; class Betaproteobacteria; order Nitrosomonadales; family Gallionellaceae; genus Sideroxydans; species Sideroxydans sp. The sequence goes on along the minus strand of NZ_JBTSFG010000004.1, from coordinate 164,927 downwards.
AGAATTCCCATCACTATTTAGCTCCAGCAGGAGAGAGACATGAAATTCCATTTTCCTATCATCATCATCGACGAAGATTACCGTTCGGAGAACGCCAGCGGACACGGTATTCGCGCGTTGGCCGAGGCGCTTGAAAAAGAAGGAACCGAAGTCGTCGGTATGACCAGCTACGGCGACCTGACTTCCTTTGCGCAGCAGCAAAGCCGCGCTTCAGCTTTTGTGCTGTCCATCGACGATGAGGAATTCGGCGGGGGCAGCGCGGAAGAGACGGAAATGGCATTGCGTACCTTGCGCTCGTTTGTGCAGGAGATCCGCTTCAAGAATTCAGACATCCCCATCTATCTGTACGGGGAAACGCGCACTTCGCGTCATATTCCCAACGATATCCTGCGCGAACTGCACGGCTTCATCCACATGCACGAGGACACGCCGGAGTTCGTGGCGCGCCATATCATCCGTGAAGCGAAGTCGTATATGGATTCGTTGGCGCCGCCATTCTTCCGCGCGCTGGTGGGTTATGCACAGGATGGTTCATATTCCTGGCACTGCCCGGGTCACTCCGGCGGTGTGGCGTTCCTGAAGTCGCCGGTGGGGCGCATGTTCCATCAGTTCTTCGGTGAGAACATGCTGCGTGCCGACGTGTGTAATGCGGTGGACGAACTGGGACAGTTGCTTGACCACACCGGGCCGGTGGCGGCTTCGGAGCGCAACGCGGCGCGTATCTTCAATGCGGATCATTTGTTCTTCGTCACCAACGGCACATCGACTTCCAACAAGATCGTGTGGCACTCGATGGTGGCACCGGACGACATCGTGGTGGTGGACCGTAACTGCCATAAATCCATTTTGCACGCGATCATGATGACCGGCGCGGTGCCGGTGTTCCTGACACCGACCCGCAACAACTTCGGCATCATCGGACCGATTCCGAAATCCGAATTCGAGATGGCCAACATCCAGAAGAAGATCGATGCCAATCCGTTCATCAAGGACAAGACCAAGAAGCCGCGCATCCTCACTATCACGCAAAGCACTTACGACGGTGTGATGTACAACGTGGAGATCCTGAAGGAGATGCTGGACGGCAAGATCGACGCACTGCACTTCGACGAAGCCTGGCTGCCGCATGCCGCCTTCCACGATTTCTACAAGAGCATGCACGCTATCGGCAAAGGCCGTCCGCGCGCCAAAGAATCGATGATCTTTGCCACGCAATCAACGCACAAGTTGCTGGCCGGTTTGTCGCAAGCTTCGCAGATCCTGGTGCGCGACAGCGAAGAGCGCAAACTTGATCGCGACTGCTTCAACGAAGCCTATCTGATGCACACCTCGACTTCGCCGCAATACGCCATCATCGCCTCGTGCGATGTGGCTGCCGCGATGATGGAACCACCCGGCGGCACCGCGCTGGTGGAGGAAAGCATCTCCGAAGCGCTGGACTTCCGCCGCGCCATGCGCAAAGTTGAAGCCGAGTTCGATACGGACTGGTGGTTCAAAGTGTGGGGCCCTGATTATCTGTCTGAAGATGGTATGGCCGACCGTGAGGACTGGGTGTTGCGTGCGGATGATCGCTGGCACGGATTCGGCAAACTCGCCGAAGGATTCAATATGCTCGACCCGATCAAGGCCACCGTGGTAACGCCGGGACTGGATGTGGGTGGTGACTTCGCCGATAGCGGTATTCCCGCCAGCATCGTCACCAAGTATCTGTCTGAACACGGCGTGGTGGTGGAGAAGTGCGGCCTGTATTCCTTCTTCATCATGTTCACTATCGGCATCACCAAGGGACGCTGGAACAGCATGGTGACCGAGCTGCAACAGTTCAAGGATGACTACGACAAGAACCAGCCGCTATGGCGCGTGTTGCCGGCATTCATCGCCAAGAACCCGCGCTACGAAAAGATCGGCCTGCGCGATCTTTGCGACCAGATCCACGGCATCTACAAAGCTAACAACGTGGCGAAGTTGACCACCGAGATGTACCTGTCCAACATGGTTCCCGCAATGAAACCGTCGGACGCTTTCGCCAAGATGGCGCACGGCGAGATCGAACGCGTGCCGGTTGACGAACTGGAAGGCCGCATCACTGCTGTGTTGCTCACGCCTTACCCGCCCGGTATCCCGCTGTTGATTCCCGGCGAGTGCTTCAACAAGACCATTGTTGATTACCTGAAATTCGCGCGCGAATTCAACAAGAAGTTCCCCGGTTTCGAGACCGACATCCACGGTCTGGTGTCGGACAAGGTCAACGGCGAGCGCATCTACTTTGTGGACTGTGTGAAGTGATTTGTGGCGGCACACGAAAAAGGCAGCGTCAGAGCGCTGCCTTTTTTTATGGGCTCTGCCGCTATTGACCATGTGTGTGGCGGGGAGCATGATTCTTGCAGCAAGGGGGAGATGGTTTGTCTGACAGGGTGATTCTGTTCTTACGCATGCACCGCATGGCGCTGCTTGGCGCGGCCGTGGTGTTCCTGCTCGTCGCGTCCCTGGGCGAGATGATCCTGTACAAACGCGCAACCGACCTGAAGGATGAATATTTCCGGGATAGCATGGCCTTCGGTGCCAAGCTGCGTGCGCAGGTCGAGAGCGAGTTGAACTCGCTGCTGTATCTGAGTAGCGGCCTTGGCAGTTACCTGGTGGTGCGCAACAACAAGCTTCAACCCCAGGAAGTCAACGATATCCTCGGCGTGCTGCACAAGAGCAGCGGCCACATTCGCAACTTTGGCGTCGCTGTCGGATACACCATGAAGTTCGTCTATCCGCGCGCCGGCAACGAAGGCGCCTTGGGCTTGCATTACCCCGACCATCCCAAGCAGTGGCCGCTGGTAAAGAAGATAACGGAAAGTGGCGTGCCGGCGCTGGCCGGGCCGGTCGACCTGGTGCAGGGCGGTCGCGGTTTGATCTATCGCGTCCCGTTGTATATCGACAAACGCTACTGGGGCTTGCTCTCGACGGTCATCGACCTGGATTCTTTCGCGCGGGTGATCTCTGCCGGCGTGGATGGCTCGAAGTTCGAGTTCGCCATCCGCGGTCGCGATGGTGCCGGTGCGAACGGCGATATGGTGCTGGGGAGCGGCACCACCTTCGACAAGACCGATGTATACATACAGGAGATCGACATCCCGGGCGGCAGCTGGATCATCGCCGTCCGTTCGACGCGCGATGTAGGGTTCGACAGGATCTCATTTTTGTTGCGTCTGTTGGATTACACACTGGCCGCGATGGCGGCATGGATGATGTACATGCTGATCCGCAGCCGCTCCGATCTGGCCACGCTGGCCCTGTACGACCAACTGACCGGATTACCCAACCGTCATCTGCTGGAAGACCGTGCCGAGATGGCTTTCGCGCGTCACAAACGCAATCCCAGACAGTCCTGCGCCATCCTGTTCCTCGACCTCGATGGATTCAAAGATATCAATGACCATTACGGCCACAAAGCGGGCGATGCGGTGTTGCTGGCCGTGGCAGAACGTGCGAGTTCAGTGGTACGCGAGAACGATACGGTCGCGCGCTGGGGCGGGGATGAATTCATCGTATTGATGGATGATGTCGATCAGGCGACTTTGCAGAACATGATAGAAAGATTGCGCAGCGAGATCGAAGCGCCGGTGATGTTCGAAGGCCAGACACTGAGCGTGGGCGTGTCGGTCGGGATGGCAGTCTGCCCGGCGGTCGGCGGCAGTCTGGATCAGATGTTGAAGATGGGGAGCCCGCAGAATTCGGAAAAAATCGTACGCTAACAGTTCAAGCGTCCCGGCCACGCCTGACTGTAGCTTGTTGACTGGTCAATCTGTCTCGCGGGTAAAGCGATAGAACAAGTTCGGCTCGCTGACCACGTACAAATACCCTTCATCGTCGATGGTTACACCTTCGGCTTGAGGTATGCCCTTCAGCAAACCGGCAAAACCGCGCGCCAGGGAGCGGAAACTCACCACCTTGCCCTCGTCGGTCATTTCGATCAGCAGTTTCGACTCGTCGCTGAGCAGAATCAGATGGCCGCTCTGTTGATCGAAGACGACCGAAGATAAGTCAGTCGCAAACACCTTGTCTTTTACCAGGCTGGACAGGTCGCGGACGTGCAGGGAAAAGCCTCCTGCCAGGCTGGCACGAAGGCCGCTCACTTCCAGCAATTGGCGTGGGTCACGCTCCTTGGTCACAAACAAGCGATCACCTTTCAGGTCGTAGGCGAGCCCTTCAAGGCCTTTGTTGTCTTCCTTGCCAAGCGCCAGGGTCAGCGCTGGATACTGGTCTCGGCTCAATGGTCGATCAGGAGAAAGTTTACCGTCTTCGGCGATGGGGACATCCACGACAACCAGGCTCTGCCGGCGCTCTTCGGCGATTACCAGCTGGCCGTTGCCGGCATAGGACACAGCTTCCACATCGTGGAAGCCGTCCAGGTTGTAACGCCTTTCCACATCACCGTCACGACTAAGGGCCAATAGTTCGTTTGGGCCGTTGGTGACCGCCCACAGCAGGTTTAGGTCAGGGTCGAAGGTCAGGCCCGAAAGATTGTTGTCCACACCGGGAACCGCCTTAGCATCCAGCTCAACCCGGTAGTCAGGCAGCCACACAGAGCGCTCCTGCCAATCATCGGTGTGCCAGTGGGTCTTGATCCAGAAGTACAAACGATCATCAAGGTGATGGGTGCGGACTTGGAATACGGTGAGCAACGCAAGGCACAGCAGTGCCCACATCCAAGTGCTAGTTTTCCGTGTTCGGCCCAGCCAGTTTTTTGCCAACAAATACATAGAAGCCTCGTTAATTGGGACTGACGTCACGAGCTGTCATGGTTTCAATCCGACTCGGCGCGGCTCGCACAGGTGATGCACAACGGCGTGGCCGGATCGAATTCCAGGCGGCCCGAGGCGATCAACTCGCCGCATTGGTTACACCAGCCATACTCGCCCTCGTACCAACGCTTGAGGGCCAGCTGGAGGCGGACGCGTTCATGCTGCGCCCGACTGCGGATGGCATCGTTCATCGCTTGCTGCTGGAGTGCGTCCATCCTCGACAGACGCCCTACCTTGCTTTGATCCAACTTCACCGATTGCGAGCGAGACTCAGCGTCTTCCAGCAACCGATCCAGCTCGGCAGCCCGCTGTTCCAGTAGGGTCTTGAAATGGGCAAGATCGAGGGCGTCGTCCATGGCCGTTAGCGCAGCAGCAACAGTGGGCCAGTGGTGGTGCGCAGCATGCTGGTCGTGGTGCTGCCGACCAGAAACTGACGGATGCGCGAATGACCGTAGGCCCCCATCACCAGCAGGTCGATGCCGTGCTCTTTCTGATAGGCGTGCAAGGTAGGCTCTATCTCGCCGTTCAGGGTCTCGGCGCGAACAGTGAATCCGACGTTGAGCAGCACTTTCTGCGCCCAGTCCAGCTGCGCGGACGATTCGTCGTTCACTGGCCCAACCATCACCAGGTGGATCGGCAGCCCCTTCAGCAGGGGGCTGGCCGCCAGCATCTCCACACCCTTGCGGGTAGTAGCGCTGCCATCGAAGGCCAGCATTGCGCTCTCGGGCTTTTGGAAGTTGGCCGGGGTGACCAGGATTGGCCGGTGCATGATACGAATCACGCTCTCCAGCTGGCTTCCGACATGCTGACTCAGACCGCCGCTAGACTCGCCTTGGCGACCGATGACCAATAGGCGCGTTTCGCTTTCCAGCTCTTGCAGGTTTTCCAGCAGATCGCCATGACGTTGCTTGGACTCCGGCGCGGCCACACCATCCGTCATGGCCCGCTCTTTCGCGGCGGCAAGCATGATCCGCCCTTGTTCAAGGGCCAACTTGCCGCGCTGTTCATCCAGGGAAGCAAGCTCATCGAGTAGGTGCTCGCGGCTGCCAAGGCCGATATTGCCACTCAGATCCGTTGTAACCGGGTACTGTCGCTGATCCAGCACATGCAGAAAGGTCAGCGGGGCTTCCAGGCTCAGACTGGCCCAGGCTGCGTAGTCGCAAACGGCTGGGGCCGAGGCGGAACCGTCGATACAGGCAATTACGTGGGTCATTGTTTTTCTCCTTCTCAGTGGCCCATGAGTTGATCAATGGCGTCGGGTTTATCGTGAACACCGAAGCGATCCACGATAGTGGCGCTTGCTTCGTTGAGGCCCAGCACTTCAACTTCGGTGCCTTCGCGGCGGAATTTGATGACCACTTTGTCCAAAGCGGCAACGGCGGTGATATCCCAGAAGTGAGCACGGTTCAGGTCGATGGTTACCTTGTTCAGGGCTTCTTTGAAGTCAAAGGCCGCGACGAACTTGTCTGCCGAGCTGAAGAACACCTGGCCGGTGACGTTATAGCTACGGTGCTCGCCTGCTTCGTCCAGCGAAGAGCTGATCGCCATGTAATGGCCAACCTTGTTGGCGAAGAACATCGCGGCCAGCAGTACGCCGGCCAACACGCCGAAGGCAAGGTTGTGGGTGGCGACCACGACCACCACGGTGACGACCATGACAATGTTGGTCGACAACGGGTGCTTCTTCAGGTTGCGCAGCGAATCCCAACTGAAGGTGCCGATGGACACCATGATCATCACTGCCACCAGTGCAGCCATCGGGATCTGCTTCAGCCAGTCGCCGAGGAACACCACCATCAGCAGCAGGAATACGCCTGCGGCCAGGGACGACAGGCGAGAACCGCCGCCAGATTTCACGTTGATGATCGACTGACCAATCATCGCGCAGCCGGCCATACCGCCGATCAGACCCGAAGCAATGTTGGCCACGCCCTGGCCCTTGCACTCGCGGTTCTTGTCGCTGGAGGTGTCGGTCAGGTCGTCGACAATGGTCGCGGTCATCATCGATTCCAATAGACCGACCACAGCCAGTGCTGCCGAATAAGGGAAGATGATGGCCAGCGTCTCGAATGTCAGCGGCACGTCAGGCCAGAGGAAAATCGGTAGCGTATCCGGCAGTTCACCCATATCACCGACCGTGCGGATATCCAGCCCAACCGACATGGCGACGGCGGTCAGCACGATGATGCACACCAGCGGCGATGGGATGAGCTTGCCGATCTTGGGGACATAGGGGAACAGATAGATGATGCCGAGGCCTGCGGCTGTCATGGCGTAGACGTGCCAGGTGACATTGGTCAGCTCAGGCAGCTGAGCCATGAAAATCAGGATCGCCAGTGCATTGACGAAACCGGTCACCACCGAGCGCGAGACGAAGCGCATCAGCGATCCGAGCTTCAGGTAGCCAGCAGCGATTTGTAGCACGCCACATAGCAGCGTGGCGGCCAGCAGATATTCAAGACCATGGTTCTTGACCAGGGTCACCATCAGCAGTGCCATTGCACCGGTTGCGGCCGAGATCATTCCCGGGCGACCACCGACAAAGGCGATGACCACGGCGATACAAAAAGAGGCGTACAGGCCGACTTTAGGGTCGACACCGGCAATGATCGAGAAGGCGATGGCTTCAGGGATGAGGGCCAGGGCGACCACAAGACCGGCGAGGATGTCGCCACGGATGTTGGATAACCAGGTTTGTTTTAACGAGTGGAGCATCAGAATTCCCAAGGCAATGGATCGCGCAGCACAGCATGGCGCAGGCCAAGTGCAGCTGGTCGATACGAGGTCAAATTGTCGGATGTAGGGGTGCTGTGGAGGGTGTTAAAACCGAAGGCACAGCAGAAAGCGACCGCTGGCAGAGCAAGCAGTCACAGATGATGCGGGGGGCGAAGCGCTATGGCGGCGTAGGCAGCCAGATCATGTTTTGCAGAGTAAGCATGAGGCCTTATCGGGTGTCTTTAGTAACTCAATGGCCGCAACAGTCTACAGGAAGAGGGCAATTTCTGCGAGTCACCCCCGGACTAGGGCGTCCTGTTTGGATGTCAGCCTGAGCTATACCCTAACTGGATGTCAGGCAAGGCCGCACCGCGCCGTCAGAATAGAGTCCGCTTTCACATTCTTTGACACATGCTTGCCAAGGTCATAGATTTCAGCCTGACAAATTCAAGGCTTCGGGCGCAATGGAACCAAAAACCAACGTAAGCCCTACCGCCCATCCAGCCTATGGAGGCATCTTGCAGGGACAACGCATCGGTTACGTCCGAGTCAGCAGTTATGACCAGAACCCGGAACGCCAACTTGAGCAGGTCGAGATCGGCAAGCTGTTCACCGACAAGGCCTCAGGCAAGGACACCCAGCGCCCGCAACTGGAGGCTATGCTCGGATTCGTCCGCGAAGGCGATACCGTGGTGGTGCACAGCATGGATCGCCTGGCGCGCAACCTCGACGATCTGCGCCGTCTGGTGCAAAAGCTGACCAAGCGCGGTGTACGCATCGAGTTCTTGAAGGAGGGGTTGGTGTTCACCGGCGAGGACTCTCCCATGGCCAACCTCATGTTGTCGGTCATGGGTGCCTTTGCCGAGTTCGAGCGCGCCCTGATCCGCGAGCGGCAGCGCGAGGGCATCGCCCTGGCCAAGCAGCGCGGTGCCTACCGGGGCCGCAAGAAAGCCCTCTCCGACGAGCAAGCCATCACGTTGCGGCAGCGGGCCGCTGCGGGCGAGCCGAAGGCTCAGCTCGCCCGCGAGTTCGGCATCAGCCGTGAAACCCTCTACCAGTACCTTCGCACGGACGACTGAACCATGCCGCGTCGCTCGATTCTCTCGGCCACTGAGCGAGACACCTTGCTTGCGCTGCCAGAAAGCCAGGATGACCTGATCCGCTACTACACCTTCAACGACTCCGACCTGTCGCTGATCCGCCAGCGGCGCGGCGACGCCAACCGCCTGGGCTTTGCGGTGCAGCTCTGCCTGCTGCGCTACCCCGGCTATGCACTGGGTACTGACAGTGAGCTGCCCGAGCCGGTCATCCAGTGGGTGGCCAAGCAAGTTCAGGCCGACCCGGCGAGCTGGGCGAAGTACGGCGAACGCGACGTGACTCGCCGCGAGCACGCCCAGGAACTGCGCACCTACCTACAACTGGCCCCGTTCGGCCTGTCCGACTTCCGCGCCCTGGTGCGCGAGCTGACCGAGTTGGCCCAGCAGACCGATAAGGGTTTGCTGCTGGCCGGCCAGGCGCTGGAGAGTCTGCGGCAGAAGCGGCGCATCCTGCCGGCGCTGAGCGTGATTGACCGGGCCTGCTCGGAAGCCATTGCGCGGGCCAATCGCCGGGTCTACCGCGCCCTCGTCGAACCACTCACGGACTCGCATCGGGCCAAGCTGGACGAGCTGTTGAAGCTCAAGGCCGGCAGCAGCATCACCTGGTTGACCTGGTTGCGGCAGGCCCCACTAAAACTGAATTCCCGGCACATGCTCGAACACATCGAGCGGCTGAAGACATTTCAGCTGGTGGATTTGCCCGAAGCTCTGGGCCGGCACATCCACCAGAACCGCCTGCTCAAGCTGGCCCGCGAGGGTGGGCAGATGACGCCCAAAGACCTCGGTAAGTTCGAGCCGCAGCGGCGCTACGCGACCCTGGCCGCCGTGGTGCTGGAGAGTACGGCGACCGTGATTGATGAGCTGGTCGATCTGCACGACCGCATCCTGGTCAAGCTGTTTAGCAGCGCCAAGAACAAGCATCAGCAGCAGTTCCAGAAGCAAGGCAAGGCGATCAACGACAAGGTGCGCCTGTACTCCAAGATCGGCCAGGCCCTGCTGGAGGCCAAGGAAAGCGGCAGCGATCCCTACGCCGCCATCGAGGCGGTGATTCCCTGGGACGAGTTCACCGAGAGCGTCAGCGAGGCCGAGCTGCTGGCCCGGCCGGAGGGCTTCGACCATCTGCACCTGGTTGGCGAGAACTTCGCCACCCTGCGCCGCTATACGCCGGCCTTGTTGGAGGTGCTGGAACTGCGCGCCGCCCCGGCTGCGCAAGGCGTGCTGGCGGCCGTGCAGGCCCTGCGCGAGATGAACGCCGACAACCTGCGCAAGGTGCCGGCCGATGCGCCCACCGCCTTCATCAAGCCGCGCTGGAAGCCGCTAGTGATAACCCCGGAAGGCCTCGACCGGCGCTTTTACGAAATCTGCGCCCTGTCCGAGCTGAAGAACGCGCTGCGATCCGGCGACATCTGGGTCAAGGGCTCGCGGCAGTTCCGCGACTTTGACGACTACCTGCTGCCGGCAGAGAGGTTCGCCGCGCTCAAGCATGCGCAGGCTCTGCCCCTGGCGATCAACCCGAACAGCAACCAGTACCTGGAAGAGCGCTTGCAGCTGCTGGACGAGCAGCTGGCCACCGTCACCCGCCTGGCCAAGGACAACGAGCTGCCCGATGCCATCCTCACCGAGTCGGGGCTGAAGATCACCCCACTGGATTCCGCGGTGCCCAATACCGCGCAGGCGCTGATCGACCAGACCAGCCAGTTGCTGCCGCGCATCAAGATCACCGAACTGCTGATGGACGTGGACGACTGGACGGGCTTCAGCCGCCACTTCACCCACCTGAAGGACGGTGCCGAGGCCAAAGACCGGACATTGCTGCTGTCAGCGATCCTGGGCGATGCGATCAACCTCGGGCTGACCAAGATGGCCGAGTCGAGCCCCGGCCTGACCTACGCCAAGCTATCCTGGCTGCAAGCCTGGCACATCCGAGACGAAACCTACTCGGCGGCCCTAGCCGAGCTGGTCAACCACCAGTACCGTCATACCTTCGCCGCTCACTGGGGCGACGGAACGACCTCTTCTTCCGATGGCCAGCGCTTCCGGGCGGGCGGTCGGGGTGAAAGCACCGGGCACGTCAACCCGAAGTACGGCAGCGAGCCGGGGCGGCTGTTCTACACCCATATTTCCGACCAGTACGCACCGTTCAGCACCCGCGTGGTGAATGTCGGCGTGCGCGATTCCACCTATGTGCTTGACGGCTTGCTGTACCACGAGTCCGACCTACGGATTGAGGAGCACTACACCGACACGGCTGGCTTCACCGATCACGTCTTCGCCCTGATGCACCTGCTGGGCTTCCGCTTCGCACCGCGCATCCGCGACCTCGGCGAAACCAAGCTGTATGTTCCGAATAGCGTCCAGGACTACCCGACATTGCGCCCAATGGTTGGCGGCACCCTGAACATCAAGCATGTCCGCGCCCACTGGGACGACATCCTGCGCCTGGCCAGCTCGATCAAGCAGGGCACCGTCACTGCCTCGCTGATGCTGCGCAAGCTCGGCAGCTACCCGCGCCAGAACGGTCTGGCCGTGGCCTTGCGCGAACTGGGCCGGATTGAGCGCACACTGTTCATCCTCGACTGGCTGCAAAGCGTAGAGCTACGTCGCCGCGTGCATGCCGGACTGAACAAGGGCGAGGCGCGCAACTCCCTGGCCAGGGCGGTGTTCTTCAACCGCCTCGGCGAAATCAGGGATCGGAGCTTCGAGCAGCAGCGCTACCGGGCCAGCGGTCTCAACCTGGTGACGGCCGCCATCGTGCTGTGGAACACGGTGTACTTGGAACGCGCCACCCAGGCGATGAGCGAAGCGGGGAAGTCGGTGGATAGCGAGCTGCTGCAATACCTGTCGCCGCTGGGGTGGGAGCACATCAACCTGACCGGCGATTATGTCTGGCGGCAGAGCCGCAGGCTGGAGGACGGGAAGTTTCGGCCGCTAAGGCTGCCCGGAAAACCTTAACGTACGATTTTTTCCGTTTTCTCTATTCGCCCCAAGATGGCAGACCGGCAGATGTACGAGGAGAAGGTGCAGCGCAAATCCGCCTGATACTACTCGTGGCGCAATGCCTCGATAGGGTCCAGCTGCGCCGCACGTCTTGCCGGAACATAACCGAAGATCACCCCGATGGCGGCGGAGAAGCCGAAGGCGAGCAGGTTGATGCTGGGGCTGAACAGGAAGGGCAGCGACAGCATGGAAGCCAGCCCGTAACAGGCGATGGCCGCCAGCAGCAATCCCACTAGTCCGCCGAACGCGGACAACACCACCGCTTCGGTGAGGAACTGCATCAACACTTCTTTCTCCAGTGCACCGATGGCGAGGCGGATGCCGATCTCGCGCGTGCGCTCGGTCACCGACACCAGCATGATGTTCATGATGCCGATGCCGCCCACCAGCAGGCTCACCGCGGCGACTGCGCCGAGCAATGCGGTCATGGTGCCTATGGCGCCGGACAGGGTCTGCGCGATCTCTTTGGTGTCACGGATGCTGAAGTTATCTTCCTCGTTGTCGGACAGCTTGCGCCGTTCGCGCATCAGCACGGTGAGTTGATTCGTCACTTGTTCGGTCGAGGCGCCGTCTTGCATCGAGATGAGGATGGTGTTCACGTCCTGCTTGCCGGTCAGGCGACGCTGCACGGTGCGCAACGGCATGATCACCGTGTCGTCCTGGTCGCGCCCCATCGCGCTCTGTCCTTTTGCTGCCAATACGCCGATCACCTCGCAGGAGAACTGTTTGATGCGCATCAGGTCGCCCACCGGGCTGTGCGCCTCGAACAGTTCCTTGCGCACGGTCGCGCCGATGATGCACACGGCCTTGCCCGCGCGCTCCTCGGTGGCGCTGAACAAACGCCCCTCTTCCAGCGTCCAGTTGCCTGCGGTGAAATAGTCGCTGGTGCTGCCGGTGATGGAGGTCGCCCAGTTCTTGGTGCCGACCACCACCACGCTGGTGCGGCTGACGGTGGGCGCGACCGCTTTGAGCGAGCCGACCTGAGCCTTGATCGCTTCTGCGTCCTCGGCTTTGAAATTAGGTGCGCCGGAGCTGCTGTGCCCCATACGCTGGCCGGGGCGCAGCATGAGCAGGTTGCTGCCGAGGCTGGAGATCTGGTCGGAGACCGACTGCGTCGCGCCGTTGCCCAGCGTCACCATGGTGACCACGGCCGCCACGCCGATGACGATGCCCAGCACAGTGAGGAAGGAGCGCATCAGGTTGCGCCGGATCTCGCGCAAGGCCAGCAGCAATGTGGTCCAGCCCATCATGCTGCTGCTCCATTCTCGTTGTCATGCGCGATCTGTCCGTCGACGAAATGTACGATGCGTTTGGCGTAGGCGGCGATGTCGGGTTCATGCGTTACCATCAGGATGGTGATGCCGTGGTCGCGGTTCATGCTGACCAGCAGCTCCATGATCTCGTGGCCGCGTTTGGAATCGAGGTTGCCGGTTGGCTCGTCGGCCAGCAGCACTTTGGGATTGGTGACGATGGCGCGCGCGATGGCGACGCGCTGCTGCTGGCCACCGGAGAGCTCTGAGGATGTGTGATGTGCCCACTCGGCCAAGCCGACCGAGCGCAGTGCAGCCATACCTATCTCATGCCGCGCTTCGGCATTCTCGCCGCGATAGAGCAGCGGCAGCTCAACGTTCTCCTGCGCTGTGGTGCGCGCCAGCAGATTGAAACCCTGGAACACGAAACCAAGATAGTTGCGGCGCAGCAGCGCGCGCTGGTCGCGCGACAGGTGCTCCACATGCACGCCGTCGAACAGATAGGCACCCGAGGTCGGCGTGTCGAGACAGCCGAGGATGTTCATCGCGGTGGACTTGCCGGAACCGCTGGGTCCCATGATGGCGACGAACTCGCCCTGACGGATGGACAGGTCGACGCCGCGCAATGCCTGGAACTCGGCCTGTCCGCGGCCGTAGGTCTTGGTGATGCCGGCCAGCTGGATCAGCACATCGGGTTCGACGGTGATTGCTGCATCATTCATTTTGCCGACTTCTGCATGCCGATGATGACGCGCGCATCTGCTTGCAGGGCGCCGCTGACGATCTGCGTGCGGCGTCCGTCGGTGAGGCCGATGGTGACTTCGACCGGCGTAGCCTTGTTGTCCTGCAATACCCACAGGGTGCGTGCGGTGCTGCCAGCCGAGGCGCTCTCTGTTGCCTGCTTGGGTTGCTGCGGACGGCGCGGCATCAGACTGGCGACGAAGCCGCCGGAGGATGCGGTTTTGGTCACCGGTGTGAAGCGCAATGCGGCGTTCGGCACCAGCAAGACCTCGTGCAGATCCGCGGTGGAGATCTCGGCAGTGGCGGTCATGCCGGGGCGCAGGCTCAAGTCGGCGTTCGATACGTTGAGCAGCGTCTTGTAGGTCACCACTCCGTCGGTGGTCTGTGCGCCGAAGCCGACGCGCGCGATCTCGGCCGGATATTTGCGGCCCGGCCATGCATCGACCATGAAGTAGGCGGACTGCCCGTTCTTCACCTGGCTCACGTCCGCCTCGTCCACATCCACCTGCAACTGCATGCGCGCGAGGTCTTCCGCGATGGTGAACAGCACCGGTGCTTGCAACGAGGCGGCCACGGTCTGCCCCGGTTCGATCTTGCGCGTCAGCACGATGCCGTCGATGGGTGAGCGGATGGTGGCTTTGGACAGGTTGGTCTGGTCTGAACGCAGGCTGGCGGAGGCTTGTGCCGCAGCGGCACGCGCATTGGCTTCGTTCGCTTCGGCGCGGGTCACCGCCGCTTCCGCCGCCTCCAGTTCGCTGCGCGACGGTACTTTGCCGCCGGTCAGTTCGGCGACCTGACGCAAGCGGGCCAGCGTGGCGCGGGATTCCTTTACCGTGGCTTGCATCTGCGCCACCTGCGCTTGGGCGGACAGTACGGCGGCCTGCGACTTGACCACTTGATCGTTCAGTTTGGACATATCGAGCCGTACCAGCACCTGCCCGCGTTTGACACGGTCGTTCTCGTCCACCAGCACGCTCTCCACTATGCCGGACAACTCGCTTCCGACATCCACCTGGTTGGTGGGATACAGATTGCCGGTGGCCGATACCGTCACCGACAGATCGCCCAGTGCTGCTTGTTCGGTGAGGTAACTGCCGTTGCTCGAACCGTTCGACTTCGGCCACACCATCCAGCCGATCAGCAGAGCGGCGACCGCGATCAGCGCAATCAATAACACGCGATTGCGTTTGCTATTGCCCGACGTGCGGGTGATGGCGAGTAACAGGTTCTGGCTGGCTTTGGAGGAGTCGTTCATGGTTGTGAACCTTCGTTGTTATTTGTTTGCGCAACGGGCTGGGCGGAATCTTCGTTCCAGCCGCCGCCCATCGCTTTGTAAAGAGCGATCAACGCGGCGCGCTCATCGAACTCGGCGCTGGCCAGACTGTCCTCGCTGGAAAGCAGGGTGCGGTCGGTATCGAGCACGCTCTGGAAATCGATCAGGCCGCCTTCGTAGCGCTGGCGCGCCATCAGCGCGGCATTGCGTGCCGAGGTCGAAGCGTTCTGCAAGGCGGCGCGGCGTTCGTGGCTGTTGGCGTAGCTGGTCAGCGCGTTCTCCACTTCTTCCAGCGCGAGCAGCACGGTCTGCTCATAGGCGATCAGCGCCTGCTGCTGCACCGCATTCTGCGCTTCGACGCGGCTGCTCAGTCTGCCGCCGTCGAAGAGGGTCTGTGCCAGACTGGTGGAGAGCGAGCGCGTCAGGTTGGCGCTGTCGCCCAAGCCGCCGACGGTGAGCGCCTTCCAGCCCAGACTGCCGCTGAGCGAGAGCGAGGGATAGCGCGCCGCCGACTCTTGTCCGATGCGCGCGGTCTCGGCCGCCACGTGTCTTTCCGCAGCCTGCACATCGGGGCGCTGGCGCAGTGTGTCGGCGGGGATGCTGAGCGCGATCTCGTCGGGCAGGGGCGGCAAGGCCGCAGGCGCAGCCAGCTTTTCATGCAGCGTAGTGGGGAACTGTCCCAACAATACGGCCAATCGATTCTCGGTCTTGTTCAGATTGGTGGACAGGGTGGGGATGCCGGCCAATGTCTGTTGCAGATTGCTGTTCGCTTGCTCCACTTCCATCGACGTCACCAGTCCGGCCTGCGCGCGCCATTCGGTGATCTTCAGTGTCTCGCGCTGCGCCGCCAGATTGTTGCGCGCGATGGCGAGGCGCTGCTGCAGGCTGCGTAACTGCACATAGTTGAGCGCCACTTCGGCGGCGAGGGTGACCTGTGTGTTGTAAAGGTTCGCCAGTGTCGTACCGGCATCGGCTTCCGCCGCTTCGGATGCGCGGCGCAAGCCGCCGAAAAGATCGATCTCCCAGCTCGCATCGAAACCGGCGTTGAACTGATTGGCGGGCGAGGCATCGCCCACCTTGCTGCGGCTGCCGCCCAGTGCGCCGTTCAGGCGGGGCATGAAGTCGGCGTCGGAGAGGTTGAGGCGCGCGCGCGATGCCAGCAGCTTGGCGCGTGCACTGCGCATGTCCGGGCTGTTGCGCAGCGCGGTGGCGATCAGCTCGTTCAGCACGGGGTCGTTCAGGCGCAGCCACCAGTGCGAGATGTCTTCCTGTTGTTGCGAGAGGCGCGTCCCGGCAGTGACGCTCCAGTTCGTGGGTGCGGCGGGATCTTGCCTGACGTAGTCCGGCCCCACGGCACAACCGGCCAGCGGAACCAACAACATCAGTATGCGGAGCTGCGCTTTCACATCCACCTTTCAATGGGTCGGCCGAAGCGGCCGGATACGAACGGGATTCTATAGAGGATATATGTCGATTTGTATAAACCGTACGGGTCATTGCCAGTTTGACGCATCACCCCGACTCGCCCACAATCCGTGGCGTCGGATGCCATTATGGAACGGTGGTTCCGCAGTCGCGCAGACTTTACATATCTTCACAGAAACGAATTTCCAGACGAACAAAATGAACGAACCGTCAGAAAAACTCCGCGTCGATAAATGGCTGTGGGCCGCGCGCTTCTTCAAGACGCGCAGCATCGCCGCCGATGCTGTCGAGAGCGGCAAGGTGACCATGAATGGCGCGCGTATCAAGCAGGCCAAGACGGTCGGTGTGGGCGATGTGCTGGTGATCCGCCTCGGCCCCTACCAGCACGAGATCGAGATACTGGAACTGTCCGGCAAGCGCGGTCCGGCGCCGGTCGCGCAGAAGTTGTATCGCGAAACGGACGAGAGCAAGAAACGCCGCGCGGTACAGGCAGAGCAGAACAAGTTGTTGCCGCAGTCGGAATTGAAAGGCCGCCCGACCAAGCGTGACCGGCGCGAGATCGCGCGCATGGTGGAAGGCGAACGCCCGTCGCGCAAGAGCGCCTGGGGCGATTTCGACTAGGGCATGTCCACACTCGCCTCACAGCATGGTTTGATCCGCGCACTGCAAAGTGCGCATGCGGCGCAGGTGATCGAGACGCATATCTCATGGGTGCTGCTGATCGGAGATCACGCATACAAGATCAAGAAAGCTATCGATCTTGGTTTTCTCGATTATCTCGATCTGTCTGCCAGAAAACATTTCTGCGAAGAGGAGCTGCGTCTCAACCGGCGCACCGCGCCCGAGCTTTATCTCGACGTGGTGAGCATAGGCGGCAGCGCGGATGCGCCGCAGTTGGGTGTGCAGCCCGCCATCGAATACGCAGTGAAGATGCGCCGCTTTCCTGATGATGCGCTGATGGATGCGTGCCTGCGGCAGGGCCGGGTGGTGCCTGCACACATCGATGCGCTGGCAGGCGCAGTTGCGCGTTTCCATGAGCGGGCCGCGACGGTGACTGAGGCAACAGAATATGGGAACGCCAAGACCATTCTCGCAGCCGCGCTGCAGAACTTCGAGCAGTTGCGCACACTGCTGAAGGATTCGGACGATCTGCAGCTAGTTGAAGCGCTGCAGCAGGCGACGCTGCGCGAGTGGAAAGGTCGTGCGGTACTGTTCGAAGAACGACGAAGTGCGGGCCGCGTGCGCGAATGCCACGGCGACATGCATCTGGGCAACATCGCGCTCATCGATGAAGTGCCCGTGCCGTTCGATTGCATCGAGTTCTCACCGGCATTGCGCTGGATAGATGTGATGGACGAGGTCGCCTTCACCATGATGGATCTGCTGCATCACGAGCGAGTGGATCTGGCATGGCGGTTCCTGAACGCCTATCTGGAGGCGAGCGGTGACTATGCCGGCGTGGGTGTGCTGCGATTCTATCTGGCTTACCGCGCGGCAGTGCGCGCCAAGGTGGCAGCCATCCGTGCCAGCCAGTCGGCGGGCAGTGACCGAGCAAGTGCTCTGCAAACATGCAGGGCACATCTGCTGTTGGCGCAGCGATGTCTGGTTGAACGACAGCCGGCCCTGATCATCACGCATGGTCTGCCCGGTTCCGGCAAGACCACCTTTGCGCAATACGTGCTGGAACAGATTGGCGCGGTGCGTATCCGTTCCGATGTTGAGCGCAAAAGATCGTTCGGCTTGTCGGCGCTGGAAGGCAGTCGCAAATTGAATGTGGATATCTACAGCCGGCAGGCTACGGCACAGACCTATGCCAGACTGCTGGCGCTGGCGCGCAACTTGTTGCGGGCGGGCCATACGGTGGTGGTGGATGCGGCATTCCTGCAGCATGAGGAACGCGAGCAGTTTCGCGCACTGGCGTGTGAAACCGCATCGCCGTTCATCATTGCAACGCTGGATGCGGATGCGGAGACATTGCGCGAACGTCTGCGCCAGCGCCGTCATGATGCTTCGGAGGCGGATGTGAATGTGCTGGAGAAACTGCAGGCGGTGCAGCAGCCGTTGTCTGCGTTGGAGCAGGAGGTGGCGGTGCGCTTCAACACCATGCGACCACCCCAATCCGGGGAGAATGCGCGCAGCTGGCGCCGCTTGTTAAAGTTTGTTTACGCGCTGTAAATTCGGTCGCGTACTGGTAGCATGCGTCAGCCGCAGTGGGGATGCAAAAATTAAATAAAGGGGCAGTGCAATGGCGATAGCGTGGCGTGAACAACTGAGTGTCGGCAATAACATCATCGACGAAGATCACAAATACCTGATCGAGATCATCAACAGGGTCGAGGTTTGCCTGACGAAGAAGGATATGTCCGCATTGAAAGCGGAGCTGAAGCGCCTGCATGATTACTCGATGCTGCATTTCGACCGCGAAGAGAAGATCGCCATCGCGGTGGGTTATAAGCAGACCCCGGGCTTGCAGCAGTCGCATCAGTCGCTGATGGAAAAACTGGCAAAGATGGAATCGGATTTTGTGACTGCAGAACAGACCTGGTCGCCGGAACTGACCAAAGGCTTTGCTGACTTCCTGCGCAATTGGCTGATCGATCACGTCATCAAGGAAGACCTGCTGATGAAGCCGGCCTTGCAGAAGCATTCTCCCGCCTTTTCTCCCTGGTAGGTCTCAGCGCCCGTTCGATTTGCAGTGATACATCGCCTGGTCGGCCGCCGCGATCAGCGTCGATGAGGTGCTGCCGTCTTGCGGGAAGCGGCTGTAGCCGATGCTGCCGCCGGAGTGCAGTTCAATATCTTGATATGGGATGGGATCTGCCATGGCGGTCTGCACCTTGTGTACCATCTGTTCGATCTGCGCATCGTCCCATGTCCCTTCGAACAGGATGATGAATTCGTCACCGCCCAGACGCGCTGCAGTATCGGATTCACGCAGCAGGGCGCGCAGGCGTTGCGCGACCGCCTGCAACACCGCATCGCCTGCCGCATGGCCGTGCGTGTCATTGATGATCTTGAAGTCATCGAGATCGATGAACAACAACAGTAATTGTTCATCCTGTCTTTTTGCCCGTGCCAGCGCATGTTGTAGCCGGTCGAGGAACATGCGGCGGTTGGGAAGGTCGGTCAGGCTGTCGTGACTGGCCTGATGGTCGAGCATCTCCTGCTGCATCTGCAGGTCTTCGATCTGATGCTGGATCTGTCTTTCCATCAACTGGATGCTGTGCGCCAGTTCACCGATCTCGTCACGCCGGTTCGTGGGCAGGTTGCCGATCTTGCCTTCCGCTGAAAAACGTCTGATCTCCGCCACGATGCGATAGAAGGGACGGTTGAAGGCGCGTGCCAGAAAGTAGGCGAGTAGAACCGTCATCGCACTGAAGCTCAGCACGATGCCCAGCGTGATCGAGGCGAGCTGCTTACTTTCCGATAGCACGCTCTCCCGCGGTTGTGACAGGCCCAGGATGAACGCATCGTTGCCTTCCATGTCCGGGATGGTCCTGGTGCCGAAAGCCGCCACCAATGGTTCCGCATCAGACGCACGGTTGGAAGTGACGAGATGCGTTCTTTCTTCCTGACTGCCATTCAGCGCTGCGGCCATGGCCGGGAACTCATCCTGCACGCGGGCGACTTGCCCGCGGTCGAATGCGAAGCTGCGCGACGGATCGGGATGGATCAGGTAGTCGCCCCTGCCATTCGCCAGATAGAGTTTCAACTCGGGTGGCAGGTCGGCAGCCAGTTGCGCGAACAAACCTTGCAGGTCGACGTTGATCACGATCAGTCCGATGGCGTGTCGCCGTGCATCATGGATGGGGGCTGCCACCTGCAGGGCGGGGCGGCCCTCGCCGGCGTGCGCGCCGGTCTCGTGGTTGATCGTGGCACGTGAGACATAGATGCTGCCGGGCGGGAGCCGCAGCGTCTCGAACACATAGGGATAGTGGCCTTTCTCCTGCAGATCGTCGCCGCTGATGCGCAGCAGTCCGCCCATGTCGCGATCGATACGGATGCGTTCCATGCCGTGATTGTCGGCTTCGATCAGGCGCATCTGGAAATATTCCGGATGCACCGCCATCAAACCCTCGAATATCTTGGCGACGTTCTCTTCGCTGAGTGCCTGGTAGCCGGCTGTGCTGCGTTGCAGGATGCGCGGCGCTTGCGGATGCTGTGCGATCAGTTGCACATCGGCTTTTACGTCATTCAGGGCGACCGTCACTTGCCGCATCAACACCTGGGTCGCGGTCAGCAGGCGTTCCTCGGAAGACTTCAGCAATTGTTCGCGGCTGGCCTGATAGGCGAAGTATCCGGTCAGGCCGGTGCCCAGCAAGCCGACCATGACTAGCACCAGACCGAGACGCCAGGCGATGGTGAATCTCATGGCGCCAGTACCCGTGTCAGGCGGTCGCCGGAACGTATCCGTTCCCACAGTCTTTCGCGCCGGACGGTATCTTCCGGCGGCTCCAGCCACAGCGGCTTGCCGTTCGGCTGGCCGTTGCTGTCATCGACCATGGTGTTGGAAAGTCCCTGCCGTTCGACTAGCAAGCGGCTGGCCTGCGGATCGAGCAGATGGTCTATCCAGGCATGCGCCAGCGCCGGGTCATGCGCATCGCGCGTGATGCTCCAGCAATCCAGCCAGGCCAGCGCACCTTCCTGCGGGATCACGTAACCGATGTCCGCGCCCGCCTGCTTGAGCATCTGTACCTGCTGCATACCGTAATTGGCGAACATCAGCGCGGCACCGTGCCGCATGAACAACTGTGTCGATTCTGCCGGCTGCGTGTAGAAGCCGAGCGCATTGCGCCGCAATTCGATCAGGCGTGCGGCGGCCCGGGGGACATCCTGCGGCGCGATGCGAAAGGGAGAGGCGAGTCGCAACGACTGCGCGGCCAGTGAAAAGTTGTGCGTGCCACCGTCGTAGGCGATCACCTTGCCGCGATAGCGTTCGTCCCAAAGCGCGCTGATCGAGTGCGGCGGCGTTCGGAACTGCTTGCGGTCATAGATCAGGCCCATCTGCGTATAGGTATAGGGCAGCGCATAGGCCTTGCCGTTGTGCATCAGGCCGGGGATGGCGGACAGGTCTCGGAAGCGTGCGAGTTGGTTGTGTGTGTTCGGGATCTTCCCGGCATGCACCGGCTGCACCAGATTGGCGGCGATGTAGCGCTGCAGTTCGGCGGTGTTGACAGCGAACACGTCGAAGTCGCGGTTGTGTGCGCTGACCTTCTCCCACAGCGTCGCATCGGAGGTGACCACGGTCAGCTCGACCTTCACCTGATGCTCAAGTTCGAAACGTTGCACCACTTCAGGTTCTGCATACCCCGGCCATGCCAGCACGCGCAGCACCGGTTGGGCTGCCCAGAGCGGCGGCGTCGCTGCCAGTGCCAGTAACGCGGCGACAGGCAGCATCGATCTGCGGCATGCAGCAAGGAAGGTGGATGCGGAGATCATGTGGCGAACCCTAACCCGTACCCTATGGCTGGTCAATAGTCCTTAAGTGGCGGCATCAGATGGTTTTTTCTGTCGGTTAGACGATGAATCGGTGCGTGGCTTCATTCAGCGTGTGCGCCGTGGCGATCATGCGCTCCGATTCCTTGACGCATTGCGAGGTGAGTTTGGCGGTCTCGTCCGTGCTGTGTTGATTCTCTTCGATACGCTTGAGTACGAGTCCGACCAGCATCTGCTGGTCGTCAGCAGCCTCGCGTACCTCCGCGACCGATGCATTCATGGCGGCAGTGGCTTGCTCGATCTGCACGAAGGTCTCGGAGGAGAGTTTCGAAGCGCGCAAACCGTCGGCGACGGCACTGGCGTTCTCTTCGGAGATGCTGACCGTGGAGGCGACATCGGCGCTCACCTGTTTGAGCACGCCGTCGATGCGCGTGGTCGCCTGTGCCGCCTGCTCGGACAGTTTCCTGACTTCATCAGCGACGACTGCGAAGCCGCGACCCTGTTCGCCCGCGCGCGCCGCTTCGATGGCCGCGTTGAGGGCCAGCAGATTGGTCTGTTCCGCGATGGCGCGTATGGCGGACACCGCTGTCTCGACCTCCTTGGCGCTGCTTTCCAGACTGTCGGCATTGGCGGAGATCTTGCGGCTGGCCGCATCCAGCACGGAGATGGCTTGCTCGGTCGCCGCGACATGCTTCACACCGTTGCGCACCAGTGCATCGGCGGAAGCGGCACTGCCGCCCGCCGAGTCGGACAGTTCGAGTATGGCGCGCGACGCATCGGCCATGCCGTTGATGACCTTGATGATCTCCTGCTCGTTCTGGCGATATTCCTGCATGCTGCTGCCGAGCGAGCTCATCGAATCGCCTATCTCGCGCGCTGTCACATCGACCGTGTGCGCGGATGCGGTTACCCCACTCAGTGTGTCGCGCAATTCCGATGCCATGGAATCGAACCCGCCGGTGATCTCGCCCACCGTATCCGCACTGCGGATGCCGCAACCCTCACGCAAGTCGCCGCCGCGTATGCGTTCGGCGGCGACCGCGACCTTGCGCAATTTGCCCACCAGCAGCCACTCCAGCAGCATGTGATTGGTGATGCCTATCGTGATGCCGGCCACGATGCAGCCGGTGACGAACCAGCCCAGCATGCCGGGTTTCCACTCCACGAAGATGTTTGCATAGAACGGGAAGATGATGCCCATCAGCAGGCCGAAGCCGAGGAAGGAATACTTCAGTTGCTTGAGTATGGAGGGAGTCTTGCTCGCCATTATTGCCCTTTCAAAATATGGTCACGCTTTGCCAGTTCGGGCGAAGCATAAGCCTGTTTCGGCAAGAAACAATAATTCTTAAGTGTGAGTGGCACTCCTTCTTTAGTGCCCCTCACTAACGGTCATGGTGCCTACTATGCCGTCGGTTTACTCTCGCCACCCAGAGCCTCGATGATGGCGGGCAGTAACTTCTTCAACTCGCCGGTCATCAAGGCGAAGTCTGCATCGAAGGCGTCGTCCTGTGCATCGCTGTCGGCCTGGTCTTTGAGCAAGTCGAGCGCTTGCAGGCGTTTGATCTGGCCGTTCTCGTGCAGCACGAATGAGATGCGGTCATACCAGGTCATTGCCAGTTTGGTTACTTCCTTGCCGCCGGTGATGTGCTTGGCGATCTCCTCCGCTTCCAGTGTGTGGCGCACGTAACGCACGGTCGCTTTCTCGTCGCCGGAGGCGCGCAGTTCGCAATCGCGGTCGACGGTGAATACCGATGCCAGATCGTCGCCGGCCAACCATGCAGTCATGGCGGTGGTGGGTGAGACTTCGGTCTTGAGCGGTGTGAAGCCGATGCCGTCCACCGACTTGACCAGTAGCTCGACCAACTCGTCTGCCTTGGCGAGGTTGGCCGCGTCCAGCACCAGCAGCCCGGCGGCAGTGTCTATCCATGCATAGGTGCGGCGACGCACGGCGAACGCGCGCGGCAGTAGCTCGTCGGTGACCGCTTCCTTCAGTTGCTTCATCTGTTTGCGGCCGGGCTTATAGCCTTGCTGCTCTTCCATCTCCGCTGCACGCTCTTTGCTGATGGTGTTGATGACCGAGGCGGGCAGCAACTTCTTCTCCGCACCGAGGCAGATCAACATCTGCTTGCCCAGCGTGTGCACGAAAGCGGGTGCATTCTCTTTTGGTGCGATCCAACCCACGCGTTGCATCTCCAGACCGGAGCAAGGTTGCAGTGCAAGGTTGGAGAGTTTCTCTTCAAACTGTTCGGGCGTGACATCCCATTTGTTTAGACGATAGATGAGTAGATTCTTGAACCACATAAATTTGACCTGAACTTTGAAGAAAAAACGGGGGCGGGATTCTAACGCGGATGTGTGCGGATGACGGTGATGTCGTCACCCGCAACACACATTCTTACGACTTCAACTCTGTCACGACTGACTTGCCTTTCAGTGCCAGCGCTTTACCCATGCGTGCGCGTTTGCCGAAATGGTTTTGCAAGTCTTTATCGTTGAGTTGCATGCTCTGCTCTTTGCCGCCGTTGTTGGTGATCACGGTGATCTTGGGTTGGTTGGTTACGGTTACCGCCGCCAATGCATCATCGTCAGCGATACCCATCACCACCACGCCCTTGCCGCCGCCTGCGAGTTGTTTCATCTCGGCCAACAGGAAGGTGAGCAGACGGCCTGATCTGCAAGCCGCCACCACCAGTGCGTTATCGCTTGGTGTGAACAACGCAGGCGCGAGAATCACTTCGCCTTCCACGCTGATGAACTGTTTTCCGGCCTTGTTGCGTCCCACCATATTGGCGATGGTGCAGATGAAGCCGTAACCGGCAGCAGTCGCCAGCAGCACATGTTGTTCAGCCTTGCCGCAGATCACATGCACGATCTTGGCGCCGGTCGCCACTTCGATCAGTGTCGCCAGCGGCACACCGTCACCGCGACCGCCCGGCAGCAGATGCACCGGGATGCTGCACACACGACCGTTGCTGCAGATCACGATGCAGTGGTCAGTGGTACGGCATTCGAACGCGCCCAGCAAACCATCGCCGTCCTTGAACGAGATGGCAGCCAGATCGAGTCCGTGGCCCTGACGCGTGCGCCCCCAGTGTTTCTTCGAGATTAATACGGTAACCGGCTCGTCCACCACCTGCGTGGTCAGCACTACGCGCTCGGCTTGCTCGATCAAAGTGCGGCGCTCGTCGCCGAAGGTCTTGATGTCTTCGTCGATCTCTTTCGCTACGCGGCGGCGCATCATAGCGTCGGAGGCGAGTAGCTTGCCCAGCTCTTCGCCTTCGTCCTTCAGTTGCTTCAACTCGCGCTCGATTTTGATGCCTTCCATCTTCGCCAACTGACGCAGACGGATCTCAAGGATGTCTTCGGCCTGACGGTCGGACAGATCGAAGCGTTCGATCAAGGCCTGCTTGGGTTCGTCCGATTCGCGGATCAGCGCGATCACCTCGTCCAGATTCAGATATACGATCATGCGACCGTCGAGGATGTGGATGCGGTCGTTCACCTGCGCCAGACGATGTTCGCAGCGGCGACGCACGGTGCCCAAACGGAACGCTGCCCACTCGCGCAATATCTCCGCCATCGGTTTCTGGCGCGGACGACCGTCCAAGCTGATCATCACCATGTTCAGTTGCAGCGAACTTTCCAAACTGGTGTGCGCCAGCAGGATGGTCATCAACTCTTCCGCCGACTGGCGGCTGGACTTCGGTTCGAACACCAGACGTACTGCCTGATCCTTGTCCGATTCGTCCGCCACCTTGTCCAGCACAGACAGCAGCAGTTGCTTGTTCTGCACCTGCTCCTGCGTCAGTGCCTTCTTGTTGGTGCGCACTTTTGGATTGGTGAGATCCTCGATCTCTTCCATGATCTTCTTGGCCGACGTGCCGTGCGGCAGTTCATACACTGCCACGCGCCACTGGCCGCGTGCCAGTTCTTCGATCTTCCAGCGCGCACGCATCTTGAGCGAGCCGCGACCGCTGCGGTAACACTCGCTGATCTCGCGCGGCGAGGAGATGATCTGTCCGCCGCTGGGCAGGTCGGGACCGGTGATCGAGGCCAGCAGTTCTTCATCGGAACAATTTGGGTCGCGCACGCAAATTGCGGCGGCGGTGCCGACTTCGCGCAGATTGTGCGAAGGGATCTCGGTCGCCATACCCACCGCGATACCCGATGCGCCGTTGAGCAGCACCATGGGCAGACGCGCGGGCAACATCGACGGTTCGTCGAAGTGGCCGTCGTAGTTCGGCTGCATGTCCACCGTGCCCATGTTCAACTCGGACAGCAGCAGATCGGCGATCGGTGTCAGACGCGCTTCGGTGTATCGCATCGCGGCAGCATTGTCGCCGTCGCGCGAACCGAAGTTTCCCTGGCCATCCACCAGCGGATAACGCATGGAGAAACTCTGCGCCAAACGCACCATCGCTTCATACGCGGATGAGTCGCCGTGCGGGTGGAACTTACCCAGCACCTCACCCACCACACGTGCGGACTTCACATGTTTGCTGTTGTGCGCCAGGCCCATCTCGCGCATCGCGTACAGGATGCGGCGCTGCACCGGCTTCTGGCCGTCGCACACGTCGGGCAGGGCGCGGCCCTTGACCACCGACACCGCGTATTCCAGATAGGCGCGCTCGGCGTATTGCGCCAGCGGCACCGAGTCGCCATCCGGCGGCGGGGGCAGCGGCGCGAAGCGTTCGACTGCGCCGTTGCCGCCGTCGCCCACAGCAGTGGATTCCTGCGCAGCGTCTTCCGGTTGTTCGTTCTCTTCTTCGAAAAGTTGTGGCAGATCAGACATCGACTGTGACCTCGTTCCCGTGATATTCCAGCCAGGCGCGTCGCGCGCCCGATTCCTGTTTACCCATCAGCATGTTCATGATGCGGTGCGTGTGGTCCTTGGTCGACGCATCCAGCGCCACGCACAGCGCGCGTCGCGTGTCCGGGTTCATCGTGGTGTCCCACAACTGTTCCGGGTTCATCTCGCCCAGACCTTTGAAGCGCGAGATCGACCACGCGCCTTCGCGCACCTTGTCCTTGCGCAGACGGTCTTCGATGGAGGTCAGTTCGTCTTCGTTCAAGGCGTAGATCTTGCGCAGCGGCTTCTTGCCCTGCGCCGGTACGTCGACGCGGAACAAAGGCGGCTGTGCGAGGAAGATGTGGCCGTCGGCGACCAGTCGCGGGAAGTGGCGGAAGAAGAGCGTCAGCAGCAGCGTGGCGATGTGCGAACCGTCCACGTCCGCGTCGGCCATGATGTAGATGCCCTTGTAACGCAGGCCGGACAGATCGACGTTGTCGGTCAGGTCATGCGGATCGACGCCGATGGCCACCGCGATGTCGTGCACCTCGGCATTGGCGAACAGACGGTTCCTGTCCACCTCGAAAGTATTGAGCACCTTGCCGCGCAGCGGCAGGATGGCCTGGAACTCCTTGCTGCGTCCCTGCTTGGCCGAGCCGCCGGCGGAATCACCCTCGACCAGGAACAGCTCGTTGCGCTCGGGATTGAAATCCGCCGCGTCGGTCAGCTTGCCCGGCAACACCGCCACCGAGGAACCTTTCTTCTTCTCCACCTTCTGTGCCGACTTCATGCGGCTCTGCGCCTGCTTGATGACCACCTCGGCGATGCGCTTGCCGTAGTCCACATGCTCGTTCAGCCACAGCAGCAGCGGGTCGTTGATCATCGACGAGACCAGTTTGAGCGCGGTGCGCGATACCAGCCTGTCCTTGGTCTGCCCCTGGAAAGAAGGGTCGAGCACCTTGGTCGACAGCACGAAGCTGGCGCGGTTGGCGACGTCGTCCGAAGTCAGCTTCACGCCCTTGGGCAGCATGCCGTGCATCTCGATGAAGCTCTTCACCGCGTTGAACATCGCGTCGCGCAGGCCGGAGTCGTGCGTGCCGCCGTTCCAGGTGGGGATCAGGTTCACATAGGACTCGCGCGTGATCGCGCCTTCCTCGGTCCAAGCAAGCGCCCAAGCCGCGCCTTCGCCTTCGGCATAGTTGTCGTCGTGTTTGCCGACGTAGCGCTCGCCGGAGAAGATCGGCGCGATCAAAGTGCCGCCGTCTTCCTGCGCATCCAGTGCCTGCGTCAGATAGCCGCGCAGTCCGTCCGGATAGGTCCATTCCTTGCGCTCGCCAGTCTTCTCGATCAGCAGCGTGACGACCACGCCCGGCAGCAACACTGCCTTGGAGCGCAGCGCGCGTTCCAGTTGTGCGAGGTTGACGTTGGGCGCGTCGAAATGTTTCGGGTCGGGCCAGGCGCGCACGCTGGTGCCGGTCTTGCGCTTGGGACATTCGCCGACGCGCAGCAGCGGCTGCTTGGCGACGCCTTGCTCGAAACGTAGATGGTGTTCGCCGCCGTCGCGGAACACGGTGACCTCGAGCGCGGTGGACAGCGCGTTGGTGACCGCCACGCCCACGCCGTGCAGACCGCCGGAGAACTGGTAGGCACCGCCTGCTTCCTTGTCGAACTTACCGCCCGAGTGCAGCACGGTGTAGGCGACCTCGACCACGGATTTCTGCTCTTCCGGATGGATGCCCACCGGGATGCCGCGCCCGTCGTCTTGTACCGATACCGAGCCGTCGATGTGCGCGGTGACGAAGATGTTCTTGGCAAAACCGGCTAGTGCTTCGTCGCAGGCGTTGTCCACCACCTCGGCGATGATGTGGTTGGGATTGTCCAGCGTGGTGTACATGCCGGGGCGCTGGCGCACGGGGTCCAGGCCGCGCAGCACCTTGAATGACGACTCATCGTAATTGACGCTCAACGGAGACTCCTGATTAGAACAACTTGCTGATTATTAACCTTTGGCTGCGGACGGAGGCGTGTCGAGCAACACGTTCTCCTCGCCATCCAGACGCGCGATGATAACCGCCCCGCATGAATCGCTGAAGACATTCACCGAAGTGCGGCACATATCCAGCACGCGATCCACCGCCAGGATGAGACCGATCGCCTCCAGCGGCAGGCCGATGGCAGCGAGGATGATGGCGATGGCGACCAGGCTGGCGGAGGGGATGGCCGCCACGCCGATGGAGGTGACCAGCGCCAGCAGCACGATGGTGAACTGCTGCACGAAGCCCAGCTCGATGCCGTAAGCCTGCGCGATGAACATCGCCGCCACGCATTCATACAGCGCGGTGCCGTCCATGTTCACCGTCGCGCCCAGCGGCAGCACGAAGCTGCTGGTGCGGTTGGAGACGCCCGCGTTCTTCTCCACGCATTCCATGGTCAGCGGCAGGGTGGCGGCGGAAGAACTGGTGGAGAAGGCGGTGAGCAGGGCGGGTGCCATGGCGCGGTAATGGCGCAGCGGGCTCACCCCGCCCACGAAATACAGCAAGGCAGGCAACACCAGCAGGGAATGCACAGCCAGCCCCGTTAGCACGCTGAAGAAGAACCAGGCCAGCGGCGCGATGGCGGCAAAGCCGGTGCTCGCCACTACCTTCGCCACCAGACCGAACACCCCGATGGGCGCGAACTTCATCACCCAGTCGGTGATCTTCATCATCACCTGGAACAGCCCGTTCCAGAACTTGTACTGACTCTCGGCGTAGGGCGCCTCGATCTTGGTCATGAAGAAACCGAACAGCAGGCTGAAGAAGATCAGCCCCAGCATCTGCCCGTCCGCCGCCGCCGACACGATATTGGTTGGCACCATGCGCAGGAAGATGCCGACCAGATCGCCCGCACCTTTGCCTTCCATGCTGGCAACTACCTCCTCGCTCACCTGCGCCATGCCGAGTCGTTCCTTCGCCGGTTGGCCGTCGATGATGCCGGGTGCGGTCATGTTGACGATGGCGAGGCCGATCAGGATGGCGAACAGGCTGGTGGTCGCGTAATAGATCAGCGTTTTTGCGCCCAGCCGCCCGAACGCGCCACCTCCGCCGATGCCCGCGATGCCGACGATGATGGAAGACACCACCAGCGGCACGATCAGCATCTTCAAGGCATTGAGGAACAGCGTGCCGATGAAATCGAACACCGCGTAATAACGCACGCCGAACAACGTCGCCTCGGTGCCCGCCAGTGACCCGGCAACGGCGGCCAGCAAGAGGGCGATGAGTATCTGCCAGTGCAGTTTGAGTTTGATCATGGTTGCGAATCTTTGAATCGCGCCGGTAGTGGGGCCGGCGCTTGCTCGGTGCGCAGCGGATGCGCGGCGACTAGGTTGCGTTGGCTAGCTAGCGCTTCACTCCCGTGCACATTGCGCGATCGCAGCGTTATCCGTCAGTTCCAGGCAATGTCTGAGATCCAGATCCTTGGAGCGCGGTTTGTTTGAGTTGCTGCGCTGCTTGACCGGCTTCGCCACGGGGGCCGCTGCTTCAGGTGCCTGTCCCGTAACCGGCTTCAGTTCTTCAACTTCCAGCTTGGTGGTTGTGCTATGCCCGCCACCTTCTTCACCGGCTGCAAGGGCATTAGCACCGAACAGCATCATCGCAGCGGCAAGTAAACCCATAAGATAAGTTTTCATGAATGACTCCCTGTATCCAACTTCAAGCTATCGATGGAAATGTTGCTTTGCGAGTGCCGGAGTATAGATTCTTTGCGGGGATCGGCAAAATGAATATCCGGGTGGGTGGGAAGGCAAGCCAGCGACTAACCGGCGCAGTAATGATTGCGCATTACGTAAATTGAATTATTGAAATGCCGGAAAGCAGACGATGGCGACCGGCAGGAACTAACCCACAACGGACATGGAGGTCTCTCCATAGCGGTCATTCAAGAAGCGAGATGCAGCACCCGCCATCAACGCATATTCGATTGCTGTAGCCATGATTATTTCGCTCCCTTAAAGATTGAG
Organism: Sideroxydans sp.; assembly: GCF_054604835.1. Lineage (NCBI taxonomy): Bacteria > Pseudomonadati > Pseudomonadota > Betaproteobacteria > Nitrosomonadales > Gallionellaceae > Sideroxydans > Sideroxydans sp. Next base: position 134,411 of record NZ_JBTSFG010000004.1, on the reverse strand, counting down.
TTACATGGGCAGGCATCAGCATTTACATTTTTTGTGTCACAGAATTTCAGGCATGCCGCCAGCGTTGGCTGATCGGTGAACCAGTCAACACCGAGCCATCCCCCTTGCCCGTAAGGAATAAGTATTTCGCAATGAACCTGCGAACCCTCCCCGCCCTTCATCACCTCCCTCAGAATGCTGCGGTATTCGGGTTGTCTGCTTTCCTGGTTGTGCCGGGCGATAGTTTCAGCAAGAAGAAGGTCGCCTCTGTCAAATTTGACCTCCCTACCCCGAATAGCCCAAGTCATTCCAAAATCAAGATTGACCGTCTTGAACTCGGCGGGGAGCTCTGACAGTTGTATACGTTGCCAGCCCTTGCCGTCGTATTTGAAAAACACATAAGGCGGGTTCGGTCTACCCCATTTGTTGTAGGACAAGCACAGGTTTGGTTCGGCAACGATGTAGGCGGTGCCGTTCAGCACATGCAGTGCGAGCAGGTTGAAGTTTGTGCGCCCTGTTTCTTCTCCATATTCACTTGACCATGTCAGTTTCTGATTGGAACCCGGCAAGGTGAATTTGATGGTGTGCTCCTTGATTGGCAGCGCCTGTCCGACCTCATGTCGACCGCCATAGGTTTGCGAGCGTTCGGCGATGATTTTCTGCCCGTCATGCAGCAGCACTTCTTCATTCCAGCTATCGCCGCCGAAACCCAAGATCCCAGCACAAACATTCATGCTTGCACCCAGCAACAAGACCAATCCAAGTTTGGAAATTCTCTGCAACCACAGTTGAAGGGTTCTCATACTGGCCCTCACGGCTTGAACGTCATAAATTGGAGGATACATCTGGGTGTCTCAAAGTGGCCGACAGCAGAAGTCTACCCTTGATTCCTCGTTGCCGAAAATCAGCCGTTCGCCTTCTTGAATTCCGCCATGAATCCAACCAGTTCTTCCACCGCCGACAGCGTCAACCCGTTGTAGAGCGAGGCGCGCATGCCGCCTATGGAGCGGTGGCCGCCCAGGCCGGAGAAGCCTGCTGCGGAAGATTCCTGCAGGAAGCGTTGTTCTAGTTCCTTGCTGGGCAGGTTGAAAGACACGTTCATCTGCGAGCGGTCGGCGACGGCGGCGTGGCCGCGGTAGAAGTTGTCGCTTTGGTCGAGCGTGCGATAGAGCAGCTCGGCTTTTTGCGTGTTGAGCGCGGCCATGTTCTCCAGTCCGCCTACCTCGTTCAACAGCCAGCGCGTCACCAGCAGCACCACGTAGATGGAGAACACCGGCGGGGTGTTGAAGATGGAGTGGGCTTTGATGTGGCTGCGGTAGTTGAGGAAGCCGGGCAGGTCGTCCGGTGCGTCTTTCAGTATCTCGTCGCGCAACAGCACCACCGTTACCCCGGCGGGGCCGATGTTCTTTTGCGCATGCGCATAGATCATGGCGTAGCGCTCCGCCGCGCAGGGGCGCGACAGGAAGTCGGACGACATGTCGCACACGCGCGGTACGTCGTCGCGGCCGAGCACGCGCTGGAACTGCAGACCTTCCACGGTCTCGTTGGAGATGTAGTGCAGATAGGGTGCATCCGGCGAGTAGTCGAGCTCGGCATCGCTCGGCAGGCGGCTGAAGTGTTCTGTTTCGCCGCTCCATAGCACGCGTATCGGGCCTTCGCGTCTGGCCTCGGCCAGTGCTTTGCCGCTCCAGTAACCGGTGTGCAGATATTCCGCTGGCGTGGTTTTGCCGCGCAGCAATGTCATGGGGATCATGGAGAACTGCTGGGTCGCGCCGCCTTGCAGGAACAGCACGTGATAGTCCTTGTTCAGGCCGAGCAGGCTGCGGATGTTGTCTTCCAGTTCGGCCACCACAGCGGCGAACCAGTCGGAACGGTGGCTGATGCCGAGGATGGAGAGTCCCACCTCGGGCACGGCAGAGATGGCCTGCTGCACTTGTTGCAGCACGGTCTCCGGCAGCGCGCCGGGCCCGCCGGAGAAGTTCAGCCGGTTGCTGGGCTTAGGCATGGTGGCTCGCGGTCAGGCGTTGCAGGTAGGCGCGGAAGGCATCGCGCGCCTTGGCGATGTGCTGCTGTTTGTAGGGGAACAGTTCTTCCGGGTCCATCGCGTGCACCACCATGGTGTGGTCGATCTCGAAGATGAGCAGCTTGCCGTCGCGCGTCTCGGCGCCGTCGATGAGCAGATAGTCGAGACCCGTGCGGCGGTATATCTCGTCCAGCGCGGCGCGATGGCGTTGCACGAAGTCGTCGAAGTGATCCATGAAGGCGAGTTCTTCGGCGCGCTTGTCTGCATCCTCGTACATGCCTGCATTGAGGTAGTGGATCATCCAGTGCGCGGATACGGCCATGTGACTGGCGTAGGCCTGACCATCGATGAGCGCGATGCGGAATTTACGGAACAGGCCGTCGTCGCCACTGTAGTCGACGAAACGTGCGATGAAGAAATCGCTGGCCTGCACTTTGGCGAGATATTCCAGCAGTTCGGCGGATGAGGCGATGCGCGCCAGATCGCGACCCGCTTGGGAGTCGTAGGGGCGAACGATGATCGGATAGTCGAGGCCGGGGAACGCTTCGGAAAGAGTTGACTGGCCTGTGGCGATCGCCTGCAACACTTCGCGTCCGCAGCGCAGCGTCGGCGGCATCTCTATGCCAGGCACATCCCGCAGCAGTTCGCTGGCGGCATCACGACCGACGCAGGGGATACGCCCCGGCTGGTTGATGACCGGCTGCGGCCAGCCTTTCAATTTTTCTTCCAGCGCGCGGAGTGTGGCGCGGTTGTCATCGGATTCGCTGATGGCGACCAGCATCACATCGTGTGCGGGGACCGGCAATGTGAATGGGTCAGGCTGGCTGACGTAATAAAAGATCAGGTCTACATCCGTGCGTTCCAGCAGACAGTCGATGGGCGTGTTGGCGGCGATGTCGCCGGGTGCCATCAGTACCAGCAAGCGTGTGAGGACAGGCTGCTGCATCGCGGGCAGATGGAAGATGCGCTGTTGCTCCAGCGCCATCGCCTGAATGGAAAGGCCGATGTCGCGTTGTCCTATGCATTGCATGGCGACCGACAGGTTCATCCACAGCGGGCCGTCAGTTTGTCTTTGTTGCGCTTCAGCGAGCAGGGATTCTGCATACGGCTTCAGCTCTTGTCCGCCGACGCTGGCGCGCAGAAAAGGCGCCAGTCCCAGGAAGGTCGTCTCGGAAACGTTCTGCTCTGTGGTCGCGTTCATTGCTGTGTTCTTGTTCAGGGCGAGGGGCAAGGATAGTTGAAAATCGCGGTCTTCGTGCCGCGAATAGTTCGAGGATATCCTGCTTCCATTTGCTTTTGACTGGTCGGCGTGTGCCGATGGAACGCCGTGCCAGTATCAGCCGGCTGGTCGCTGTGCGTGGAAAGTGAGCGGTATGGCCGAAGGCGGTGGCGACTTCAGGATGTGTTTCTTCGCTTTGCCCATCACGTGCATCTCGCACTCCTTGCAGTCGAATTCCAGTCGCAATCTCTCGCTGCCGTTGATCAGTGTCATCGGTTCGGCACGCACCTGGCCCTGCACGCCGATCACTCCCTTGGCTTGCTTGGGACACAGGCTGAGCGAGTAGCGGATGCAATGGCGCGTGACCATCAGCGATACATCGCCTGCTTCCTTGTGCGCTTCATACGCGGCAGCGATAAGCTTCACGCCGTGCTTCTCGTAGAACTTTCGTGCGGCGGCGTTGTACACGTTGGCGAGGAAGGAAAGCGTCTCTTCCGGATATTTCGCGGGCGGCTCGACGGCGGCTTTGCGCGGCAGGCGCGAGTAGGCGGCGAGGCGTGTGGCTTCGAGTTTCTCTACAGCTTCGCGACGTAATTTATTGGCGAGCGAGCTGGGTACGAACCAGGGTTGAGTCCAGTCGACGCTGAGTGTATCCAGTTCGAATTCCGAGCTGCCGAAACGCGCGAGCTGTTCGCGCACACTGTGCTCTGCTTCCGCAGGATGTTTGGCGGGCTGTTTTTCGAACGCGGTCTGCGCGCTGGCGACGAAACCGTCTTCATCCAGCAGCGTGAGCGAGAAACCGTCTGCGGTCTCGGCGAAGGTGGCGGACACGCCGATGCGACGCTCGGCAGATTTCTTGTTCAGTGCCTGTTCCCACGCATGGTCGCGGTTACGGCTGATGGAAACGCCGGCGCGCAGGTTTTTCAGGGTATGCATCGGCTCGTTCGGGAACACGCGCCACACCGGGCCGCGCTGCTCGACGATGTTCGCCTGCAAGCCTATCACCTCGCGATGGTTCAGATAGTTCAGGCCGTCGCTGTTGGCGAGGGCTTCGCTCGATTCCATCTCGAACCATTTGTCGCCGACTTGCGACACCGTGCCCAGCGGCAGGCCGACGAAGGTGGGCGTGTCGAATGCGCCGATGTCGTCCTTGCGGCCTTGCGAGAAATAATCGGTCGAGCCGCGATGGAAGGTCTTGTCCGGATCGGGCGTGAATAACAGCTTTGTCTTGCCGCTGGAGGCGGCGTGCAGGTCGCTGCGTCCTTCCAGGATGGCGTCGAGCAACTGGCGATAGTGGCCGGTGATGTTCTTCACATAGGGCGCGTCTTTGTAGCGGCCTTCGATCTTGAAGCTGCGCACGCCCGCATTGACCAGCGCGCGCAGATTGCCGCTCTGGTTGTTGTCCTTCACCGACAGCAGGTGTTTCTCGAAGGCGACGATGCGGCCCTGTTCATCTTCCAGCGTGTACGGCAGGCGGCAGGCTTGCGAGCAGTCGCCGCGGTTGGCGCTGCGTCCGGTGTGCGCGTGGCTGATGTTGCACTGGCCGGAATAAGCGACGCACAGCGCACCGTGGATGAAGTGTTCGATCACCGTGTCGCTTGGCACGGCGGCGCGCACCTTGATGATCTCTTCGATGGTCAGCTCGCGCGCCAGCACCAGCTGCGAGAAACCGATATCGGCGAGGAACTTCGCCTTCTCCGGCGTGCGGATGTCGCACTGCGTGGAGGCGTGCAGGTCGATGGGCGGCAGGTCGAGTTCGAGCAGACCCATGTCCTGCACGATCAGCGCATCCACACCCGCGTCGTAACAATCCCACGCCAGCTTGCGCGCGGCGTCCAACTCGGCATCGTGCAGGATGGTGTTGAGTGTGACGTAGATCTTCGCGCGGAAGCGGTGCGCATATTCGACCAGCGCCGCGATGTCCTCCATCGAGTTGCCCGCCTTGTCGCGCGCGCCGAACGACGGCCCGCCGATGTACACCGCATCGGCACCGTGCGTGATGGCGTCACGGCCGATGGCGGCGGTCTTGGCGGGGGAGAGAAGTTCTAAGGCGTGTTTGGGTTCAGACATGGCGGCGGATTATACGCGTCGCCATGCCTGTTTACGGTCAGGCTACAAAGCCTTTGTTGTGCAAGGTCTCTATGATCTCGTTGATGACGCCGGGATCGTCGATGGTTGACGGCACGTTGTAGGGTTTGCCGTTGACGATGCCGTTCAGGGTCTTGCGCAGCGTCTTGCCGGAGCGGGTCTTGGGCAGGCGTTTCAATATCACCGAGTCCTTGTAGCAGGCGATGGCACCGATGTGCTCGCGGATGCGTGTGACGAGCTCTTTTTGAAGCACGGCTTCATCGACGTTGACGCCGGATTTGAGCACCACCAGTCCCATCGGGATCTGTCCTTTGAGGGCGTCGTCACGGGCGATGACGGCGCACTCGGCCACCGCCGGATGTCCGGCCACCACTTCCTCGATCTCGCCGGTGGAGAGACGGTGTCCCGCAACATTGATCACGTCGTCCACGCGGCCCATCACGAACACATAACCTTCGTCATCGATGTAACCGCCGTCGCCGGTGGTGTAGTAGCCGGGCAGGAAACTCAGATAGCCGTCGCGGAACTTGTTGTCGTCGCCCCACACGCGATTCATGCAGGATGGCGGCAGTGGTAGCTTGATGGCGATGTAGCCCTGTTCGTTGCGCGCCAGTTGCTTGCCGTTCTCGTCGAGGATGCGCACGTCGAAGCCCGGTGTGGGCAGGGTGGAGGAACCGAGCTTCACCGGCTTCGGTTCCACGCCCCACAGGTTGGCGGTGATGCCCCAGCCGGTCTCGGTCTGCCACCAGTGGTCCACCACGGTCTTGCCGCTCTTCTCGGTGAGCCATTCCTGCGTCGGCGGGTCGAGACGCTCACCCGCCGAGAAGATGACTTGCAGGCTGCTCAAGTCATACGGCTTCATCAGCAGCGCATCGGGGTCTTCCTTCTTCACTGCGCGGAACGCGGTGGGAGCAGTGAAAAAGGACTTCACCTTGTATTCGTCGATGATGCGCCACAGCGCGCCCGCGTCCGGCGTCATGATGGGTTTGCCTTCGTAGACTATCGTGGTGCAGCCGTGCAGCAGCGGGCCGTACACGATGTAGGAGTGGCCGACCACCCAGCCCACGTCCGACGCGGCCCAGAACACATCGCCCGCTTCCACGTTGTAGATGGCCTTCATGCTGTAGTTGAGCGCGACCGCATGGCCGCCGTTCTCGCGCACCACGCCTTTCGGTTTGCCTGTCGTGCCGGAGGTGTAGAGGATGTAGAGCGGGTCGCTGCCTTTCACCGGTGTGCAATCCACCGCTTTCGATTTTTCCAGCAACGTAGCCCAATCGTGGTCGCGCCCAGCGATCATGCTGGCGGTGGCCTGCGGCCGTTGCAGCAGCACGCAGCTTTGCGGTTTGTGTTTCGCCAGTTCGAAGGCCTTGTCCACCAGCGGTTTGTATTCGATGACCTTCTTCACCTCGATGCCGCAGGACGCGGTCATGATGACTTTGGGCGTGGCGTCGTCGATGCGCACCGCCAGTTCGGGCGGCGCGAAACCGCCGAACACCACCGAGTGGATCGCGCCCAGTCGCGCCACCGCCAGCATGGCGACCACCGCTTCGGGGATCATCGGCATGTAGATGATGACGCGGTCGCCCTTGACCACGCCGAGGTCGGCCAGCATGCCCGCCGTGCGAGCCACCTGGTCGGTCAGCTCGGCATAAGTGATCTTGGTTTTGGTGTCGGTGACGGGAGAATCGTAGATGATCGCGGTCTGGTTGCCGCGACCGTTCTTCACATGATGGTCGAGCGCCATGTAGCAGGTGTTCATCTCGCCGTCGGCGAACCAGTGGCCGATGCCGTCAGCGTCGGTGCTCAATATCTGCTGCGGGAACTTATACCACTCCAGCAACTTGGCCTGGTCGCCCCAGAATCCCTCCGGATCCTTCATCGAACGGTCGTACTCTGATTGGTAACTCATTTCGACTCCTCCCTGATAGTGCAGCCCATGCGGGCAAGCAAAGTTATTCGGTTGAAACGAATCTAAAAACTGTCTCCCGGAACACGTACCCAGCCTTCCATCAGCACGCGCGCGCTGCGGCTCATGGTGACTTTCTCGACCTTCCACTCGCCGCCATTCTTGCTGGCGGCTGCACCGACTCGCAATGTGCCGGATGGATGGCCGAACTTCACCACATCGCGTTCACCGCCGCCCGCCGCCAGATTCACCAGCGTACCGGGGATCGCCGCGGCTGTGCCGATGGCGACTGCTGCCGTGCCCATCATGGCATGGTGCAATTTACCCATGGATAACGCGCGCACCAGCAGATCGACTTCAGATGCTTTGATCGTTTTTCCGCTCGAAGACACATGGTCGACCGGTGGTGCGACGAAGGCGACCTTCGGGGTGTGCTGGCGGGTTGCGGCTTCTTCAGGAGTATTGATCAAACCCATGCGCAATGCGCCCGCCACGCGGATCTTCTCGAAACGCGCCAGTGCTGCCGGATCGGTATTGATGGCCTCGCGCAATTCGGTGCCGGTGTAGCCGATATCCACCGCACTCACGAACACGGTCGGGATGCCGGCGCTGATCATGGTGGCTGGGAAGCTGCCGACACCGGGGACATCGAGTTGGTCTACCAGATTGCCGGTCGGGAACAGGCTGCCACCTTCTTCGCTGTCATCGGAGGGATCGATGAAATCCAGCACGATCTCCGCAGCCGGGAAGGTCACGCCGTCCAGTTCGAAGTCGCCGGTCTCCTGCACCTGGCCGTTGCTGACCGGTACATGCGCGATGATGGTCTTGCTGATGTTGGCCTGCCAGATGCGCACGGTGCAGACGCCATCTTGCACCAGACGAGCGGCATCGATATATCCGGCATGGATCGCGAAAGCGCCCGCACCCGTGGACAGGTTGCCGCAGTTGCCGCTCCAGTCAACGAAGTCCTTGTCGATGGAGACCTGACCGTAGAGGTAATCCACATCATGACCGGGGCGAGTGCTTTTCGACAGGATCACGCACTTGCTGGTACTGGAGGTCGCGCCCCCCATGCCGTCGATCTGTGCGGCGTAGGGGTCGGGGCTGCCGATCACGCGCTGGAACAATTTGTCGCGCGCCTTGCCCGGGACCTGTGCCGCTTGCGGCAAATCTTCCAGACGGAAGAACACGCCTTTCGATGTGCCGCCGCGCATGTAGGTGGCGGGGATTTTTATTTGCGGTGCGATGGACATCATGCGGCTCCTTCGAGGAAATCCTGCGCAAAGCGTTGCAGCACGCCGCCCGCGTTGTAGACACGCACTTCAGCAGCGGTATCCAGACGGCAGGTGACGGGGATGCGCACCGTCTCGCCATTCTTGCGGTGCATCACTACAGACAGGTTGGCGCGCGGGGCGATGTCGCCTTCCACGTCAAAAGTTTCAGTACCGTCGATGGCGTAAGTCTTGCGGGTATCGCCCGTCTTGAACTCCAGCGGCAGCACGCCCATGCCGACCAGGTTGGTGCGGTGGATGCGCTCGAAACCTTCCGCAACGATGGCTTCCACACCGGCCAGACGCACGCCTTTGGCCGCCCAGTCGCGCGACGAGCCCTGACCGTAGTCGGCGCCCGCGATGATGATCAGGTTCTGCTTGCGACCCATGTAGGTCTCGATGGCTTCCCACATGCGCATGACCTTGCCGTCCGGCTCGACGCGGGCGAGGGAACCTTTCTTCACCTCACCGTTGATCACGGCCATCTCGTTGACCAGTTGCGGGTTGGCGAAGGTGGCGCGTTGTGCGGTGAGGTGGTCGCCGCGGTGCGTCGCATAGGAGTTGAAGTCCTCTTCCGGCAGGCCCATCTTCGCCAGATATTCACCGGCGGCAGAGTCGAGCAGGATCGCGTTCGAAGGCGACAAGTGGTCGGTGGTGATGTTGTCCGGCAAGACGGCGAGCGGACGCATGCCTTTCAGGGTGCGCTCACCGGCGAGTGCGCCTTCCCAATACGGCGGACGACGGATGTAGGTGGACTGCAGACGCCAGTCGTACAAGGGACTCTTCGCCGCTTCGATCACGCCCAGATCGAACATCGGGTTGTAGACCTGCTTGAACTGTTCCGGCTTCACGCAAGCGGCAACGATCGCGTCGATCTCCTCGTCGGAAGGCCAGATGTCTTTCAGTGTGACCGGCTTGCCGGATTTGTCGGTGCCCAGTACATCCTGCTCGATGTCGAAGCGCACCGTACCCGCGATAGCGTAGGCGACTACCAGCGGGGGGGAAGCCAGGAATGCCTGCTTCGCATACGGGTGGATACGACCGTCGAAGTTGCGGTTGCCGGAGAGCACGGCGGTGGCGTACAGGTCGCGGTCTATGATCTCCTGCTGGATCTTGGGATCGAGTGCGCCGGACATGCCGTTACAGGTGGTGCAGGCGAAGCCGACGATGCCAAAGCCCAGTTTCTCCAGCTCCGACAGAAGGCCCGCTTCTTTCAGGTACAACTCGGCAACCTTGGAGCCGGGCGCAAAAGAAGTCTTGACCCAGGGCTTGCGGATCAAGCCAAGCGCGTTGGCCTTCTTCGCCAGCAGTGCAGCGGCAACCACGTTGCGCGGGTTGGACGTGTTGGTGCAGGAAGTGATGGCAGCGATGATGACTGCGCCATCCGGCATCAGACCTTTGGCTTCTTCGGTCTTGCCAGCTGCCAGCTTCGCTTCGTCGGCGATGCCGCGCTCGTGCAGTGCGGACGTCGGCAGACGGCGGTGCGGATTGGAGGGCCCTGCCATGTTGCGCACCACGCTGGACAGATCGAATTCCAGCACGCGCTCGTATTCGGCGGCAATCATCTGCTCTGCCCACAGCCCGGTGGTCTTCGCGTAGTTTTCCACGAGCGCAACTTGTTCCGGCTCGCGTCCGGTCAGCTTCAGGTAGTCGATAGTTTGTTTGTCGATGTAGAACATCGCCGCCGTCCCACCATACTCCGGGCACATGTTGGAGATGGTCGCGCGGTCGCCGATGCTGAGACTGTCCGCGCCCGCGCCGAAGAATTCGACCCAGGCACCGACCACTTTTTCCTTGCGCAGAAACTCGGTTAGCGCCAGCACGATGTCGGTGGCGGTGATGCCGGGTTGACGCTTGCCGACCAGCTTCACGCCGACGATGTCCGGCAGACGCATCATGGAAGGCAGACCCAGCATGACGGTCTCGGCTTCCAGACCACCGACACCGATGGCGATCACGCCGAGCGCATCGACGTGCGGGGTGTGCGAGTCGGTGCCCACGCAGGTGTCGGGGAAGGCGACTCCGTCGCGCGTCTGGATCACCGGCGACATCTTCTCGAGATTGATCTGATGCATGATGCCGTTACCGGCAGGGATCACGTCCACGTTCTTGAACGCGGTCTTGGTCCACTCGATGAAGTGGAAGCGGTCTTCGTTGCGGCGGTCTTCGATGTCGCGATTCTTGCGGAACGCATCGGGGTCGAAACCGGCTGCTTCCACGGCCAGCGAGTGGTCGACGATCAACTGGGTCGGTACGACCGGGTTGACCAAGGCAGGGTCACCGCCCTGATCGGCGATCGCATCACGCAGACCGGCGAGATCAACCAGTGCGGTCTGGCCGAGGATGTCATGGCACACCACGCGCGCCGGATACCACGGGAAATCCAGATCTCGTTTGCGTTCGATCAACTGTTTCAGTGCATCAGTCAGTTCATTCGGTTCGCAGCGGCGCACCAGTTGTTCTGCCAGCACCTTGGAAGTGTAGGGCAGCTTGGCATAGGCGCCGGGCTGGATGGCTTCGACTGCAGCTTGTGTGTCGAAGTAGTCCAGCGTGGTTCCGGCTAATGGCTTGCGGTATTCGGTGTTCATGATGTCCTTTGCGTTACTCAGCCGCGGTTAGCCAATGGCACCCATTGCAGATTCTCCGGTCCGACATAGTTCGCGCTCGGGCGGATGATCTTGCCGTCGGCGCGTTGTTCCATCACGTGCGCACCCCAACCGGTGACGCGTGCGATGACGAACAGCGGTGTGAACATCTCGGTCGGTACACCCATCTGGTTGTAGGACACGGCAGAGAACCAGTCGAGGTTGGGGAACATCTTCTTCAAGTCCCACATGGTCGTTTCCAGTCGCGCGGCGACGTCGAACATCAGCGTGTCGCCGTTCTCTTCCGAAAGTTGTTTTGCCACGCGTTTGATCACTTCGTTGCGCGGATCGGAGATGGTGTACACCGGATGGCCGAAGCCGATGACGATCTCCTTGCGACCTACGCGTTCGCGGATATCGGCCTCGGCTTCATCTGCACTCTTGTAACGGCTCTGGATGCGGAACGCTTCCTCGTTCGCGCCGCCATGCTTCGGTCCGCGCAGCGCGCCGATGGCACCGGTGATGCAGGAATAGATATCTGAGTTGGTGCCTGCGATCACGCGTGCGGTGAAGGTCGATGCGTTGAACTCATGCTCGGCGTACAAGATGAGCGAGGTGTGCATCGCACGTACCCACGATGCCTTGGCTGGTTTGCCGTGCAGCAGATGCAGGAAGTGTCCGCCGATGGAATCGTCATCGGTCTCGACTTCGATGCGTTTGCCGTTGTGGCTGAAGTGATACCAGTACACCAGCATGGAACCGAAGCTCGCCATCAGGCGGTCTAGGATCTGTTTGGTTTGTTCTGGATCGTGTGACGGGGATTCCTGTTCCAGCGTACCCAGCACCGAGCACCCGGTGCGCATCACATCCATCGGATGCGCACCGGGGGGGAGTGCTTCGAGTGCCTGTTTGACGGCTTGGGGCAGGCCGCGCAGTGTGCGTAGTCTGGCCTTGTAGGCCGCGAGTTCGGTAGCGTTCGGCAGTGTGCCGTGGATCAGCAGATGGGCGATCTCTTCGAACTCTGCCTGCTCGGCGAAGTCGAGGATGTCATAGCCGCGATAGTGCAGGTCGTTGCCGGTGCGGCCCACGGTGCACACGGCGGTGTTGCCCGCGACAGTGCCGGACAGTGCGACGGATTTTTTTGGTTTGGGTAAGGTGGTCTCTTCAGTCATCACTTGCTCCCTTGCTTGGTAGTTAATCTGCACCCTTCTCGGCGAACAGGCGGTCGAGCTGTTGCTCGTAGGCGTGGTAACCGAGATAGTCATAAAGGTCCATGCGCGTCTGCATGGTGTCCACTACGTTCTGCTGCGTGCCGTCGGCGAGGATGTGCTGGTACACATTCAAAGCCGCCTGACTCATGGCGCGGTAGGCAGATAGCGGATACAGCACCAGCTTCACGCCCACCCCCGCCAGTTGCTCGGTGGTGAATAGCGGCGTCGCGCCGAACTCGGTGATGTTGGCTAGCACCGGTACTTTCACTGTCTTGGTGAACTCGGCGTATTGCTCCAGCGTGGTCATCGCTTCGGGGAAGATCATGTCGGCTCCGGCTTCGGCGCAGGCTTGGGCGCGGTCGATGGCGGAGCTCATGCCTTCCACGGCCAGCGCATCGGTGCGCGCCATGATGACGAAGCTGCTATCCACGCGCGCATCCACTGCCGCCTTCACGCGATCCACCATCTCTTGCTGGCTGACGATGGCTTTGTTCGGACGGTGGCCGCAGCGTTTTTGCATCACCTGGTCTTCGATGTGGAAACCGGCCGCGCCGGACTGCGCTACTTCGCGTGTGGCACGCGCGATGTTGAAAGCGCCGCCCCAGCCGGTGTCGATATCGACCAGCAAGGGCAGGTCACTGGCAGCGGTGATGCGGCGCGCGTCTTCGCATACGTCATGCAAAGTGGTGATACCCAGATCGGGGATGCCCAGTGAAGAAGCTGCCACGCCGCCGCCGGAAAGGTATAACGCTTTGTGGCCGCTCTTCTGCGCGAGGATGGCGCAATAGGCTGTGACCGCGCCGACGACTTGCAGTGGGTGATTGTCTGCGACTGCCTGGCGCAGTTTGTTGCCGGGGGTGTTGTTCATGCGACTTGCTCCTCTTTATCAATGATCTCGCTGATGCTGCGCCACGCGCCGTGGATGTGGCGGCGCATCAGCATCTCGGCCAGTTCGCCGTCTCGGTTCGCCAGCGCCTCCACGATCTGGCGGTGCTGGTGCAGGGCGGGCAGGGTGCGTTGGGCGAGGCGGCTGGTGCGGTGGCGGCACATGCGCAGCAACTGGTATTGCTCGCTGCCCAGCAGGTCCATCAGCATGTGGTTGCGGCTACCGCGCGCGATCTGGAAATGGAAATCGAGGTCGCCCTCGCTCTGCGCGTAGACCTTGCCGCCCTGTTTGGCGATCTGCGCTTCGTGCTTGTCGAGCAGGGCGCCCAACTGCGCGATCTCGTCGTCGCTCATCTGTGCGGCGGCGAGGCGGCAGGCCATGCCTTCCAGCGCTTCACGCACGCCATACAGGTCGGCCAACATCTTGCGATCCAGCACCACCACGCGCGCACCGGCATTCGGCGTGCGTTTCACCAGCCGCATGCCTTCGAGATGACGCAAGGCCTCGCGCAGCGGACCGCGCCCCATGCCGTAACGTTCGGCCAGTTCGGCTTCGTTCAGTTTCTGCCCTTGCGCCAGTTCACCGGTCACGATGCTGTGCGCCAAGCGATGGGTGGCCTGATCGGCCAGAGTGCTTTGCTGGGTAAGGCTGGATGGCATGGACGACCTCAGATTGTCGACAAAGTGCGCAAATGCTAGCACCAAAACTGCAATTAATGGCAAGTAAGTTTTACTTATGTCGACAAAGAGGGTTTTGTGGTTTTAGAGGGAGGCTGGTAAATAGTTGAAAATTAGGGGCAAAAACAAAACAGCCCGCATGAGGCGGGCCGTTGAAGAAAAGCTTGTCGACTATCGTCGCCGGTAAGTGATGAAGTGGTATTGCAGTGCCTGCGGTTCGGTCTGGTTGCGCACCTCGCGTGCAGTCTCCTGCCATGCGTTCCGGTTGAACGCGGGGAAGTGCGCATCGCCGTCCACATCCTGCTGGATCTCGGTGATGTACAAGGTGTCCGCCAGTGGCAATGCCTGTGCGTAGATCTCCGCACCGCCGACGATGAAGACCTCATCATCGTTTGTACTCAGCTTGATCGCATCCGGCAGCGAGTGCGCGATGAGACAGCCTTCCACTTTCAGCGCGTCATTGCGTGTGACGATCACCGTGGTGCGCCCCGGCAAGGGCTTGCCGATGGAATCGAAGGTCTTGCGCCCCATGATCATGTGATGCCCCATGGTCAGCGCCTTGAAATGCTTGAGATCTTCCGGGCAGCGCCATGGCAGCGTGTTGTTCACGCCGATGGTGCGGTTCTGCGCCATGGCGACGATCAGGGAAACGCTCATACAGCGACGGGGGCCTTGATTGCAGGGTGAGGGTCGTATCCCTCTAAAGTGAAGTCCTCGAACTTGAAGCCGAAGATGTCTTTCACCTCCGGGTTGATCTTCATGGTCGGCAGCGCACGCGGCTCACGCGACAGTTGCAGCGCGGTCTGTTCCATGTGGTTGGAATAAAGGTGCGCATCGCCGAAGGTATGCACGAAATCGCCGTACTTCAGGCCGCACACTTGCGCCATCATCATGGTCAACAATGCATACGAGGCGATGTTGAACGGCACGCCGAGGAAGATGTCGGCGCTGCGCTGGTACAACTGGCAAGAGAGATTGCCGTCCGCAACATAGAACTGGAAAAAGGCATGGCAAGGCGCGAGCGCCATCTTGTCCAGCTCGCCGACGTTCCAGGCCGAGACGATGATGCGGCGCGAATCGGGATTGTTCTTGAGCTGATCGACGGCGATCTTGATCTGGTCGATCACGCGGCCATCGACAGCCTCCCACGAGCGCCACTGTTTGCCATACACCGGGCCGAGGTTGCCGTTCTCGTCCGCCCACTCGTCCCAGATGCTGACGCCGTTGTCCTTGAGGTACTTGGTGTTGGTGCTGCCCTGCAGGAACCACAGCAACTCATGCACGATGGATTTCAGGTGGCACTTCTTGGTGGTGACCAGCGGAAAGCCCTGCGAGAGGTCGAAGCGCATCTGGTAGCCGAACACGCTGGTGGTGCCGGTGCCGGTGCGGTCGGATTTGGTGGTGCCGTGGTCCAGCACGTGTTGCATCAAGTCGAGGTATTGGCGCATGGGGTAGCCCGTATAATCGCGGCGTTCATTGACTAAATTCGAGGCCGCAATGCTAGCACAACTGACCCTATCCAAGACTCTGCCCGCCACTACTCACTTGCTGGTGCTGCTACCCAAGAACAAGAGCCTGCCCAAAGACGCGCCGCACGGCGATCTGCTCGCCGCAGTGCTCAAGCGCCGCGACATGAAGGCGGAGGAGCTGGCGAAATCGCCGGTGGCGGCGAACGCGGTGGACGGCACGCTGGTGGCGTGGGCGATGCTGGATGTGGAGAAAGACGCGTTCGCGCAGCAGGTACTGGTGCGCAAGGCTTTGCAGTTGCTGCTGGACGAGCAGCCGAAGGCGCTGGCGATCCATGTGTCCGGCGCGACCGCGCAACGTGCTGCCGAATTGGCAGTGTACGGCGCATGGGTGAATAGCGCCTTGCTGCCGATGCGCAAGAAGAAGGATGAGCGCAAGCCTTTGCAGAAGATCACCTTGGTCGGTGAGGTGGACAGGAAACCGTTCGAAGCCTTGCGAGCACAGGCGAACGGGAACCTGTTGAGTCGTGAGCTGACGATAACTGCCCCGAACGAATTGACGCCGGGACTGTATCGACAGCGGGTGAAGAAGCTGGCGCATGAGAAGGGCTGGAAGCATGAAGAGTTCACCATGCCCAAGTTGCGCAAACTGGGGGCGGGGGCATTCGTCGCGGTGGCGCAGGGGAGCGACCCGGAAGATGCGGCCATCGTGCATCTGACTTACAAGCATCCGAAGGCGAAACAGACCGTGGCGCTGGTGGGCAAGGGCATCTGCTTCGATACCGGCGGCCACAACCTGAAGCCGTCGCGCTACATGCACAACATGCACGAGGACATGAATGGTTCGGCCGTGTCGCTCGGCATCCTGCTTGCGGTGAGCGAACAGAAGCTGGCGGTGAATATCGACTGCTGGCTGGCGATCGCGCAGAACCATATCAGCCCCAAGGCATACAAGCAGAACGACATCGTCAAGGCGCTGAATGGCACGCATATCGAGATCATCCACACCGACGCCGAGGGCCGCATGGTGCTGGCCGATACCTTGACGCTGGCTTCGCGCGCCAAGCCCGACCTGATGATCGATTTTGCGACGCTCACCGGCAGCATGGCGGCGGCACTCGGCGCGCGCTATTCCGGCGTGTTCGCCAGCAGCGACGAATTGGCGCAGCGCGCGGTGAACACCGGCAAGCAGAGCGGCGAGCGCCTGTGCGCCTTCCCGCAGGATGAAGACTACGAAGCGGAACTTGATTCCAAGGTGGCCGATATCAAGCAATGCACGTTGACCGGCGACGCCGATCACATCCTTGCTACACGCTTCCTTAAACGCTTTGTCGAGCACGACACGCCCTGGCTGCATGTGGACTTGTCGTCCAGTCGTTGCGAAGGCGGCTTGGGCATCGTCGCGAGCGAGGTGAATGGCTTCGGTGTGGCGTGGGGTGTGGCGATGCTTAAGGGGACACATTGATGCGCTGGCTGTTGCTTGCGCTGGTGTTGACGCTGTCTGCTTGCGGCGAGGCGGAGAAGCTTCCCGCATTGCCGTCCGGCAGCGTGGTGTTGGCCTTGGGCGACAGCCTCACCGCAGGGGCAGGCGTGACGCCGGAGCAAGCCTGGCCCGCCTTGCTGGCGCAGCGTACCGGCTGGCAGGTGATCAACGGCGGCGTGAACGGCAACACCAGTGGCGATGCGCTAAAGCGACTTCCAGCGTTGCTCGAAGAACACAGGCCCGCGTTGGTATTGCTGACATTGGGCGGTAACGACATGCTGCGCCGCTTGCCGGTGCAACAACTGGAAGAGAATCTGGCGCACCTGGTGGTGAAGAGCAGGGCGGAAGGGGCGCAGGTGGTGATGGTGGCGACGCCGCAACCCAGTCTTGCCGGCGCCGTGTTGCGCAATCTCTCCGCGCCTGAATTCTATGGCCGGGTGGCGGGCTCACATCAGGTGCCGCTGATCGAGGATGCCATCGCCGAGGTGCTGTCCGATCCTTTGCTCAAGGGCGACCAGATCCATCCGAACGCGGACGGACATGCAGTGCTTGCCACTAAGATCTTTGAAGCTTTGCGCGATATCGGCTACGCGGATTGACCGGCTCAAGTTAGTCATTGCGGAAGCGGATGAGCGCCTGATAGTATGGCTCCGCGGCAACTTCAGCTTTGTCGCGACCATTTTAGTAGATGCCGTTCTTCAACCTGTAAGGAGGATTCAAGATGACGATGCAAGATTCCAGTTTCATGCGTTGGACCAGCCGTGTGATGATCGTGCTCATGACGTGCATGGCGATGCCGTTGACAGCGAATGCCGCGATGGTGGAGACCGATGTGGTGGTCGATCATGCATTGGCCGAACAGGGCCGAGCCAAGATCATGGCGTTGGTGAATCGAGAGGATGTACGTGCCCAACTGGAAGTGCGCGGCGTCACGACCGAGCAGGCTCAGGCACGCGTCGATGCGCTGACCGACGATGAAGCGATGCAGATCGCAGGCAAGCTGGACCAGTTGCCGGCAGGTGGTGACATCCTTGGTACGGCAGTATTCATCTTTATCATACTGCTGGTGACCGACATCCTCGGCTTCACCAAGATATTCCCGTTCACACGCTCGGTACGCTGATCAGCGATGTCCAGAGCTTATGCCAGCCTGATGGCTGGCATATTCCTTCTAATGCTGGGGGGGTGCAGGACACTGCCGCCTCCGGCAGCTTTGTCCGAAGATATGGCTGCGGCATTGCCGCGTCAGATCGAGTTATCCGAAGTGCCCTTCTTTGCACAGGAAGATTACCAGTGCGGACCAGCTGCACTGGCGATGGTCATGAAACATGCAGGTTTGGCGGTCGATCCGGAAGTGCTCAAACCGGAGGTCTATCTGCCGGGGCGTGAAGGTTCATTGCAAGTCGAGATGATGGGTGCGACGCGGCGTCACGGTCTGGTGGCATATCAGATGTCGCCGGTGCTGGGCGAGGTGTTGGAAGAGGTCGCGCGCGGCACGCCGGTGGTGGTGTTGCAGAACCTTGCGCTGGATTGGTATCCGGTCTGGCATTACGCGGTGGTCATCGGTTACGACCTGAATAAGAAGGAAGTTATTCTGCGTTCCGGGCGCGAGCGTGATCAGCGCATATCGCTTGTTGCATTCGAAAACACCTGGGCGCGCAGTGCGCACTGGGCGATGGTCGCTATGCCGCCGGAGAAGGTGCCCTATACTGCAACGGAATCTCGTTACGTTGCTGCAGTGAATGCATTCGGCAAGGTTGGGCAACTGCCCGCCTCTCGTCTGGCCTATCTTTCTGCCAAGAAGCGCTGGCCGGATAGTCTGGGTGTCAGTATCGGACTGGGAAATATCGCCTATTTGATGAAGCGCATGGATGAGGCCGAGGCCGAGTTCAGGGCGGCTGTTACGGCGCATCCGGATTCGGTCGCTGCGCTGAACAATCTGGCGCAGACACTTTCAGATATGGGGCACGATGAGGAGGCGCTGGTGTTCGTGCAGCGCGCGGCAGAGTTGGGCGGCCCGCTGCATGACATCGTGTTGTCGACTCAGGCTTCTATAGAGCGCAAGCTAAAATAGTGACTCAAGCGGTCAACGCGATCACCAGATAACGCGCGAATTTCCCCAGCAGCATGAATAGCGCTGCGTGCCAGGGATTCAGTCGCAACCAACCTGCAGCCACACACAACGCATCGCCGATCAACGGCACCCATGCGAGCAGCAATGCGGGCGTGCCGTGAGCTCTTACTTTTTCTACGTGCTTGAGTTGCTGTGTCTGCGGCAACAGCCAGCCCATGCCGAACGAGATCATGCCGCCTATCGTGTTGCCCAGCGTGCCGACCAGAAGGGCGGGCCAGAACAGCTCCGGGTGCAGTTTCAGGATGCCGAACAGTACCGCTTCGGAACCGCCGAGCAGCAAGGTTGCGGCCAGCAGGCTGGAGATGAACAGGCCCCACAGGCTGATGTCACTGGAAAGGTAGGTGGCGAGCGTATCCATCTATTTGGCGAGGCAGATCACGCAGGCGAACCGTTGATTGAAAGGTCGTTGTTCGCCAGATGCAGTCTGGTTGTGGTCATCACGGACGCAGGGCGGAGAATATCTTTTTGGCCAGATCGCCGGTGGCTTGCAGTGGATGGGCGCGAATCTCTTTTTCTTGTTCCGCGATGAGCAGATAGAGTCCGTCCAACGCTTTGTGGGTGATGTAGTCGTCAAGGTGCGCATCCTTTTCCTTGACCAGTCCGAGCTTGATGCCCTGTCCCGCAAACCGGTCGTAAGTCCGGGCAAGACGGACCTTTTGCATGGAGTCCGCCACGACAGGTTTGAATCGGGTACCCAGCGCGGTTTCGGTGTTGCGGCGGAAGTATTGCGTAGCCGCATCGTCGTCGCCGAGCAGGATGTTCCTGGCATCGTTCACGGTCATGTTCTTCACTGCTGCGACCAACAGCGCCCTGGCTTCCGGTACGGCGGCCTCGGCAGCGCGGTTCATCGAGGTGACGAACTCATCTGCATACTTGCCCATGCCGACCTTGCGCAGGGCGCTGTCTGCCTTCTGCAGATTCTCCGGTAGCGGGATGCGCACTTTTGGATTGCCCAGATAGCCGTCCACGCGCGCCAGATCCTTGACGGCGGATTCCGCCCCTTGGGTGAGCGCTTGTTTGAGACTCTCGGCCTGCTGCTGTGGCGAGTAGGCATCCAGTCCGGTTGGCTGGGAAGTGGACGGTGCTGAGTTGGATTGCTTCAGTCCGTCCAGCTTGGACTTAAGATCATCCAGATTGAACGCTGCGGCCGGCATGCCAAGTGTGAGCATGCCGAGCAGCAGGGCGCGTACGATCATTTCTTTCTTGGCGGCAACAGGTCGGTGATCGTGCCTTCCGCCATTTCGGCGGCGAAGCACAAGGTTTCCGACAGGGTCGGGTGCGGATGGATGGTGAGACCGATGTCTTCCATGTCCGCGCCCATCTCCAGTGCCAGTACCCCTTCGGCGATCAGCTCGCCCGCGTTGACGCCGACGATGCCCATGCCGAGGATGCGGCGGGTCTTGGGGTCGAGCAATACCTTGGTCGAACCCTCTTCGCGCGCGATGGACAGCGCGCGGCCGGAAGCGGCCCACGGGAAGGATGCCTTCTCGTATTCGACGCCCTGCGCCTTGGCCTGTGTTTCGGTCAGGCCCATCCAGGCGATCTCCGGATCGGTGTAGGCAACGGACGGGATGGTGAGCGGTTCGAAGAAGGCTTTATGTCCGGCGATGTTCTCCGCCGCCACTTTGCCTTCATGCACCGCCTTGTGCGCCAGCATCGGGTCGCCCACGATGTCGCCGATGGCGAAGATGTGCGGCACGTTGGTGCGCATCTGCTTGTCCACCGGGATGAAGCCGCGCTCGTTGACGACGAGCCCTGCCGCTTCGGCGTTGATCTCGCGTCCATTCGGACGGCGGCCCACGGCCATCAGCACCTTGTCATACAACTGCGGCTCGGCGGGTGCCTGTTCGCCTTCGAAGGTGACCTTCAGGCCTTTCTTCTCTGCCTCGATCTTGGTCACTTTGGTCTTCAGCATGATGGCTTCGTAGCGCTTGGCGATGCGTGTGTGCAACGGCTTGATCATGTCCTTGTCAGCGCCGGGCATGATTTGATCCATCAATTCGACCACCGATATCTTCGCGCCCAGTGCTTCATACACGGTCGCCATCTCCAGGCCGATGATGCCGCCGCCGATCACCAGCATGCGTTTGGGTACATCCTTCAGCGCGAGTGCGCCGGTGGAGTCGATGATGCGTTCGTCGTCGTAGGGGAAGCCGGGGATGCGCGCCACGCTGGAACCTGCCGCGACGATGGCGTTGTCGAAGGTGACGATCTTCTCGCCTTCCTCGGTTTGCACGGCGATGGAGTTGGGCGAAGTGAACTTGGCGATACCGCGTACCACTTGCACCTTGCGCTGCTTGGCCAAACCGGCGAGGCCGCCGGTGAGCTTGCCGATCACGCTTTCTTTCCATGTGCGGATCTGGTCGATGTCGATCTTCGGCTTGCCGAAAGTCACGCCGTGGTGGCTGACTTCCTCAGCTTCGTTGATTACCTTGGCGACATGCAGCAGCGCCTTGGACGGGATGCAGCCGACGTTCAGACATACACCGCCGAGCGAGGCATGTTTCTCGATCAGCACCACTTGCTTGCCGAGGTCGGCGGCGCGGAAAGCGGCGGTGTAGCCGCCGGGACCGGCACCGAGCACCACGACTTCAGCGTGGATGTCGCCTTTGGCGACAGCCGCCGCAGGTGTCGGAGCAACTTGTGGTGCAGCGACAGGTGTGGCGGCTTGAGGGGCTGGTGCTGCTTTTGCCGGTGCCGGCGCGGCAGCGCTGCTTTCCAGTAGCAGGATCACAGAGCCTTCGCTGACCTTGTCGCCAAGTTTGACCCTCAGCTCCTTCACTACGCCAGCGGCGGGTGACGGCACATCCATAGTGGCTTTGTCAGTCTCCAGCGTGATCAGCGATTGTTCGGCTTCGACAGTCTCGCCAGCTTTGACTGCGATCTCGATGACAGCCACGCCTTTGAATCCGCCGATGTCCGGTACTTTGATTTCGATTGTGCTCATGATTTTTCTCTTTCTTGTCAGATGCGGATCTGCCCGTTGCCGAGCACGATGTATTTTTGTGACGTAAGCCCTTCCAGTCCGACCGGGCCGCGCGCATGGATCTTGTCGGTGGAGATGCCGATCTCCGCGCCCAGGCCGTATTCGAAACCGTCGGCGAATCGTGTGGAGGCGTTCACCATCACGCTGGCCGAATCGACCTCGCGCAGGAAACGCATCGCCTTGCTGTAGTTTTCGGTAACGATGCTGTCGGTGTGCTGCGAGCTGTAAGTATTGATGTGTTCGATGGCCTCGTCTACGTTCGCCACCACGCGCACGCTCAGGATAGGCGCGAGATATTCGGTGTGCCAATCCTCTTCGGTGGCAACCTTCATCTGTGCGACGATCTTGCGCGCCGCATCGTCGCCGCGCAGTTCGACGCCTTTCTTGAGGTAGATGCCGCACAGCTCCGGCAATACTTGTGCCGCCACGCTGGCGTTCACCAGCAAGGTCTCCATCGCGTTGCACACGCCGTAACGGTGTGTCTTGGCGTTATCGGCGATGCGGATCGCCTTTGCGAGATCGGCTTCGTCATCGATATACACATGGCAGATGCCATCCAGATGTTTGATGACGGGCACCTTGGCGTCTTCCGAGATGCGCGCGATCAGGCTCTTGCCGCCGCGCGGCACGATCACGTCCACATATTCCTTCATGGTGATGAGTTCACCCACGGCGGCGCGGTCGGTGGTGTTCACCACCTGTACCGCCGTTTCCGGCAAACCCGCTTCACGCAGGCCTTGATGCACGCAGGCTGCGATGGCCTGATTGGAATGGATGGCCTCGGAGCCGCCGCGCAGGATGCAGGCGTTGCCCGACTTCAGGCACAGGCCCGCCGCATCCGCCGTCACGTTCGGACGCGATTCGTAGATGATGCCGATGACGCCCAGCGGCACGCGCATCTTGCCGACCTGGATGCCGGATGGGCGGTATTTCATGTCTGAGATCTCGCCGATGGGGTCGGGCAACGCGGCGATCTGGCGCAAGCCTTCGGCCATGCTCTTGACGGTTTTTTCGGTCAAAGTGAGGCGGTCGATGGAGGCGTCGTCGAGTCCGTTCTGCTTTGCGGCGGCGACATCCTTGGCGTTCTCAGCGATCAGCTTGGCGCTGTTGAGCAGGATGGCCGTGGCGATGTTCTCCAGCGCATGGTTCTTGGCGTTGGTATCCGCCATCGCCATTGCGCGTGATGCGGCGCGGGCCTGCTGCCCGACGCCTTTCATATATTCCTTGATGTCGTTCATGGTGCGTGTCTGGATATCAGTGGCGCGCATTTTAGCATTGCGCATGCGTTAGAATGCGCGCCTTATTCAAGAGAATCCAGCATGTCCGACATCCTCAACAAGATACTCGCAGTCAAAGCACAGGAAGTCGCCGCCGCACTTTCGGCCAAGCCTTTGCCCGTGATCCGCAGCGAGGCACAGCATGCGCTTCCGGCTCGTGATTTCGTGGCGGCCATTCGCAGCAAGATCGCTGCCGGCCAGCCGGCGGTGATCGCCGAAATCAAGAAAGCCAGCCCCAGCAAAGGTGTGATCCGGGAGGATTTCCAGCCGGCCGAGATCGCGCAGAGTTACGCGCAGCACGGTGCGGCCTGTCTGTCGGTGTTGACCGATGAGCAGTTCTTCCGGGGCAGCGTCGAATATCTGAAGCAGGCTCGTGCAGCATGCGAATTGCCCGTGCTGCGCAAGGATTTCATGGTGAGCGAATATCAGATATATCAGGCGCGCGCGATGGGGGCGGATGCGATCCTGTTGATCGCTGCCGCCTTGTCGCTCAAGCAGATGCAGTCTTTTGAGAAGCTGGCACAGCAACTGGGCATGGCGGTGCTGGTCGAAGTGCATGACAGCAAGGAGCTGGAGATCGCATTGCAATTGAAGACCCCGCTGATCGGCATCAACAATCGCAACCTGCGGACTTTTGAAGTGAGCCTGCAAACCACATTGGATCTGCTTGAGCAGATACCGACAGACCGGATCGTCGTTACCGAGAGCGGTATCTTCACCGCACAGGACGTCAATCTTATGCGCGAACATCAAGTGCATACCTTCTTGGTCGGCGAAGCATTCATGCGTGCCGCCGATCCGGGGGCAGAGCTGGCCCGCACTTTTTCTTCTTAAGTAGTGCTTGCGGTGACGGAGCAGTGTTCGGCGGTAATCACCCCGCCGCTTGCGCTGCAATCCCCCGCTCGGGTATCACTTTGGTGTGTTTTGCCCTTATTTCCCTGTGGTTGTCGGCCTGTCATGAAAGTGTTTGTTGCAATTTGGCAACAGAATATGTGAATTTTGATGCAGGTCAATTTGCGTAGTAAATGTTAGGGCAGAATCCGCTCCGAGCTCGCTGTAGGGGCTTGATTGTTAGGAGTCTTAGGCGGTGTTGCAGAATTGTGACGTCGTAAGCGTCCCGTAAGGTGCCGATAGTACGGTGCGTTGCGAGACGAATGAGGCAAACCAACAATCGTCTTCATGGCAAACCAACTTATAACTAGAGGAGTTTCACATGCAAAAGAAAATCATCGCACTGGCTGTTGCTGCCGCTTTCTCCGCTCCTGCTTTCGCCGACGTAACTGCCAACGGGATTATTGATGCCGCAATCATCAGCCATTCTGGCTCGGGTCAAAAGAGTGACATGATCGCTTATTCCGGTGGCCTGTCTACTTCTCGTTTGAGCGTGACTGCTACGGAAGGTCTCGATAATGGTTGGACCGCGATTGGGGCTGTCGAGTATGGCATCGACACACAAGACACTGGCAGCACCTTGACTGCACGCAAGAAGATGCTGGCCGTGGCTGGTGATTTCGGTACGGTCGCAACAGGCTACTTGCAAACTACAGGCTACGATTTGCAAGTTAAGTTTGATCCGACAGCCGGCTCTGCAGTCTCTCCACTGCAAAACATGACTAAAGGCGGCGGTTTCTATACTGGTACCGCAGCGAACGCTTCACGCGCACAGCGTGCAGTGGCGTACATTTCTCCCAAGTTCGCCGAAGCCGTTACTGTGGCAGTGAACTATTCGACTGCTCTGGCTGGTCTGGGCAATGTCACTGCTACAGCTGATACAAAATCTACAGCGTTCCTGGCTTCAGTGAATTATGAGCAAGGTCCGCTGGCTGTTGGCGGTGTGTACACTTCTGTTACTACTGCTGGAAACAGCGCATTGACGGAAGTGGCTTTCGGCGGCTCCTTCGATCTGGGCGCGGCCAAATTGTTTGGTACTTATCAGTCCATGACACCTAATGGCGGTAGCGCAAGCAAGGCATACAGCTTCGGCGCAGTAGCTCCTGTCGGCGCGGGCGCAGTGGTGGCCAGTATGGCAGGAACCAAAATGGCTACTTCTAGCCGCAACGGCTCCGGCATGACGGTCGGCTATTTGCATAACCTGTCCAAGACAGTCACTGCATATGCTGCTTACTCCCGCGTGAGCCAAGACAGCGGCACTTCTAGCTACAGCGTAGTGAACAGTGCATTGACTGCTAACTTGACAGCTGGCGGCAGCTCCAATCTGGTTGCAGTTGGTCTGCGCAAGAAGTTCTAAATCAGCCTTACCCTCTGATTTGGATGAGAACGGGCCTCTTCGGAGGCCCGTTTTTCATTGGGCATTCCCGCGAGGTCTGGAATCCAGTACCCTTGCGCCATATTTATAAAGCAGGAGATCGACATGCTGAATCTGGATACTTTGATCGTTGAATTCGACAAGGGCTTGCGTACGCTGTTCGCCAAGGCGCCAACTGCACGTCCTTATCCCGATGCGAACATCCCTGATGCGACGATGAGCGAGGCTGAAAAGAAGCATGCTGCGGCTTTGATGCGCATCAACCATACCGGTGAGATATGTGCGCAAGCTTTATATCAAGGGCAGGCGTTGACCGCGCGCGATCCGGTGGTGCAGGAGAAACTCAATGATGCGGCATGGGAGGAGACCGAGCATCTGGCCTGGACCTCGCATCGCGTACATGAGTTGGGCGGCCGTCTGAGTCTGCTCAATCCGCTGTGGTACACCGGTTCTTTGGCGATCGGCGCAGTCGCTGGTGCGTTGGGCGATAAGTGGAATCTGGGGTTCCTGGCCGAGACCGAGCGTCAGGTCGGGGCGCACCTGCAGAGCCATCTGGATGGCTTGCCGCCACAGGATGCCAAAAGTCGCGCCGTAGCGCAGCAGATGTACACGGACGAGGTAGGGCATGCCGACATGGCGGTGGAACTGGGGGCGGCGGAGTTGCCGTTGCCGGTGAAGCTGGCGATGCGCGGCATGTCTAAGGTGATGACCAAGACCGTCTATTGGGTCTGAGTCTTATCGTTCTTTGTGAGAGGGCGCTTATCCCTCTTGTATCTCGAAATCGTGAGTGATGTCGGCTGTTTTGCCCAGCATGATGGAGGCCGAGCAGTATTTATCGGCCGACAGCTTGATCGCCCTTTCTACTTGTTCGTGTTTCAAGCCTTTGCCCGTCACGATGAAGTGCATGTGGATCTGGGTGAACACTTTGGGGTCGGTCTCTGCGCGTTCTGACTGGATATCCACCACGCAATCGGTGATGGGTTGGCGCGCTTTCTTGAGGATGTGCACTACATCATAGGCGGTGCAAGCGCCGGCGCCGATCAACAGCATCTCCATCGGGCGCGGGCCGAGGTTCCTGCCGCCGCCTGCAGGCGGGCCATCCATCAATACAGCGTGTCCGCTCTCCGTCTCGCCCAGGAACGAAACCTCTTCCACCCATTTGATGCGTGCCTTCATGTGGTCACCTCGTAAGTTGGTTGCGTCAGGATTTTAGCCGATACCAGAGCATGCCGACGACTTCATGCATGAACCGGTAACTTCCCAGCAGTGCTGCGGCATTGGGAATGAAACTCAGTAGGTCGGTCTTGTGGCGCGTGGTGAAGGCGGTGGCAGCGGGTATGACTTCGAAGCCGGCGTGCTCGAAGACCTGAACAGCGCGTGGCATATGCCAAGCATGCGTCACGAGATAGATGCGTGTCATCCCCTCTCGTGCTAGCAGGTCGTGGCTGTGGCGCGCGTTCTCCAGCGTATTGTCCGAGCTGTCTTCAACCCAACGCACCGGCACGTAGTATTCCTGCTCCAGCACTTGCTTCATCAACGGCGCTTCGGCACCGATGCCTTGGGGGTTCCCGCCGCTGACCAAAACCGGCTTGCCGGTCTGGCGATACAGCATGGCTGCGTAGCGCACGCGTTCCAGCGTCTCCTTGCTGACGGTGTTGCCGCCATATTCCGGTGCGTTGAAATGCTGGCCGCCGCTCAGGACGATGATGGCATCCGCGGGCTCCTTGCTGAGATCGGCTGGCTTGCCTTCTATGCTTTGCAGCAGGCTGTCGGCCACGAATGGGGTGGACAGCAACCAAATGCCGGCAACGGATACAGAGACCAGAATGCGCGCCGCGCGGGGGCGTTTGTGCCAAAGGTACAAGCCGATGCCTGCTACGACCAGAAGGTTGAGTGGCGGCAGCAGGAAGGCGCTGACGAGATTGGTAAGGAACCAGGACATGGCATGGGCTGCGAAAACGGTGGCGCATGATACGCCTGCAAGGTGAGTTGATGCCAGCGCGCGGCAGGTACAATGCCCGTATGAACATCCCGTTGCAGACTCGCCATCATCCTTCCGGACTGAATACCCGTTTCGCCGGAAAGGGGCTGTCTTTCAGTGAATATATCCAGCAGGCCGAGGCGATGTTGCGACGGGTACATGCAGGCAAGCCGGATATTGAAAAGATCGTGGCCGGTAATGCGCCATTTGCATTGCAGCCCTCAGGCGACTTTCAGAAAGGAGTCGGGAAGCCAACCCGACGCGGTGTGTTGCTCACCCATGGCCTGAGTGATTCGCCCTATCACATGCGCCACTTGGCTGCGTTCTTTCAGCGTAACGGATTCCGCGTGATGGCGGTGTTGCTGCCGGGACATGGTACGCAGCCCGGCGATCTGCTCGATGTGCGCTGGGAGGATTGGGCGGAGACGGTGGCTTATGGTGTGCAGTGTCTGGCAGAGGAAGTGGACGAGGTCTATCTGGCGGGTTTCTCGGCGGGGGCTGCATTGAGTCTGTATCAGGCGGACAAGGACAAGCGTGTGCGCGGTCTATTCATGTATTCCCCCGCGTTCGAGATACCCCGCCGCGCCCGCTGGGCGAGCTTGAGCCGGTTCTATGGTTGGTTGTTGCCGCGCCGCTCATGGTTGGCCGTGATGCCGGATCAGGATATCTACAAATATGAATCGTTCTGCATGAATGCGGTGACGCAGATGTGGCGACTGACCCAAGCTCTGCCGCAGGGAGAATTGCAGATTCCGGTATTCGTGGTGGCCAGTGCCGACGATGCCACGGTGGTTTCAGCCGCCACGCTTAACTTCCTGCGCCGAGTGAAGCATGCCTTGCGAAAGATGTTGTGGCACGCCGCTGTCGATCCGCAACAGGCGGATGTGGAATGGGTGAAGAGCGCGCTGCCAGAAAAACGTATCCTATCCAGTGCGCATACCGCCGTCGTCATGTCTCCTGACGATGCGCATTACGGTGAGTCGGGCGAGTACGCGAACTGTCTGCATTATTTCGCTCAGGATGACGAGCATTATTCTGCATGCCGGTCATCCCAGGTCGCGTGGTTGGGCGAGGTGACGCCGCAGAATCTGAAATATGGATTGTTGCGGCGGCTCATGTACAACCCGCAATACGCGGCGATGGAGGCCGCCATGCGCAACTTCATTGAAAGACTGCCATGAGCAAGACCTTGATCTACGCGCACCGTGGAGCCAATCGCGAGGCGGCAGAAAATACGCGTACGGCTTTCGAGCAAGCGTTACGCTATCCGATTGACGGGATCGAGACCGATGTGCAGTTGAGTCGCGATGAGGTTGCGGTGCTGTGGCATGACCGTGATCTGAAGAAGCTCGGCTTGCCTGACAAACGTATCGATGACTACGACTTTCAGCAGCTGCAGGAGATGGATTTCGCCGCGCACTTTCCGGGCGCGGAACCGGAAGGTGTGATGAGCCTGCAGACATTCGTCGACGCCTACCGCGCGCGTTGCGGCTTGTTGCTGGAGATCAAGAACCGCAGTTGGGAAGAAGTCGCCCGGCAAGAGATGAAAGTGCGACAGACGCTGGCACTGGCCGGGAGCGCGGGCGATGGCGTGCTGGTCTCTTCTTTCAATATGAACAGTCTTGCCTATGCACATGGCATCGCGCCAGACTTCCCGTTGGTGCTCAATCTGGAGCCGGAGCATACGGTGAAGGATGCGCGCAGCGCGCTGGACTTGCATCCGTTCCTGCATGGACTATGTGTCGAGATATCCACGCTGGATGTCGATATGGTCGGGCTGCTGCGCGAGCGGGGTAAGTCCATCGCTGTTTATACCTGCGATACCGATGCAGAGATCGGGCGTGCCTTGCTCCTCGGGGTGGATATCCTGATCAGTGACTTGCCGGAGAAGGCGTTGCGGATGAGGGACGCATGAAACGCGATTTTGCTGCCCTGCAAGGTGAGTTCGATCTGCTCGTCTGTGGCGGCGGTATCTACGGCGCATGGACGGCTTGCGATGCCGCCTTGCGCGGACTCAAGGTGGCGCTGGTCGAGCAGGGCGATTGGGCGGGCGCGACATCGTCCGCTTCCAGCAAGCTTATCCATGGCGGCCTGCGCTATCTGGAGACTTACGATTTCAAATTGGTGCGCAAGGCGCTGAAGGAGCGGCAACTGTTGCTCGATATTGCGCCGCACCGGGTATGGCCCTTGCGTTTCGGTGTGCCGGTGTATGCGGACAGCCGCAACGGCACGCTGCTGCTGAAAGCGGGGTTGATGCTGTATGACGCGCTGGCCGGCTTTCCCGGCGAGCTTATGCGGCATCGCCATTTCTTCAAGCAGGGATTCTCATCCCGTTTTCCTTTTTTGAATGACGCCGGGCTGCACGGCGGATTCACTTACGGCGATGCGCAGACTGACGATGCGCGTTTGGTGCTGGAATTGGTGGCAGGCGCGATGGAGAGCGGCGCGGTATGCCTCAACTACGCGAAGCTGGTCGATTGGCATGAGGAAGGCGGCAAGGTGTGTGGCGCCGATGTTCGGGATATGTTGACTGGAAGCGCACTGAAAGTGCGCGCCAGACAATGCGTGAGTACCTCGGGGCGATGGGCGATGTTGAGCGAGCAGGGGCAAGCATGGTGTCGTTTGAGCAAGGGTGTGCATCTGGTGTTGCCTGCACTGCCCACGCGGGAGGCGGTTTTGCTTACGTCGAAAAAAGACGGTCGTGTGTTCTTCATCATCCCTTGGTATGGCCGTACGCTGCTGGGCACGACCGATACAGACTATCGCGGCGCGGCCGATCAGGTGCAAGTCGAGGAAGCAGACATCGATTATCTGCTTGAAGCGGCCAATGACTATCTCATGCAGGCATGGAGTCGTGCGGATGTGATCGGCAGCTATGCCGGTGTGCGTGTGATGAAGCAGAGCGATGATGCGAATCCATCTGCCGTCAGCCGGGACTGGGAGTTGAAGACGACTGCGAACGGGTTGCATCACGCTATCGGCGGCAAGCTCACCTCGGCGCGCGAAGATGCGGCGGTGATCGTTGATGCTGTGTGCGCAAAGCTTGGTGTCGCCACTGCATGCGCCAGCAAAGGGAGTCTGCCGTGGGCGCCGAATCGGAATTTTGCAGAGTGGGTGTCTGAATCGAGCGTGTTGTCTCATGGGCTTGGCATTGATGATGAGAGTGGTCGGTGGCTGATGCGTCGACATGGCGCGCGCATCACCGACGTGTTCGCTATCGTTAAAGAGGCTCCTCAATATGCTGCACGTATCGTTCCGGAAGTCCCTCTGATCTATGCGGATCTGTTGTTGTGTGCGCGCGACGAGATGGCAGTTCATCTTGTCGATCTGTTGCGACGGCGTATGCCCTTGCTGATCCTGACTCAGTTGGATGCAGCTCGGCTGCGACATCTCGCCGAGCTGCTGGCGCCAGAATTCGGCTGGGATGCTCAACGAGTCGCAGATGAAATGAATGCCTGTCTCATATGATTGTCTCTGTCGCACTTGATCTGGGCACGACCAGCATCAAGGCAGGGCTGGTGTCTGCGGAGGGCGAACTGAGCGGGGTGGTGGTGAGTCATGCACCGCCGGTGACGGCCAAAGCGGGGCGTTATGAGAGCGATGCTGCTGCCTATGCGGAAGCTGCGGATGCGGTGCTTGCCGAATGTCTCGCGCGGACGGATGAACGACCGCCACTCGGGCTATGTAGTCAGCGATCTTCCTTCGTCATATGGGAGCGTGCCAGTGGTCGCCCCATCACCTCGCTTATCTCCTGGCAAGACGACCGGGGCATGGCAAGTTGCGAAGCATTGCGCGAAAAGGAAGGAAGAATACGGGCGCTCACTGGCCTGTCGCTCACGCCCTATTACCTGGCACCCAAGCTGAGTGTGTTACTCGGAGAGCATCCGCAATGGCGGATACGTCTGGCTAGCGGGGAATGGATGCTGGGTACGCTGGATACCTTTCTTATATGGCGCTGGACGGGTGGCCGGCATCATGTCACCGACGCTTCGATGGCGGCGCGTACCCTGTTGATGGATGTGCATGGCTTGCGATGGTCTGCTGAGTTGTGCGACTTGTTCGGAGTGGATGCCGCCATCTTGCCTGAGATATTGCCCTCGACCGGATTGAAGATCGTGCTCGACGATGGCTTGCGTTTGCAGGCTAGTGTGGCGGATCAATCGGCAGCGCTGTGGCATGGCATCGCGCCTGGGCGTCGCGAAGCGATGGTCAATCTCGGCACGGGAGGTTTTGTTGCGGCATATCGTTCGCAAGGAAAAAGCATGTCGGCGGGGTATTTGGAGACGCTGGTATGCATGGATGCGCAGCAGCAAGTCCATAGGGCCTGCGAAGGGACATTGAATTCGATCGCTGCTGCGTTGGACGCATACCCGGTAGAAAACTGTTCGCCGGATGAGTTGGCGAGTGACGACATCTATTGCGTGGCAGAGCCTAGTGGATTGGGCGCGCCTTACTTCAGGCGCGACATCGGGCTGAGGTTCTCGGAATCGGTCGATCATCTGGACGCGCATCGCATCGCCCTGCTGTTGCAGGAAAGCATCATCTTTCGCGTGGCGCGGATAATTGAGGACATTCGGCGAGAATCGGATGTGGATAGTGTCTATCTCTCCGGCGGCCTGTCCAATTTGCCCTGTTTGCAGCAAGGCATCGCCAGTCTTGTGCCAGTCGCGTACCGTTTATCTCAGCCGGATGCTGGGCTGATCGGGGTGGCTCAGCTGGCGTCCGGAGCGGGGGCGGGTGGCTTCAGGCAGGCTCAAAAGATAGCGGTGGGCAGCAGCCAGGCTCGGCTACGACAGAAGTTCGAGGGATGGAAGTTGTGGCTGGACGATCTGCTAGGATCCGGCCCGTAGGGGGTGATGAAGCCATGAGTTCGATAAGCGTTTGACAGGTGTAATGGTCTCGCATAGAATGCGCGCCCTTCGCAGTCCGTTATTCATTTATTGTTTTAGGAAATGCCATGAAAACATTTTCCGCTAAAGCGCAGGAAGTCCAGCACGACTGGATTCTGGTCGACGCAGCTGACAAAGTGCTGGGCCGTTTGGCCAGCCAGATCGCTACCCGCCTGCGCGGCAAGCATAAGGCTATTTATACGCCCCACGTAGACACCGGCGATTTCGTCGTGGTCGTGAACGCTGAAAAAGTGCGCGTGACCGGCAATAAAGCCCAGGACAAGATGTATTACCGCCACACCGGTTTCCCCGGCGGTATCTACGAAACCAACTTTATCAAGATGCAACAGCGTCATCCGCAGCGTCTTTTGCAAAAGGCCGTGCGCGGCATGCTGCCTAAGGGCCCGCTGGGCTACGCGATGCTGAGCAAGCTGAAGGTGTATGCAGGTGCAACGCATCCGCATAGCGCGCAGCAACCCAAACCTATCGATCTGTTGAAGGCTTAATCATGAGCGTAACTTATAACTATGGAACTGGCCGTCGCAAGAGCGCGGTGGCTCGTGTGTTCATGAAGGCTGGCAAGGGCGAGATCGTCGTCAATGACAAGCCTCTGGACGTATTCTTCTCTCGCGAGACCGGTCGTATGGTCGTGCGTCAGCCGCTGGAATTGACCGAGATGATGGGCAAGTTCGACATCATGGTGAACGTCTCCGGTGGCGGCGAATCCGGTCAAGCCGGTGCGGTGCGTCACGGCATCACACGTGCACTGATCGACTATGATGCATCGCTGAAGCCGACCCTGAGCCAAGCTGGCTTGGTCACTCGTGATGCGCGTGAAGTCGAGCGTAAAAAAGTCGGTCTGCGCAAGGCGCGTCGCAGGAAACAATTCTCCAAGCGTTAAGCTTGTGTGGAACCGGGAAAGCCGCCATTTGGCGGCTTTTTCATTTATCATTCGCCCACTTTCCGGGAGGGTAGCGTGGTCAAGGTCGGTATCGTAGGTGGCACGGGTTACACAGGGGTCGAATTGCTCCGTTTGCTGGCGGCACATCCGCAGGCCGAGTTGCGCGCGATCACTTCGCGTGCCGATGCGGGTATGCCGGTCAGCCAGATGTTCCCCAGTCTGCGCGGACGTGTAGATCTCGCGTTCTCGCATCCCGATGAGGCGCATCTGGACCAGTGCGACGTGGTGTTCTTCGCCACACCCAATGGCATCGCCATGCAGCAAGTGAGAGCCCTGCTGGATGCGGGTGTCAAAGTCATCGACCTGGCTGCCGATTTCCGTATCAAGGATGTGGCGGAATGGGAGAAATGGTACGGCATGAGCCATGCCTGTCCTGATCTAGTGGAAGAAGCCGTCTATGGCCTGCCCGAGGTGAATCGGGAGCAGATAAAAAGTGCGCGCCTGATCGCCAATCCGGGTTGTTATCCGACGGCGGTCCAATTGGGATTCATCCCGTTGCTGGAGGCTGGCGTCGTCGAGACAAGCTCCCTCATCGCCGATGCCAAATCCGGGGTGTCGGGCGCCGGCCGTAAGGCCGAAGTGCACGCCCTGTTCTCCGAGGCGAGCGACAACTTCAAGGCCTACGGTGTGGCAGGACACCGCCACTTGCCGGAGATCAAACAAGGGTTGGCGAACGTGACTGGCACGCCGGTCGGGCTGACTTTCGTGCCGCATCTGACCCCGCTGATACGCGGTATCCATGCCACGCTCTATGCGCGGCTGACCAAGGATGTCGATCTGCAAGCGTTGTTCGAGCAGCGTTATGCCGGCGAGGCTTTTGTCGATGTATTGCCGGCAGGCGGTATGCCGGAAACGCGTTCCGTGCGCGGTTCCAATATCTGCCGTATCGCGGTGCATCGTCCGCAAGGTGGCGATACCGTGGTGGTACTGTCAGTGATCGACAATCTGGTCAAAGGAGCGGCCGGGCAGGCGGTACAGAACATGAATATACTGTTCGGGTTGCCGGAAAGCACCGGTATCGATCTGGTCCCATTGTTGCCCTGAAAAGAGAATGATCAAAGGATTCAAACGCCGCTTCAGTATCTCCGCGCCGCGTCTCGCAGTGCGCCCCCACGTGCCTTGGTATGTGCGTTGGGCCATCATGCTGCCCTTCGTGCTGGTGATGGGGTTCCTGGTGTGGTGGGCCTATGATGCCGGTATGGCGCTGGCGGGTTTCCATCGCGGCGAGGCCGAGCAGGAGATCACCGTGCTGCGAGAGCGCGTGCAGGAACTGGAGATGCAGAACGCCGGTCAAGCCAATCAGATAGCAGTGCATGAGCGTCAGGCCCAGATCCAGCAAGCCGCGGCGGACGAAGTGCTGGAACAGGTGAATGCCCTGCATGATGAGAATCTGCGTTTGCGGGAGGATCTCTCGTTCTTCCAGAGCTTGCCGCTCACTGCGGGTCGTGATGCGGAGCTTTCCATACACAGTCTTAAACTGGAACCTGCCAGTCTGCCCGGCGAATATCATTGCCAGATGCTGCTGGTGCAGGGGGTGCAGCGACGCGGAAGGGTATTCCAGGGCAACCTCCAGATAGTGGTCAACGGCGAACAGGGGGGGCGAAAAGTGGTGTTACAATTCCCGGAACCTGATTCCGCTGAAGTCGCTGCGCAGCACCTGAACTTCAAGTATTACCAGCGCGTCGAACGCATTTTCCGCTTGCCGGAAGGTGTGCATATCGATAGCGTGGAGATACGGGTCTTCGAGAAGGGTATGCAGGAGCCCAAGGTGACGCAGACGGTATTGCTTTCATAATGGAGTGGCTAGATGTTCAGTAAACACAGCAAACCGCAAAATCGCATCGATTCTTTGATAGGTGTAGGGACTCGGGTCAATGGTGACATCCATTTCACTGGCGGGTTGCGCGTAGACGGAGAAGTCACCGGCAGCGTGATCGCCGACCCTGCCAAGGCCAGCACGCTGGTGTTGAGCGAGCAGGCTCAAGTGCACGGAGAGATCAGCGTTACGCATCTGGTGGTCAATGGTATGGTGACCGGCCCCGTTCAGGCATCCGAGTACCTGGAACTTCAGAGCAAAGCCAAGGTCACTGGCGATGTAAGGTACAAAACGCTGGAGATACAGTTGGGTGCAATCGTCGAGGGTAAGCTGGTGCACATCAATGAGACCTCTGAAAAAGTCGTGTCGCTCAAGGTGAGTGGCGCTGAATCGTAATAAAAGACAAGGAGTACAACCATGAATGCAGTGACTGAAATGCAAGATCCGCTGTTGTTTACCGACAGCGCTGCCAACAAGG
Organism: Sideroxydans sp.; assembly: GCF_054604835.1. Classification (NCBI taxonomy): domain Bacteria; kingdom Pseudomonadati; phylum Pseudomonadota; class Betaproteobacteria; order Nitrosomonadales; family Gallionellaceae; genus Sideroxydans; species Sideroxydans sp. The sequence goes on along the minus strand of NZ_JBTSFG010000004.1, from coordinate 98,829 downwards.
TGAAGCAGCTGATCGAAGAAGAGGGCAATGCCGAGCTGAAGCTGCGTGTATTCGTCACCGGCGGCGGCTGTTCCGGCTTCCAGTATGGTTTCACTTTTGATGAAGTCGTCAACGAGGACGATACCGTCATGAACAAGAACGGTGTGCAGTTGCTGGTCGACCCTATGAGCTTCCAGTATCTGGTCGGTGCGGAGATCGATTACACCGAAGGTTTGGAAGGTTCTCAGTTCGTGATCAAGAATCCGAATGCAACAACCACATGTGGTTGCGGTTCTTCATTCTCGGCATAAGCTGACGGCGGTTGAAGGACGGACGGGGCGCGCAAGCGCCCCGTTCTGTTTTATGCAGGGTAGATAGCGCCCAATACGCAGGGGTGTGATGCGCCTGTGGCGGCGGGCAGGTTGCCTGGTTGCAGGGTCATGGTCTGGCGTGCCAGCCAGGCAAAAGCGATCGCCTCCATCCAGTCTGTGGGAATGCCGAGTGCATCGGTTTTGCGGATGCGGCAGTGCGGTAAACGCTGCTGCAGTGCCGATGCCAATGCGGCATTGTGCGCACCGCCGCCGCACAGATACAGTTCCTCGGCCCCCGCACAGAATCTGCCGAGCGCTTGAGCGATACTGTCGCAAGTGACAGCCAGCAGGGTCGCTTGTACATCTGCGGGCGACTCTGTGCCATCAAGTCGATCCTCCAGCCATGCAAGATTGAACAGGTCGCGTCCCGTACTCTTGGGAGGTGGCTCGGAAAAATATGGCTCGGCCATCATGCGTTGCAGCAACTCTGGAATGACCTTGCCGCTGGCAGCCCACTCGCCATTCTCGTCATAGGGCTTGCCATGGTGTTTGCTGATCCAGCTATCCAGCAACAGATTCCCCGGTCCGGAATCGAATCCAGTCGTGCCGTGCCCGGGTTGCAGGTCGGTGAGGTTGGCGATGCCGCCAAGGTTGAGTATGACGCGATGGGTCGCGGGATGACGCAGCATCATGTCGTGGAATGCGGGCACCAATGGTGCGCCCTGACCGCCTGCAGCGATGTCGCGTGAACGGAAGTCGCTCACGACGTGGATGCCGGTCAGCTCAGCCAGAAGCGCGCCATTGCCAAGTTGCACCGTGTAACCTTGCTCGGGCCGATGGCGGATGGTCTGGCCGTGGCAGCCGATGGCCAGTACGAGTTGGGGTGAAACACCTGCCTTGCTCAGTAAAGCGTGGCTGGCATCGGCGTAAGCGCGGGCCAGTGCGATGGAAGCGAGTTGTGTGCGGTGTATCTCGTCGAAACCGGGCTGGTGCAGTTCGAGCAATACAGCTTTCAGCGATGGCGGATACGGCTGGTAATGGCTAGCCAGCATCCGTGGCTTGTCGTCTTTGAATTCGACCAGTGCGACGTCGATACCATCCAGGCTGGTGCCTGACATGATGCCGAGATAAAGCTCCGAAGCGGTTTTCACTAATCGAGTTTGGCGATGCGCGTATTGTGCAGCAAGGAAAGTCGAGCATTCAGATCGCGTGTGGATTCGCTGAAGGCAGTGCGCTGGGCATCGCTAATCGGTTTGCCATCCGGCAGCACCATCTTCAGCGGATCGCGCTGGACGCCGCTGACCTTGAATTCGTAATGCAGGTGGGGACCGCTTGCCAAGCCGGTCTTGCCCACATAGCCGATGACCTCGCCTTGCCCTACGCGTTGACCGCGATGCAGGCTGGCGGCGAATCTTGAGAGATGGCCATAGACCGTTTGATAATGGCCCTGATGCTTCAGTATCACCACATTGCCGTAACCTCCCTGCTTGCCGACGAAGCTCACAACGCCATCAGCCGTGGCGCGCACCTTGGTGCCGATGGGGGCTGCATAGTCCACACCTTTGTGGGCGCGCCATTTGTTGAGTACCGGATGGAAGCGCGAGCGACTGAAGCCGGAGCTCACGCGCGAGAATTCGATGGGAGAGCGCAGGAAGGCCTTGCGCATGCTCTTGCCGTCCGGTGAGAAGTAGTCACCGCCATGACGTGAGTTCTGGAAAAAGAAGGCGCGGAAGGTGCGGCCGTGGTTGACGAACTCTGCAGCCAAGATGCGCCCTTTATGCGCCGATTCGCCGTTCACGTAGTCCATCTCGTAGATCACACTGAATTTGTCGTGCCGACGCAGGTCGCGATGGAAGTCGATATCACCGCCGAAGACTTCGACCATCTGATTGGCGATCGAATCCGGCAATCCTGCCTCATCCGTGGCGGCGTACAGGCTACTTCTGATCTCGCCGGTCTGCACAAAGACACGGCGTTCAGTCTCGGCGACATGTTCCGTCACCCTGAAGCTTGCGCCGTCTTTGAGTATCTGAACCTGATTGCCATCGTTGTCGGTGTATCGCAGGGCAAGCAGATTGTGCGCATCGTCCGCCTCGGCCAGAAAAGTCCTGCCCACGCGCAATTGGCGGAACGAACTGGCCGATGAGGCGCGACGCAGGAATTCATCTGCAGCCGGATCCTGCACATTCACTCGGCGCAACAGCTCGCCCACGGTGTCCCCGCGTTGTACGCGGTCATTGCGCCAGAACACGGAAGCTTCGGGCTGTTGTGCAGTGTTGGCGGGCAGTTCGATGTGCTCGATGACGCTGTATTGTGAGGCAGACAGGCCGGCGGTCTGGGGCATGATGCCGAACGCCGTCACCACCCCGAGCAACGGCAGGGTGGACAGGGTGACGAACCAGCGCAGCTTCATCTTGTGCGCGTGTAGCAGGGTGTTTTGCGGTAACATTCGCGCTTCCTCGGCGTCGTCGTTGGCGCATATGCGAAAGGCATGGCGACCAACAAGCAGAATACGGCGCCACTTTAACAGAAAGCGACACCCCATCAAAATCCGCCCGGCACCCGGGCAAGAAACAGACAAGCGGTCTTTCGACATGAGTCAACAAGAAATCCTCAATCAAATCAAGCGCGGCAGTGATGAGCTGCTGATCGAAGCCGAACTGATCAAGAAGCTGGAGCAAAATCGCCCTCTGCGCATCAAGGCAGGTTTCGATCCGACTGCTCCGGATCTGCACCTCGGTCATACCGTGCTACTCAACAAGATGCGTCAGTTGCAGGACTTGGGACACCATGCCCTGTTCCTGATCGGCGACTTCACCGGCATGATCGGCGACCCGACCGGCAAGAACGCCACCCGTCCGCCTTTGACGCGCGAGCAGGTGCTCGCCAATGCCGAGAGCTATAAAGATCAGGTATTCAAGGTGCTCGACCCGGACAGGACCGAGGTCGTGTTCAACTCCACCTGGATGGACAAGTTCAGCGCGGTCGATCTGATCCGCTTGGCTGCGACGCATACCGTGGCGCAGATGCTGGAGCGCGACGACTTCTCCAAGCGCTATAAGGGCAACCAGCCCATAGCGATCCACGAATTCATCTATCCGTTGGTGCAAGGTTACGATTCCGTCGCGCTCAAGGCCGATCTGGAACTCGGCGGCACCGATCAGAAATTCAATCTGCTGATGGGGCGCGAACTGCAAAAGCATCATGGTCAGCCCGCGCAGTGCGTGCTCACCATGCCGCTGCTGGAAGGATTGGATGGCGTCAACAAGATGTCCAAATCGCTGGGTAACTATGTCGGTATCACCGATACCCCGACCGAGATGTTCGGCAAGATCATGTCCATCTCCGACGATCTGATGTGGCGCTATTACGATCTGCTTTCGTTCCGCAGCTTGGCGCAGATCGCGAATTTCAAGGAAGAAGTCGCCCAGGGGCGCAATCCGCGTGACATCAAGGTGATGCTGGCGCAGGAGATCGTGGCGCGTTTCCATACGCAGAAAGCCGCCGAAGACGCGCTGGCCGAATTCGAGGCGCGCTTCCAGAAAGGCGTGCTGCCGGACGACATGCCCGAGATATCCGTGCAGTCCAGCGATGGCAGCATCGGCATCGCCCATCTGTTGAAGCAGGCCGATCTGGTTGCCAGTACTTCCGAGGCGATCCGTATGGTCGGCCAGGGCGGCGTGAAGCTGGATGGCGAGAAAGTCAGCGACAAAGCCCTGCAGATTAAGGCCGGTGCGGTGGTAGTGGCACAGGTCGGCAAGCGTAAATTCGGCCGGGTCACGGTCTTATAAATACCGGTTGTGCGCCGGGTGCGTCTTCGGTAGAATCGCGCCCTCGAATTTTTGGTTAAAGGTAGTTTGTCCATGACAACCGTACGTGTTAAAGAAAATGAGCCGTTCGAAGTAGCAATGCGCCGCTTCAAGCGTTCCGTAGAGAAGACTGGTCTGCTGACCGAACTGCGCGCCCGCGAGTTTTACGAGAAGCCTACAGCCGAGCGCAAGCGCAAGCTGGCCGCTGCCGTGAAGCGTCATTACAAGCGTCTGCGCAGCCAGACTCTGCCGCCGAAGATGTATTGATTCTGATTCATCCGGACGCCGCAATCTTTCGGGGTTGCGGCGTTTTGCTTTTGTTTTGAGGAGTAGAGCTTGAGCCTGAAACAGCAGATCACTGAAGACATGAAAACAGCGATGCGCGCCAAAGAAACGGCCCGACTCGGTGCTATTCGTCTGCTACTTGCCGCCATGAAGCAGAAAGAGGTCGACGAGCGCGTCGAACTTGGTGATGCGGATGTGCTGGCGATCATCGACAAGATGCTCAAGCAGCGCCGCGACTCTATCACTCAATATGAAGCGGCCGGTCGGCAGGACCTGTCGGATGTCGAGAAGTTTGAGATGTCTGTGTTGCAAACCTACATGCCGCAGCAGATGAGCGAAGCGGAAGTCGCAGCCGCCATCGAACAGGCAGTCGCCGCTTCCGGTGCAGCCAGCGTGCAGGACATGGGCAAGGTGATGGCCATCCTCAAGCCGCAACTGGCAGGACGCGCCGATCTGGGCAAAGTGTCCGGGCAAGTTAAGGCTGCGTTGTCCAAGTGATTCCGTCATTCCGGCGCTGACCGGGATGCAGTGGTTCTCTATCGAGCGGGGGCGGGAGTGATTCCAAAAAGTTTCATTCAGGATCTGCTCAATCGTCTCGACATCGTCGATGTCATCGAGCGCTATGTTCCGCTGAAGAAAGCCGGCGCAAACTACGTCGCCTGCTGTCCTTTCCATAACGAAAAATCCCCGTCGTTCACCGTCAGCCAGAGCAAGCAGTTCTATCACTGCTTCGGATGCGGTGCACATGGCACTGCGATCGGCTTCGTCATGGAGCACACCGGCAGCGGCTTCGTCGAAGCGGTGGAAGATCTGGCCAAAGGCATAGGTCTCGAAGTGCCACGCGAAGCCTCGAGCACGCCGCAGATAAAAGTCGCTCCCGATCTGTACGAGCTGATGCAGACAGCCACGCGCTACTACCGTGAGCAACTGAAGAACAATCCGCGTGCGATCGATTACCTCAAGGGGCGCGGACTCTCCGGTGAAGTTGCAGCACGCTTCGGTATCGGCTATGCCCCCGACGATTGGCAACCTCTCAAAGCCGCTGTCTCCAACTATCAGGATGCTTCGCTGGTCGAGACCGGTCTGGTGATCGAAGGAGAGGGCGGCAAACGCTACGATCGCTTCCGTGATCGCATCATGTTCCCCATCGTGAATGTGCGTGGCAACGTGATCGGATTCGGCGGGCGTGTGCTGGACAAGGGCGAGCCGAAATATCTCAACTCGCCTGAGACCACGCTGTTCGAGAAAGGTCACGAACTGTACGGTCTGTATCAGGCGCAGAAGGCCATCCGTGCCCAGCAGCGTGTGGTGGTGGTGGAAGGTTACATGGACGTGGTGGCGCTCGCGCAGCACGGCGTGGAATATGCAGTGGCGACACTGGGTACGGCAACGACGCCATTCCATATTCAGAAGCTGATGCGCGTGTGTGACCAGCTGGTGTTTTGTTTCGACGGAGACCGCGCCGGCCAGAAAGCCGCATGGCGCGCGCTGGAGAATGCCTTGCCGCAATTGCAGGACGGCAAGCGCATCGGCTTCCTGTTCCTGCCTGAAGAGCATGACCCTGATTCGTACATACGCGAATTCGGCACGGAAGCCTTCGAGCACGAATTGGATGATTCAATGACGCTGTCCGGCTATCTGCTGCGCGAACTGGCGGCGCAAGTCGACCTGACGACGCAGGAAGGTAAAAGCGCTTTGGTAAAGAATGCACAGCCGTTGCTGACGGCCATCACAGCACCGACCACTGCCCTGCTGTTGCGCAAACAGGTTGCTGCTTTGGCCGGATTGGAGCAGGCGGAACTGGAGGCCCTTTGGTCTATCAAGCCGGTCGCAGCGCCCAAACGCATCGCGCCACAGAAGGCAAAGCGCAATGCGCCCTCGGAGTTGCGTCACATGTTGCGCTGCCTGCTGATGAAGCCGGAACTGGCCCGTGAATTGCCGCGCGATTGGTCAAGTGAGACTGCCGAGGGCGCAGCCATCACAGCGCTGGCGGATTGGCTGCATGAAGGTGCCGACGAAGTCAGCACGGCTGCGTTGATCCAGCATTTCCAGGATACGGTGCACGCTTCGGTATTCGCCTCCGTGCGGGGCGAAGTCATGCAGCTGGGAGACGATTACGACATCGACTCGGACTTCTCTGGCTTGCTGCGTAAGATACGGCGCGCCGAGATCGAAAGTGAAATGACTCTGCTGCTGGCCAAAGGCTTGTCAGGAATGAGTCCTGCCGAGCGTGAGCGGCATGCGGAGCTTAAAGATGCGCTAGCGCAATTGAAGGCCACACTGAGCTGAAAACAGGGGGTAGGCACGGTAATTGCATCCGTCCGTGTAGACGCTGTTCGAAGCTAACCTTCGGAAAAGTTGAATAAATCTGCTATAATCCGCGCCCTTTTGGTGGTCGAGACACGACTGCCGGCTAATCAATTTTAATTCTGGGAACCGAGCATGGCGACTCAGCAAAACAAGAAAACCACTACTCCGGCAAAGAAAACCACGGCGGAAGCCAAACGCGAGACAGCGAATGCTACGGAAAAAAGTGCCAGCAAAACTACCAGCGTAAAAGCCAAAGCAGCAGAGGTGGCAAGCAAGCAGAGCGATAGCTCTCAAGATATCGAAGAGCGTCGCACGCGCCTCAAAGCGCTGATCCTGCTGGGCAAGGAGCGCGGCTATCTGACCTTTGCCGAGATCAACGACCATCTGCCCGACATGCTGGAAGTCGAGCAGGTCGAGGGCGTGGTCAGCATGATCAACGACATGGGCATCTCCGTGTGCGACGTCGCACCGGACAGCGAGTCGATGGTGATGAACGAAGTCGCTCCACCCGTGGCCGATGATGATGCTGCCGCCGAAGCCGAGGCCGCCATCTCTACCGTTGATTCCGAATTCGGACGCACCACCGATCCGGTGCGCATGTACATGCGTGAGATGGGGGTGGTCAATCTGCTCACCCGCCAGGACGAGATCGAGATCGCCAAGCGTATCGAAGACGGCCTGAAGCACATGATCATGGCCATCTCCGCTTGCCCGGCGACCATCGCCGAGATCCTGTTGCTGGCTCAAAAGATCGCCAATGACGAGATGCGTGTCGAGGAACTGATCGACGGGTTCGTCGATGGCGAAGACGAAGCCAAGATCGGCAGCGATGCCGACGACAGCAGCAGCGATTCGAACGACGACGCCGATGCGGAGAGCGACGACTCCGATAACGATGAAGAAGAAGACGAAGAAGCGCAGGCCGAAGCCGCCGCAGCTGCCGTAGCGGCCAATCTGGCGCAGATGAAGGTCGATGCGCTGACACGCTTCGCGCTGATCAGCGACCTGTTCACCAAAATGGGCAAGGCATACGAGAAATTCGGCTACCGCAGCAAGCAATACGACAAGTTGCAGCAACAGATCTCCGATGAGCTGATGCAGTTCCGTTTCTCCGCAAAACAAGTGGATGCTTTGTGCGACACCATGCGCAAGATGGTGGAGGACGTGCGTACCAGCGAGCGTGCCATCCAGACACTGTGCGTCACCAAATCGCACATGCCGCGTCCGCACTTCATCAAATCTTTCCCGTCCAACGAACTCAATCTGGAATGGGTGCATCGCGAGATCGCGGCCAAGAAGCCTTACAGTGAAACGCTGTCACGCCACGAAGCCGCCATCATCGACCAGCAGAAACAGATGATCGCCCTGCAACAGCGCGTGGGTATCCCCATCGTCGACCTGAAAGAGATCAACCGCCAGATGACCAACGGCGAAGCCAAGGCACGCCGCGCTAAGCGCGACATGATCGAGGCCAACCTGCGTCTGGTCATCTCTATCGCCAAGAAATATACCAACCGCGGTCTGCAATTCCTCGACCTCATCCAGGAAGGCAACATCGGTCTGATGAAGGCCGTGGACAAGTTCGAATATCGCCGCGGTTACAAGTTCTCGACTTACGCGACATGGTGGATCCGTCAGGCCATCACGCGCTCCATCGCAGACCAGGCGCGCACCATCCGTATCCCGGTGCACATGATCGAGACCATCAACAAGATGAACCGCATCTCGCGCCAGATCATGCAGGAGACGGGTATCGAAGCCGATGCGGCCACGCTCGCAGTCAAGATGGAGATGCCGGAAGACAAGATCCGCAAGATCCTCAAGATCGCCAAGGAGCCCATCTCCATGGAAACGCCTGTGGGCGACGACGACGACTCCCATCTGGGCGACTTCATCGAAGATGCCAACTCATTGGCACCGATCGATGCGGCCGTGTTCGATAGCCTGCGCAACGTCACCAAGGACATCCTCGACAGCCTGACTCAGCGCGAAGCCAAAGTGCTGCGCATGCGTTTCGGTATCGAGATGAACACCGACCACACACTGGAAGAAGTCGGCAAGCAGTTCGACGTCACCCGCGAACGTATCCGTCAGATTGAAGCCAAGGCCCTGCGCAAGCTGCGTCATCCTTCCCGTTCCGAAAAACTGAAGAGCTTCCTCGACGGCGAAAGTTAAGTGTCACGGGCCCTTAGCTCAGTTGGTTAGAGCAGAGGACTCATAATCCTTTGGTCCGCGGTTCAAGTCCGCGAGGGCCCACCAACAAACAAAAAGCCTCGCATCATTGCGAGGCTTTTTGTTTGTGCGAGCAGAGATCATGCAAGTTTCATTGCGTTCTCAAGATGGTCCAGGAACGCGCGTGTCTTGCTGGGCAGGAAACGTCGCATCGGCATCACCGCCCACGCGGTGACGGATGGGAAACACCAGTCCGGCAGCACGCGCACCAATCTATTCTTCTTCACATCTTCTTCCGCGAAAGGTACGGGCAGCATGCCGATGCCAGCGCCATCCAGCAGTAATTGCTGGATGACGCTGATGGAATTCAGCGTCATGCGTCCCGGCGGCACACCCGCCCATTCTTCTTTGCCGCGCAATAGCTTCCACGGTTGCGGCTGTCCGAGGTTGGAGGCCATGCGCAGCGAGGTGTGACGCTGTAATTCGTCCGGATGTCGCGGTGCGGGATGCAGTGCCAGATAGATGGGACTGGCATACAAGGCAAGATGCTGCTCGTCCAGTTTGCGCGCGACCAGCGTGGAATCGTTCGCCAGTTCGCCCATGCGGATGGCGAGGTCGAAACGTTCGCCGATCAGGTCTACCAGACGCGAACTCAAATCGAGTTCCAGTTCGATCTCCGGATAGGCTTCGATGAAGGTGGCCAGTGCGCGCGACAAGGTGCGTCTGGCATAGTCTTCCGGCATGGAAACGCGCAGGCTGCCGCGCGGTTGCACATCCTGACTGCGCGCGAAATCCTGGGTAGTTGCGACTTCTTCAGTGACGCGGCGGCAGTGATCGAGGAAGGCCAGTCCGAATTCGGTGAGCGACAGGCGGCGCGTGGTGCGGATCAGCAGCTTCTGTCCCAGCAACTCTTCCAGATTGCCCAAGCGGCGCGAGACGGTGGCTTTCGGCATGCCGAGTTGCTCTGCGGCGCGCACCAGACTGGACTGTTCCGCGATGCTGGCGAACAGGATCATGTCATCGGCCGAGATATTCTTTTGTTCCATTTGTGGGATAGTCTATCTCGGTATGCTGGGTTTATCTATGTTTTTGGAACGCATAATATGCAACCACTTTAGTCAACCAAGGAAATGCCATGAACACGGCAACCCCAACAACCCTCAAGCGATCACGCAGCATCGAACGTCTGGTGCAGGGCGTGGCCACATCGGACGGCGCGGGCGTCAGTCTGACGCGTGTGTTGACCGGCAAGTTGCAACGCCGCCTCGATCCATTCCTGATGCTGGATGCATTCGGTAGCGACGATCCGGACGATTACATCGCCGGTTTTCCCGATCACCCGCATCGCGGCTTCGAGACCATCACCTATATGTTGTCCGGGCGCATGCGCCACCGCGATAGTGCTGGGCACGAAGGGCTGCTGGAGAACGGCGGTATGCAGTGGATGATCGCCGGACGCGGTGCGATCCATTCCGAGATACCCGAACAGGAAGACGGGCTGATGGAAGGTTTTCAGCTTTGGCTCAACCTGCCCGCACGCAACAAGATGGCCGCGCCTTGGTACAAGGATTTTTCGTCGGCAGAGATTCCCGAATACACCACGCCGGAGGGTGTGACCGTGCGCGTGATAGCGGGCGAGAGCAACGGTGTGGTGGGCGCGATGACGCGAGAAGTCACCGAGCCGGTCTATCTGGACATCCATCTGCCTGCGGCGACTCGACTATCCACTGCGCTACCGGCCACGCATAACGCATTCGTCTATGTCTATCGCGGTGCGGTGCAGGTCGGCGATACGCAGGTGGACGCGCAACGCATGGGGATATTGGGCAATGCGCCCGATGCGGATGGCGTGACGATCTCCACCGCCGGTGATGCGCGCCTGATCATGGTGGCAGGCAAACCGCTCGACGAACCCATCGTGCAATACGGCCCATTCGTGATGAATACGCAGGAAGAGATCCATCAGGCGCTGGATGATTATCGCAGCGGGCGGTTGGCGTGAATCCAAGGGAGAGTTCTATGTTTGGAGCAATAGTGAAACTGGCCGTGGCATTCGTACTGATGTCTGTCGGCGTGTCCCATGCTGTCGAATATCGTCAGGTTCAGGCGAACGAAAGCACGGTGATGTTTGGATACACCCAGATGGGGGTGTCTATGGAAGGCAAGTTCAGCAGGTTCACTGCGCAACTTGCTTTCGATCCGGCCAAACTGGATAAAGCGCGGGCCAGTATCGAGATCGACATCGCCAGCATCGACACCGGTGTGGATGAGGCGAACGAGGAAGTGGTCGGCAAGCAGTGGTTCGATGCCCGAACTCATCCGACGGCGAGCTTCGTTTCGTCCGGCATGAAATCTGTGGGCGGAAATCGCTATGAGGCCAGCGGAAAACTCAGCATCAAAGGCCGGACGCGGGATGTCGTCGTGCCGGTCACCTTCATAAACGTCGGCGCACGTGGTCAGTTCGACGGGGCGCTGAATATCAAGCGTCTCGACTATGCCATCGGCGAAGGAGCATGGTCGGATGTCGGCACCGTTGCCAACGAGATACAGATCGAGTTCCATTTTGTCGTCACCGCAGCACCGAATAAGAAGTAATCTCAACCCACGAAAAGGAGAACAACATGAAGCACACCCTGACTACATTGATCGCCACATTGTTTGCCGCGACTGCCTATGCAGCCCCGGAGACCTACATGATCGAACCGACACATTCCATGCCGCGTTTCGAATACAACCATCTCGGATATTCCATCCAACTCAGCCGCTTCGACAAAGTCTCCGGCAGCATCACGCTGGACCGTGCGAAGAAGACCGGCACAGTCGATGTGACCATCGATGCCAAGTCTGTCAACACTGGATCTGCCCTGTTCAACGAGCACATCCAGGCTGCCGACTTCTTCGACACCGAGATGTTCCCCACCATCACTTACAAATCGAGCAAGGTCAAATTCAAGGGAGACCAGCCGGTGTCAGTGGCAGGCGAGCTAACGATCAAGGACATCACCAAGCCGGTCACGCTCACCATCGATTCCTTCCATTGCATGCCGCACCCGATGGTGAAGAAAGAAGCCTGCGGCGCGACGGCCACGGCCAAGGTGAAACGCTCCGACTTCGACATGGCCAAGAATGTTCCTTACGTCGGCGATGAAGTGACATTGACCATCCCGGTGGAAGCGATCAAACAGTAAAGAACAAGCCGCCGGTCACGAGGCCGGCGGGAAACAGAGCAGCAACAAAGGAAACGATATGACGCAAACATTATTCACCCCGACCATGCTCGGGAAACTGCAACTCAAGAACCGTATCGTGATGGCACCGATGACGCGCTCGCGCGCCACCGGCAACGTGCCGAACGAACTGATGGAAAAGTATTACGCGCTGCGTGCGGACGCGGGACTCATCATCACCGAGGGTACCTCGCCATCAGCCAACGGTCTGGGCTATGCACGTATCCCGGGGCTGTTCTCAGGCGAGCAGGTGCAGGGATGGAAGAGGGTGAACGATGCGGTGCATGCCAAGGGCGGCAAGATTTTCGTGCAGTTGATGCACACCGGACGCGTCAGCCATCCGGCCAATATGCAACCCGGAACCAGGATCGTCGCACCGTCAGCGGTCGCTTTAGCCGGTGATATGTGGACGGACAGCAACGGCATGCAGCCTTATCCTGCGCCGACCGAGATGAGCGAGGAAGACATCACCACCGCCATCGTCGAATATGCACAAGCATCGAAGAATGCTATCGCTGCCGGTTTCGATGGGGTTGAGTTACATGCCGCGAACGGCTATCTGATCGATCAGTTCCTCAACACCGCCACCAACCAGCGCACCGACCAGTGGGGCGGCAGCGTGGAGAACCGTATCCGCTTCGCGGTGGAAGTCGCCAAGGCCAGTGCGGCTGCGATCGGCGCGGATCGTATCGGTCTGCGAATCTCTCCCTACGGCGTGTTCAACGGCACTGCAGCCGACGCCAAGATGGATGCGCTGTATCTGCGACTGGTCGAAGAACTGAATGCCATCGGTCTGGTTTACATCCATATCGTCGATCACAGCTCCATGGGCGCACCGGAAGTCAGCCCCGAGTTGAAGCAGAAGATACGCGCCAACTTCAAAGGAAAATACATCCTCTCCGGCGGCTACGATGCGGCGCGCGCCAATGCCGATCTCGATGCGCAAAAAGGCGATTTGGTCGCCTTCGGTCGCCCCTTCATCTCCAATCCCGATCTGGTGAGCAAGCTGCAAAGCGGTGCCGAGTTGACGCCGCCAGACATGGCGACGTTCTACACGCCGGGCGAGAAGGGTTACACCGACTACTGATGAAGCTGGTCCTCTACAGCACTTCGCATTGCCATCTGTGCGAGCAGGCAGAAGTCTTGCTCGCACAGATCGGTGTCGAGGCGGAACATGTCGATATCGTGGAGGACGACGCATTGCTGGAAAGCTATGGCACGCGCATCCCGGTGGTGAAGAGAATGGATGACGGCAGCGAACTCGGCTGGCCGTTCGATGTTGAAGCATTGCAGCGCTTTATCGCGTAAACGCTATTTTACAGTCAGCCTGCGTCGCAACCAGAAACTCACCGCATCCACCACAGTGATCATCAACAGCATCGCGATGATGACGGTGGCTGCCTGCTGCATCTGGAACAGCGACAGGTGATATTTCAGCATCTGCCCCAGGCCACCCGCCCCGACGATGCCGAGGATGGCGGCGGCGCGGATGTTGTTCTCCCAGCGATACAAGGTGTACGACATCAGTTGCGGCGCGATCTGCGGCAGCGCGGCATAGAAGAACGCGCTCAGCGCACCGGCACCATTCAGGCGCAGCGTGTCCTCGCAGGCGGGCGGCAGATTCTCCAGCGCATCGGCGAACAATCTGCCGAGCACGCCGCTGGTGTGTATCGCCAAGGCCAGTGTTCCCGCGAACGGCCCCAGTCCAGCTGCGATCAACAGGATCACCGCCCACACCAACTCCGGGATGGAGCGCAGCACATTCAGCACCAGTCGCACACTGCCGCGCGCAACAGCGCCGAACCTGCCGCTGGCTGGCAATGCCAATGCCAGGCCGATCACGAACGCGATACCTGTGCCGAGCGCCGACATGGACAGCGTCTCTAATGTGCCCTCGGCAACACGGATCAGGAACGGCGTCGCCATCTCAGGCGGCGCAAAACCTTGCAGGAATTCCATGCTGGAACGCACGGCACTTGTCGTGAACAGTTCGCCCCATTTGATGTTCAGCGAATAGAAACTGGCAGCGACCAGCACCAGCAAACCGACCAGTAAGGCCAGCGTGGCAGGTGCGATGACGGGTGGTGGCGTGGGGCGGCGTGTATCCATCTCAGCCCAATCGCTTGCGCAAGAAAGTGCTGACCAGATCGGCACCCGCCACCAGCAACACGAAGATGATCAGCATGGTGGAAACTTCCGCACCCGCCAGCATCTTCATCGATTCATCCATGCGCTGGCCGATGCCGCCCGCGCCGATGAAACCCATCACCACCGAACCGCGTATCGCGCATTCCCAGCGATAGGTGGTGTACGACACCAACTCTGAACCCGCTGCGGGCAGCGCGCCATAGAACAATGCAGCCAGTCGGCTGCTGCCGTTTTGCAGCAAAGCTTCGCTGGCATGCGTCTCGGATGATTCCAATATCTCGGCATAGACTTTGCCGAGCATGCCGCTGTAGGTCAGTGCGATAGCCAACACACCCGCCGTCGGGCCGAGGCCGACGATGCGCACCAGCAACAACGCCCACACCAGTTCCGGCACGCTGCGCAACACCACCAGCAACCAGCGTGCGCATTGTCGAACGAACGCACCCGCAATACGCATGCGTCCCGATTCCAATCGCGAAATGGATAAGGACTCTGTCGCCAGCAATGTCAGCGGAATCGCTCCCAGCAATGCCAGCGTGAGTCCGGCGGTGGCGATGGCGATGGTCTGCCATGTCGCTTCCAGCATCAGTGCCAGAAACTCGCTGGAATGCGCAGGCGGGAAGAAGCCGGACAGGAATCCCCAAGTCGCATTCAAACTCTGCGCATCGAACAATATCCACGGTTTGAATTCGCTGGCGACCAACATCGGCCACAGCAGGATCAGTGCGATCACCGTGGCGGTGATGCGACCTCGCCAAGCGGGGTCGGGATGGGCGCTGCGTACTTTCATGCGAAATGTGTTTCAGCCGGTTCCAGTGCAGGTGTTGCCACCGCAGCTGGCGCATCATTTTTTGCATTGCGATACAGCGCGGCGATCATCTCTTGCGTCACCTCTGCACGCGGTGCATCGAACACCACACGCCCATCACGCAGACCGATGATGCGCGGGAAATATTCCAGTGCCAGTTCTACCTGATGCAGGCTGCACACCAGTGTGGCGTTGCGCGTCGCGGCTTCCGCTTGCAAGGTATGCAGTGTCTGCCGCGACAAGGTCGGGTCGAGCGCGGATAGCGGCTCATCCACCAGGAACGCATCGGCACTGGAGACCAGCAAGCGCGCCATGCCGCAACGCTGACGTTCACCGCCCGACAACCTATCCACACGTGCATACAACTTGTCTTGCAGATCGAAGCGCGACAAGGCGTCATACGCCACATCGGGATCTGCAGGCTTTATCAGCGAAGCGATGGATTTCCAGAAACCCCATTGCGGCAAACGTCCGGCCAGCACCGCTGTCACCACGCGCTGCCGTGGCGGCAGCGGCGGTGTTTGCGGTGCGAGGAACGGGCGTGTGCGCAGTGCATGGCGCGCCGCATGTGGCAGCATCCACGGTTGCACTCCGAACATGGATAGATCGCCGTTTGTCGGTGCATGGGCGCAAGCCAGCGTGTGCAGCAAGGTGGTCTTGCCCGCACCGGACGGGCCGATCAGCGCGATCTGCTCGCCTTGTTCGATGTGCAGATCGATGCCGTGCAAAGCATGGCCCTGATCGGCGCGCGCCGCTGACACATGGCGCACGCTGATGCCGCGTAATACGAACGACATGTTTACTTCAGCAGACCTGCGCTGCGAGCAGCAGTCTCTATCGCGCTGTAGTTCTCAGCCTTGGTGCGGATGAAACTCGAAGCGCGTTGCAGATCGAGGATCGCTTTGTCGTGCGTATCGTTCGCATTCAGGTCGAGGAAAGCCTTGGCCAGCTTCTCGCGCAGCGCGGGAGCCATGTCGGAACGTACGGTCCAGTTGTAATCGTAGTAGCCCGGTGTGGTGTAGAACACATGCACGGCTTTGGTATCGACCTTGCCTGCTGCCACAAGCTTGTTCCACACCGAGATGTTCAACGCACCCGCATCCACCTTGCCACCGGCAACAGCAGCGACAGTCGCATCATGCGCGCCGGAGAAAGCGATGCGCTTCATATCGTTTTCCGGATTGATGTGCGCGGCCAGCAGGAAAGAGTGCGGCATCAGGTGACCGGAAGTGGAAGACTCGGAGCCGAAAGTGAAGGTCTTGCCTTTCAGGTCTTTCAGCGAAGTGATGTCAGCATGTGTGGTGATGAACACGGATTGGAACTTCTCGTCCTCAGCGCGCTGCACCAGCGGGGTCACCTTGCCGTGGCTGCGTACATTGGCTTGCACGAAAGTGAAACCACCGAACCACACCATATCCAGTTTGTCGTTGATCAAACCTTCAACGGAAGCGGCGTAATCGGTGACGGGGGTGAACTCGACCTTCATGCCCAGTTTCTTCTCCAGATACTCGCCCAGCGGTTTGAACTTGCGCTGCAACTCGGTCGGCGACTCGTCCGGGATGGCGGAAACGCGCAACACCGGTTGGGCTTGAGACAGGCTGGCGGTCAGCAATGTGACCGAAGCGAAAGCGATAGCAAAGAATGCTTTGATGATTTTTGAAGAAGACATGACGACCCTTTTAGTTATGGGCGCCGACAGAGCAGGGGAAGACAGAAATGACGAACGACGTCCATGTAACATGGACGAAAAAAGCGAGTGCGTGCTTGCGATGCAAGCGCGGCGACAAAGCTTCGTACCTCATAGGATCTGCAGACCTGCACACTGGCAGCGCGTTGATACGGCACATTCCATCGCTTCGGGATGATGTCAGCTACACGCGGACCGTCTGACCCGATCCATGCAAATGGAACGGCGCTACGGCGAGCCGAACAAAACCAGAAACGACAGCGGCGCGCAGTTTAACAGAGGTGGGGTGGATGAAGGTCTGGGCTGGCAGGATTTAGCTGCTGAAAACTGAGGTGGTGAATAATGAAATGCCCGAAAGCAGACGATGGTGGGCGGCAGAAACTAACCCATAAGAGACATAACAGCTTCCAGATAACGGACGCTCAATAATAATTCGAGCCTCTTTAGTGTGTTTCCGTGTCAGGTGCTTTTTGAAATCGGTATTTAGGATCACTCCAGTCATGACACATTTCATTTATCCGCTCCTTGGATAACGCCTCCCGCAGAATCGTTTTCGCATAATCACTGATATTCCCATCCTCTCGCTCCGCCTTAGCTGCTTCTACAGTGTAGTATGGCTTGAGTAAGCTTGAAGCCGGCTTGCCTATCAGGTTTGAATGAACTAGCACAGTTGGAAACTCTTTCAGAGGAATGCGATGCCATTCATCATTGACATACTTGTAAAGTACATAGGGCGGATTGGGTCTCCCCCATTTGTTGTAGGCGATACATCCAGCTGGGCTCGTGGCAAGGTATGGAATGCCCCCAACCACATCCAGCAACAGCGGGCTCAGACTGTTAAGTTCTGGCACATGATCATTAAATTCCGTTTTCCAAATAATCTTTATATTTGAATCCGGCAAAATGAAGGCGATGGTTTCATCGAGTGGAGTGCGTTCGCGAGCGTCCAGCGTCGGATAGCCGCCAAGATTAAAGTGGCGTTCAACAACCATCACTCGGCCGTCATTCAACTTTACTTCTTCTTTCCATTCCATTGTATTTGAACAGCCACTCATACTTACACCCATCATCAACAGCAATCCAAGCTTCGTGAGACGCTGCAAGATTATTTGATGGGTGCTCATGCTCCTCCTTGGTAGTCTCTAATGTCAGAATTGGATGGGGTTCTCAAATGTCTGCTAATGGCCGATAGGCGAAGTCTATCCCTGAGTTCTCATCGCCGCAAAGCAGCCCTTCAACTCGTCCACTTTGCATCCAGCAACCTGTCCTCGCGCTCTTCCGGCACACGCTGCATGAAGGGGCAGTCGTGGCGGTGGATGGTGATGCCTCGGTCACGGGTGACATAGCCGACGATGTGGGCGGGGAATTCGGGGTGGCAGCACAGGGCCAGTTTGTAGGTCAGGCTGCTTTCGCCTTCGATCGACACGCGTTTTGGCGCTTGTGACTGGCCGCTGCTTGATGGGGCCTTGCGCTGTGGGGGCGCTTCTTGCACCAGCGCGAGGCTGGCGCGGCGCGGTGTGATGTCGCCGCGACCGAGTGCGGCGTACAGGTCATCCGGTTTGTTGTAGCGCAGTTGCTGCGCGAGCTTTTCCAGATTGATGTCGTTGACGCCGATGCGATGCAACTCGCGATCGAGCAGGGCGCGGCCTTGCGAAATACTTTCGTCCAGCGTCTGTTCCGAGAACCAGTGGCGCACTTTGGCGCGTGCGCGTGAACTCTTCAGATAACCGAGTTTCGGATTGGCCCAGTCGCGGCTGGGGCCACCTTGTTTGACGGTGAGTATCTCGACGCGCTGGCCGGTCTGCAATTGATGCTTGAGCGGCACGATGTTGCCGTCCACTTTCGCGCCGCGTGTGCGGTGGCCGAGATCGGTGTGTAACACGTAGGCGAAGTCCACCGGCGTCGCACCAGTCGGCAGGTCGATCACCTTGCCTTGTGGGGTCAGCACGTACACACGATCCTGAATCAGTTCATTGCGGAACTGTTCCTGCATCTCGCCGCTGTCTGCCAGTTCGGCTTTCCATGCCAACACCTGACGCAGCCAGGCGACTTTCTCGTCCAGTCCACCTTCGGATTTCTTGTTCTCTTTGTAGCGCCAGTGGGCGGCCACACCGAGTTCGGAATCGTGATGCATCTGCCGTGTGCGTATCTGCACTTCCACCGACAGGCGGCGCGGGCCGAGCACGGCGGTGTGCAGTGAGCGGTAGCCGTTGGGTTTGGGTTTGGCGATGTAGTCGTCGAATTCTTTTTGAATCGGCAGCCACAGTTCGTGCACCAGCGACAGCGCGGCATAGCATTGCTCGATGTCATCCACGAGGATGCGCACAGCTCGCACGTCGTACAGGTCCTCGAAGGCCAGATGCTTGCGCTTCATCTTGTTGATGATGCTGTAGATGTGTTTGGGGCGGCCGCTCACTTCGCCGTCTATGCCCGCATCTTTAAGCGTCTGCTGCAGCTGCGCGACGAGGTCGGTGATGTAGCGTTCTCTATCCACGCGCTTCTCGTCCAGCGACTTGGCGATCTGTTTGTACAGCACAGGTTCCAGATAACGTGTGGAGAGGTCTTCCAGTTCCCATTTGATCTGCCACACGCCGAGACGGTTGGCGAGCGGTGCAAAGATGCTTTGTGTCTCCTGCGCGACTTGTCGTTGCAGCTCAGGGTTCGCTTGCGAGAGGTGGCGCAGCGTCTGGGTGCGCTCGGCGAGTTTGATCAGCACCACGCGGATATCTTCCACCATCGCCAGCAGCATCTTGCGCATGGTCTCGACTTGCTGCGCGGCTTCCTCGGCACTGGGCTGCGCGCGCACTTCGCTGAACTGGCGCACGTGTTCCATGCGCGAGATGCCTTCCACCAGCCCCGCGACATTGGGGCCGAAGTTCTCACGTAGTACGAGGTGTGCATCCTTGATGAAGTTCGGCACGGCATGCAGTGCGGTGGCAGCGATGGCCTCTGCGTCCATATTCAGGCCGATCAGGATGGCAGCCGAACCCAGTGCGTGTTGCAACAACGGTGTGCCGGTGATGTCGGTGCTGCCCCGGTAGAGCGGGGCAGCGAATTCGCAGGCTTGCCGGATCAGTTCGATCTCTTTCGGGGCGAATGTATCGGATAGGGCGGACATCCAGTGTTGGATATCCGCGTTGTCGTCTCCGGTGAGCGGCGGGAATTGATGCTGAACTGAAACCATCGGTCGTGTTTAGAGCTGGTATTTGTTTTCTGAAAAGAGCCGTAATGCGGCATCCGCCACGTCCGCATCGTAGCGCACGCCGCGGTGATCGCGTATCTCGTTCAGTGCCGAATCGATGCCGAGTCCGGCGCGGTAAGGGCGATGCGATGCCATCGCTTCGATCACATCGGCGACAGCGAGGATGCGCGCGCCGAGGATGATGGCTTCGCCTTGCAGGCCTTGCGGATAGCCGGTTCCGTCCATGCGCTCGTGATGCTGCAACACCATTTCGGCCACCGGCCATTTGAAATCGATGTCCTTGAGGATGTCGTAACCGGCCTGCGGATGGGTCTTGATGAATGAATATTCGATCTCGCTCAGGCGCGCGGGCTTGCTCAATATCTCGGCAGGGATAGATATTTTGCCGAGGTCATGCACTACACCGGCGAGATGGATGGCGAATATCTCTTCGTGCGGCAGATCCATCTCGCCCGCGATGGCGGCGGCAAGATCGGCCACGCGCCGCTGGTGCCCGGCGGTATACGGGTCGCGCATCTCCACGGTAGCGGCGATGGCTTGCACCGTGTCCTGCAACCCGGTCTGTATCTCTTCCATGAAACGTTGCTTCTCCAGCAGGGCCTGATCGCGCTCGGCACGTATGCGCAGATTGCGGATGCCGAAGGAAAGGTCTTCGCTCATCTCGGATAGCAGGCCGATCTCGTCACCGGTGAAGGCATGCGGCGTGGCGGCATACAGTGAAAGCGTCGCGAACGTCGTGCCGTTGTCATGCAGTGGCAGCGAGATGCTGGCGCGGTAACCGTATTGAATTGCCAGTTCGCGCCACGGGCTGAACAG
Source organism: Sideroxydans sp. (assembly GCF_054604835.1). Lineage (NCBI taxonomy): Bacteria > Pseudomonadati > Pseudomonadota > Betaproteobacteria > Nitrosomonadales > Gallionellaceae > Sideroxydans > Sideroxydans sp. Next base: position 78,075 of record NZ_JBTSFG010000004.1, on the reverse strand, counting down.
CGGATCGGTCGCGATGTCCTGACAGATGGTGGTTTCGCCGCTGCGCACGGTGACGCCGGAGGGGCCGTTGTTCAGCGCGATGTCCTGCCAGGTCGAGAGCAGGGATTCCACATAGCCGGGCTGCACGGCATGCCAGACCACAGGCTTGATGGAGTGCGCCTCGTCTTCCTGAACATAGCCGACCCAGGCCAGCAGATAGCCGCCTTTCTCCACGGCGGCACGGCACATGGCTTCCAGCAAGGCATGCTCTTCACGCGCATGCAGCAGTGTCTTGTTGCCCGCACTCAGCGTCTTGAGCGCGCGGTTGGCATGCTGCAAGGCGTCTTCTGCCGTGCGAGCACGCAGGAATGGTTCCTGCACACTGCCGACGAACACGGTGCGATAGAGCAGGGCATAGGCGATGATCTTGTACACATGCCCCAGCAGATTGAACACGTCGGTCACATCGGAATAGAGCGTGAAACTCAACTCGCTGAGGATGGTGATGGCCGCCACGCTGAACAGGCCGACCGCCTCGCGCGGCTTGCCGAGGCGTGACTGACGCCAGAACAGCACGGCGGCCACTAGCAGCAGCGCGACGATGAGATATTCCGCCGCGATCTTGAAGGTCGTCAGCCCCAAGCCAGTGATGAAGGTGCGCGGCAAGGCATCCTGATGGAACAGGCCGATCCAGTACACCAGTGCGCTGACGAGGATCGCAACCGCCAGCATCGTGTAGCGGGTGTTCGGACGCGCAAGCGGCTGCCAGGAGCGCAGTGCGACGGTCAGCAAAGCGGCGGCAAAGATAAAGCGCGCCGCCAGCCAGAAGTTGATGGCTTTTTCCGGCCCTGCGGGCGTCACCCAATCCGGCATGCCGGCGAAGGACAGCATGTGCGCAAAGTCGATCAGCCCGACCGCAAGCGAGGCGCAGGCGAGGATGATGATGTTCGCCGCGCGATCCTTGCTGTAGGCGTTCCAGGCGACGCCGAATATCAGCATGGAGATGATCAGTGATGCAGTCTCGACTGGCAGGTGGATGCTCTGGTACTTCGAGATAACTTCGAAGGCATGCTGCGGCGGGGCGAACCAGACGATCAAAAACAAGACTGCCAGCACTGCCAGCGGCCAGGCCGCTTTGTGCAGGGTAGTCCCGTTATGTGCGAGTGGGTTCATCTCCGCTCAGGTGTTGCTCACCTGTGCCAGTTGCGCCAGCTTGGCTTTTGCCGCGCCGCTGGCAATGACCTCGGCGGCTTTTTCGATGCCCTGTGCCAGCGTGTCGGCCAGTCCCGCGAGATAGATCGAAGCGCCCGCGTTCAGCAGCACGATGTCCAGCGGTGCGCCAGGCTGGTTGTCCAGCACGTCGAGGATCATGTCGCGCGAGGCTTGCACGCTGTCGGTATGGATGTCGTCCAGCGAGGCGCTGCGCAAACCGAACTGTTCGGGGCGGATGGTGTACTCGCTGACGATGTCGTCCTTGAGTTCTGCCACCAGCGTCTCGCCGCTGATGGTGATCTCGTCCAGTCCGTCCGCGCCGTGCACCACCATCACGCGCTTGCTGCCTAGACGCTGCAACACGCGCGCCTGGATGCCGACCAGATCGCGATGGAACACGCCCAGCAGTTGCTGCTTCGCACCAGCTGGGTTGGTCAGCGGGCCGAGGATGTTGAACAGCGTGCGGATGCCCAGTTCCTTGCGCACCGGCGCGGCGTGTTTCATCGCGCTGTGATAGTTGGGCGCGAACATGAAACCGAAACCGACTTCGCTGATGCATTTCGCGGTCTGTTCTGGTGTGAGGTTGATGTTGATGCCCAGCGCTTCCAGCACATCGGCGCTGCCGGACTGCGAAGATACCGAACGCCCGCCGTGCTTGGCGATCTTCGCGCCCGCTGCCGCCGCCACGAAAGCCGAGGCGGTGGAGATGTTGAAGGTGTGCGCGCCGTCGCCGCCGGTGCCGCAGGTGTCCACCAGCCGGGCGTCGTCTGCGATGTCGACCTTGGTGGAAAGCTCGCGCATCACGCTGGCCGCACCGGCGATCTCGCCGATGGTCTCTTTCTTTACGCGCAGTCCCGTGATGATGGCGGCAATCATTACCGGCGTGACTTCGCCGCCCATGATCTGGCGCATCAACGACACCATCTCGTCATGGAATATTTCGCGATGTTCGATGATGCGCTTGAGTGCGTCTTGCGGCTTCATGGTTTGCCCTCCAGAAAGTTCTTCAGCATGTCGTGCCCGTGTTCGGTGAGGATGGACTCGGGGTGGAACTGTACGCCGTGCACAGCCAGCGTCTTGTGACGCACGCCCATGATCTCGCCATCGTCGGTCCACGCCGTGATCTCCAGACATTCCGGCAGCGTCTCGCGCTCGATCACCAGTGAATGGTAGCGCGTGGCGGTGAACGGATTCGGCAGGCCGGTGAATACGCTGTTGCTGTGGTGGTTGATCAGCGAGGTCTTGCCGTGCATCAACGTCTTGGCATGAATGATACGCCCGCCGAAAGCCTGGCCGATACTCTGGTGGCCGAGGCACACACCGAGCAGCGGGATCTTGCCAGCGTATTGTTTGATGGCTGCGACCGAGATGCCGGCTTCGTTCGGCGTGCAGGGACCGGGCGAGATGACCAGATGTTGCGGGTTCATCTGCGCGATCTCCTCGACTGTGATCTCGTCGTTGCGCTTCACCACTACATCCGCGCCGAGTTCGGCGAAGTACTGCACCAGGTTGTAGGTGAATGAATCGTAGTTGTCTATCATCAATAACATGGTGTTCTCCTAGCGGTGCGACTGGGCGTCGAGCCCGTCCAGCACCATCTCGGCCGCGCGCAACACCGCGCGTGCCTTGTTCTGTGTCTCCATCCATTCGCTGTCCGCCACCGAGTCGGCAACGATGCCGGCGCCTGCCTGCACGTACAGCGTCTTGTCTTTCACCACGGCGGTGCGCAGCGCGATGGCTACGTCCATGTCGCCGTTGAAACCGAGGTAGCCCACCGCACCTGCGTAGATGCCGCGCTTGGAGGGTTCCAGTTCGTCGATGATCTCCATCGCTCGTACCTTGGCCGCGCCGGAAACAGTGCCGGCTGGGAAAGTGGCTTTCAGCACGTCCATCGCATCCAGACCCTGTTTCAGTTTGGCTTCTACGTTGGACACGATATGCATCACATGCGAGTAACGTTCGATCACCATCTTGTCAGTGAGCTTCACGGTGCCGTGTTCGGCCACACGGCCGATGTCGTTGCGGCCGAGGTCGATCAGCATCAGGTGCTCGGCCAGTTCTTTCGGATCGGCCAGCAACTCTTCGGCGAGTGCGGCATCCTGTTCCATCGTCTTGCCGCGCGGGCGGGTACCGGCGATGGGGCGCACGGTGACGGTTTCGCCTTCCAGTCGCGCCAGAATCTCCGGCGAGGAGCCGACCACATGATGGTCGCCCATGTCGTAATAGAACATGTAGGGCGAGGGGTTGATGCTGCGCAGCGCGCGGTACAGCGACAACGGAGAAGCGGGGAAGGGCTGCGACATGCGCTGCGACAACACCACCTGCATGATGTCGCCGTCGAAGATGTATTGCTTGGACTTCTCCACCGCCGCTTTGAAGGCGGCCTCGCCGAATTCCGATTTCGCTTCGATATGTTTGGCGGGCGGTGCGAACGGGATGTCGGCCGGCAAGCGCATCATGCCGATCAGCTCGCGCAGACGTTCGCGTCCAAGCGGATAGGCATCGTCCTGCGCCGGATCGACATAGACGATGAAGGTAAGTTTGCCGGACAGGTTATCGATCACCGCCAGTTGCTCGGTCAGCATGAGCAGGATGTCGGGCGTACCCAGCGTGTCCGGCTTCTGTGTTTTGGCCAGTCTTGGTTCGATGTAGCGCACAGTGTCGTAGCCGAAGTAACCCGCCAGACCGCCGGTGAAGCGCGGCAGACCGGACAAGGGGGCGACCTTGAAGCGCTTCTGGTAGTCGCTGATGAAATCCAGCGGATGTTCCACTTGCTGCGTGGTCGAGCCTGCCGCATTGCTCAGCGTGACTTCCTGTCCGCGCACCGAGATGCGTGTCTCGGCCGGCAGGCCGATGAAGGAATAGCGGCCGAAGCGTTCGCCGCCCTGCACCGATTCCAGCAGATAGGAAAACGGCTTGTTGGCCAGCTTGAGATACAGCGACAGCGGCGTGTCCAGATCGGCGAAGGTCTCGGCGACCAGCGGGATGCGGTTGTAGCCTTGCGCGGCTAGCGCGTTGAATTCTTCTAGTGTGATAGGTGACAACATAAAGACCTCTCTAAAGTTCGTTCGATGACCATGGGCGGACGCGAAGTCCGGTGATGCTGGATCACCATCGCCAATAGGTCGTCTGCAAAGAGAGGTCTGTATGTGTCATGTCAAAGTTTTTTGATGAGTGGCAATATGCCGGTGAGATCGGGGATGACTGCATCCACGTTCAATGTCTCGACCGGTTCGCCGTGATTGTAGCCGTAAGGCACGCAGATGATGGGGCATCCTGCGGCACGCGCGGCCTGCGCATCGCTCAGCGAATCGCCGACCAGCAGCAGATGCTCGATGGCACAACCGAAGAATTTGGCCGCGTGCAGCAAAGGCATCGGGTGCGGTTTCTTCTCGGGCAAGGTGTCTCCCGCGATCACGATCTCGAAATATGGCGCGAGGCCGGAGGCTTGCAGGATCGGGTCGGTGTAGCGCATCACTTTGTTGGTGATGCACCCCAAACGGTAGCCCGCTGCCTTCATCGCATCCAGCCCCTGCACCACATTGGCGAACGTCTTGCTCGTGCAGGCCAGTTCGGTGTAGTGCTTCTCGAAGATCGGCAAGGCTGTATCGAACAGCGCTGCATCGGGCTCGGCATGCATGTCGCCGGTCAACGCACGCTTCACCAACCAGTGGATGCCGTTGCCGATGTAGCTCATCAGCAGGTCTTGCGACACGGGCGCGCGGCCCATGTCACGCAACATGCGATTGGCGGATTCAGCCAACTCCGGCGCGGTATGCAGCAGCGTACCGTCCAGATCGATGACGATGGCCGACACGGCCAGCGGAAAGTCCTTGAACGCCATTACTTGCCGACTTTGGCCAGCTCGGCGCGCAGCTCAGCGATGATGGTGTTGTAGTGGTTGGCGTCTTTGTCGTTCTTCTTGCCGAACACGGCGGAACCAGCTACGAAAGTATCCACGCCTGCTTCAGCCACTTCCTTGATGTTGGCCGGGCCGACGCCGCCGTCGATCTCCAGACGGCATTTGTAGCCGCCCGCATCGATCATGGCGCGTACCTTGCGTGCCTTATCCAGCACGTGCGGGATGAACTTCTGACCGCCGAAGCCGGGGTTGACCGACATCAGCAGCACCATGTCCAGCTTGGGCAGGGTGTATTCCAGGATGTCCAGCGGTGTGGAGGGGTTGAATACCAGGCCTGCCTTGCAGCCGAGTTCCTTGATCAGGCCGATGGTGCGGTCGATGTGCTCGGAAGCTTCCGGGTGGAAAGTGATGTAGGTCGCGCCGGCCTTGGCGAAGTCGGGAATGATGCGGTCCACCGGCTTGACCATCAGGTGCACGTCGATGTCGGCGGTCACGCCGTGCTTGCGCAGCGCTTCGCAGACCAGCGGGCCGATGGTCAGGTTGGGTACATAGTGGTTGTCCATCACGTCGAAGTGCACGATGTCGGCGCCGGAGGCCAGCACGTTGTCCACTTCCTCGCCCAGTTTGGCGAAGTTTGCGGAAAGGATGGAGGGGGCGATCTGATAATCCATGAGAGTTCCTTTAATTGAGAGGGGTTTGAATTTTGGACGCGCATTTTACCTGAAATGCGTACTTCGCCGCTGTGCGGCTTGTCATGTCATGCAAAATACGGTGAAATGCAGCGATGGAAGATCCTTCTCGATATCGTATTCATGTTGCCGTGCAGGTGCGCCATCTGGCGGAACAATCCGATGAAGCCGATGAACGCTTCGTATTCTCCTACACCATCACCCTCACCAATCAGGGCTCGCAGGCGGTGCAGTTGTTGAGCCGCCACTGGATCATCACGGATGCCAACAATCACGTGCAGGAAGTGAAAGGCAAGGGCGTGGTCGGTGAGCAGCCGGTGATCAAGCCGGGCGAGAAGTTCGAATATTCAAGCGGCACCGTATTGGCCACCCAAGTCGGTACAATGTCCGGCAGCTACCGCATGCAAGTGCTGGACGGTGGCGAGTTCACGATCCCCGTGCCCCAGTTCGTATTGAGCGTGCCGCGCACGCTGCATTAGATAGGAAGCAATGAAGTCTTTTTCCTCTGTTCGTAATCTGGCCTTGTTGCTGGTTCTCAGTGTCTGGTTGTCAGCCTGTAACATATTCAAGCCTGCCGTGGTCGAACCGGTGCCGCCGGTGGGCAAGGTGTCGCCTGATTTCATGCTGGCGAGCTGGGCAGAGTTGCCGGACTGGCTGAATCAGGAGTTGCCGGCCTCGTGGCCCGCGTTCGAGCAGAGTTGCAGTGCGCTGCGCTACAAGACGCTGTGGTTACCGATCTGCGATGCGGCCAAAGCCGTCGCACCGGACGACCTGATGGCGCAGCGCACTTTCTATGAGACCTGGTTCACGCCCTATCGCATCCTCAATCCGGACGGTACGGATACCGGTCTGGTCACCGGCTATTACGAACCGCTGCTGCACGGCAGTCGCAAGCAGAGCGCCAAATATCCCTACCCGATCTATGCGCCGCCGGAAGATATGCTGATGGTAGAGATGGGCGAGCTGTATCCGGAATTCCGCGGCAAGCGCGTGCGTGCGCGTCTGGATGGCAAGCGTGTCGTGCCCTACTACAACCGCGCCGAGATCGATGCCGGCCAGGCCGAGGCGCTGCAAGGGCATGCCTTCCTGTGGGTGGACAATGAAGTGGAGTTGTTCTTCCTGCAGATACAGGGTTCTGGGCGTGTTCAGCTTGAAGACGGCACAAGGGTGAAGATCGGTTATGCCGATCAGAACGGTCATCCCTATGCCTCCATCGGGCGGCGCTTGATCGATATGGGTGAGATGACGGCGGATCAGGCTTCGATGCAAAGCATCAAGCGTTGGGCGGAGATGAATCCGGAGCGGTTGGCAGTGCTGTTGGGACACAATCCCAGCTATGTGTTCTTCCGTGAACTGCCGGATGCGATCTCGGGACCCGTAGGCGCATTGGGCGTGCCGCTCACCAACGAATACAGTATCGCAGTCGACCGGAGCGCCATGCCGCTCGGTGTGCCGGTGTTCCTTTCCACGACCCAGCCGAATTCCGAAGAGCCGCTCAATCGCCTCATGTTCGCTCAGGACACCGGCGGTGCCATCAAAGGTGCGGTGCGAGCCGACTTCTTCTGGGGCTTCGGTGAGTTGGCTGGTGCCAAGGCGGGGCGCATGAAGCAGCGCGGCCGCATGTGGGTGCTGTTCCCCAAGGGCGGCGAGCCGACACTCAACTGAGTCTTTTCTGCTGCACGGCACCACCATCAAACGATGCGAAATCTCGCATCGTCCTCCCAAGTATATAGACCTCCCATCACAAACAACTTTAGCTGATTTGCGCAATTCATTGCTTTTTAAGCAAATTTGTTTTTCATTAAAGAAGGCCGCTAACTCTTTGTCCTGAAAAGAAAAAATCCATTTTCCTGCTTGACCGACCCCATTGTTTTCAATATAGTGGGTCCCAGTGGTAAAAAGTGGGAATAAATGGGAGGCAAGGGGTTTTATGTTCCAAGGGGCGGCGCAATTCAATCTGGACGGCAAAGGCAGGCTGACGATACCGACACGGTATCGCGACATGCTGCTGGCCCATTGCGCCGGTCAGTTGGTGCTGACCGCCGATGCGGATGGCTGTCTGCTGGTCTACCCCCAGCCCGAGTGGCAACCCATACGCGAGAAGCTGATGAAGCTTTCTGCGCTCAATCCAAAGATACGTGCCTTGCAGCGCTTCCTGGTCGGCCATGCCGAAGAGGTGGCGATGGATGCTGCCGGGCGCGTTCTGATCTCATCGACCCTGCGCGATTACGCCAAGCTGGACAAGCGCGTGATGCTGGTCGGTCAGGGCAACAAATTCGAATTGTGGGACGAAACGCGCTGGCAGGCGCAGTACGAGAAGATGACGAGTTTCTCGATGGACGATCTGCCGCCTGAGCTGGAAGGGTTCACCTTGTGAGTGAGGCGTTCGCGCATGCGACCGTCCTGTTGAACGAAGCGGTCGATGCGTTGCAGGTGCAGCCGGATGGCATCTATGTGGACGGCACCTTCGGGCGCGGTGGGCATAGTCGCCTGATCTTGCAGCAGCTGGGTGCGCAAGGTCGTTTGATCGCGCTGGACAAGGATCCGGCAGCTATAGCAGCAGGTCGGGCGATCGAAGATGCGCGGTTCACGCTGGTGCATCGCGGGTTCGAGCAGTTGGCGCAGGTGTTGCAAGAGTTGGGCGTGGGCAAAGTGGACGGCGTGTTGTTGGACTTGGGAGTGTCGTCGCCTCAACTGGACGACGAGCAGCGCGGTTTCAGTTTTCGTTTCGATGCGCCGCTGGATATGCGTATGGACACGAGTAGCGGGCAGACGGCAGCGGAATGGCTGGCGACGGTGGAAGAAAAAGAACTGGCGGAGGTGATACGTGATTACGGCGAAGAACGGTTTGCTAGGCAGGTTGCAAGGACGATTGTTGCTGCGCGCCAGGAGCGGGCTATCGAGACAACCAAACAGCTCAGCGACATCGTGGCACAGTGCGTGCGCACGCGCGAACCGGGCAAGAACCCGGCCACGCGAACCTTTCAGGCTATACGGATTTATATCAATCGCGAGCTCGAAGAGCTCGAGAGCATCCTTCCGCAGTGTGTGGAGCAGCTGAAAGAAGGCGGGCGCATGTCCATCATCAGTTTCCATTCCCTTGAAGACCGCATCGTGAAACGTTTCATGCGCGATATGGCGCAGGGCGACAAGGTGCCCAAGTTCGTGCCGATCCGCGCGGTGGATGTGCCCCAGGGAAAGATAAAGTTGGTCGGCAAGCCGGTCTTTGCTTCGGATGGCGAACTGTCGGCCAATCCGCGCGCGCGCAGCGCGGTATTGCGAGTGGCGGAGCGGCTGGGTGGCTAGGCTGAATGTTTTGTTGTTAATTCTGGTCATCGCATGTGCGTTGGGTGTCGTCACCTCCCAGCACAAGGCGCGCCAGTTGTTTATGGATCTGCAGTACGAGAAAGAACGGGCGCAACAGATGGATGTCGAGTGGGGCAAATTGCAGCTGGAGCAAAGCACGCTGGCGATGCCGACGCGCGTGGAGAAGCTCGCACGCCAGCAATTGCAGATGCACTTGCCCGCCGGTGACCAGATGCATCTGGTGCGTATCGACGGTAGCGGGGTGCAGCCATGAATTACGCCACACTGCCACAGACGTCCGCGCAACTCGCCTTGCCTGCCTGGCGCTCGCGCGTGCTGTTCGTCCTGTTGCTGCTGGTGATGCTGGCTTTGTTCGCCCGTGCCGTCTACCTGCAGGGCATCAACAACGACTTCCTGCAGCAGAAGGGCGATGCGCGTTATGCGCGCGTGATCGAGGTACCCGCGCATCGCGGCATGATCACCGACCGCAACGGCGAGCCGCTGGCGATCAGTACGCCGGTGGAGTCCGTTTGGGCCAGCCCGGCCGAGGTGGAGATCGATCTGCGTCAGCTGATGAATCTCGCGCGGGCATTGGATATGAAGCCCGAAGCACTTCGGGATAAATTGCAGGCGCGCCGTGAATTCGTTTATCTGAAGCGCCAGTTGCCGCCCGAGCAGGCGCGCAAAGTGGCGGCACTTAACATTCCCGGTGTGTCGCTGCAGCGTGAATACAAGCGCTATTACCCGGCTGGCGAGGTGACTTCGCATCTGCTCGGTTTCACCGATGTGGACGACAACGGACGTGAAGGGATCGAGCTGGCGCTGCAGGATAAGCTGGGCGGCAAGCCGGGCAGCCAGCGCGTGATCAAGGACAGGCGCGGACAGATCATCGAAGATGTGGCCAGTCTGCGCGCCCCGAAAGAGGGTGGCGATGTCGCGCTCAGCATAGACAGCAAACTGCAGTTCCTGGCCTTCCGCGAGATCAAGCAGGCGGTGATCGACAATAAAGCCAAATCCGGTTCCATCGTCGTGTTGGATGCGCGCAGCGGCGAAGTGCTGGCGCTGGCGAACTGGCCCACCTATAACCCGAACAATCGCAAAGGCGCGACGTTGTCAGTGATGCGCAATCGGGCCGTCACCGATCTGTTCGAACCCGGCTCGACCATGAAGGCCTTCGCGGCGGCCGCCGTGCTGGAAGAGGGCAAGTACAAGCCGGATACGCGTATCGATACCGGCGACGGCAGGATGACCATCAACGGTCGAACCATCCATGACACACATCCGGACGGTGTGATGACGGTGTCGCAGGTTATCCAGAAGTCGAGCAACGTGGGGGCGGCCAAGATGGCCTTGTCGCTGACGCCGCAGACATTCTGGGGGCACTTGAGCGAGGCGGGTTTTGGCATGCGCACCGGCAGCGGCTTCCCCGGCGAGGCGAGCGGCATCCTGCGCGACTTCAAGACATGGCGACCTATCGAGCAGGCGACCATGTCCTACGGCAACGGTATCTCTGTCAACCTGCTGCAACTGGCGCGCGCCTACACCGTGTTCGCCAACGACGGCGAACTCAGGCCCATCAACATGTTGCGACAAGTCGAGCGCACGGCGGGCGAGCCGGTCTATTCGATCCGCACCGCGCGCGCGGTGCGCGACATGCTGGAACTGGTGGTGAAGCCGGGTGGCACCGCGCCGCTGGCGCAGATTCGCGGCTATCGCGTGGCGGGCAAGACGGGTACCGCGCACAAATTGCAGAACGGTCGTTACGTGGATGAATACGTCGCGTCCTTCGTCGGTATGGCGCCGGCCTCCGATCCGCGCCTGATCGTGGCGGTGATGGTGGATGAGCCGTCCGGTGCCCAATACTACGGCGGCCTGGTCGCCGCACCTGTCTTCCAAAGCGTGATGAGTGCCTCGTTGCGCGCGCTGGACGTCCCCTACGATGCACCGCTTAACAATGTCTTGCAGTCCGCACAACTGGTGGAGGAGGAGACATGAACGCGCTTCGACTCGGTGAGCTAGGTATGTTGGGTGTCGAGGTCACACGCCTCGTCTCGGACAGTCGCGCGGTACAGGCGGGCGACACCTTCGTCGCCTATCCTGGCGAAGGTAATGATGGCCGCCGCTACATCGCGCAGGCGATCGCGAACGGAGCCAATGCCGTGATCTGGGAAGCGCAGGATTTCGCCTGGATGCCGGAGTGGGCGGTGCCCAATCTGCCGGTGCATGGTCTGCGTCAACAGGCCGGATTCATCGCCGACAACATCTATGGCCACCCGTCCGCCAAGCTGTGGACGGTGGGCGTGACCGGCACCAACGGCAAGACCTCGATCAGCCAGTGGCTGGCGCGCAGTTTCGCGGCGGTAGGCAGCAAGAGTCTGGTGATCGGCACGCTGGGCAACGGTTTTCCGGATGCGCTGCAGGCGAGTGTGAACACCACGCCGGATGTGCTGCGTCTGCATGCGCTGCTGGCAGAGGGGATACAGCAGGGCGCACAGGCTGCGGTGATGGAAGTCTCTTCGCATGCGCTTACGCAAGGCCGGGTCAATGGCATGCAGTTCGATGTGGCACTGCTCACCAATCTGACACGCGACCATCTCGATTACCACGGCGACATGCAGCACTACGCTGCGGCCAAGCGAAAACTCTTCGACTGGAGCGGCCTGAAATTCGCCGTGGTCAATCTGGACGATGCCTTCGGCGACGAGCTGGCTGCATCGTTGCGCGACGGCGCGGCGGAAGTGATCGGCTATGGCCTGAGCGACGAGGCGCTGCAGCGCGCAGGCCGTCTCGGCCTGCGCATGGTGCACGGCAAGCTGGTGCGCGCAGATATGCAGGGCATGTCTTTGTCGCTGCATACCAGCTGGGGTGCGGCGGATATGAACAGCCGTCTGGTGGGGGAGTTCAATGCCTCCAACCTGCTGGGCGCGCTGGCAGTGATGCTGGTGAGCGAGGTGGATATAGAAGACGCGGTGCGCGAACTGGGGCTGCAAAAAGCGGTCGCCGGACGCATGCAGACACTGGGCGGCAAGGATGTGCCGATGGTGGTGGTGGATTATGCGCACACACCGGATGCGCTGGAGAACGTGCTGCAGACATTGCGCGCGGCGACGGAACCGGCCGGCGGCCGTGTCATCTGTGTGTTCGGTTGCGGCGGTGACCGTGATCGCGGCAAGCGTCCGATGATGGGCACGGTCGCCGAGCGATTTGCCGATGTGCGCATCATCACCAGCGACAATCCGCGCAGCGAGGATGCGCTGGCGATCATCGGGCAGATCCGCGGCGGCATGCAGGGCGAGTGCCAGGTGATCGAAGATCGCGCACGTGCCATCGCGCAGGCCATCGACCATGCCCGCATCAACGATACTGTGCTGATCGCCGGCAAGGGGCACGAGGATTATCAGGAGATCGCCGGTGTGCGTCATCCCTTCTCCGACAGCGAGCTGGCGCAGCGCGCGCTGAGCATGTGGAAACCCGAGGAGCGCTGGTCATGATGCTGCTCTCCCAGGCCGCTAGCGCATTACATGCCCGCATGGATGGAGCGGATGTGCGCTTTTCCGCAGTCTCGACCGACACGCGCAACATCGCGCCGGGCGACTTGTTCGTCGCGTTGCGGGGCGAGCACTTCGACGGCGCACAATTCGTCGCACAGGCCGCGCAAGCCGGTGCGGTCGCGGCCATCGTGAAGGAAGGTAGTGTGCTGGAAGAAGTGGGCTGCCCCGTATTGTTCGTACCCGATACGCGCCTCGCGCTGGGCAAGTTGGCTGCTTTCTGGCGCAAGCACTTCGACATTCCGCTGCTTGCTATCACGGGCAGCAACGGCAAGACCACGGTGAAGGAGATGCTGGCTGCGATCCTGCGCGCGCATGCCGGTGAAGAGTCTGTGCTGGCAACGCGCGGCAACTTCAACAACGATATCGGCATGCCGCTCACTCTGCTCAAGCTGCGCGAACAACATCGCTATGCCGTGATCGAGATGGGTATGAACCATCCCGGCGAGATCGAATATCTCACACATCTTGCACAGCCCGATGTGGCGCTGGTCAACAACGCCAGCGGTGCGCATCTGCAAGGGCTGGGGTCGGTGGAAGGTGTGGCGCGCGCCAAAGGCGAGATATTCGCGGGACTGCAAAGCAACGGCACTGCGGTCATCAATGCGGACGATGCGCACGCCGGACTGTGGCGCACGCTGGCAGACAAACACCGTGTGTTCGATTTCGCGCTGGTACACACCGCAGCAGTGAAAGGCGAATGGCAGGCACAGGGTTTTGGCGGCGAGTTGCGCGCGTATACCCCGGCGGGCGAACTGCGTGCCGTGTTGCAGGTGCCAGGCGAACACAACGCGCGCAATGCGCTGGCTGCTGCGACGGCCGCTCTGGCAGTGCATGTGCCGCTGGAAACCATCGAACATGCGCTGGAATCCTTCGGCGGTGTGGCCGGACGCTTGCAACGCAAACAGGCGCTGTCCGGCGCGACGCTGATCGACGATACCTACAACGCCAATCCGGCTTCCATGCATGCCGCACTGGAAGTGCTGGCGCAGGCGACAGGTACGCGCATCTTCGTGCTGGGCGATATGGGCGAGTTGGGTGAAGACGCGGCGCAGTTCCATCGCGAGATCGGCATCACCGCGCGCGAACTGGGCATCGAGCGCCTGTATGCGCTGGGAGAACTTAGCAGACAGGCAGTCGCCGAGTTCGGTAAAGGAGCAGCACATTTCGACGATGTCGACGGATTGCTTGCTGTATTGAAAGACGTAATGGATGCGCAGACCACCGTGCTGATCAAGGGTTCGCGCTTCATGAAGATGGAACGTGTCGTGCAGGCGTGCGCGGCCAAACAGGAGGAAACATGCTGCTCGCATTAGCCCAATGGCTATCCCAGGATGTACGCGCGTTCAGCGTGTTCAACTACATCACGCTGCGCGCGGTGATGGCGGCGATGACCGCACTCATGATCTCCTTCGTGCTCGGGCCGTGGATGATACGCAAACTGACCGCGATGAAGATCGGCCAGTCGGTGCGCAGCGACGGCCCGCAGACGCATCTGGTGAAAGCTGGAACGCCGACCATGGGTGGCGCGCTGATCCTGATGTCGGTCGCCATCACCACCTTGCTGTGGGGCGATCTGCACAACGCCTACGTGTGGGTGGTGTTGCTGACCACGCTGGGCGTGGGCGCAGTCGGTTGGGTGGATGACTACCGCAAGGTGGTGAACCGCAATCCGGACGGCCTGTCGGCGCGCGCCAAGTTGTTCTGGCAGTCGCTGATCGCGCTGTCGGTCGGCATCTATCTGTGGACGCATGCCACGCTGCCGCAGCACACCGAGGTCATCGTGCCGTTCTTCAAGAATTTCGTCATCCCGCTCGGCATGGTTGGCTTCATCGTGCTGGTGTATCTGGTCATCGTCGGTAGCAGCAACGCGGTGAACCTGACTGACGGTCTGGACGGCCTGGCCATCATGCCGACTGTGATGGTGGCGGCGGCACTGGCCATCTTCGCCTATGTCGCGGGCCACGCCGAGTTCGCCAAATATCTGGGTGAGCCCGCCATTCCCGGCGCGGGCGAACTGGCCGTGTTCTGCGCCGCCATCGCGGGAGCGGGGTTGGCCTTCCTGTGGTTCAACGCTTATCCGGCAGAGGTGTTCATGGGTGACGTCGGCGCGCTGGCGTTGGGCGCGGCATTGGGCGCAGTAGCGGTGATCATTCGTCAGGAACTGGTGCTGTTCATCATGGGGGGCGTGTTCGTGGTGGAAGCGGTGTCGGTGATGTTGCAGGTGTCCTGGTTCAAATACACCAAGAAGCGATACGGCACCGGCCAGCGCATCCTGCTGATGGCACCGCTGCATCATCACTTCGAGCAAAAGGGCTGGAAGGAGACGCAGGTGGTCGTCCGCTTCTGGATCATCACCATGTTGCTGGTGCTCATCGGACTGTCGACACTAAAACTGAGATGACAACTTTGCGCGACAAATCGGTGCTGATACTCGGTCTGGGGGAGACCGGGTTGTCGCTTGCGCGCTATCTGCACGCGCAGGGCGCGCGGCTGCGCGTCGCCGATAGTCGCACCTCGCCGCCGGGCGTGGACATCCTGCGCAGCGAGATGCCGCAGGCCGAATTGCGTTGCGGTGTATTTGATGATGCGCTGCTGCAAGGAATAGACCGTATCGCGATCAGCCCCGGCGTGCCGATGTTCGAACCGTTCGTGCAGCGTGCGGTCGCAAGGGGTATCCCGGTCGAGGGTGACATCGAATTGCTGGCGCAGCAGATCGCGAAGGCGCAGCCGACACCGAAAGTCATCGCCATCACCGGTGCAAACGGCAAGACCACCACCACCAGCATGGTCGGTGCGATGTGTGCCGCCGCTGGGCTGGATGCGCAAGTGGCGGGCAACATCTCGCCGGCCGTGCTGGATGCCTTGCGCGAGCGCGGCGGGCACCAGCCGCAAGCATGGGTGCTGGAGCTGTCCAGCTTCCAGTTGGAGACCACGCACACGCTGGATGCCGACGCGGCCGTGGTGCTCAATGTGAGCGAAGATCATCTGGACCGCTATGCGAACAACATGGATCTGTACGCTGCCGCAAAGACACGGATCTTCAACGGCAACGGCGTGCAGGTGCTGAACCGTGACGATGCACGCAGTGCTGCGATGGGTCTGAGCGGACGTAAACAAGTGACCTTCGGGCTGACACCGCCGAGCAGCGAGCTGGACTGGGGGATCGGCAAAGAAGGCGCCATCACCTGGCTGATGCAGGGCGCGCAGAAGGTGATGCGCGCCGACGAATTGCAAGTGGCCGGTCTGCACAACGTGGCGAACGCGCTGGCTGCACTGGCGCTGTGCCGTGCGCTCGATCTGCCGCTGCCGCCGCTGGTCGCGGCACTGCGCGCCTTCAAGGGCTTGCCGCACCGCGTGGAAAAAGTGGCCGAAGTGAACGGCATCACCTATTACGACGATTCCAAAGGTACTAACGTCGGCGCGACCGAAGCGGCGCTGAATGGTTTGGGCAAGCAGGCCGTCGTCATCCTCGGCGGTGACGGTAAGGGGCAGGATTTCTCGCCATTGAAAGAGGCAGTGAAAAAGCATGCGCGTGCTGTAGTGCTGATCGGTCGCGATGCGCCGCTGATTGCAAACGCCATCGCAGCTTGCGGCAAGCCGGTATTGAATGCGCGCGATATGGATGAAGCGGTGCATATCGCAACAGCCAACGCACAGCGCGGTGACGCGGTGCTGTTGTCGCCCGCCTGTGCCAGCTTCGACATGTATCGCAACTACTTGCACCGCGCGGAAGCATTCATCGCTGCGGTGCGGAAACTGCAAGCGGAGGCAACATGCTGAACACCGCATTGAACGCGCCGCGTCGCGCCATGGCCGAATATGACACCGTGCTGGCCTGGCTGGTCACCGCGCTGCTCGCCATCGGTCTGGTGATGGTGTATTCCGCATCCATCGCCACTGCCGAGGCGGGCCGTTATACCGGTCATCAGGCGACCTACTATCTGGTGCGACACAGTCTGTTCATGGCGATCGGTCTGGCAGTTGCGATGGCGGCATTCATGGTGCCCACGCAGAAATGGCAGAAATACGCGCCGGTGCTGTTCGTGATCGGTGTGGTGCTGCTGATGCTGGTGCTGATTCCCGGCATCGGCAAATCGGTGAACGGCAGCCGACGCTGGATCTCGCTGGTCGTATTCAACATGCAGCCTTCGGAACTAATGAAGCTGTTCGCGGTGTTGTATGCGGCCGACTATGCAGTGCGCAAAGGCGCGGTGCGTCACCGCTTCGTGCAGTCCTTCGTGCCGATGTTCATCGTGATGGCGCTAGTCGGCGCCTTGCTGCTGCTGGAGCCGGACATGGGGGCCTTCGTGGTGATCTGCGCGATCGCGATGGGTATGCTGTGGCTGGGCGGCTTCAATCTGAAGATCTTCGGCGCGTTGACCGTCGCACTGCCGCTGGCCTTCGCCGCACTTATCTTCTCTTCCGAATACCGCATGCAGCGCGTGCTGGGTTTCCTCGATCCCTGGTCCGATCCTTACGGCAAGGGCTACCAGTTGAGCCATGCGCTGATCGCCTTCGGACGCGGCGAGTGGCTGGGCGTCGGCCTGGGCGGCAGCGTGGAGAAACTGTTCTATCTGCCGGAAGCGCATACCGACTTCCTGCTGGCGGTGATCGCTGAAGAGCTGGGCCTGTTCGGTGTGACCGCCGTGCTACTGCTGTTCGGCTGGCTGATCGTGCGTGCCTTCGCCATCGGCCGTCAGGCCGCGATGTCCGACCGGTTGTATGCCGCACTGGTGGCACAGGGCATCGGCGTGTGGCTGGGTGTGCAGGCGATGATCAACATCGGCGTGAACATGGGCGTACTGCCGACCAAGGGCCTGACCCTGCCTTTCCTCAGCTTCGGCGGCAGCGGTGTGGTGGTGAACATGGTGGCGGTCGCGGTGCTGCTGCGCATTGACTACGAGAACAGACGCGTTGCGCGAGGGTTGCCGATATGAGCCGCACCATCCTCATCATGGCAGGCGGCACCGGCGGGCACATCTACCCTGGCTTGGCCGTGGCCGATGCATTGCGCGCGCAGGACTGGAACGTAGTCTGGCTGGGTGCCCCGAACAGTATGGAAGCGGAGCTGGTGCCCAAGCACGGCTACCCGGTGGCGTGGGTGAACTTCAGCGGTGTGCGCGGCAAAGGGGTGCTGCGTCTGTTGACCCTGCCATTCACTTTGCTGCGCGCGCTGGGGCAAAGTGCGGCCGCGATCCTGCGCCATCGTCCCGATGTGGTGTTGGGCATGGGCGGCTACATCACCATGCCGGGCGGGCTGATGGCGGCTTTCCTGCGCCGTCCGCTGGTGGTGCATGAACAGAACTCCATCGCGGGCATGAGCAACAAGGTGCTGGCCAAGTTGGCGTCGCGCGTGATGAGCGGTTTTCCGGATGTGTTGCGGGACACCGAATGGTGCGGCAATCCGGTGCGTGCTGACATAGCCGCGTTGCCGACGCCGCAAGCGCGCTTCACACAGCGCAGCGGCAAGCTGAACGTACTGGTGGTGGGTGGCAGTCTGGGTGCGCAGGCATTGAACGAAGCGCTGCCAAAGGCGCTGGCGATGATGGATGAGACCGTGCGTCCGCAGGTGATCCACCAGACCGGCAAGCGGCATTTCGAGTCGGTGCAGCAGTTGTATGCGCAGGCCGGCGTGCAGGCGGATGTGCGTGCCTTCCTCGACGACATGGCGCAGCAGTATGCGCAAGCTGATGTAGTGATCTGTCGCGCAGGCGCGCTGACCATCGCAGAGTTGGCGGCGGCCGGCGTGGCGAGTGTGCTGGTGCCGTTCCCGTTCGCCGTGGACGATCATCAGACGCACAACGCACGCTTCCTGAGCGAACGCGGCGCGGCGATCCTGTTGTCGCAAAAAGAATTGAGTGCGGAAAAGCTGGCGCAACTATTGCGTGAGCTGGATAGGGAAAAGCTGCTGACGATGGCGCAAGCCGCACGCAGTCTGGCCAAACCGGATGCGACACAACAAGTAGCGCAAGTTTGCGTTGCCTTAGCGGGATAGAAGATATGAAACATAAAGTCAAAAACATCCACTTTGTGGGCATCGGCGGTTCCGGTATGAACGGTATCGCCGAGGTGATGCTCAACCTGGGATTCAAGGTGAGCGGTTCCGATATCGCGGACAGCACGGTCATCATGCGTTTGCGTGATCTGGGCGCGAACATCAGCATCGGACACGATGCCACGCACTTGCGCGACGCGGATGCGGTGGTGACCTCCACGGCGGTGAAGGCGGACAACCCGGAAGTCATCGCCGCGCGTGAACAACATGTGCCGGTGGTACCGCGCGCGGTGATGCTGGCCGAACTGATGCGTCTGCGCCAGGGAATCGCCATCGCCGGCACGCACGGCAAGACCACCACCACGTCGCTGGTGACCAGTGTGCTGGCCAAGGGCGGCTTCGATCCGACCTTCGTCATCGGCGGACGCCTGAATAGCAGCGGGGCGAATGCGCGCCTAGGTACTGGCGAGTTCATCGTAGCGGAGGCGGATGAATCGGATGCGTCCTTCCTGCACTTGACACCTATCCTTGCCGTGGTCACCAACATTGATGCCGACCATATGGAAACCTATGGTCACGACTTCAACAGATTGAAGCAGGCCTTCGTCGATTTCCTGGAGCGCTTGCCCTTCTATGGTCGCGCCATGTTGTGTGCGGATGATCCGAACGTGCGCGAGATATTGCCGCGCATCAGCAAGCCGATCACCACCTATGGCATGAGTGAGGAAGCGCAGATCCGAGCGGTGAACGTGCGACATGAAGCCGGTCGGATGCGCTTCACCGCACAGTGCCGCCATGACGAGAAATGTCTGTTCGACGGCAAGCCGCTGGATATGGACATCACGCTCAATCTGGCGGGCGAGCACAACGTGCTGAACGCGTTGGCGGCAATCGCCATCGGCCTTGAAGTGGGTGTCGCACCGCAAGCCATCGCCGATGCGCTGGCCGAGTTCGAGGGCGTGGGCCGTCGTATGCAACGCTATGGCGAGATCGCCCTGTCATCCGGTGGCTCATTCACCTTGATCGATGACTATGGACACCACCCGGTGGAGATGAAAGCGACCATCGCTGCGGTGCGCGGCGCGTTCCCGGACAAACGTCTGCTGCTGTCCTTCCAGCCGCATCGCTACACGCGCACACGCGACCTGTTCGAAGATTTCGTCAAAGTCCTGTCGGGTGTGGATGCGCTGGTGCTGGCAGATATCTACGCGGCAGGCGAAGCGCCCATCGTGGCGGCAGACGGTCGTGCGCTGATGCATGCCTTGCGGGTGGCGGGGCAGACCAATGCGGTGTTCGTGGAGAACATCGCCGACATGCCGCAGGCCATCATGCAGATGGCGCAGGACGGCGATGTGGTGCTGAACATGGGCGCAGGTTCCATCGGCGGTGTGCCGAACCAAGTGGTGAAACTGACCAGCAAATGAATATGAGTGAGCCGACACAGTTCAATACGGAAGTTCTGCGTGGAGAGTTACTCCATGACGAACCGATGTCGCGCCATGTGAGCTGGCGTGCGGGCGGTGTCGCGCAGCGCGTGTACCAGCCGGCCGATCTGGCGGATCTGCAAGTCTTCCTGCAGCAGATCCCGGCGGACGAACCGCTGCTGGCGGTCGGATTGGGCAGCAACCTGCTGGTGCGCGACGGTGGATATCGCGGCACGGTGCTCCTGATGGTGGGCGCGCTGACCGAGCTGCGCATGGAAGATGGGTCGATCTACGCGCAGGCCGGCGTGCCGGGGGCGAAGCTGGCGCGGTTCGCGGCGAGTAACAAGTTGTGTGGCGCGGAATTCTTTGTCGGGATCCCCGGCACTTTGGGCGGCATGCTAGCGATGAACGCCGGTTGCTACGGCGGAGAGACCTGGAGCGCGGTGCAGCGTGTGCAGGTGTTGACGCGCAGCGGAGTGTTGGTCGAGCGTACGCCGCAGGAATATGACATCGGTTATCGCCACGTCACACTGAAGCAGCAGAACGAGGAGTTCTTCGTTGCTGCCTGGCTGAAGTTCGGCGAAGGCGACGTCGAGGCGGCGAAGCGGGACATCAAGGCGCTGATGGAGAAGCGCAGCGCAAGCCAGCCCCTGCAGATGCCCAATGCGGGCTCCGTGTTCCGCAACCCGCAGGGCGAGCATGCGGCGAAGTTGATCGAGGGATGCGGGCTGAAAGGCAAAAGCATCGGCGGTGCGCAGGTGTCCGAGAAGCATGCGAACTTCATCGTCAACACGGGCGGAGCAAGCGCGGCGGATATCGAGAATCTGATTGGTGAAGTGCAAGTGACGGTGCTGCAGAAGACGGGCATCAACTTGCATCCGGAAGTGAAGATCGTTGGAGAGAGCGTCAAGTGAATAGATTCGGAAAAGTGGCGGTGTTGTTGGGCGGCCGTTCGGCCGAGCGCGAAGTGTCGCTGAAGAGCGGTGCGGCGGTGCTGGCTGCTTTGCAGCGCAGCGGGGTGGATGCGCATGCCTTCGACCCGGCCGAGCGTGAGTTGTCGGAATTGAAGGCTGAGAAGTTCGATCGCGTATTCGTCATGCTGCATGGACGGGGCGGCGAGGACGGCACGGTACAGGGCGCGCTGGAGCTGATGGGTATCCCGTACACCGGCAGCGGCGTGATGGCTTCGGCAATCGGCATGGACAAGTGGCGCAGCAAAATGATCTGGCAGGCGGCCGGATTGCCGATCCCGGAATACGAGGCGCTGACCGCACCGACCGATTGGAACGCAGTGGCGGAGCATCTCGATCTGCCGTTGTTTGTGAAACCCGCCAGCGAAGGTTCCAGTGTCGGCGTGATCAAGGTCAAGACGGTGGATGCATTGCCCGCTGCCTACGCCGAGGCGGCCAAGCACGACAAGGTGGTGATCGCCGAGAGTTTTATGAGCGGCGGTGAATATACGGTGGCGATCCTGAACGGCAAGGCGTTGCCGGCGATCAAGATCGAACCGGCGAACGAATTCTACGATTACGAAGCGAAGTATCTGCGCGACGACACACGCTACCTGTGTCCATGCGGATTGGATGCGGAGCAGGAAGCCGAGATGCAGCACATGGCGCAACTGGGTTTCCAGCTGATCGGCGGTCAGGGCTGGGGGCGTGTGGACTTCCTGCGCGGCGAGGACGGCAAGATGTACCTGCTGGAAGTGAATACCGCGCCCGGCATGACCGACCACAGCCTGGTGCCGATGGCAGCGCGCCAGGCGGGTATTGGCTTCGAGCAACTGGTGGTGCAGATATTGGAGGGCGCGCATGTGGGATAACGCTCATCTGCTGCGCGGTATCGCCAACGTGCTGTTCGGCTTCAGCCTGCTGCTGATGGTGTACGGCATGTTGCGCTACGTGGCGCAGTTGCCGGCGTTCTCTCTGCGCGCGGTGGTGCTGACTGCAACGCCGCAACAGGTTGATGTCGCCCAACTGGAGGAGGTGGTGCGCGAGCAGGTGCGCGGCAATTTTTTCACGGTCGATCTGGCCGAGACGCGTGCTGCATTCCAGCAGTTGCCATGGGTGCGGTCGGTGAGCGTGCGGCGCAAATTCCCTTGGCAACTGGAAGTGGAGATCGAGGAACACATTGCGTTGGCACGCTGGAACAAGACCGCGCTAGTGAACACCTATGGTGAGTTGTTCGAGGCGAAGAGCGATGAAGCATTGCCCGAGTTCTCCGGCGAGCAGGAGAACTCCTTGGTGGTGGCGCGCATGTATGGCGAGTTGGAGCAGGAGTTGCTGCCTATGCAAAGACATATCGTGCGATTGGACCTGTCGCCGCGCATGAGCTGGCAGGTAAAACTGGACGATGGCATGGAGCTCGCGCTGGGACGCGAAGCGATGCGCGAACGGTTGGCGCGTTTCGTCAAAGTCTTTCCATACAGCGTGGCGGTGCGCGTGCCGAACGCGCGCCGTATCGATCTGCGCTATCGCAATGGATTTGCTGTGCAGCCGCCGCTAGGCGCGGCATAAGGGTAGTCAGGAGAAGGTGATGAGCAAAGAGAGCAAGAGTTTGATCGTGGGTCTGGACATCGGTACGTCGAAGATCGCGTGCATCGTGGCCGAGGTGACGGCGGAGGGAACGCTGGAGGTGATCGGTGCAGGCATGCATCAATCATCCGGCATGAAAAAAGGCATGGTGGTGAACATCGATGCCACGGTGGGCGCAATCCAGCAGGCACTGCAGGAAGCGGAACTGATGGCGGACTGCAAGATCCGGCAGGTCTACACCGGTATCGCCGGGGGCCACATCCGCAGCTCGAATGCGCACGGCATGATCAAGATCAAGGACAAGGAAGTGGCGCAGACCGATGTGTTGCGCGCCATCGAGACCGCGAGTTCGATCAGTCTGCCGGGCGATCAGCAGATCCTGCACATCCTGGAGCAGGAGTTCAGCATCGACGGGCAGAGCGGCATCAAGAAGCCGATGGGTATGAGCGGTCTGCGTCTGGAAGTGGAGATTCACATCGTGACCGGCGCGGTATCGGCGGTGCAGAACATCCTCAAGTGCATCCACCGTTGCGGGCTGGAAGTGGAAGACATGATCCTGCAGCCGCTGGCGTCGAGCAAAGCTGTGTTGGCTGACGACGAGCGGGAACTGGGCGTGTGTCTGGTGGATATCGGCGGTGGTACCACCGATGTGGCGATCTTCACCGGCGGTGCGATCCGTCACACGGCGGTGATCCCCATCGCGGGCGACCAGATCACCAACGATATCGCGATGGCCCTGCGCACTCCGACCAAGGACGCGGAGGACATCAAGATCAAGTACGGCTGTGCCTTGCGTCAGCTGGCGAACGATGCGCCGATCGAAGTGCCGGGTGTGGGCGAGCGTAGTGCGCGCATGTTGTCGCGCCAGACACTGGCGGAAGTGATCGAGCCGCGCGTGGAGGAGCTCTATTCACTGGTGCAGACGGAGATCCGTCGCAGCGGCTTCGAAGACCTGCTGTCCTCCGGCATCGTCATCACCGGCGGCAGCGCTGCCATGCAGGGCATGGTCGAGTTGGGCGAGGAGATATTCCATCTGCCGGTGCGCTTGGGGCTGCCGCGCAACATCGGCGGACTGTCGGCTGTAGTGAAGACGCCGCGGTATGCGACCGGCGTCGGTCTGCTGGTGTACGGACTGGAGCGTCACCAGCGCGAGGAGGTGTCGAGAGTGGGAACGGGGTCGTTCAAGGATGTGCTGGGAAAGATGAAGGATTGGTTCAAGGGGAACTTCTAGCAGTAGGCGTGCTGTGAGATCGGTCGGGTTTGTATTAATTATTTGTTATCAACTTTAAGGAGAAAAATGATGGCTTTCGAACTGTTGGATGCACAACCGCAAGGCGCGGTGATCAAGGTGGTGGGCGTGGGCGGCTGCGGCGGCAATGCGGTCGATCACATGATCGAACAGGGGGTGCAAGGGGTCGAGTTCATAACCATCAATACCGATGCGCAGGCATTAAAACGCAGCAAAGCACGCGTGCAGTTGCAGATCGGATCGGCGCTGACCAAGGGTCTGGGAGCAGGTGCCAAGCCGCAGATCGGCCAGGCCGCAGCGGAAGAAGACCGCGAGCGCATCGCTGAGATCATCAGCGGAGCGAACATGGTGTTCATCACCGCCGGCATGGGCGGCGGCACGGGTACCGGTGCCGCACCTATCGTGGCGCAGGTGGCCAAGGAGATGGGCATCCTGACCGTGGCAGTCGTCACCAAACCGTTCGTGTTCGAAGGCAAACGTATGGCAATCGCACAGCAGGGCATCGAAGAATTGGCGGCCTATGTCGATTCACTGATCATCGTGCCGAATGCAAAGCTGATGGAAGTCCTCGGCGGCAAGACGACCATGCCGGCAGCCTACAAGGCGTCCAATGGGGTGCTGCATGGCGCGGTGGCCGGCATCGCGGAAGTAATCAATGTGCCGGGCATGATTAACGTGGACTTTGCCGACGTATGCACAGTGATGTCCGAGAACGGTATGGCGATGATGGGGTCTGCTGCGGCGTCTGGTGAGAACCGTGCGCAACGTGCGGCAGAGCAAGCCATCGCCAGCCCGCTGCTGGAGGATGTGGATCTGACCGGTGCGCGCGGTGTTCTGGTCAACGTGACGTCTAGCAGCGAGATCACGCTGGAGGAGTTCCATGAAGTGATGAACTGCTTCCAGTTCGCGGCTTCCGAAGCGACAGTGATCGTCGGCTCCGTGTTCGACGAGAACATGGGCGATGAACTGCGCGTGACCATCGTTGCGACCGGCTTGGGCGAGATCCGCAAGCCGCAGACAAGACCGGTGCTGGTACCGCAGGCCCAGTTGCGTACCGGTACGCATGATGCGCCCATGGTCGATTTCAGCGAGTTGGACATGCCGGCAGTGATGCGCAGCGGACGTCATCGCGAGGCAGTGGAGGCGATGAAACAGTCCGGTGTCGAGACGCTGGATATCCCGTCTTTCCTGCGTAAACAGGCGGACTGAGCAAGACGTGATCGCCGGTGGGGCAGGGGCGGGCCGTTGCTGCGGCCTGTGCTAAACTCGTCAGCGTATCAGTCGGGAAAACAGGAATGGTCAAACAGCGCACATTGAAGACGGTGGTCGAAGCGACCGGTGTCGGCTTGCATACCGGCGAGAAGGTCTATCTGACCTTGCGTCCCGCAGCCGTCGACAGCGGCATCGTGTTCCGCCGCGTGGATCTGCCGCAGTCGTCGGACATCCGTGCCGAAGCACATGCGGTGCATGACACGCGCCTGTCTACCTGTCTGGAGGCGAAGGGTGCACGCGTGGCGACGGTCGAACACTTGATGTCGGCCTTGGCCGGTTTGGGTATCGATAACGCCATCGTCGAACTGACCAGCCCAGAGTTGCCGATCATGGACGGAAGTGCGGGTACTTTTATCTTCCTGCTGCAATCGGCCGGCATCGTCGAGCAGGATGCCCCCAAGAAATTCATCCGTATCAAAAAGACTGTCGAAGTAAAAGACGGGGATAAGTGGGTGCGTTTCGAGCCGTTCAACGGCTACAAGCTGAGCTTTACCATCAATTTCGCCCATCCGGTATTCGCCAATACCAAGCAGAACGTCGTGGTCGACCTGGGCGAGCATTCCTATATAAAGGAAGTCAGCCGGGCACGTACCTTCGGCTTCATGCAGGATGTGGAGAACATGCGCGCGCAGGGCTTGGCATTGGGCGGCAATCTGGACAATGCCATCGTGATGGACGAGTACCGTGTGATCAATCCGGATGGATTGCGTTTCGAGGATGAGTTCGTCAAGCACAAGGTGCTGGACGCCATCGGCGATCTGTACCTGCTGGGTCACCCGCTGATTGGGGCTTTTTCCGGCTACAAATCCGGACACGCATTGAACAACGCCCTCTGTCGCGCCTTGCTGGCGGACGAGACGGCATGGGAATTCGTCACATTCACCAAGGCCGAAGAGGCGCCGGACTTTTTGCGCCTGCAACTGCAGCCGGTCTGATCCGGGGCCGGTATGCTGATCCGACTGGTTTTGTTGCTGTCGGCGCTGTTGTTGGCTGTCTCGGGTCTGGCCTATCTGTTCACGCGAGACCTGCGATACCTGACTTTAATCAGCCATATCGTGCGTTTTCTGCTGTTTTTGCTGCTGGTATTTGCGGTGCTGTACGCGCTGGAGCGCTTCGGGTTGGTCGCTTGGCGCGTCTTTGTTTAGCGTCTTTTGTGGGCCAGACGTTCAATGGCTGATCTCAGCCCACCTTCCGGCAGATCGTGCGCCAGCTCATCCAGAGCAACACGACCTTGTTCCCCCACTTCTCTCGCCGGCAAAGGCGCCGGCGGCGGATTGGCGTTCACTTGCACCTGAGTTTGAATTCCAGTAACCTCGCATCCCCTTGTTCGAAATGAAGAAATCAATTGAGGGGCGAGTTGTTTGAGTTTGCTGGCGATCGCGCCATTGTCGGCAGCCAGAGTCAGATGATTGTTTTCAAACCGCAACACACGGCTACCTTGGACTAAAGAAGGCGGCGCGATGGACCGATATTGATGCTGCAGCCACACGAGCTGGCGTGCTGCTAGTGCAAGTTGCTTCAGTTTTGGATCGGAGTCCAGAAAGTCATTCAGGCGGTTGGGCACAGTCGTTTTGGAATCTCGTAGGGAGTGTATGCATGAATATTATTCTAGTTTCGAACAGTTCTGCAAAAGCACGCAGCCTGACGCTGACCGGTACGCATATGACGCTGGCTGCTTTAGTGGCGCTGGGCCTGTTTGTCGCTGCCGTGTTGATGGCGCAATACGCCATCGTACGTTTCCAGTCCGGCACCATCAGTAATGAGTTGCGCGGCTGGCTGGCCAGTGCGCAGGACGAGGAACTGCGCAAGCAGGAACTGTTCATGCGCCAGAGTCTGGATGCGATGGCGGTGCGTCTGGGCCAGATGCAGGCGCAATTGCAGCGTCTCGATGGTCTGGGTGCGCGTTTGGCCAAGCTGAGCGGTATGAAGCCGCAGGAGTTCTCCTTCGGACAGAAGCCTGCACAGGGCGGTCCATTGCTGACCGTTCCCCCGCAGCAGGATATCTCACTGGAAACCATGATGCGGCAGATGGACGATCTGAATTCGCTGCTGGGGGATAGAAGCGACAAGCTGGTCGCGTTGGAGACCTTGCTGCAGCAGGACAAGCTGGACAAGAAGATGTTGCCATCGGTGGCGCCGATCACGGTGAGCTGGTATTCCTCCAACTTCGGTTGGCGCATCGATCCCTTCACCGGCAAGAACGCGATGCATGAAGGGGTGGACTATATGGTGCCGGCGGGTACGCCAGTGTATGCCTCGGCCGGCGGTGTCGTGGTGTTCGCGGGCTTGCATCCCCAATATGGTAATATGGTCGAGATTGATCACGGTAACCAGATCATCACCCGCTATGCACATGCATCCATGCTGCTGGTCAAGGTCGGCGAGGTCGTACGCCGCGGGCACGAGATCGCAAGAGTCGGCAGCACCGGGCGTTCTACAGGCAATCACCTGCATTTCGAAGTGAGATACAGGGGGGCGGCACAGAATCCGGTGCGCTTCCTGGAAAAAGCAGCCAGTTGAAGCATGTCTCTTTATGGCAGGGGTGAGGTGGGTACCTCACCCTTTTTTATTTGTTCGCAACAATCGTCACAGAAAATACAAGCATGATCTCCAAATTGTTGAAATCCGTCTTCGGTAGCCGCAACGACCGTTTGCTCAAACAATATCGCCAGACTGTCGCGCGCATCAACGCGCTGGAGCCTTCGATCCAGGCGCTGTCTGATGAGGCGTTGCAAGCCAAGACCGCCGAGTTCAAACAACGCGTGGGCAAAGGCGAGACACTGGACGCACTGCTGCCGGAAGCGTTCGCTGTGGTGCGCGAAGGCAGTAGACGCGTGCTGCAGATGCGCCATTTCGATGTCCAGTTGATCGGCGGTATGGTGCTGCATTACGGCAAGATCGCCGAGATGCGCACCGGTGAAGGCAAGACCTTGATGGCGACCCTGCCTGCCTATCTGAATGCCTTGTCAGGCAAGGGCGTGCATGTGGTGACAGTGAACGACTATCTGGCCTCGCGCGACGCGGAGTGGATGGGGCGGCTGTATCGATTCCTCGGCCTGTCTGTAGGTGTCATCCTGTCCAATATGGATCACGGTGACAAGCTGGCCGCCTACAGTTCGGACATCACTTACGGAACCAATAACGAGTTCGGTTTCGACTACCTGCGCGACAACATGGCCGCGCGTGCCGAAGACCGCTTTCAGCACGGACTGAACTTCGCCATCGTGGACGAGGTGGACTCCATCCTGATCGATGAGGCACGTACCCCGCTGATCATCTCCGGACAGGCGGAAGACAATGTCGACATCTATGTGCGGGTCAATGCATTGGCACCCAAGCTGGTTCGTCAGGCTGACGACGAGGCACCCGGCGATTACAGTGTGGATGAGAAGAGCCACCAGATCCTGTTGAGCGAGGCTGGGCATGAGCATGCCGAGCAGTTGCTGTCCCAAGCGGGATTGCTGCCGGAAGGCGGCAGCTTGTATGACCCCGCGAACATCACACTGATCCATCACCTCTACGCGGCTTTGCGTGCGCACAATCTGTTCCATCTGGACCAGCATTACGTGATCCAGGATGGCGAGGTGGTGATCGTCGACGAATTCACCGGGCGCCTGATGGCGGGTCGCCGCTGGTCCGACGGTCTGCATCAGGCGGTGGAGGCCAAGGAAGGCGTGGCGATCCAGAAGGAGAACCAGACGCTGGCCTCCATCACTTTCCAGAACTATTTCCGCATGTACAACCGCTTGTCGGGCATGACCGGCACGGCCGATACTGAGGCGTTCGAGTTCCAGTCCATCTACAGCCTGGAGACGGTCATCGTGCCGCCGCACCGCCCGACCGTGCGTCAGGATCTGATGGATAAGGTGTATCTGACCGCCAAGGAAAAGTATGCCGCCGTCATCGAAGATGTGCGCGACTGTCACAAGCGCGGGCAACCGGTGCTGGTGGGTACCACATCCATCGAGACTTCCGAGTTGTTGTCCGGCCTGATGGAGAAGGCCGGGTTGCCTCACCAAGTGTTGAACGCCAAGCAGCATGCACGCGAGGCGGAGATCGTCGCGCAGGCGGGGCGTCCCGGCATGATCACCATCGCCACCAACATGGCCGGTCGCGGTACCGACATCGTGCTGGGCGGTAATGTCGAAAAGCCGATCGAGTTGGTGCGTATGGACGAGAGTCTGGATGCCGAGACCCGCGAACAGCGCGTGGCGCAGTTGCGTACCGAATGGCAGCCGGTGCATGAACAGGTATTGGCCAGCGGCGGCCTGCACATCATCGGCACTGAACGACACGAGTCGCGCCGGGTAGACAACCAGCTGCGTGGACGTTCCGGCCGGCAGGGCGATCCAGGATCGAGTCGCTTCTATCTGTCGCTGGAAGACTCCTTGCTGCGTATCTTCGCCTCCGACCGTGTGGCGGCGATCATGAACAGGTTCAAGTTGCCGGAAGGCGAAGCCATCGAGCATGTCTGGGTGACGCGCGCCATCGAGAACGCGCAACGCAAGGTTGAAGCCCGCAACTTCGATATGCGTAAACAGATCCTGGAATACGACGATGTTGCCAACGACCAGCGCAAAGTGATCTATCAGCAGCGTGCCGAGTTGCTTGAGAGTACGGATATCACCGAGACGGTGGCTGCCATGCGCGGCGGCGTATTACGTGAACTGGTAGAACTTCATCTGCCTCCCGGCAGCATGGAAGAACAATGGGATGTGCCCGGACTGGAAAAGGCGCTGGCCGCCGAATTCCAGTTGCATCTCCCCGTTGTGGAGTGGATGGAGCAGGACAAGCAACTGGATGCCGAAGGCCTGGCTGTGCGCGTCGCCGAGGCGGCAAGTCGGCAGTATCAGGCCAAGGTCGATCAAGTCAGTGCCGAGGTGATGCATGGCTACGAGCGCATCGTGATGTTGCAGGCTGTGGATCAGCACTGGCGTGAGCATCTGGCTTCGCTGGATCATCTGCGCCAGGGCATCCATCTGCGCGGTTATGCGCAGAAGAACCCCAAGCAGGAATACAAGCGTGAGGCCTTTGAGCTGTTCTCGGCCATGCTGGATGGGATCAAGCGCGATGTGACCCAGACACTGATGAATGTGCAGATACGCAGCGAAGAGGCGGTGCAGGCGGCTGAAGTGTCCCACGCCCCCGAAAATGTGCAGTATCATCACGCGGCCTACGAGGAAGCGCTGGCATCGGGTGGCAATGAGGATGCCGAGCACAAGCCGTTCGTGCGGGGAGGCGAGAAAGTCGGCAGGAACGATCCGTGCCCCTGCGGTTCCGGCAAGAAATACAAACAGTGCCACGGCAAACTGAATTAATAAAAATCTAGGGAGACCAAAGATGGTGACAGATCAAATGATTCTGCAGACTTTGCATAACTCGACACTCACGGAAGAACTGCGCGATGCAGAGATAGAGTCGCTGGGACAGTTGTTCGAAGTGCGCGAGTTCAAGGCGGGTGAGAGTCTGCTGCGCCCGGGCGAGGAAAAGCTGAAGAATTCATTGGTCATGCTGGCCAGCGGTGAAGTCGAAGCGACCGCGAACATCGGCAGCGAACAGGCCACGCTGCATCTTTTGCAGCCGGGCGATCTGGCCGGAATCATCACTTTCGTGGGCGGTAATGTTTCGCAGATCAGTGCCACCATCACCGCTAAAACCGATTGCCAGGTACTGATCCTTGACCGCTGCAAGCTGGAGTCGCTGTTGAATACCCAGCCCGCTATCGTGTATTACGTCATGCGCGGCATCGTGCGCCACACCCATGGCATCGTGCGCCGCATGAACGCCCAGTCGGTCGAGATGACCAACTATCTGTACAAGACCGGCCGTCACCTCTGAAAACATCATGCCGGTGAATCTCACTACGCCCGTCGCGGCACAACTGTTGCCCGTTGCGGGCGTTTCCTTGGGTATCGCAGAAGCGGGTATCAAGCGGGCCAACCGCAAGGATCTGCTGGTCATCAAGCTGGATGACGGCGCGACTGTCGCCGGCGTGTTCACCACCAACCGCTTCTGCGCCGCCCCGGTCACCGTAGCGAAAGAACACCTCGCTGTCGGCAGAGGCGTCCGCGCGCTGGTGGTCAACACCGGCAATGCCAACGCCGGAACGGGCGAGCAGGGCATGAGTGCCGCGCGCACTACCTGCGCCGAACTGGCCAAGCTGCTGGGGTGCGCTCCAGAGCAGGTGCTGCCCTATTCCACCGGTGTCATCATGGAACCGCTGCCTGTCGACAAGATCGTCGCCGGCATGCCGCAAGCCATCGCCGATCTCAAGGTTGATAACTGGTATGACGCCGCTCATGCCATCATGACTACCGACATCGTCGCCAAGGCTGTGTCTCGTCAGGTACAGATCGGCGGCAGAACCGTCACTGTCACGGGCATCTCCAAAGGCTCCGGCATGATCCACCCCAACATGGCGACCATGCTGGGCTACATCGCGACCGATGCCGTGATCGAGCAGCCTTTGCTGCAAGAGATGGTGCGTGATGCCGCGAACAAGTCTTTCAATTGCATCACTGTGGACGGCGATACATCCACCAACGACGCATTGATGCTGATCGCGACCGGCAAGAGCGGTGCGCAGATCGCCGCTAGTGAACGCGCGGCGATGCAGGCTGTCATCACCGATGTGGCCACTGTGTTGGCCCAGGCGATCGTGCGCGACGGCGAAGGCGCGACCAAATTCATCACCATCAAGGTCGAAGGTGGTAAGGACGAAGCCGAGTGCAAAAAGATCGGCTACGCCATTGCACACTCTCCTTTGGTTAAAACGGCATTCTTCGCTTCCGATCCCAACCTCGGGCGCATCCTCGCCGCGATCGGCTACGCGGGCGTGGGTGATCTCAATGTCGCGACATTGAAACTCTATCTTGATGACGTGCTGGTGGCTGAGAACGGTGGCCGTGCCGCGAGCTACCAGGAAGAGGATGGTGCACGCGTGATGCAGCAGAGCGACATTACCATTCGCGTGGTGCTGAACCGCGGGGCGGTTGATGCGACGCTGTGGACGTGCGACTTCTCTTACGATTACGTGAAGATCAACGCGAGCTACAGAAGTTGATTTGCAGCTCCCGCACGGGGGAAGTGTTCTATGGATAAGTTGGACAAGTTTCTCTCCCGTGCCGAAGGCTTGCTAGTTCGCCTGGAAAATATCCTGCCCGGCGCACAGCCGCAAGCGCCCGATTGGCAATCTGCCGCCGCATTCCGCTGGGACCACCAGCAACGCACGTTACATCCCGTTTTGAATTTCCAGCGTATCGTGCTTTCCGACCTGCTCGGCATAGACGAGCAGAAACAACGCATCCAACAGAACACGCAGCAATTCGTGCGCGGTGGCACGGCGAACAACGTGCTGTTGTCTGGCGCGCGCGGCACGGGAAAATCCTCTCTCGTAAAAGCCCTGTTGAACGAATATGCGGGGCAAGGCCTGCGTGTCATCCAGATCGACAAACAGGGGCTGATCGACTTGTCGTACATCGTCGCTCTGGTTCAGGGGCGCGCCGAGCGCTTCATCCTGTATTGCGACGATCTCTCCTTCAATACCGACGAACCCGGTTACCAGTCGCTCAAGGCGGCGCTGGACGGAGATCTGGTTGCGTTCTCCGACAACCTGCTCATCTACGCGACCTCCAATCGCCGCCACTTGATGCCCGACTCCATGCAGGACAACCTCGCCACTAGATATGCGGGTGATGAAGTTCACCCCGCGGAAAGTGTGGAGGAAAAGGTCTCGCTGTCCGAGCGTTTCGGTCTGTGGGTGTCCTTCTACCCGTTCTCCCAGGAAGAGTATCTGGCGGTGGCAGCCCATTGGTTGAAGCATCATGGATGGAGGCAGATCATGTCTGATGAGGTGCGCACTGCTGCGCTGCAGTGGTCATTGATGCGCGGTTCGCGCAGCGGCCGGGTGGCGGGGCAATTCGCGCGCGACTGGTGCGGGCAGCATGTCAAAAGATAAGTTCGTAGAAGTCTCCGCTGCGGTCCTGCAGCGTCCCGATGGCAGTTTTCTCCTTGCACAACGTCCTTCGGACAAGATATGGTCAGGCTACTGGGAATTCCCCGGTGGCAAGGTGGAGGCCGGAGAGACTGCACATCATGCATTGGTGCGCGAGCTGTACGAGGAACTCGGTATCACCGTGCAGACCGCCTATCCCTGGCTCACCCGTGTGTTCACCTATCCGCACGCGACCGTGCGCCTGAGTTTCTTTCGCGTGACAGCATGGACGGGCGAGTTGCATCCGCATGAGGGCCAGCAGTTCGCATGGCTGCATCCGGGGGCGACGAACGTCGCCCCGATCCTGCCGGCGAATGCACCGATCTTGCGTGCGCTGGAGCTGCCTGCTTTTTATGCCATCAGCAATGTTGCCGAGCTTGGCGTGGCGGCATTCATGGCGAGCCTTCAGGCCAGACTGGATGAAGGCTTGAAGCTCGTTCAGTTGCGTGAAAAGAACCTGTCAGGCGCAGCGTTGCATTCCCTGGCACAGCAGGTGGTGGCACTTGCACACTCCTGCGGTGCAAAGGTGTTGCTCAATGGCGATGTGGCGCTGGTGCAAGAGGTGGGAGCGGACGGTGTGCAACTGACCTCGGCTCAGCTGGCGTCGTTACCGCAGCGCCCGGACGTGGATTGGTGTGCGGCCTCATGCCACGGCATCGAAGAATTGCGCCGTGCAGAGATGCTGGGTTGCGACTTCGCTTTGCTGTCGCCGGTGTTGCCGACACAGTCGCATCCGGGGGCGGTGCATCTGGGGTGGGATAAGTTCGCGGCGATAGCAGCTGAAACAACGATCCCGGTGTATGCCTTGGGTGGTTTGAAACAGGATGATATGCAGTCTGCATGGGAGCACGGCGCCCATGGCATCGCGCTACTGCGTCAGGCTTGGGGATCCTGATCGCCTGCATCCCTTTCGCGTTGCTCGACGCGGTATTCTTCGTTGGCCCATTTTCCCAGATCGATAAGACGGCATCGCTCGCTGCAAAAGGGGCGGAAGCGGTTACTTGTGTCCCATGCATGTTCTTTGCCGCATGTCGGGCAAGTGACGATGAGCGGCTTGCTCATTGCAAAGAACAAAAGACCAGGCTGAAATCCACGTCGTGTTCGTAGAGTGTGGTCTTGGCGCTGAAGTTGGCTGAGATGAAGCGGATGTTCAGCGCGTACTTGTTGGCGCTGATCTCGGGGATGCAGGGCAGTTCGCTATCCAGCGTGACGCACAGCAATTGCGCGACTTTACCGCCCTGCATCTGCTGGAAAGTGCCGTTGTGGGCGGTGAAGCGATGATGGCGGCCGCTCTCGCGCAACAGTTTGAGCATGATGTCGATACCATCCTTGAGCGGCAGCAATGGTGCCAGCCAGCTGTCCAGATCGCTGCGGCGCTTTTGCACGGATTGATTCTGCCAGTAGTGATACGAGGGAAGATCGAACTCGCACACGCCTCCTGGAATGACCGCGCGCTGCTTGATGCCCATCAGCCATTCGTTGTCACGCAAATGCTGGCCGATCTTGCCTGATATCTCCAGCAGTCGGCTACAGTCGGCTTCTATCTCGTTCAGGATGGCATCCAGCGCATCTTCGGATATGGCAGGATTGTTATGCAAGGTATTGAGCGACTTTCTCTGGCGCTCCAGTTCCTGCAAGAGATCGGATTTCAGGTCAGCACGGCTGGCGACTTCAAGTATCTCGAATAACACCGCGAGCGCCGCGTGATGATCTTCGCAGTCTTCGCGCGAGATGAAGCGATGGATGCGCGAGAACAGATCCTCCAGGCGCAACAGGGTGCGCACACGTTCGTTCAACGGGAATTCGTAGCTGATCACTTTTCGGATGTTTGAGGCGGTGTACTTTGGGCGAAAGATTATAGGCCGAGCCGGATATCGTCAAATGCTTTTCAGCGTTCTGCCAGACGCTTATGCAATTCGGCTACACGTTCTTTGAGTTGTTCCAGACTGCCGTCGTTCAGGATGGCCTCATCCGCATGTTGTAGCCGACTGGCTCGGTCCATCTGCTGTGCCATGATCGCGCGCACCATCGATTCATCCAGTGCGCTGCGCTGCAAGGTGCGGGCGACCTGCTGTTCTGCAGGGCAATCCACGACGATCACACCGTTCAGCCAATCGCGATAGCGTGCGCTTTCGAACAGCAACGGTACGACGACCAAAGTATATGGGGCCTCGGTCGGTGAGCGCGCGTCAGACTTGGCCTGCTCCAGGATCAAGGGGTGCAGGATGGCTTGCAGTCTTTGCTTGGCATCCATGTCGGAGAACACCAGTGCTCTCATCTTGGCGCGATCGAGCGCGCCATCCTTGTCGAGGTAAGTGTCACCGAACACTTGTTGAATGGCTGGTAATGCCAAGCCGTTCGCGTCGGTCAATCTGTGGGATATCTCGTCGGTATCGACGATGCGCGCTCCAAGCTCTTCAAGCAGTTTGGCAACGGTGCTCTTTCCACTGCCTATGCCGCCAGTCAAGCCGTAACAGGTGTTCACGGCGCTGACAGCAGTTGCAGGTAGCTTTGGGTCAAGGGTTGGCCCCAGAATAATGCGATCAGGCCGCCTCCGGCCAGATAAGGGCCGAAGGGGATAGGGATGTTGCGGCCTTGTTTCGCGATGACGATCAGGGCGATGCCGACCACGGCACCGACCAGTGAGGACAGCAGGATGGTCAATGGCAACATGGTCCAGCCCAGCCATGCGCCTATGGCAGCCAGCAGTTTGAAGTCGCCGTAGCCCATGCCTTCCTTGCCGGTCACCAGTTTGAACAGCCAGTACACGCTCCACAACACAAGATAGCCGGCTACAGCGCCAACGACCGCATTGGTGAGTGAGGTGAAAGTGTCATTGATATTGAGCAGCAGTCCCAGCCAGAGCAAGGGCAGAGTGATGGCGTCTGGTAGCAACTGGGTATCGAAGTCGATGAAGGTGAGCGCGATGAGTGCCCAGATCATGATCAGGGCCGCGCCGGTCGCGAGGCCGAAGCCGAAGTGCCAGGCGGCATATGCAGAAAGTATTCCGCTTAGAATCTCGACGATAGGGTAGCGTGCCGAGATGTGTGCCTCGCATCCCTTGCATCTCCCCCGCAGCATCAGATAACTAAGGACAGGGATGTTCTCCATTGCACCGATGGCGTGTTGGCAATGCGGACAGGCGGAGCGCGGCACGATCAGGTTGTAGGGTGCACTTTCCGGAATCGATTCGCCGGATAGTTCGGCGCATTGCGCATGCCACTCGCGTTCCATCATCTTGGGCAGACGGTGTATGACGACGTTGAGAAAACTGCCGACCATCAGGCCCAGCAGGCCGCAAACAGTCACGAACAATGCAGGATTATCTTGCAGCAATTGGATCATCTGAACGTCTTCTGAGAGTGGGCGCGGCGGTATGCCGCGCCGGATCGTGCGTTAAACCACTTGGCCCATCTTGAAGATCGGCAGATACATGGCGATCACCATACCGCCGATGAGCGTACCCAGCACCACCATGATGATGGGCTCCATCAGGCTGGAAAGGGCTTCCACCGCTTCATCGACTTCCGCTTCGAAGAAGTCTGCGACTTTTGAAAGCATCGAGTCGATCGAGCCGGACTCTTCGCCGATGGCAACCATCTGCAGCACCATGGCCGGGAAGGCATTGGTGTTGATCATGGCGGCATTCAAGCTGCTGCCGGAGGTGACTTCACGCTGGATCTGCTTGGTGGCGTCGTAATACACCGCGTTACCCGATGCGCCTGCCACCGAGTCAAAAGCTTCGACCAGCGGTACACCGGCCGCGAACATGGTGGATAGCGTACGCGTCCAGCGCGCGATAGTGGCTTTGCGTACCAAAGGGCCGAATATGGGAATCTTGAGCATGATCTGGTCCATCACGCGCTGCATCTTCTTGTTGCGTTTCCATGCATAAAAGAAGCCGTAGAGGGTGCCGCCGACGATACTGAAGATGGCCCACCACCACGCCACGAAGAAATCCGAGATCGCCATCACCACCAGCGTGGGGGCGGGCAGATCGGCACCGAAGCTGCTGAACAACTCCTTGAAGGCAGGGATGACGAAGATCATGATGATCGCGGTGATGATGAAGGCCACCGCGATAATGGAAACCGGATAGAACAAAGCGGATTTGATCTTGCCCTTGATGGCCTGGATCTTCTCCTTGTAGGAAGCCAATCTATCCAGCAGGGTATCCAGGATACCCGCCGCTTCACCGGCGCCGATCAGGTTGCAGAACAGGTCGTCGAAATATAGCGGGTATTTGCGAAAGGCTTGTTCGAGACTGCTGCCCGTTTCGATGTCGGTCTTGATCGCCATCAGCAAGTGGGAGACTGCAGGGTTGTCATGCCCTTTGCC
Source organism: Sideroxydans sp. (assembly GCF_054604835.1). Classification (NCBI taxonomy): domain Bacteria; kingdom Pseudomonadati; phylum Pseudomonadota; class Betaproteobacteria; order Nitrosomonadales; family Gallionellaceae; genus Sideroxydans; species Sideroxydans sp. The sequence continues at coordinate 40,671 of NZ_JBTSFG010000004.1, read as the reverse complement.
AACGATATCGAAAGCTTGCAGGAGTGGCACGCCGGACTTCAGCATGGTGGCAAGCTGGCGGGTGAACAGGGTGATGTCCTTTTCGCTGACCGAGCCTTTCCCCTGCGAACTCTTCTTGACCTTGCTGACCTTGATGCCCTGACGGCGCAGGTGAGCGGATACAGTAGCCTCGCCGGGCGCGCGCATCTCCCCTTTCACGGTTTTGCCGGATTTGTCTTTGCCTTCCCAGTGATACAGTGTTTCTTTGACCTTCTCGGTTTTTTCGATAGCCATCTTTTTCCTCGACTGGAATGCTGCGCGGACAGAGTTTGGGTTGATTATGAGCGCTACTCTAAACGTGCCGGATTATAAAGGCTTTTTGCATCATGCATGGCATTGCCCACTTTGTAAAGTAATCAAGCCTTTGCCGTACGCTTGCTTGATTGCGGGGGAAATATCCGGGCGACCTTGATGGCTCTGTCCTGTGTCTGGATGATTTCGATAGGATAGTCCCCGATCTTCATGCTGGTACCCGCCTCAGGAATGTCCTCCAGATGTTCCAGGATCAGACCATTGAGCGTCTTGGCACCTTTCAAGGGGAAATGCATACCCAGTTTCCGATTCAGGTCGCGCAGGCTGCTGCCGCCTTCGAGCATATAACTGCCGTCATCCTGTTTCAGGTATTTCCCGCCATGAGCCGGGGATTGGGTCGTGAAATCGCCGACGATCTCCTCCAGGATGTTCTCCAGCGTGACCAGGCCAAGCAGTTCGCCATATTCATCGACCACTAGGCCGAGGCGGGACTGGCGTTCCTGGAATTGCTGCAATTGCTTCAGGAGTGGCGTTTCGGAAGGGATGAAGTAGGGTGTATGCAGTATCTCGCGAAGTTGGGCGGGATCCAGCACTTCTTCCTGCAACAGCGAGAGCACGCGTTTAATGTGCAGGATGCCGATGATGTTGCTCGGGGAGTGCTCATATACCGGTAGCAGCGTATGGTGGCTGGTGATGATCTGGCGTTTCAAATCTTCCGACTCGGCTGCGAAATCCAGTGACTCGATCTGGTTGCGGGGAATCATTACATCGTTCACCGTGATGCGTTCCAGATCGACCAGATTGAGCAGCATCTTCTGATGTTTGTGCGGCAAGTAATGATCGGCTTCAAGGACCATGGAGCGCAACTCCTCCAGCGTGGCCCGAGACCGGCTCTGGTCGGTCAATAGCTTGATACCGAACAGGCGTAGCAGGTTCTTGACAAGCAGGCCGGCGACCCAGACGACGGGATGGAACAGCGTGATCAATGGCGAAAGGAGATAACTCGCGGGCAGGGCCAGCTTTTCCGGGTAGCTGGCAGCCAGTACTTTTGGGGTGATCTCGCTGAACACTAGCAAGGCGAAGGTGAGTGCGAGGGTGCCCAGCAGGATGGCCAGATCGTCCTGCCCGTATATTCTCAATACGATGATGTTGGCTACAGCGGCGGCAGCCACATTGACCAGTGTGTTGCCGAACAGGATGGAGCCGAGCAGCTTGTCCACCTTGCCTAGCAGGTGGTTGACCAGCTTTGCGCTGCGGTTTCCCTTGCGCATCAGTGTGTTAAGGCGATAGCGATTGATCGCCATCATGCTGGTTTCGGAACCGGAGAAGAAAGCACTGCAGATCAGCAGGACGATCAGGATGCCGAATAGCGCGCCCAGTGAGATGTCATCCAAAACGGCACACCTTGTTGAAGAATGGAGCGAGAGTATCGGTGAGGGAGTCCGGCAGTGTCAACTTCACCAGTCCTTGAATGTCAGCCCGAAAGCGAAGCTTGTCTGGTTGTGGTTGTAGTCTATGAGGTTCTGTCCATAGCCTGTGGCCAGCTGCAGACTCAGATGGGATAGATGCCAGTAGCGCACCGGTGTAGACCAGTCCAGCTGCAGATAGCCGCGCGGTTGGCCAAAGGAAAGATTGCTGCGTGCCAGCAGCGTCACTTCATCATCCGAATCGGGTGACCAGTGCGCTTCCAGTTCTGCTCTGCCCAGATATTGCTGGATATCGGGATTGTCATCATTGATGGCCGATTCAGGAAAGCGCCACCAGCCTCTTGCCAACAGGTAATAGTCGCCGTATTCCCATCCGCCCTGTGCATAGATCTTGTTCCAGCTGCGTGACAGGTAATCGCCGCGGCCGTTTGATTGATGCGAAATGCCGATGTTCAATAATCTCCAGCCGTCGCCATGCCCGGTACCGAAAGTGCCGATGAGTTCGGGTTCATAGTTGGTCTCCCGGAACGGGGAAGACTGGCTGCCGTTGAATAATTGCCAATACGACTGCTGAGTGAAGCCTGCCCACAGACGGAAATTTTGGAACCCTAGCAGATCCAATTCGCGGAAATTGCCAATCTCGGATTTCGCACTGAACTGGAACTTCAGTTCGTTCGGCTGGTATGTGTGCGGCGTCGAGGCTGGGTGTGCTGGTGATGCAGGCTGCGCATTGATGCGGGAGGTGTGATGCACCATCAGGCGGTTGGCGCGATAAGGTTCCAGCCTGCGCACCCCGGCGGAGTCCGGATTACCGAGGCCGTCCAGATCCCATGCGCGAGTAAGCGCAGAGCGCTGGATATAGCGGTGTCCCGTGAGCTTGTCATAACAAGCGAGGCGCTCGAGCTCCTGTTCGACGGTGGCGCAAGTCTTCCAGTTGGGCGCCGCCGCATGCGCAGTGCCCGCGATAGCCAGGGTGAGCGCGAGCAGAATGGGTCTCATGGCGTGTGTTTCGAGCCTGCTCGTTTCATCAACCAGATGCCAGCCAGCACCATCGGCAGACTCAGCCATTGCCCCATGCTCACGCCGAACGTCATCAAGCCGAAGATGCCATCATCGGGATTGCGTGTGAACTCCCCAAGGAAGCGGAAGCTGCCATAGCCGATCAAGAACAGTCCCGACACCGCACCGACCGGGCGGGGTTTGCCGGAGAACCACCAGAGCAGCGCGAACAGCGCGATGCCCTCCAGCGCGAATTCGTATAACTGGGAAGGGTGACGTGCCAGATTGTCTACATGCGGGAACACCATTCCCCATGGCATGTCGGTCGGCCTTCCCCACAATTCTCCGTTGATGAAGTTGCCGAGTCGGCCGAGGGCCAAGCCGGGCGGCACCAGCGGGGCTATGAAATCCATCAGCGCCAGCCATTCCAGCTTGCGACTGCGGGCAAAAATGGCCATGGCGACCAGCACACCCAGAAATCCACCGTGGAAGGACATGCCGCCTTCCCATACCGCCAATATCTTCAGCGGGTGGGAGAAGTAATAGCCGGGGGCATAGAACAGCACCTCGCCCAAACGCCCGCCCAGTATCACGCCCAGCACACCATAGAACAGCAGGTCATCCAGAAGTTTTGCATCCCAGGCCGGCCGGTTCATCGCTTGCAAACGTTTGCGACCCAGCCAGATGAAGGCGGCAAAGCCGAGCAGATACATCAGGCCATACCAGTGGATGCCGAAAGGGCCGAGCTGCAGAGCGACGGGGTCGAATTGGGGATGAACGAGCATAGCCTCAGATAGGTTAGAATCAACGCTCTGATTATACGTTGCCTGAGAGGCTGAATATGCCGCATTACCGTTCCCGTACTTCCACCCACGGCCGCAACATGGCCGGTGCACGTTCCCTGTGGCGTGCCACAGGCATGACCGAAGGCGACTTCGGCAAGCCCATCATCGCTATCGCCAACTCCTTCACCCAGTTCGTGCCCGGTCATGTGCACCTCAAAGATATGGGGCAGCTGGTGGCGCGTGAGATCGAGAAGGCGGGCGGCATCGCCAAGGAATTCAACACCATCGCGGTGGATGACGGCATTGCCATGGGCCACGACGGCATGCTGTATTCGCTGCCTTCACGCGACCTGATCGCCGATTCCGTGGAGTACATGTGTAACGCACATTGCGCCGACGCGCTGGTGTGCATCTCCAACTGCGACAAGATCACGCCCGGCATGCTGATGGCTGCCATGCGCCTCAACATCCCCGTGGTGTTCGTTTCCGGCGGGCCGATGGAAGCGGGCAAGGTCAACTGGCAGGGCAAGGTTAAAGGCCTGGATCTGGTGGATGCGATGGTGGCCGCTGCCGACAGCCGCGTCAGCGATGAAGAGGTGGATGCCATAGAGCGCTCCGCTTGCCCCACCTGCGGTTCCTGCTCCGGCATGTTCACCGCCAACTCGATGAACTGTCTGACCGAAGCCTTGGGCTTGTCATTGCCGGGCAACGGTTCGCTGGTGGCGACGCATGCCGAGCGCAAGCAGTTGTTCCTGCGCGCCGGCCGCCTGATCGTCGATCTGTGCAAGCGCTATTACGAACAGGACGATGCATCGGTGCTGCCGCGCAGCATCGCGACCTTCGATGCGTTCGAGAACGCCATGACATTAGACATTGCCATGGGCGGCTCGACCAACACCGTACTGCACCTGCTGGCCGTCGCGCGCGAAGCGGGCGTGGATTTCACCATGAAGGATATGGATAGACTCTCTCGCCATGTGCCGACGCTGTGCAAGGTCGCGCCTTCATCCGAATATCACATGGAAGATGTGCATCGCGCGGGCGGTATCGCGGCGATTCTCGGCGAGCTGGACAGGGCGGGTCTGTTGCACGGCGAAGTCGGTTCGGTGCACAGCAAGACCTTGCGCGACGGACTCAAGGAATGGGACATCACACAAACCCAGAACGAGGAAGTGAAGAAGTTCTTCCGCGCCGCTCCTGGCGGCATCATCACCACCATCGCCTTCTCGCAATCCATGCTTTATCCGGAACTAGATGCAGACAGAGCCGCGGGTTGCATACGTGACCAAGCGCACGCCTATTCCAAGGATGGCGGGCTGGCTGTGCTGCACGGCAACATCGCGTTGGACGGTTGCATCGTCAAGACCGCAGGTGTGGATGAAAGTATCTTGAAATTCTCCGGACGTGCGCGTGTGTTCGAAAGTCAGGATGCGGCCACAGCTGGCATCCTCGCCGATCAGATCGTGGCGGGCGATGTGGTCATCATCCGCTATGAAGGCCCCAAGGGCGGCCCCGGCATGCAGGAGATGCTATACCCGACCTCCTACCTGAAATCGAAAGGGCTGGGCAAAGCCTGTGCCTTGCTCACCGACGGACGCTTCTCCGGTGGTACTTCGGGTTTGAGCATCGGCCATGCTTCGCCCGAAGCGGCCAGCGGCGGGGCGATCGGTTTGGTGGAAGAGGGCGATCGTATCGAGATCGATATTCCGAATCGAACCATCGATCTGGCGATCTCTGATGCCGAACTGGCGCGGCGTCGTGCAGCGATGGAAGCGAAAGGCAGCAAAGCCTGGAAGCCGGTCGCGGAACGCCCGCGCAAGATCTCGGCAGCCTTGCGCGCCTACGCTGCGATGGTGACCAGCGCGGACAAGGGCGCGGTGCGGGACGTGTCGCAAGTGGAGAAGTAACCAACAGCTCATGGGGAGGCCATCGTGAAAGCGATCCTGATTGCAAATCCGAAAGGCGGCAGCGGCAAGACGACGCTTTCCACCAATATCGCGGGCTATCTGGCATCGCAGGGGAAGCGCGTCGCCATCCTCGATCTAGATCGGCAGAAGTCTGCGACGCAATGGCTTGCAACGCGTCAGATGGATCTGCCGGGCATCGAATTGATGCAATCTGGCAGTGCACACGATGCGCCGCTTGATTGGCTGGTGATCGACTCCCCGGCGGGCCTGCACGGCAAGAATCTGGAACATGCCTTGAAACTGGTGCACAGGGTGGTCGTTCCCATCGCGCCTTCTGCATTCGATATTCAGGCCAGTCGCGACTTTCTGGAGTCGCTACACCACGAGAAGGCGATCCGCAAAGGCAAGATATTCGTTGGTGTGGTCGGCATGCGCATGGATCCGCGCACTCGAGCAGCGTTGACATTGGAGCAGTTCCTGAAAGGCCTCGATCTGCCCGTACTTGCCTACCTGCGTGAGACACAGGCTTATGTGAATGCCGGTTTTGAAGGAAAGACCTTGTTCGACCTGCCGCCCTCGTTGGCGCATCGCGAGCTGGAACAGTGGTCATTCCTGCTGAACTGGCTGGAGAACGGCGAAGGACTCTGATTCACAATCAACGATGTTGGAGAAGAATATGAAAAAAATATGGATATTGACTGTGTTGCTTGCCTTCGCAGGGTGCCAACCTGATGCGCAACAAAGTCCTGTCGCGCCGCCTGTTGCGGTTGAAAAGGCCGCCACGCAAGAGAAGGCGGTACAAGCTCCAGTGGCACCTACGCCGCAGCAGGCGGCGGCAAGGGACGCGGCAGTCGCTCCGAGTGTGCAGCCTGCCCAGTCCAAACCGGTTGCAGTCAAGCCCGCCATTGTCATTCCATCGCAGGTGACGCCCGTCCAGATGGTGGAGGCTGCCAAGGCTGAAGCAACCGTTGTGAAGGAGCAAGCACCTGTTGTCGTACCTGTGACGCGAGGCGGGCTTTCCGAAGCTGATGCGATCGCTCTGGCAAAGAAGAAGAACTGCTTCGCCTGCCATGCGCTGGATAAGAAGCTGGTCGGGCCGGCTTGGCGCGCAGTGGCTCAAAAGTATCGCGGGCTAGCGGATGCCCAAGCTGTCGTAGAGGCCAAGGTGCGCAAAGGCGGCAAGGGGAATTGGGGCAGTATCGCCATGCCTCCGCAGCCGGCGCTGAGCGGCGAGGAGCTGACCGGACTTGTGCAGTTCGTGCTGCAACTGGAGTGATGCGTCAACCGATCCATAAAATGGTGCGTTAATCGCCTACCGCTTTGTGGTTTGCAATTCGTGCGGGGTTGTTTAGAATGCGGCCGGGGTAATCGCTCCGCTCGTAGTGAAATGTAGTCAAACCAAAAATATGGAGAGAACATGAAATCTATCGTCGTTAGCATGATTGCAGCAGCTGGTCTGATGGTTGCGGGCTCCGCCATGGCAACCGATATGCCGGCAGTCGCAAAGAAGAACAACTGCACCGCTTGCCACAAAGTGGACAAGAAGGTGGTCGGTCCGTCCTGGAAGGATGTCGCCGCCAAGTACAAGGGCGATGACGCAGCTTGGGACAAGGTCGCAACAAAGATCAAGAAGGGCGGCAGCGGCGCATGGGGTTCTATGCCTATGCCGGCTAACCCGAAGGTCAGCGATGCGGACATGGCTGAGATCATCGCTTTCATCAAGGGTCTGTGATCCTTCGAAGTGTGATTGGAAGCAAATAAAAAAGCCGGCGCAAGCCGGCTTTTTTATTGCCGGGTAATCGCCATATGCCAATCGAAGCTTGAGTCTGCGACAGCTTCAGGGTTTAATCGGGCACATGAAACGGGGAGGGGAAGTCGGGATGAGGGTGAATAAGACGATCTTATGGCTGATGACGGGGTTCATGCCGCAGATGGCGTGGGCCGGTGAATCCAGCCTCGATGCGATGTTTGGTTCGATCAACGGTCTATTGGCGCAAGTCATCTTTTTCGACATATTCCCCGGCGAACCTTCGATGCCACTGATCGTCGCATGGCTGATTGTGGCGGCAGTGTTCCTGACGCTGCGTTTCGGTTTCGTCAATCTGCGCATGATGCGCCACGCTTTCCATGTCATCCGCGGCAAATACCGGACGGCGGACGACCAAGGCGAAGTCACATCGTTCCAGGCGCTTTCCACCGCACTCTCCGCCACAGTCGGATTGGGCAATATCGCCGGTGTGGCAATCGCCATTTCCATAGGCGGTCCGGGCGCGACCTTCTGGATGATCGTTGCGGGCTTCCTCGGCATGAGCACCAAGTTCACCGAAGCCAGTCTGGCGCAGATGTATCGTGAGGTGCGTCCCGACGGCCGGTTGATGGGCGGTGCGATGGAATATCTTTCCAAAGGGCTGGCAGAGCACGGTGCACCCCGTACCGGAAAGATATTGGCGATCCTGTTTGCGGTCTTCACTATCCTCGGTTCTTTCGGTGCCGGTAGTGCATTCCAGGTCAGCCAGTCCATGGGGGCGGTCCAGACCCAGATCGAATTCTTTCGCGACTTTCCCATCGCTTATGGTCTGTTGATGGCCGTTGCCATAGGCCTGGTCATCATCGGCGGTCTGCGCCGCATCGCACATGTGGCTGAAGCGGTGGTGCCGACCATGGTCATCATCTATGTGGGGACCTGTCTGTGGATCATCGGCAGCAACGCAGAGCTGGTACCGGAAGCCTTGGGCAAGATCATTACAGAGGCTTTCTCGCCAATCGCGGTAGCCGGTGGCATGGTGGGCGCCATCGTGCAGGGATTCAAGCGCGCCGCGTTCTCTTCCGAGGCGGGGCTGGGGTCGGCAGCGATCGCGCACTCCGCTGCATCGGTGAAATATCCCGTGCGCCAGGGTTTGGTCGCACTGTACGAGCCATTCATCGATACCGTGGTGATCTGTACTATGACCGCGCTGGTGATCATTATCACGGGCGTATACAACGCACCCGAATATGAGGCGATCCGTGCGGCAAGTCAGGGGGCTACTTTGACTTCCATGGCATTCGCCACCGCTTCTGATTGGTTCCCTTCGATACTGGCTCTGTCCGTCGTACTGTTCGCCTACAGTACGGCGATCTCATGGTCGTATTACGGCGAACGGTGTTGGGTGTATGTGTTCGGTGAACGCTATTCCATGTTGTACAAGGCGGTGTTCATCGGCTTCGTGGTGGTCGCTTCGGTGGCGAGCGCAGCCAATCTGGTGGACTTCACCGACCTGCTGGTGCTGTCCATGGCGTTTCCCAATCTGATCGGCCTGTATGTGCTGAGCGGGAAGGTAAAACTCGCCTTGGCCGATTACGAAGCCAAGCTGTCCAGCGGCGAGCTGGATCGTGAGGCGCAACGCTGAATCAGGTCAGTACCTTGAGCAGCAATTTGGTCGCCAGGATAAGCAGCAGCCCGGCAAACAATTTGCGCAACAAGCCCACATTCAAACTATGCGCCGCCCTCGCACCCAAGGGGGCAGTGAGCATGGTGGCGAGCGCGATCCAGAACAGGGCGGGCAGGTAGACATATCCGAAATGCGGAAACGGTAGTGCTGTGATGTGAGCGCCGACGGTGATGTAACCTAAAGTGCCGCCGACTGCGATAGGGAAGCCGATGGCTGAGGCGGTACCGATAGCGTTGCGTATCGACAGGTTGCACCACAGCAGGAAGGGAACGACCAGCGTGCCGCCGCCGATGGAGACCAGACTGCTGATCCAACCTGTGAGGGTGCCGAAGCCAGTCATGCCGCTAACGCCGGGAAGTTGACGCGAGGCGTGCGGGCGTTTGTCGATGAGTATCTGTGCGGCAGCGAAATAGACGAACATCGCAAAGAAGATCCCCAAGCCCTTGGCCGGGATGTTGGAGGCGGTCAATGCGCCGATGGCGGTGCCGAGCAGGATGCCGGGCGTGATGTTGCGCACGACTTGCCAGTTCACCGCGCCATGCTGGTGATGTTTGCGCATGCTGGCGAGCGAGGTGAACAGGATGGTCGCCATCGAAGTGCCGAGCGCAAGATGCATGATGTGTTCAGGCGCGAAACTCTGAGCATCGAACATCAGCAACAACACCGGCACCAGCACCAGCCCGCCGCCAACGCCGAACAATCCCGCCAGAAAACCGGCAACGGCACCCAGCAGCAGATAGGCGACATACCACTCCATCAGTTGTGTACTAACTTGCCCGTGATGAACTTCCACTCCGCCGGGTCTAGCGGAGTGATGGACAAGCGATTGCCGCGTTGCAGGGTACGCATGTTTTCCAGTTCTGGATGTTGTCTGAGTACGTCCAGCGGGATCAGCGCGATCTTCTTCACCAGCCTCACATCCACATTCATCCAGCGCGGCTGTTCGGGTGTGGCTTTGGCGTCGAAATATTTGCTCTTCTGGTCGAACTGCGTGGCATCCGGATAGGCCGGGCTGCACACCTCGGCGATGCCCGCGATGCCGGGTTCCTTGCAGTTGGAATGGTAGAACAGCACGCCGTCGCCGATGCTCATCTGGTCGCGCATGAAGTTGCGAGCCTGATAGTTGCGCACGCCGTACCAAGCGACGGATTGGTCGGGCAGCGTCGCCAGATCGTCGATGCTGACATCGGAAGGTTCGGATTTCATCAGCCAGTAACGCATGGAAGTATCCCTTCAAATGAAAAGTGCGATCCCGAAGGATCGCACTGGAATAAAGGCCCCCGCCTGTGCCGTTGACTCAATATCTTGAACCTGGGTTCAAGAGGGTCGGTTCCCGGTTACATCAGGTGCTTCCGCGAGGGAAGCTCACAACAGTAACTTGAATGGGGCGCAACCTAAGCATTAGCTCATTGGTTCAAAGAATTATGAATCTCACGAACACCGCAGGGGACAAACTGTCGATCGGCTAAAACAACCGATCCTGGTCGACCAAGGCTTCATCGATGGTCGCCTGCATGCCCTGCATTCTACGCTTCAATTCCGCGAGGTCAAAGCCACCGCCGACGCGCGTGGTGAGTAATTCGTGCGCGATGTTGAGTGCAGCCATGATGGCGATACGCTCGACCGAGGCGATCTTGCCGGCATCGCGGATCTCGCGCATCTTCACGTCGAGGTATTTGACCGCATCCAGCAATTCGCCCCGTTCGTCGTCCGGGCAGGCGACACGGAACTCTCGGTCAAGGATGTTCACATCCAGAAAGCTGGTCTTGGTTTCACTCATGATGCTTCGGCGGGAAGTTGGTCGAGGAGTTTTTCAAGGCGCGAGGCGGCTTGGTCGATCTTGTCCTGATGTTTGCGTTGCTCGTTCAGGGCCGAGGCAACATGCTGACGCAATTGCTGGTTCTCGTCGCGCAGGCGCTGATTGAGCTGCACCAGCAGGTGCAGTTTTTGTTCGAGAGAGTCCAAGTCGCTAAGCATGGGCGCACTATAGTTTTTATTTCCCTGTTAAGTCAATCGGTAACGGAATGTTTTGCAAGTATTTTGGAATCGCCGTTTGCCGGCCTGCTACAATCCGCTCCGCTTCAAGGTGCTGAAGGGCGCGAGTCCTTCGGTTAAACGGGAAACAGGTGTAACGCCTGTGCTGCCCCCGCAACGGTAAGCAAGTGTGGGTTCGTCGATATGCCACTGTGCGCAAGCATGGGAAGGCGGCGGACCAAGACTTGTGAGCCCGGATACCGGCCTTGGGCGAGGTTCAGGAAATGCGCGGGAGGCGCATGGATGCCCTGTCTTCAAGGGCTTTCTTCTCTTCTCTCCGCTTTCCTGATTTTGTTCAATGTTCCAACGGGGTCGCTTGGAACTTAAATTTAGGAAGCACCATGAAACAAAAATTCTTTTCCACCGCACTGTTGTTCGCGGTCATTCCCTTGGCGCAAGCCGCAACAGACGGTCTGGACGAAGTGGTGGTCACTGCCACGCGCGCCGAGCAGACACTGGCTAAAACCCTGTCGCACACTACAGTCATCTCTCAACGCGATATTCAGGATTCCGGGGCGGCAGATGTGCCGGCCTTGCTGCGGAATCTGGCTGGTGCGGAAGTGACGCAGAACGGCGGAGTCGGTTCCCAAAGCAGTTTGTTCCTGCGTGGCACCAATTCGAGCCATACATTGGTGCTGCTGGACGGCGTGCGTATCGGGTCGGCCACATCGGGCGCGACTGCCATCGATCAATTGATGCTGGATCAGATCGAGCGTATCGAAGTCGTGCGCGGCAACGCCAGCAGTCTGTACGGGGCAGAGGCCATCGGCGGAGTTGTGCAGATATTCACCAAGCGCGGCAAGGGCGCACCGGCGGCGAGTGCTAGCGCCGGATATGGCACACATGCCACGCGGCGTGCGAGTGCGTCCTTCGGCGCCGAGCTGAATGATGCGAACTTCTATCTGGGCGTGTCAAAATTCGCTACGGACGGTGTATCAGCCGTCAATACTGCAGTGTCCCCTTCTGCCAACCCTGATGCGGACGGATACGACAACACCAGCTTGTCGGCACGCACCGGCTATGCTTTCAATCAGGCACGCCGGATCGACGTGTCGTTGTTTGGCAGCCAGGGAAAGGTGAAGTACGACAATGCCTATGGACTTGCGACAGACACGCACGATAGCGATGCCACCTTGTTGAAATGGTCGCTGAGCTTGACCGATCAGCTGTTGCCCGCTTGGCAAAGCCGGTTGATGCTGGCTCAAGGCGCGGATGATGTCACCAGCTACAAGAATGGAGCTCGTGCTTCGCAATTCAAAACCGTGAATGACCAGTTCTCCTGGCAGAACACGCTGGCTATAGGTGAGCAAGGTGTCTTGTTGTTGGGCGTGGAAAGGTTGAAACAGCGAGTGAGCGGTAGCACCGCTTTCACTATGGATGCCCGTAGCAGCAACAGCTATTTCGCCGGATACACGGGTGACTACGGCGCGCATCAGGTGCAAGCGAATCTGCGTCAGGATCGTTATTCGGATATCGGCACCGCCAATAGCGGCTTGCTGGGCTATGGATTGCAGGTGACGGATAGCTGGCGCATCACGGCCAATGTGTCCACAGCATTCAAGGCCCCGACCTTCAATGACATGTATTACCCGCTCTCCTATGGTTATCAGGGCAATCCAAATCTCAAGCCCGAGCGTGCACGCAATCTTGAGTTGGGCGCACATTACTTGCAGGCAGGGCTGCATCTGGACGCCGCGCTGTTCCGCAACCGCATTCGCGATCTGATCGTGACCAACAGCAGCTATTCTACGACGGACAACCTCGACGAAGCCGTGATTGAGGGGATGGAGTTGGTGTATGGCGTACAACAAAATGGGCTGGAGATCGAAAATACGCTGACGTTGCAAAGTCCGCGCAATGCGAAAACCGGCGCGCAACTATCAAAGCGTGCGCAAACGCTGAATACGCTCACTATCGCCCGCACTTTCGAAACTGGGCGCGCGGGGTTGGAGTGGCATTCAAGCAGCGCCCGAATCGATGGTTCCAACACGCTGAACGCATATAGTGTGATCAACCTGTCTGCTCAATGGGATTTCGCGCCGCACCTGGGCTTGAATGCGCGTGTGGACAACTTGTTCAATGAGGATTACATGCTGGCACACGGCTACAACACCTTGGGGCGAGTCTTTTATGTTGGTTTGAATTACAAGCCGTAACAGGCCGCGCGGCGGATCAACGCCATTTCTGGTAAAGTTCCTGCCAGTGATCGCTGGCAGGAACCTCGGGAGAATCTCAATGAATATTTTGCAAAATAAAACAGTCTGGATCGCATCGGCATTGCTGCTCTTGATGGCAATGACGCGATATAACCACTTTGGTTCGGCAATGGCTTTGCCCGATGCTTCCTACGCAGTGTTCTTTTTGGCCGGGCTCTTCCTTGGCCGAGTGCGCGGTGCATTGGCCATATTGGCGCTACTGATGGTCGAAGCGGCAATGGTCGATTATTACGCGATCAACTTCCGTGAAGTGAGCGGCTATTGTGTGACCTCGGCCTATGCCTTCCTGGTGTTCGCTTACGCCGCACTGTGGTCCGTCGGTCGCTGGTACGCGCCGCGCTATGATCTGACGCTCAAAGGCATGTCAGGCCTGTTGCTGGCCGGTGCGGCGGCGGGCAGTGCGGCATTCATCATCGCCAACGTGAGTTTCTATCTGCTGGCCGGATATTTCGACCGCATGAGCGTTATCCAGTATGTCTCCAGCGTGGCGCAATATTACGGTCCATATGTGGCCGTGGCGGTGTTCTATATCGGTTCTGCAGCTGGCGTACAGATGTTGTTCGCATTGCTCGGTAACAAGACTCGGCAGGCAGATGCACGCTGATCCATCGCTTCAGAGCTCCACCCCCAGATGACCAGCGCGCAACTCTATCTGCGTTTGATGGGTTACGTGCGTCCGCATTGGCGGGCGTTCGCGATCTCTATTCTGGGCATGGTAGTGGCCGCTGCGACCGAGCCCTTGCTGCCTGCATTACTCAAACCCTTCCTCGACGGTACTTTCGTGCACAAAGATGCTGCGGTGATGCACTGGGCGCCCGTATTCATTCTGGTCATATTCTTCGTTCGGGGTATCGCGACATTCTTTGGTTCTTATGCCATCCACTGGGTGGGTAACAAGGTGGTCATGGATCTGCGCGCGGAGATGTTCGGAAAACTGATGTCCTTGCCGACGCGTTACTACGACGATCATGCGACCGGCTCGTTGATCTCCAAACTCACCTACGATGTGACCAATGTCACGGCTGCTGCCACCAGTGTGGTCACTATCGCTATCCGCGATAGCATCATCATCCTAGGGCTGCTGGGCTGGTTGTTCTACCTGGACTGGAAGCTGACCCTGATCTCGCTCACGGTTGCGCCTGTGGTGGCCTGGGTGATCAAAGCGATCAATAGTCGTCTGCGCAGTTCCAGCCGGGACACGCAACAGGCGATGGGTAGCATCACGCAAGTGATCGAGGAAAGTGTGACCGCGCACAAGGTGGTGAAGTTGTTCGGCGGGCAGCATTATGAGCAGCAACGCTTCAATCAGGAGATCAATTGGGTGCGCCGTCATATGATGAAGCAGGCCGCCGCAGCGGTGGCCAACGTCCCCATTGTGCAGATGGTGGCGGCAATCGCATTGTCTTTCGTCATCTATCTGGCTATCGGCCAAGCCCAGAGTGACGCTACCACCGTCGGCAGTTTTCTGTCATTCGTCGCGGCGATGCTGATGCTTACAGCGCCGCTCAAACGTATCACCAGTATCAATGAATTCATCCAGCGCGGCTTGGCCGCTGCAGAAAGTGTCTTTGCTTTGCTGGATACCGCAAGCGAAGTTGACCAAGGGCAATCGCAGTTGGGGCGGGTACAGGGGGCGATACGATTCCAGCACATCGATTTCGCCTATCAACCCGGCGGCAGACCGGTCTTGCACGGCATCGATCTGGACATTCCTGCGGGGCAGGTGGTGGCGCTGGTGGGTGCTTCGGGGAGCGGTAAAAGTACCTTGGCGAATCTGGTGCCTCGTTTCTATGAGTTGAGCGATGGACAGATCCAGATCGATGGGCAGGACATTCATGACGTGACGCTGGCCAGCCTGCGCGCCAACATCGCGCTGGTGAGCCAGGAGGTGGTGCTGTTCAACGACACCATCGCCGCCAATATCGCTTACGGTCAGATGCGTGAAGTGCCGGAGAGCGAGATCGTCGCGGCAGCCACCGCTGCGCATGCGATGGAATTCATCAAGGACATGCCGCAGGGGCTGCAGACGCTGGTCGGGGAGAAGGGCGTGCGCTTGTCCGGCGGGCAGCGTCAGCGCATCGCCATCGCGCGCGCCATCCTCAAGGACGCCCCGATCCTGATCCTGGATGAAGCGACCTCGGCGCTGGACAGTGAGTCCGAACGTCACGTGCAGGCTGCGTTGGAGATACTCATGCGCGGTCGTACCACGCTGGTGATCGCCCACCGTCTTTCCACCATCGAGAAGGCAGACCGCATCGTGGTCTTGAGTAAGGGCGCTATCGTGGAAGCGGGTACTCACGCTGAACTGCTGGCAAAGGACGGCGCGTATGCGCAGTTGTATCGCACCCAGTTCGGCGGGGCGGGCATGCAGGAATTTTCTGCATAAGCCGGTTGACAGCAGGGATACTTCTGGTAAATTCCAAACCCTAGCATTTCACTCAACATTAACCCTTTGATGGAGGTCACCATGGCAGTACTCGTAGGCAAGCAGGCTCCCGATTTCAACGCTGTTACCGTGATGGGCAACAACGAGATCAATGAAACCTTCAACCTGAAGAAGCACATCAGCGGCAAATACGCCGTGGTGTTCTTCTATCCTCTGGACTTCACCTTCGTGTGCCCGTCCGAGCTGATCGCATTCGATCATCGTCTGGAAGAATTCAAGAAGCGCAATGTGGAAGTGATCGGCGTGTCCATTGACTCACAGTTCACCCACTTGGCTTGGAAGAACACAGCAATTGAAAAGGGCGGCATCGGCCAAGTTAAGTATCCTCTGGTCGCTGACATCAAGCACGAGATCTGCAAGGCCTACGACGTGGAAGCCGATGGTGGCGTGGCATATCGCGGTTCTTTCCTGATCGACCGTGCAGGCATGGTGCGTCACCAAGTGGTGAACGACCTGCCGCTGGGTCGTAACATCGACGAGATGCTGCGTATGATCGACGCGCTGCAATTCACCGAAGAGCACGGCGAAGTCTGCCCGGCAGGCTGGAGCAAAGGCAAGGCTGGTATGGGTGCATCGACTGAAGGCGTCGCAAAATACCTGGCAGCACACGCTAAAGAACTGTAAGCGACTCGCTTCCGTTCGACGAAAAGGCTCCTTCGGGAGCCTTTTTGCATCGTGCTCAAGGCTGCTAGAATCCGCGTCGTTCTCAATTCATGCGGATCCTTATCATGCTGGTCGGCTTCGTCTTTCTCTATCTGATCCTCTCCATCGGCGTCGGCATGTATGCCGCTACCAAGGTGCATAACGCGCGCGACTACATCACCGCCGGGCGTTCCTTGCCGATGTACATCGTGCTGGCTATGGTGTTCGCCACCTGGTTCGGCGCCGAGACCGTGCTGGGCATCCCCGCCACGTTCATGGAAGAGGATCTGGGCGGGCTGATCTCCGACCCGTTCGGCGCCGCGCTGTGTCTGGTCCTGTTCGGCCTGTTCTTCGCGCGCAAGCTGTATCGCATGAACCTACTCACCCTCGGAGATTTCTACCGCGAGCGTTTCGGTCACAAGGTCGAAGTCATCGCCGGCATCGCCATCGCCTTGTCCTATCTGGGCTGGGTGTCTGCGCAGGTCACCGCGCTGGGGTTGGTGTTCAACGTGCTGTCGGACGGCAGCATCACACAGGCGCAAGGCATCCTCATCGGCGCGGCCATCGTGCTGATGTACACCCTGTACGGCGGCATGTGGTCGGTGGCGCTCACCACCTTTGTGCAGATGATCGTCATCGTCATCGGCCTCATCTATATCTCAATGTTGCTGGCGGAAATGACAGGCGGTGTCGCGCCGGTCGTGCAGCATGCGGTGGACAACGGCAAGTTCCACTTCTGGCCCGATCTGAACGCGGTGGCTATGGTCGCTTTCATCTCCGGGCTGCTGACCATGGGTTTCGGCTCCATCCCGCAGCAGGACGTGTTCCAGCGCGCGAATGCCTCCAAGAGCGAGAACGTGGCGGTGTGGGGCACGGTGCTGGGCGGCGTGGCATATTTCCTTTTTGCGGCAGTACCACTGTTCATGGCCTATTCCGCCAACCTGATAGACCCGGCTTTGACCGCGCAGTGGATGGCGGATGATAGCCAGAAGCTGCTGCCTGAACTGGTCAAGGTCCATCTGCCGCTGTTCGCGCAAGTGGTCTTCTATGGTGCGCTGCTGTCGGTGATCATGAGTACCGCCTCCGGTACATTGCTAGCGCCTTCCGTCACGCTGTCCGAGAACGTGCTCAAGGGCTGGCTCACCCGCAAGAACCTGTCCGACAAGAAGATGCTGGTGATGACGCGCTGGGTGGTGGGTATCTTCTCTGTGTGCGTCACGCTCTATGCTTTGTGGGCGCTGGATCAGGACACCGGCATCCACCAGATGGTGGAGAACGCTTACAAGGTGACACTGGTGCTGGCTTTCACGCCGCTGGTGGCAGGCTTGTACTGGAAACGCGCCACGACGCAGGGTGCCTACTGGGCGATGGGGCTGGGTGTGGCAGCCTGGTTGCCGATGGAGTTCATCGCGCCCGAGGCGGCGCTGCCGCCCCAATTTGCCGGGTTCTTGATGAGCATTGTCGGTATGGTTCTCGGCTCTCTGCTTTCAAAGCCGGAAAGTCCGGCGCGCGAAACAGTGTAGCCAACATCGTAATATCCGCTGTCATGTTACTGTCACAATAGTTTCATACCATCGTCGGCGAACCGTAAAGAGAGATGGAGCACACGATGACGACAGCCGATATCCTGCTGGTGGAAGACGAACCGGCGATTCAGGAGTTGCTGGCATTCAATATCGCGCAATGCGGCTTCCGCGCGATCAAGGCACAAGACGCGACTTCCGCATTCGCACATATCAATCGTGCATTACCGGACCTGATCCTGCTCGACTGGATGTTGCCGGGCGCGTCCGGTGTCGAGATCGCGCGCAAGCTGCGCGCGGATTCCCGCACACGCGACATCCCCATCATCATGCTGACTGCGCGCACCGACGAGCGCGACAAGATCCTGGGGCTGGAATCCGGGGCGGACGATTACATCACTAAGCCGTTCTCGCCGCGCGAACTGATGGCGCGCATCCGTGCCGTACTGCGCCGCCGCGCCCCGCAGATGAGCGACGAGACCGTGCGCGTGGAAGGCATCGAGCTCTCGCCGACCACACACCGTGTCTCCGCCAACGGCACGAACATCGAACTCGGCCCCACCGAGTTCCGCCTGCTGCATTTCTTCATGACCCATGTCGAGCGCGTCTATAGCCGTGCGCAGTTGCTCGATCAGGTCTGGGGTGACCATGTGTTCGTCGAAGAGCGCACCGTCGACGTGCATATCCGCCGCCTGCGTCAGGCGCTTGAACCCACGGAAACCGACAAGATGGTGCAGACCGTGCGCGGCAGCGGCTATCGCTTCTCCAGAACCTGAGCACGGAGACTGGCCGCGGCGGATTCCCACCGTATAATGCCGCCGTCCAATAACGAGATCACGCCGTGAGCGATTTCTGGCAACGCGCTTTCTTCTATCCTTTTTTCCTGCTCCTGTTCTCGTTGCTGGTGTGGGCCATCGCGGGTGCCTTGCCGGCGGTATTCGTGTTCGCCGTCGGGATGTCGTTGCGATCGCTGCATCATCTGCGCAATCTGGCCGCTCTGCTGCGCTGGTTGAAAGACCCCGAGAAGCTGGCTTTGCCGGATGGCTCCGGCCTGTGGGAAGAAGTGTTCTCTCATTTGAACAAGATGGTGCGCACCAACCGTTTGCAGCGCGAAAGACATATCGCCTCCCTTGAGCAGATGGAGCAGGCCACCGCGGCGCTGCCGGAAGGGGTGGTCATCCTGGACGATGCGGACCGCATCGAATGGTGCAATCCGCTGGCCGCGATACATTTCGGGCTGGATAGCGATTACGACATCGGTCAACAGATCACCTATCTGGCGCGCCAGCCGGCCTTCGTGCAATACCTTGCGGCACGCGAGTTCGGCAAGCCGCTGGTGTTGCACGGTGCGCGTCAGGACGATCTGATCCTTTCCATCAAGCTGATCTCCTATGGCGAGAACCAGCGCCTGCTCATCAGTCGCGATATCACCCAGTTGCAGCGTATCGAGACCATGCGGCGCGACTTCGTGGCCAACGTCTCGCACGAATTGCGCACGCCGCTCACGGTCGTCAACGGCTTCGTCGAGACCCTGCAGGACATGCCCAGCCGCGACAACGAGATGGCGCAGCGCGCCCTGTATCTGATGGGCGAGCAGACCGACCGTATGGAGCATCTGGTGGACGACCTGCTGACCTTGTCGCGGCTGGAAGACGATCAGAACCGCTTGCGCGAAGAGAAGGTGGAGGTGGGGGCGCTGCTGGACGAAGTCATGCGCGACGGAAAACTGCTGAGCAACGGCAGACACCGCATCGAGTTACAGGAGAATTGCGGCGTGGACCTGAGCGGTAGCCGTGACGAATTGCGCAGTGCGTTTTCCAATCTGGTCAGCAACGCCATCCGCTATACCCCCGATGGCGGTGACATTCAGGTGCGCTGGTCGCAGCACGACGGACATGCCGTATTCGCCGTGCAGGACAGCGGTATTGGCATCGCCCAGCAACACATTGCGCGACTGGCCGAACGTTTCTATCGCGTGGACCGCAGCCGTTCGCGCGAGACAGGAGGTACCGGGCTAGGCTTGGCCATCGTCAAGCATGTCGCCATGCGCCATCAGGCGAGGCTGCACATCGTCAGTGAGGAAGGGCGGGGCAGCACGTTCTCCATCATCTTCCCCGTTGCCCGTATGCAGAACTGAGCGTGCAGTATCAGGCAGGCTTGAAACTGACGCGCTCGTAATCCACGCCGCGCTCCACACTGATGCCCAGCCTGACCTTCTGTTTGCTGCGGTCGGCCAGTGTGAGGTCGATCTCGCGTCCGGCCTGGAACCAGTCGCGCGGCATCACCAGACTGGCCGGGATACGCAGCTTCTCCATGGCCGGCAACATCAAACAAGGCGCGGAGCCGGATTTCAGCATGGCTTGCGTGGATTCTGCCGCATTGGCGATCACGGCTTGCGGCTGGCCCGGCAAGTAATGCACGGTCACGTAGAGTTGGCCGCTGTGGGCCACTTCGATGCGGTCGATCACACCTGCTTTGTGCACGCGGGAATCCGCAGTGAATATGCTGATGATGTGATGGGCCGCCATGCGGTCACCCGTCGGAGAGCTTCTCAACAGGCGGCCGCGTAGCAGGGTGTTCTCTTCCACCAGCCAATCCTCGGGCAGGAAGCCCAGTTCTTTCAGGTCATGCTGCCCGGTCTCATCCAGCACGCGACCGAAGGTGGCGATCTGAACCTGCGCATCCTGCATGGCTTTGCCCACATCCTTCACCGGCTTGAACGGTTTGCCCGCGATATGGGAGTAGATCTTTTCCAGGCCGACGCACATATTTGCCGAACTCGTTTCGCGCGGCATCTCCACCAGCGTGTCCGCTCTTGCCTCGCACCAGCACTGGTGCAATCTACCCAGCAGATCGATACATTCCTTGCCGGACAAGTCGGTGGTCAGGTCTACCTTCTTCGGTGTCTGGCCCTGTTGCAGCAGGATGGTCTTGATGCGGATCTGCTTTGATAGCGGCACCATCGGCAGGCAGCGCATACCTGCCGAAGCACGGGCATGCGCGGCGGATTGCAGACCGCGATAGCTTTCCAGATCCACCACCAGCGGCGGCGCATCTTCCTTGGTGGCCGTGCAGCGCTGCAACAGGACAAGTGTGTCTGCCCACAGCAGCAACCAATGCTCTGCCGTATACCGTTGCTCGCGGGTCAGACCGAGCAAGCGCGCGCGGTGCATCAGCAGGGTGGTCAGATACAGCGTCTGGCAGCTGAGCGGATACTTGTCGTGGAAATGCTCATCCTTGACGGACTCGTTCTGTAGTCCGGAAGATTCGATGTTCAGATACAGCGCATGGAATTGCTGCCAAGTGGCGCGATCCGGTTCGTATCCGGCGCGGGTGTATTCCGCGATCTGCTGCATGCCGTAGTACAGGCTGCGTTGCCATAGCTTGGCGCGCCGCTTCTCCATCTGCGCATCGCCGGCGGCCGCGCTCTGCAGGCAGCGCAAGTAGCCATTCTGCATGGCTTGCCACATGCTGCCGAGCGCGGTCAGCAGCATGTGTTCGTCGTCCGTGAGCGGCAAGGGTTTGCCGATGAGGCGATTGGCAAAATCGCTTTGCAGTTGCGCGACAGGGGTGCGCAACTGTTCGAGGATGGCGAGGCGTATCTCTCCCTTCATCGCGTAGCGATTCAGTTCGTCTATTTGCTTGCGCAGCGTGCCCTGTGCGATGCCGATGTTGGTCAGTTGCAGCTGGCTCAACCACTTCTTGCAACCTTCGACATCGTGGAATGCCGGTTTGGCCAGATCGTCAGTCGGTTCCAGTGCCAGCATGCTCACCCTTTCTATAACAACACGCGCTCGATGCCGCCCTCGTTGGCCAACATCACGTATTCCGCCTGCCAGTTCTCGCCCAGTAGGTGTTTGGCCATCTCCACCACGATGTAGTCGGCAGCGGCGTCCACGTCATCAGTATAGCGCGACAGGCCTTGTTGGCAGGCGGGGCATGAAGTCAGTATCTTCACCTCGCCTTCGTAGCCGTCAGCGCGCAGGTCGGCACTGCCTTTGCGCAGTTCCTCTTCCTTGCGGAAGCGCACCTGCGTCGCGATGTGCGGCAGCGCTACACCGAAGGAGCCCGCTTCGCCGCAGCAACGGTCGTTCAGCGGCACGTCGGTCGCCATCAGCGACTTCACCACGTCCAGTGACTTGTGCGTCTTCATCGGTGTGTGGCAAGGCTCGTGATACATGTAGCGCACGCCGGTCGGCTGGTCCAGCTTCACGCCCTTCTCCAGCAGATACTCGTGGATGTCGAGCAAGCGGCAGCCCGGGAATATCTTGTCGAACTGGTATTGCAGCAGCTGGTCCATGCAAGTGCCGCAGGACACGATCACCGTCTTGATGTCCAGATAGTTCAGCGTGTTAGCCACGCGGTGGAACAGCACGCGGTTGTCGGTGGTGATCTGGCTGCCCTTGTCGGCATTGCCGGAAGCCGTCTGCGGATAACCGCAGCACAGATAGCCGGGCGGCAACACAGTGACCGTGCCCAGGTTGTAGAGCATGGCCTGTGTCGCCAATCCCACCTGCGAGAACAGACGCTCGGAACCGCAGCCGGGGAAATAGAACACCGCTTCCGATTCCTCGTTCAGGGTATGCGGATTGCGGATCACTGGCACCACGGTGTCGTCCTCGATGTCGAGCAAGGCGCGCGCCGTCTTCTTCGGCAGGCCGCCCGGCATGGGCTTGTTGATGAAGTGGATCACCTGCGCCTTGAGTGGCGGTTTGCCCACGGTGGCAGGCGGCTGTTTGGTCTGGCCGTTGAGCAGCCCGAAGCGCTTGGCTAACCGGTGCGCCAAACGCTGCCCCTTGTACGCCCATTCGATCATCACCTTGCGCACCAGTTTGATGGTGGCCGGATCGGTGGCATTGAGGAACAGCATAGAGGTTGAGGTGACCGGATTGAACCGCTTCTGCCCCTGCTTGCGCAGGAAGTTGCGCATGGAGACCGAGACGTCGCCAAAGTCGATGTCGACCGGACAGGGTTTCTCGCAGCGGTGGCACACGGTGCAATGGTCGGCCACATCGTTGAACTCGTCGAAGTGGCGGATGGACACGCCGCGCCGCGTCTGCTCTTCGTACAGGAAGGCCTCGATAAGCAGCGAGGTGGCGAGGATCTTGTTACGCGGCGAATAAAGCAGGTTGGCGCGCGGCACATGCGTGGAGCACACAGGTTTGCACTTGCCGCAACGCAGGCAATCCTTGATCGAGTCGGAGATGTCGCCCAGCTCGCTCTTTTCGAGGATCAGACTCTCCAGTTCCATCAGGTTGAAGCTGGGTGTGTAGGCTCGTTCCAGATTGCTGCCCGGCATCAGCTTGCCGCGGTTGAACCGTCCGTCCGGATCGACCTTGTGCTTGTAGGCGATGAACGGCGCGATCTCTTTCTCATCGAGGAAGTCGAACTTGGTGATGCCGATGCCGTGCTCGCCGGAGATCACGCCGCCGAGGTCTTTCGCCAGTTGCATGATGCGATCCACCGCGCCGTTCGCCTGTTGCAGCATGGCATAGTCGTCGGAGTTGACCGGGATGTTGGTATGCACGTTGCCGTCGCCGGCATGCATATGCAGTGCTACGAACACGCGGCTCTTCAGCACGCGCTGGTGGGTGGCATTGCACTGGTCGAGGATGAGTTGGTAAGTGCTACCGCTGAAGATATTGCGCAGCGGTTCGCGCAGTTCGCGCTTCCAGGAGGCGCGCAGCAGATGGCGTTGCACCGCGTCGAACACGGTGACGGCGTCCTGCTTGTCTTCCGGTGCGAACGGGCAGTCGCTCAGCGGCGCATCCAGATGTTGCAGCAGCCAGCTCCAGCGTGCGCGCACTTCGGTCAACAGTTTGCGCGCGGCCTGCGGACGCTCACCCAGCAACTCGGCATCGCCCAGTTGTGCGTCGTCCTGATAATGCAGCGGCAACTCGCCCGCGAAGAATTCATCCAGCGCATCCAGCAACTTGATCTTGTTCTGCAGCGACAACTCGATGTTGATGCGCTCCACGCCGTCGCAATAGTCGCCCATGCGCGGCAGCGGGATCACCACGTCCTCGTTGATCTTAAATGCGTTGGTGTGTTTGGCGATGGCGGCGGTGCGCGCGCGGTCCAGCCAGAACTTCTTGCGCGCGTCGGCGGAGACGGCGATGAAGCCTTCGCCGTGGCGCAAGTTGGCGATGCGCACAATCTCCGATGCCATGGCACCGACCGCCGCTTCATCGTCGCTCACCACGTCGGCGATCAGCACCATCTTCGGGCGGGCGCCGCGTTTGGATTTGGTCGCGTAGCCGACCGCCTTCAGATAACGCTCGTCCAGATGTTCCAGTCCGGCCAGCAGCACTTGCTTGCCAGCGCGGTTGTCGAGCAGAGAGGTGATCTCCACGATGGCGGGCACCGCTTCACGCACCTGGCCGAAGAACTCCAGGCACACGGTGCGCGTGTGTTCCGGTGCGCGGTGCAGCACGAAACGCGCCGAGGTGATGATGCCGTCGCAGCCTTCTTTCTGGATGCCGGGCAGGCCGGACAGGAACTTGTCGGTCACATCCTTGCCCAGTCCGGTCTTGCGGAAGGCGTTGCCCGGAATGGTCAGGGTCACAGGCTGACCCGACATCGGTTTGTCGTGGCGGTCGTAACGGCTGATGCGGAAGGTGGCATGTTCGGCATCGTGGATCTTGCCGAAGTTGTGGTCCATGCGCTCGACCTGCATCCAGCGTCCGTCCGGCGCGACCATCTTCCACGACACCAGATTGTCCAGCGCGGTGCCCCATAGCACGGCTTTCTTGCCGCCCGCGTTCATGGCCACGTTGCCACCGATGCAGGAAGCGTCCGCCGAGGTTGGGTCGACCGCAAACACCAGATTGGCTGCTTCCGCCGCTTCCATCACGCGCCGCGTCACCACGCCCGCGCCGCAATGGATGGTGGCATAGGGTTGGTCGTGACCGGGCAGCACCATGGGTTCCACCGCCGAGATCGCATCCAGTTTCTCGGTGTTGATCACCACGGAATACTTATCCAGCGGTACGGCGCCGCCGGTATAGCCGGTGCCGCCGCCGCGCGGGATGATGGTCAGGCCGAGTTCGATGCAGGCGCGCACCAGCGGCGCGACCTCGTCCTCGTTGTCCGGATTGAGCACCACGAAGGGGTATTCCACGCGCCAGTCGGTGGCGTCGGTGACATGCGATACGCGCGCCAGTCCGTCGAACTGGATGTTGTCGCGGCGGGTGATGCGCGCCAGCGAGCGCAGCGTGCGCTTGCGCAGTTTCAGCGTGATCTCGAAATCTTCGGCGAAGCTTTCCACCGCAGCAGTGGTGAGTTCGAGCAGGCGCTTGACCACTTCGTTGTCCTGTCTGCGCGCTTCGATGGCGTTCAGTCTATGGTGCAGCGCACCGATCAGGGCATGGCGGCGCTTGCGGTTGGAGAGCAGGTCGTCTTCCAGATAGGGGTTGCGTGTCAGGACCCAGATATCTCCCAGCACTTCATACAGCATCTGTGCCGAGCGTCCGGTGCGGCGTTCCGCGCGCAGGGTGTTGATGATCTCCCAGGCTTCGGCGCCGAGCAGGCGCAGCACGATCTCACGGTCGGAGAAGGAGGTGTAGTTGTAGGGTATTTCACGTAAACGCGCGTTCATGCAGGTAGCCCCTGTTACAAGGCGCGCATTCTACCCGAATGTGCGTTCTTACTCGACCCCGACGCGCATATGGCGGTAGCATCTATCGCATGGAATCCGCCCCTGAAACTACCCGCCGGGTGTTCTTTGCCCTGTGGCCCGCCGCCACCGAGCGTGCCGCGCTGTCGGCATGGCAGGCGCCGCTGCAAGCCTTGTGCGGCGGCAAAGCCATGCGCGATGAGACCCTGCATTGCACCTTGGCATTTTTGGGTGAAGTGCCAGAAGCGCGGCTGGAAGCCTTGTGCCTAATCGCGCAAGAGCTGGATTCTCAGCCATTCGATCTCGATCTGGTCGGCGCACATTACTGGGGGCATAACCACATCGTCTACGCGGCACCCGCGACGACACCGGATGAATTGGTCGTGCTGGTCGCCCGACTGGAGGAGAGTCTGCGCAAGCATGCATTCCATTTTGAACAGCGGCCATACAAACCGCATGTCACGCTGTTGCGCCATGCGCAATGGACGGATGCGCCGCTGCCGCCCATGCCGTCCGTGCGCTGGCGCTGCCGCGAATTCGTGCTGGTGCAATCGCTGGGGGATGCGCAAGGTGCGCGTTACGAAGTGCTGTGCCGCTTCGGGGTGCAGGCATAGAATGGTTGCTACATTTGGAGGAGGAACATGCTCTACGCATTCACGCTGAACAACGGTCGCCTGCAGCGTCTGTCCATCGAGACGGATGCCGATCTGGCCGCGCTCAAGCCGGTCTGGATAGACATGCACGGTGTGACCGACGAAGAAGTGGCGCATGTGCAGCAGTCGTTCCGGTTACATCTGCCCAGCCCCGAGCATCTGCGCGACATCGAAGCCAGTGCGCGTTTCTATGAACAGGAAGGCAGGTTGCATCTGCGTTCCGATTTCCTGCTGGGTACCGAAAGTCACGCGCACAGCGTAGCGGTGGCCTTCGTGCTGGCGGACACGACACTGATCAGCATCCACGAAGAAGACCTGCCCATCTTCCGCTTGTTGCGGCTGCGCATGCAGTCTGAATCCGGGCCGATAGAGGACAGTCGCGATGTGCTGATCGACCTGTTCGGCATGGACATCGAGTACTCCGCCGATGCGCTGGAAGAAGTGTATGCCGATCTGGGGCGGGTGAGCCGGAGTGTGTTGAACGACACTTTGAGCGATGCGCAGGCGCGCGAGGCGCTGGCCGAGATCGCCCATGCCGAGCATGTGAACGGGCGTATCCGCCGCAACGTGATGGATATCCGCCGTGCATTGTCCTTCCTGCTGCGCACCAAATCATTGAGTGCCGCACAGGTCGACGAGGTGCGCCAGATCCAGCAGGACATCGACTCGCTGGACGGGCACACCGCCTTCCTGTTCGACAAGATCAACTTCCTGATGGATGCCGTCATCGGCTTCATCAACATCAACCAGAACAAGATCGTGCGTCTGTTCTCAGTGGTGTCGGTCGCCTTGCTGCCGCCCACATTGATCGCGTCCATCTACGGCATGAACTTCCGCTTCATGCCCGAGTTGCAATGGAAGCTGGGTTACCCCTTCGCGCTGTCACTGATGGCATTCACGGTCATCGTCCCGCTGTTGATATTCTGGCGCAAAGGCTGGTTGAGATAAGCCATGCGCATCTGGTCGCTGCACCCGCAACATCTCGATGTCAAAGGGCTGGTTGCTTTGTGGCGCGAGACGCTGCTGGCGCAGAAGGTGTTGCGCGGCGAGACCAAGGGTTATCGCCATCACCCGCAACTGCAGCGCTTCCGCGCGCACCCCGAGCCGCTGGCCGCCATCGCCGACTATTTGCGCGCAGTGCAGCGCGAAGCCGAGCGGCGCGGTTATAAATTTGATGCCAGCAAGATCGGGCCGCAGACCACGCGCAGGAAGATCACGGTCACGCAGGGACAGATTGCATACGAGCTGGCGCATCTGCGCAACAAGTTGCAAGTGCGTGATTCGGCAGCGTGTGAGCGTTTGCGGCAGTGCGGGCAACCGGCGCTGCATCCCTTGTTCAGGGCGGTGGCGGGTGAAGTGGAAGCGTGGGAGGTTGTTTAGTATTTGACGATTAGCAACTTGTCGATGCACCAGCTAGCAGCCGCAAATCCCATGGCTGCCGTCACCGTCACCGCCGATCCATAGCCAGAGCAACTCAGGTCGGCGGTCGAGCAGGCCGCGCCGCGCTGCGACGGTTCCTCCAGATAGATACAGGTCACACCGAACTTGCCGTTGCTGCGCGGATGGATGTTGAAATCCTTCTTCAGCATGGTGCGGATGCGTGCCAGCAGCGCATCGTGCGTGGTGCGTGCCAGATCGTCGCGCCGCAGTTTCAATGCATCGCGCTTGCCGCCTGCCGCACCGCACACGATGAGTTTCAGTTTGTTGAAACGCGCATGCACGATCAGCGCCGCCTTTACTTTCACCTCGTCGCAGGAATCGATCACCGCATCGAACGCATCCGCCGGCAGCAGTTGCCGCATGTTCTCCTCGGTCAGAAAATCATCCACCGCCGTTACCCGGCAAGCGGGATTGATGTCCGCGATGCGCGTGGCGAGCGCCTCGGTTTTGGCCATGCCCAGCGTGCTGTCCAACGCCTGGATCTGCCGGTTCACGTTCGACACAGCCACATGGTCGAAGTCGATCAGCGTGATGTTGCCGATTCCGCTGCGCGCCAGCGCCTCCACCGCCCATGAACCCACGCCGCCCACGCCGATGACGGCGACGCGCGTCTTGTGCAAAGTCATGCGTGAGCCGTCGCCATAGAGGCGGTCAAGGCCGCCGAAGCGGCGTTCGTGCAGGTCGTCGAGGGGATGGCGGTGCGGCATGTCAGCGGGTCACGGGTAGGTCGGGGAGCGCGGAAGATACATTCTCTGTCGTGATGCGCGCAATCTCTTCGATGGACATGCCGCGCAGATCGGCCAGCGTCTGCGCGATGCGCGCGATGTATTCCGGCTTGTTCGGCTGGCTGCGTTCGAGGAAATCGGGCGGGATGTCCGGCGCATCCGTTTCCAGCACGATGCTTTCCAGCGGCAAGGTGGCGGCGAGTTCGCGCAGCTTGGTGGCGCGCGAGTAAGTCATTGCGCCGCCGAAGCCGAGCTTAAAACCGAGCTTGATGAATTCGTCCGCCTGCTGGCGGCTGCCGTTGAAGGCGTGCGCGATGCCGCCCACCACCCTGTGCTGTCGCAGATGCTTGAGGATCACATCCTGCGCGCGGCGGATATGCAGTAACACCGGCAGGTCGAACTCTTTCGCAAGCTTGAGCTGTTCGACGAAGAAATACTCCTGCCGCGCGCGGTCGAAATGGTCGATGAAGAAATCCAGCCCGATCTCGCCGATAGCGACGGGGCGATGTTGCTGCAGCAGGTCGCGCAGCGCCGTCAGGTCATCCGGCAGCGCATCGTCGGTGTACATCGGGTGGATGCCGTAGGCGGGTGAGCAAGACGGGAGGCGCTGGCACAGTTCGCGCACGGTGTCGAAATTGGCGCGCGCAACCGAGGGCACCACGATGCGGTGCACACCGGCATCCAGTGCGGCGCGCACGATGTCAGTTTGTGTGTCGCCGAATTCTTCAGCGTCAAGGTGGCAGTGGGTATCAATGAACATATTCTTCATTCCCGCTTGCACGGGAATGACGGTGTTTTAGGTAAGTGCCGCCATGTTAAACTTGCCCAATCAATTAAGCGAGATAACACCATGTCTGGAAACACATTCGGCACCCTGTTCACAGTCACTTCTTTCGGCGAATCGCACGGCGCGGCCATCGGCTGCATCGTCGACGGTTGCCCACCCGGCATGGAGCTGAGCGAGGCCGACATCCAGACCGACCTCGACCGCCGCAAGCCGGGCACCTCGCGCCACGTCACCCAGCGCCGCGAATCGGACACGGTCGAGATCCTGTCCGGCGTGTTCGAAGGCAAGACCACCGGCACGCCCATCGCGCTGCTCATCCGCAACGAAGACCAGCGCAGCAAGGACTACGGCAACATCGCCGACACCTTCCGTCCCGGCCACGCCGACTACACCTACTGGCAGAAATACGGCATCCGCGACCATCGAGGCGGCGGTCGCGCCTCGGCACGCGAGACGGCGGGGCGCGTCGCAGCCGGTGCCATCGCCAAGAAATGGCTGGGTGAGACCTACGGCGTGGAAGTGTTCGGCTATCTGGAACAGCTCGGCGAGATCAGGGTGCCGTTCAAGAGCTGGGGCGATGTGCGCGCCGAAGGCAACAGCTTCTTCGTCGCCGACGCCAGTTATGTCGGTCAGCTGGAAGACTATATGGACAATCTGCGCAAGTCCGGCGATTCCATCGGTGCCAAGCTCGCCGTCATCGCGCACAATGTGCCGGTGGGCTGGGGCGAGCCGGTATTCGACCGCATCGACGCCGACATCGCACATGCGCTGATGGGCATCAATGCGGTGAAGGGCGTGGAGATCGGCGACGGCTTCGCCTGCGTCACGCAGAAAGGCAGCCAGCACGGCGATGAACTCACCCCCAACGGTTTCGCCTCCAATCACGCCGGCGGCATTCTCGGCGGCATCACAACCGGGCAGGACATCGTGGCGCGCTATGCCATCAAGCCGACTTCCAGTATTCGCATCGAACGCAACTCCATCAACAAGGCGGGGGAGGCGGTGAAGGTCTCCACTGAGGGGCGGCATGATCCTTGTGTGGGGATCAGGGCTACGCCGATCGCGGAGGCGATGGTGGCGTTGGTGTTGATGGATCATGCATTGAGGAATCGGGGGCAGAATTCGGATGTGGTTTGTGAGACGGTGAAGTTGCGCTAGGGGAGCTCTTGAGTACTCTTGATAAATGGGCAGAGCGGGTTTACGCCGAAACCGATTTTGGCCGTAGTGTTGCCACCTCTGCTGCTGGCTTGTTGGGGCTTTGTATCTACCTCTACTGGGGAGACTGGGTAATTGCCGCATTCTGTTCAATTATTTTTTTCCCCATTGTGCGTTTAGTTGCGTCAGCACTTCACTCCATATTCTCTGAGTCTGCTGAGCGAAAAGCTAAAAGAAAACATGCAGAAGACTTATATATCCGACTAAGCCAAGACGAAAAAGCTGTTGTTTCTGCATTTGTTATGGGTGGTGGTTGTGTTCTAACTTGGGGGCAAGTAAATAACTTATCTCTTCCTGGCGCTGGCGTTGAATCCCTGATTCAACGGGAAATCCTATGGACATCGATGACTGCGGATGGGATGAGAGAGACCTTCGTTCTGGATTCAGATGTGTTTGATATTGGTCAATCCAAAGTAAACAAGAAGGCGTAGCGGGCTCGTCATAAACCGTCGGGGTTGCCCGACGGCAAGGTACTTTCTTTTGCTTCGCCCAAAGAAAGTAACCAAAGAAAAGGCGACCCTGGTTTGCCGCCCACTTCGTGGGTCCCCTGAGTTGCTTGGCAAGTCAGGTGGCTGCGGAACTCGCGCTACGCGCTCAGACAGTCCTCGCCGACTCCCCCTGACTTACCTGCGCTACTCGGCGGCGCTCAAGGGAAATGGGCGGTACTCATTCGTTACTAGATAATTTTGTAGGGCTGCTGGTTCATGAATCTTTCGCATATCAAATACCTCTCCCTCTTCGCGCTGCTCGTCAATGCAGCAGCGATGCTTTCCCCCATCATCAATGGTGGTGACTCCATCACCTATGCGGCGCTGTCACAGCACATCGCGCTGAGCAACGATTGGGCGAACCTGATGCTGGACGGCAAGGACTGGCTGGACAAGCCGCATATGCCGTTCTGGCTTACGGCGTTGTCATTCGAGTTTTTGGGGGTGAGTACGTTCGCTTACATCCTGCCGGGCTTTTTGTTCCATATCGTCGGCGGTTATTACACTTATCGCATCGCGCGTTTGTTCTATGGGCGCGAGGCGGCTTGGTTGTCGGTGTTGGTGTATGTGTCGGTGTTTCATCTGATGGATTCTTCCATCGAGGTGAAGGCGGAGACTTACCTGACCGGCTTCATCATGGGGGCGTGTTACTACTGGTTGCGTTATGACGCGCAGTCCCGGTTGAAGTATCTGTTGCTCGGCGCGGCGTTCACGGCGGGTGCGGTGATGACCAAGGGCGTGTTCACGATGATCACCATCACCAGCGGGTTGGTGATCTTGTGGATGTATCAGAAGCAGTGGCGCAAGTTGAGGAGTGTGAAGTGGTGGTTGGCGTTCGGGCTGTCGTTGCTGTTCACCGCGCCGGAACTGGCTGCCTTGTATCTGCAGTTCGATGCGCATCCGGAGAAGGTGGTGTTCGGGCAGACGAATGTTTCCGGTATCAAGTTCTTCTTGTGGGATAGTCAGTTCGGGCGTTTCTTCAATTCCGGGCCGATACAGGATACGAGCGGGGGCGGGAGTCCTTACTATTTCGTGTTGGTGTTCCTGTGGGCGTTCCTGCCTTGGGTGGCGGTGTTCATCGCGTCGATGTTCTCGGGTGTGCGCAAGTTCGCGCAGCGGTCGGTGGATGAGAATTCGGGTTTCGTTTTCTTGTGTGGTGCGTTCTTTGTGACCTTTGCATTGTTCAGCGCCACCAGCTTTCAGCTCGATCACTACACGGTGATCCTGTTCCCGTTTGCGGCCATCCTGTGCGGCAAGTTTTTGTCGGACCGCCTGCGGAACTTGCCGGAGGGTTGGGCGCTGCTGGTTGCGCAAGCTGCATTCACGCTTTTACTGCTGGCATTGGCGGTCGGCTTGAGTGTGCATGTGGGAC
Source organism: Sideroxydans sp. (assembly GCF_054604835.1). Classification (NCBI taxonomy): domain Bacteria; kingdom Pseudomonadati; phylum Pseudomonadota; class Betaproteobacteria; order Nitrosomonadales; family Gallionellaceae; genus Sideroxydans; species Sideroxydans sp. The sequence goes on along the minus strand of NZ_JBTSFG010000004.1, from coordinate 8,675 downwards.
ATGCTGCGGTGCTGTCGCTGGTGGCGGCGATGGTGTTGGCGATGCTGGGGTATGCGGTCGTGCTGCGGCAGCAGATGCGTGCCAATGTGTTGCTGGTGTTTCCGCTGTTCGGCATGCTGGCCTTGTATGCCTTCCTAGTGCTGACTTCGGCGCTGACATTTGCCGCATATAGCGTGGCTTACAACGCGAACAAGCGATTGGCAGATATGCCAGCTGCCCCAATCTACAGCTACAACATGGGTATCGTTTCACGCGAACTGGCGGTGTACAACAGCACGCCGGTGTTCACCGCCGTCAGCCCGGAACAGCTGCCGGCTTCCGGTAAGTACTACCTGTTAGTCAGCGAGAAGGATATGGCTTCGATCACATCGAAGCTAGGGCGTTACGAGCAGATTGCAGAGGGCGACTGGGTGGTGCACAAGACCGGCACCTTTCCACGTTTCCTGCGATTAGCGCGCGGTGAAGAGCCGCTGGAAGATATCCGTATCCTTGCCGTGAACCGGCCGCGCTGAAACCGACTCAGCGTATGCGCTGCAGGCGCTGATAGAGGCGGAAACGTTCCTGCGTGTTGCCCAGTCGTCCGCCTTCCCACAACTTCTCCCAGCCGATCTCGTCTTCTATCGGCTTGGCCACTGCGCCGCCTTGCACCAGCAACAGGTCGCACTTGCGCGGGCTGTAGTCGAGTCGGATTTTCCCAAAGTACTCTAGCATGGCCTGTTCGCTCTGACCGATGTGCAAACCGCCGACGCAGTTGTACCGCTTGGGCAGGTTGGCGTTCAGATCGTTGATCATGTAGCGGTAGCTCTTGCCGTTATCCAGCCAGGGCAGCCACAGCGTCATGGTGAGTATCCACAGCAAGGTGACACCGCTGGCCCAGTTGATGAGCGAGCGACGCACCGAACGGCCCACGCGCCAGATCAGGAACACCCACAGTACAGTCACCGTGATCGCGATCCAGAACGGCGTGCTGTAGAACTCCGCCTCGAAGCCGGGCTGATAGTCGCGCAGCATGTTGACGATCTTGGCGTGATAGCCGAGCAGCAGACCGGCCCAACCCCACCACATCAGGATGGCGATCTGCGCGAAGGTCATGATGCCGAACCAGTCGAGCGCGTTGGCCGCACCGCGACGCAAGGTCGAGAGTGATGCGGTGGCGAGCAAGGCGATGGGTAGCAACATCGGCATGCCGTTCTGGTCGTTGATGTCCGGCACGAAACTCAGGGCAACCAGCATCACGATGAAGCTGACCAGCAGTAACTGGAACTCCGCTTCATGCCACATGCGTTTGCGTGCTTCCCATACCGTCCATGCGGCGAGCGGTGCGGCAGGCCAGGCCATCCAGGGCAGCGACTTGAGGTAATAGAAGGTGTCGTTGAATTGCCCGTGGGCAGCGAAGGTGAACCAGCGTCCGATGTTGCGCGTCCAGAACCACTCGTGGAACAGCTCGATTGAATGCTGGTGCAGCATCATCGGCCACATCAACAGCCACGGCAAGGCGCTCAGCACGGCGATGCCCAGCGTGGTGAGATAGGTGCGCGTGCGCCAGTTGCTGAACGACAGCAGGCTCAGGCTGATCGCGGAGAACAGGATGGGCGCGATGACGCCTTTGCTCATGAAGCCGATGCCCAGGCCGATGCCCATGATGAGTCCGGCCAGTTGCGGCCTGCGCAGGCTCAAGGCGTAGCCGTACAACATCATCGCGCTACCGGTGAGCAGTGCGTTGTCTGTGAGGATCTCATGGCCGCGTACCAGCATGCCGAGGCAGCCGATGAGGATGATGGCGGTGGGCCAGCCGCGGTTGTTGCCGAACAGTTCGCGTCCAGTCAGTCCGGCGAACAGCAGGGTGAGAGCGGTGTAGAGGCCGGTGGCCAGTCGCGCACCGTCGTGTAGCGGCAGCCACGAGGAGAACATTTGCGCGAACGCGGCAGCGGTCCAGTAATACAGCGGCGGTTTATCCAGATATGGCTGTCCGGCGAGGGTGGGCACCAGCCAGTCGCCGCTGGTGACGAAGTGATAGACGATGCCGAAGCCATACAGCTCATCCGGTTTCCACGGGTCGTGTCCGATCAGGCCGGTCAAGATCCAGACGGCACATAACGCCAGCAATAACGCCGCTTTGAGCGGTGTGATCTCCGGCTCTTTCAGCTTGGTGAAGTATTCGTACATTTATTCGACGACCTTCATCAGTTGCCCCGCGACCGGTTCACCTTGCGGGTATTGCGCGTTGATCAGGCGCAGGTATCTTTCTGCATTGCGCCCCAATGGCGAGCGCTGTGCAAGCGCCGCATAGGTGTCGCCTTGCTTTGCCGTGACGAGTTGCAACGTCAACGGCTTTATCTGTTTGCGTTCTTCTGCACTCAACATCTTGAAGCTGCGGATTGTGGCTTCCATCGCTGCGCGATTGGCGGCGAAAGTCTGTGCCGCCTTGGTGTTGCCCTGGATCAGAAAAGCCCGTCCCGCATCATAGATTACGCCGAGCAGGGTGTTGTCGATCTCGCCCAGCGCGGCAGTGTGGCCGTCGATCTGCACGGTCGCAATCTTGGCGTTCCTGCCTAGTTTGCTGCGGGCGTATTCCACGGCGGTGCCGGAAGGTTTTGGGTCCAGCATGAATTGCAGCAGCGCATCGTTGTTCGGACTGAGCGCGAGCAGCTGGGCAGGCAGATTCTTCACACTCCAATCTGCGGGGAAGATGAGTGTGATGCCTAGGTCGCGGTGCATGAAGCGGTTGTCGCGCACCACGCCTTCGTCCACGCTGTCGCCGAAAATGAGTCCTGCAGTCTGGCGCAGATATTCCTCGCGGTTCTCGGCGGGATCCACGACGGTGAGAGTCTTGGCTTCGCCGACTACTTGCTGCAGGCGCGTGTCGTTGTCGGGGTGGGTGGCGAAGGTGCCGTGATAACGGCGCGGTTCACGGCCTTCCTGTTTGGCGATCTCGGCATCGAACAGTTCCTGGTTCTTCAATACGCCGACTACGCGGATCATTGCTTGCGGATCATATTCCGTACGCGCCAGATACTGCGCGCCGAGACGGTCGGATTCCAGTTCGTGCTCGCGTCCATAGCCGGACAGCAGCGCACCGCCCAGCAAATTGCTTACGTCGTGAAATGCCTGATTGTTCAATTCAGGAACGAGGATGGATGCCAGCTGGATGCCGAGGTTGGTCGCTTGCGATGCGCTCTGTTGGCGTACGCCGTGGCGTGCCGTCACATGGCCGATCTCATGTCCCAATACCGCAGCCATCTCTGCTTCCGAGTTGAGGTAAGCCATGATGCCGCGCGTGATGTAGACATAGCCGCCGGGCAGTGCGAAGGCGTTGATCTCGGGGGAGTCGAGGACAGTGAAGCGATAGCGCAGATTGTTGCGGTGGCTGTGCTTGGCCAGGTCCTGACCGACGCGGTCGACATAGGTTTGCAGGGCGGAATTGGGATAGACCTTGTATTGCTTGCGCACATCCGCATCGGCTTGGCGGCCCAGGCTGATCTCCTGGGCTTCGGACATCATCACGAAATCCTGCTGCCCGGTCACCGGATTCTGTGCGCAACCGGCGAGCGCCAGTGCGGCGATACCGAAGAACAGGAAAGAGATCGATCGAGACATATGTCCTCCCGGAAAGAAAAAAGGCAGCCTGCGCTGCCTTTTATTCTATGCGCTTAACGACATTCCATTAAGCAGCGGCTTTGCCGCCCATGTTGTACTTGTTGCGGAACTTCTCGATACGGCCCGCGGTGTCCACGATCTTCTGTGTGCCGGTGTAGAACGGATGGCACTCGGAGCAGACTTCAACGTGCAGAGCCGGCTTGCCGATGGTGGAGCGGGTATTGAATTTGTTGCCGCAGCTGCAAGTCACTTCGACTTCAGCGTATGTTGGGTGGATGTCTGCTCTCATTTTGTGTTCCTTGCTTTAGGTTGGGCGCGGCTTGGGTACGCGCACGGATGTATATGTATAAGGGCGCGCATTATCCATAAAAACAGGGGGGTGGGCAAATGCTTTATGCACACCTGTATTGTCAGAATTTGAGCAGGAAGCCTAGGTAGGTGGTGGTTGTCTTGATTTTTTTGGTCTTGCCGAGTTCTCCGAAGCTCTCGTGCTGCAGTCGAAGTGCAAAATCCTTATTGAAATCATAGCGGATGCCAAGGCCGCGGCTGATATTGGTGCTGGTGTCTCTGGTGACGCTGTGCCAGATCTCATTGGTGCTGGTTGTGACTATTATTTCCGAGCCTATGTCTGCGCTGAGAACTCCTAGCTTTCCGGTTATGGAGAGCGAGTCGCCCAAGTGCAGGGTGCCTGTTCCGGCGACCTCCCAGCCTATGGCGCTCCATTCCCATGTATAAGGGATGGGGCCACTTCCGGGAACACCGGATGGCGTAGCAGGTAGGGTGCCCTTTTCGCTTGCACGACCAAAATCCCCGTAACCGACTTCTATGCCCCAGTTGGAGGTGAATTGATGTCCATACGCAACGCGGTATACCGTATCTTTCTCTGAGCAACTGGCGCCGTTCGCCAATATGTAGGCGCAGGTGCCGGGGGAATTTGAGCGGCCAGAACTGAGGCTGATATATGAGTCGTATTTTGTAGAGAAGATATTCGCTGCCTGGGCTGGCAGTGTCGTTACGATGCATGCAAGTGCTAGGCAGATTGACTTGAAAATCATCAGGTTTTCCTTTGTGCTTGTGCGCCGTTCAAGAATGGAGTCTATGAATCGGGACGCATACTGGCACGCCGTATTCCTATAGGTCAATATGGTTATATCACTGTCCTCGCTCGATGCTGATGCCGACCTGCTTGCAGTTGCGGATGGCTTGCAGCTTGGCGACACTGACCCTGACCCATGGGGCATTGAAATCCTTGAGGATGATCTGGGCGATATGCTCGGCCAGCGCTTCGAGCAGGGAGAAGTGCCCTTCGCTTAGTACCTTCTGCAGATGTTGGGCGACTTGGGCGTAGTCCAGCGCATCGTTGATGTCGTCGCTTTGGCAGGCGCGGCTGTTGGGCAGGGCGATGTCCAGATCTATCTGCAAAGTCTGCGGGACGCGTTTTTCCCTTTCGTAGATGCCGATCAGTGTCACGACCTTGAGTTCGCGCAGGAAGATGATGTCCATATGTAGGTCTGGTGCTTGTTTGGTTGCAAGGGCGCATTCGAGTAGAATCCGCGCTCCGCATTTTAAGGTATTACAGATGACCACCCTGATCTTTGTTGTGCTCGCCTATCTGCTGGGCTCCATTTCGTTCGCTGTACTGATGAGCAAAGCATTCGGTCTGGCTGATCCTCGCACTTACGGTTCCGGCAATCCCGGGGCGACCAATGTGTTGCGCAGCGGCAAAAAGGCGGCGGCGATCCTGACCTTGCTGGGTGATGCGGCCAAGGGCTGGCTGGCGGTTTATCTGGCTATCAAGTTCGCGCCGCACAATGGCGATGGATTGATATTGGTAGCGCTGGTCTCGCTGGCAGTCTTTCTCGGTCACTTGTTCCCGGTGTTCATGAAGTTCCAGGGCGGCAAGGGCGTAGCGACCGCGCTGGGGGTTTTGCTGGCGTTGAGCGTTTGGATGGGCCTGGCGGTGCTGGCAACCTGGTTGCTGGTGGCGGTGGTGTTCCGTTATTCCTCGTTGTCGGCGCTGGTCGCGTCGATCGCGGCTCCCGTGTATGCCATGCTGGTGCATCTGCGTCCTGAGCTGGTGCTCGCGACAGCGCTGATGTCCATGCTGCTGATCTGGCGTCACAAGAAGAACATCCAGAACCTGATGTCCGGCAAGGAAAGCAAGATCGGCGGCAAGAAGAAGGAAGCTCAGTCCGCGTAATTCAGTTCCCGCAGATCCCAGCGCGGCTTGATGTTGAAGCGGTAGTCGCGCTGTCCCGCCTGTCTTTGTAAGCGCATCGCACCCGCGAAGGCGATCATCGCGCCGTTATCGGTGCAGAACTCCATATCAGGATAGAACACGCGTCCCCCGCGGCGGGAGACGGCGGTATCCAGTCGTTCGCGCAATGCTTTGTTGGCACCGACACCTCCAGCGACGACCAGCTGGTCCAATCCGGTCTGTCCCAGCGCAGACAATGCCTTGCTGGCGAGTACGTCCACTATGGCTTCTTGTGCGGCATGCGCGATATCGGCGCGTGTCTGATCGTCATTCGTATTCTTCTGTACGGCCAGTAGCACGGCAGTCTTGAGGCCGCTGAAGCTGAAATCGAGATCGCCGCTGTGCAGCATCGGGCGAGGTAGCTTGAAACGGCCAGGCGTGCCGTTCTGCGCCAACTTGGCCAGCAGGGCGCCGCCCGGGTAATCCAGTCCCAGTAGCTTCGCGCTCTTGTCGAACGCTTCACCCGCAGCATCGTCCATCGATTCACCGAGCAATGTGTACTGCCCCACGCCATCGACGCGCATAAGTTGCGTATGCCCGCCTGAAACCAGCAGCGCAACGAACGGGAAAGATGGTGCCGGATCGGATAACAGCGGCGAGAGCAGGTGGCCCTCAAGATGGTGCACGCCTATGGTCGGCACATCCAATGTGTATGCCAGTGCATTAGCGATGCTGGCTCCTACTAATAATGCGCCGGACAAGCCGGGGCCTTGGGTAAAGGCGATTGCGTCGATGTCATTCAGCGAGCGCTGGGCTATATGTAGTGCCTGGCGTAACAGCGGCAGCGCGTGGCGCACATGGTCGCGTGAAGCGAGTTCGGGCACCACGCCGCCATATTCATTATGTAGTGCGATCTGGCTATGCAGTGTATGTGCCAGCAAGCCTTGTCCGGCTTGGTAGAGCGCAAGTCCGGTTTCGTCGCAGGAGGATTCGATGCCAAGGATGAGAGTGTTCATATATGAGCATTGTAGTGAATCTGATCGTAGGCATCGTGTGCCCAGATAATTATTTCCAGAATATTTCAATAAAGTATTGACGCAATATTTTTGCTCCCTATAATGCGCGCCTCTTCGCTGTTGCGGAGTTGAAGTGAAGCAAACAAAGCAGTGCGTTTGCTTGAGGTCGATAAAAAGATCGCGCTTCAGTAGCAGAAATAAATAGTGTGAAAATTAGGTTGACGGAAATAATTTAGTCTCTATAATGCGCACCTCTTCGCTGCCACGGTGGTGAAGGAAAGACGGAAAAAGTTCTTTAAAAGTTAGAAAAAACAACCGATTAGTGTGGGTACGTGTGTGGAGGCGGACGCATATCGCTTAGGTGATGTGGGTCGAACTCAAGACATACAGAAGTACCTCGCACTGATCGGAGATACAGAAATGTAAATTCGCTTTGAGTGAGATCTGCGGGTTCGAAAGAACTTGCAACAAAATAGCTAGATTAAACTGAAGAGTTTGATCCTGGCTCAGATTGAACGCTGGCGGCATGCTTTACACATGCAAGTCGAACGGCAGCACGGGTGCTTGCACCTGGTGGCGAGTGGCGAACGGGTGAGTAATATATCGGAACGTATCCGGAAGTGGGGGATAGCTCGGCGAAAGCCGGATTAATACCGCATATGCCCTGAGGGGGAAAGGGGGGGATCCGCAAGGACCTCTCGCTTTCGGAGCGGCCGATATCAGATTAGCTAGTTGGTGGGGTAAAGGCCTACCAAGGCGACGATCTGTAGCGGGTCTGAGAGGATGATCCGCCACACTGGGACTGAGACACGGCCCAGACTCCTACGGGAGGCAGCAGTGGGGAATTTTGGACAATGGGCGCAAGCCTGATCCAGCCATGCCGCGTGAGTGAAGAAGGCCTTCGGGTTGTAAAGCTCTTTCAGATGGGAAGAAACGGACACGGTTAATAACTGTGTCTAATGACGGTACCGTCAGAAGAAGCACCGGCTAACTACGTGCCAGCAGCCGCGGTAATACGTAGGGTGCGAGCGTTAATCGGAATTACTGGGCGTAAAGCGTGCGCAGGCGGTTTTGTAAGACAGGTGTGAAATCCCCGGGCTTAACCTGGGAACTGCATTTGTGACTGCAAGGCTAGAGTACGGCAGAGGGGGGTAGAATTCCACGTGTAGCAGTGAAATGCGTAGATATGTGGAGGAATACCGATGGCGAAGGCAGCCCCCTGGGTCGATACTGACGCTCATGCACGAAAGCGTGGGGAGCAAACAGGATTAGATACCCTGGTAGTCCACGCCCTAAACGATGTCAACTAGGTGTTGGGGAAGGAGACTTCTTTAGTACCGCAGCTAACGCGTGAAGTTGACCGCCTGGGGAGTACGGCCGCAAGGTTAAAACTCAAAGGAATTGACGGGGACCCGCACAAGCGGTGGATTATGTGGATTAATTCGATGCAACGCGAAAAACCTTACCTACCCTTGACATGCCAGGAACTTTCCAGAGATGGATTGGTGCCCGAAAGGGAGCCTGGACACAGGTGCTGCATGGCTGTCGTCAGCTCGTGTCGTGAGATGTTGGGTTAAGTCCCGCAACGAGCGCAACCCTTGTCATTAATTGCCATCATTTAGTTGGGCACTTTAATGAGACTGCCGGTGATAAACCGGAGGAAGGTGGGGATGACGTCAAGTCCTCATGGCCCTTATGGGTAGGGCTTCACACGTAATACAATGGTCGGTACAGAGGGTCGCCAACCCGCGAGGGGGAGCCAATCTCAGAAAGCCGATCGTAGTCCGGATTGTTCTCTGCAACTCGAGAGCATGAAGTCGGAATCGCTAGTAATCGCGGATCAGCATGTCGCGGTGAATACGTTC
>NZ_JBTSFG010000003.1:0-359429 GCF_054604835.1 Sideroxydans sp. | reverse complement strand
TGACAACGTATCGATCACAGTGAACCTGATCAACCCGATCGCGATGGAAGAAGGTCTGCGCTTCGCGATCCGCGAAGGCGGTCGTACCGTCGGCGCCGGTGTGGTTGCCAAGGTTCTCGAGTAATAGCTGCGATTCTGGCGGGGCGATTCGTCGCTCCGCCCTTGTCGTTTGTAGGGTTTAAATAGGCCAGTAGCTCAATTGGTAGAGTATCGGTCTCCAAAACCGAGGGTTGGGGGTTCGAGACCCTCCTGGCCTGCCAGTTAAAAAAGTAGAACGGACGTAAATGGCTGACAAAATCAAGTTGCTGGTCGCTTTCCTGTTCATCGCAGCAGGGGTGGTCGGCTTTTACGCATTGGGTGATGCTGCGGCAGTGCTGCGCGTCGCCTCGGTGTTGTTCGGCGTATTGGCTGCGGCCGGGGTCTTCTGGACTTCGTCGCAGGGCAAGCGTTTCTTCGGCTTTGCGGGGGATTCTGTTGCCGAGGCCAAGCGCGTGGTATGGCCGACACGTAAAGAGACCATGCAGACCACCGGTGTGGTGATCTTGTTCGCTATCGTCATGGCGCTGTTCCTGTGGGCGGTGGATGCAAGTCTGCTGATGGTCGTCAACAAATTGATGGGACGGGGGGATTGATGGCCAAGCGTTGGTATGTAGTACACACCTATTCGCAATTCGAGAAGAGTGTGCAGCGCGCGCTGCTGGAGCGTATCGAGCGCACTGGCATGCAGGATATGTTCGGCCAGGTGCTGGTTCCGGTGGAAGAAGTGGTCGAGCTGAAGTCCGGCCAGAAAAGCATCAGTGAGCGCAAGTTCTTCCCGGGCTATATGCTGGTCGAGATGGAAATGACCGACGACACCTGGCATCTGGTGAAGAGCCTGCCCAAGGTGACCGGTTTCCTCGGCGGCAGTGCCATGAAGCCTTCCCCGATCTCGCAAAAAGAAGTCGACACCATCATGGAACAGATGCAGGCGGGCGTGGAAAAGCCGCGTCCCAAGGTGCTGTTCGAGGTGGGCGAGTCGGTGCGTGTCAAGGAAGGTCCGTTCACGGACTTCAATGGCATGGTGGAAGACGTGAATTACGACAAGAGCAAGCTGCGTGTCGCAGTAACAATTTTTGGCCGGTCCACGCCGGTCGAGCTGAATTTCGGGCAAGTCGAAAAAGCCTGATCGAGCGCCGGAATTTCCGGCCTGTGTAACGGGGAGCGTATCGGTGTAGTAGCGATATGCGTTTAACCCACTGAAAAGGAGTAGCAACGTGGCAAAGAAAATCGTCGGCTATATCAAGCTGCAAGTACCGGCCGGTAAGGCCAATCCCAGTCCTCCCATCGGACCCGCTCTCGGTCAGCGCGGCCTGAACATCATGGAATTCTGCAAGGCGTTCAACGCGCAGACCCAGGGCGTCGAGCCCGGCCTGCCGATCCCTTGCGTGATCACTGCCTATGCGGACAAGAGCTTCACCTTCGTGATGAAGACACCGCCTGCGACCATTCTGATCAAGAAGGCCGCCGGCATCCAGAAGGGTAGTGCAGTGCCGCACACCACCAAGGTCGGTAATCTGACCCGTCAACAGGCTGAAGACATCGCCAAGACCAAGCAGCCCGACCTGACAGCGGCTGATCTGGATGCGGCAGTGCGCACCATCGCCGGTAGCGCGCGCAGCATGGGCATCACTGTGGAAGGGGTGAAATAATCATGGCAAAAGTTTCCAAACGTTATCAGGCACTCGCCGCGCAAGTGGATCGCACCAAGCTGTATCCATTGGAAGAAGCGCTGGCGCTGGTCAAGCAGACCGCCAAGGCCAAGTTCGATGAGTCCATTGACGTGGCAGTGAATCTGGGCATCGATGCCAAGAAATCCGACCAGCTGGTTCGTGGTTCTGTCGTGCTGCCCAAGGGCACCGGCAAGACCATGCGCGTGGCAGTGTTCGCACAAGGTGCCAAGGCTGAAGAAGCCAAGGCTGCTGGTGCAGACATCGTCGGTTTCGACGATCTGGCCGAGAGCATCAAGGCTGGCAAGATGGATTTCGACGTGGTCATCGCCTCTCCGGATGCGATGCGTATCGTCGGCGCGTTGGGTCAGATCCTCGGTCCGCGCGGTTTGATGCCTAACCCCAAGGTCGGCACCGTAACGCCTGATGTTGCAGGCGCGGTGAAGAACGCCAAGGCTGGCCAGGTGCAATACCGTACCGACAAGAACGGCATCATCCAGTGCACCATCGGTCGTGCATCCTTTGCGCCTGAAGCGCTAAAGGAGAACATGCTGGCCCTGATCGATGCGCTGAACAAGGCCAAACCGGCTTCTTCCAAAGGTATCTACCTGAAGAAGGTGGCGGTCTCCAGCACCATGGGCGTTGGTATCCGTATCGAGCAGGCCAGTCTGGCTGCGTAAGTGATTTGAATCTGATGTCGGGGGAAACCCCGGCGTCATTTGCTCTTTGGACTGCTGGCGTGGCTGGCAGCATCAAAGACCGTAGGTGTCGAAGGCGCAGTCGGCTCTAGACTTAATCGACGGAAGTCTCGTCAACCCACGCAGATGGTGTGCCCGCGAGCAGGAATGGTTGTTTGATTCTCCTGACTTGAGGACGCGGTCGTTAACTCGGGTTTACCCGAAACAAGATGGAGAAAGACTTTGGCTCTTAATCTGCAAGAAAAGCAGGCAGTGGTCGCAGAAGTCAGCGCACAAGTGGCGCAGGCTCAGACCATCGTCGTGGCAGAGTACCGCGGCATCCCAGTTGCTGAAATCACCACCTTGCGTGCGAATGCACGTAACAACGGGGTGTATTTCCATGTGTTGAAGAACACACTGGTGCGTCGTGCAGTACAGGGCACTCCCTTCGAAGGTCTGGCCGATACTTTGGTCGGTCCGTTGGTGTACAGCATCAGTTCCGATGCGGTCGCTGCTGCGAAGGTGGTGCACGAATTCGCCAGGACGAACAGCAAGTTGGTCATCAAGGCCGGTGCTTACAACGGTAAGGTGTTGGATGCGGCTGCAGTTGCTGCGTTGGCAAGCATACCGAGCAAGGAAGTGCTGTTGGCGCAGTTGTTGGGCGTCATGAAGTCGCCGATCACGAGCATGGCAATCGTTTTGAATGCCCTGTCCGAAAAGAAGGCCGGCGCTGCTGCTTAATCAATCAATCACTCAAATTAGGAAGAACAACATGGCATTTGATAAAGACGCATTTTTGGCAGCACTGGACGGCATGTCCGTACTGGAACTGAACGAGCTGGTAAAGGCCGTTGAAGAGAAGTTTGGCGTGTCCGCTGCTGCAATGGCTGCTCCTGCTGCTGGTGGCGCTGCCGCCGGTGGTGCAGCCGCCGCCGAGCAGACCGAGTTCACTGTGACCCTGACCGGCGCTGGTGAATCCAAGGTCAACGTGATCAAGGTTGTGCGCACCATCACCGGCCTGGGCTTGAAAGAAGCCAAGGATCTGGTCGACGGCGCTCCCAAAGTGATCAAGGAAGGCGTAAGCAAGGCGGACGCTGATGCGGTCGCCAAGCAGCTGATCGAAGCTGGCGCAACTGCTGAAGTCAAGTAAGCATTGCGTTGTGTGAAAGGCTGACGGTACTGCCGTCAGCCTTTTGCCGCTTCTGAAAGCGAAACAGAAATAACCGGCTTGAAGCCAGCGGCTAGTGGGCAAAACACCGCTCTTTACCCCCTGTCTTCAACTGTCTCCCGGAAAATCCGGGAGGTATTTGAAAATTGCATCAGGCTTGCGCCATCGGGCGCGAGTTCGCAAACCTAGTTGTCCAACTGTCGTGGAGATTATATGAGCTACTCTTTCACCGAAAAAAAACGCATACGTAAGAGTTTTGCAAAACGCAAAGGCGCTTTGCCGGTGCCCTTCCTCCTTTCCACCCAGTTGGAGTCGTATAGCGCTTTCCTGCAAGCTTGGGCCGCTCCCGAAGCGCGCAAGAACGAAGGCCTGCAAGCCGCTTTCAACTCCATCTTCCCGATCGAAAGCCACAACAAGTTCGCACGTCTGGACTTCGTCAGCTATCAGCTGGGCATGCCGCCGTTCGATGTGCGCGAGTGCCAACAGCGCGGTCTGACCTATGCTTCTCCCTTGCGTGCGCGTGTGCGCCTGACCATTCTGGACAAGGAAGCTTCAAAGCCGACAGTTAAAGAAGTGAAAGAGCAGGAAGTCTATATGGGCGAGATCCCATTGATGACCAACACTGGTTCTTTCGTGATCAACGGTACCGAGCGCGTCATCGTGTCGCAGCTGCACCGTTCTCCCGGCGTGTTCTTTGAGCATGACCGCGGCAAGACCCATTCCTCCGGCAAGCTGTTGTTCTCCGCTCGCGTGATCCCTTACCGCGGCTCCTGGTTGGACTTCGAGTTCGACGCCAAGGACTTCGCCTATTTCCGTATCGACCGTCGCCGCAAGATGCCGGTGACTATCCTGCTCAAGTCTATCGGCTATACGCCGGAAGAGATCCTGTCGGCGTTCTTCCAGTTCGACACGTTCCATTTTGGCAAAAAGGGTATTCAATTCGAAGTGGTGCCCGAGCGTCTGCGCGGCGAGATCGCCCGTTTTGACATCGAAGGCAAGGGCGGCAAGCTGATCGTCGCGCAGGACAAGCGCATCACCGTGCGCCATATCCGCGAGATGCAGGAAGCTGGCATCGACAAACTGTTCGTGGGCACCGATTTCCTGATTGGCCGCGTACTGGCACATAGCGTGGTTGACACAGAAAGTGGCGAGATCATCGCCAATGCCAACGACGAGATCACCGAAACGCTGCTGGAGACATTGAGCCAGGCGGGTATTACCAAGATCCAGACTCTGTACACCAACGAGCTGGATCAGGGTGCTTACATCTCGCAGACGCTGCGTGCCGATGAGACCACCGATCAGTGGTCTGCGCGCGTGGCGATCTATCGCATGATGCGTCCCGGCGAGCCGCCCACTGAGGATGCAGTGGAAGGTCTGTTCAATGGCCTGTTCTTCAATGAAGAACGCTACGACCTGTCGGTCGTCGGTCGTATGAAGTTCAATCGCCGCGTCGGCCGCGAAGAACTGACCGGCGCCTCCACGCTGTCCAACGAAGATATCGTGGACGTGGTCAAGATCTTGGTCGAACTGCGCAACGGCCGCGGCGAGATCGACGACATCGACCACTTGGGTAACCGTCGTGTGCGCGCCGTGGGCGAGCTGGCTGAGAACCAGTTCCGCGTCGGACTGGCACGCGTCGAGCGCGCAGTGAAGGAGCGTCTGGGTCAAGCGGAAGCCGACAACCTGATGCCGCACGATCTGATCAACGCCAAGCCGATCTCGGCTGCAGTGAAGGAGTTTTTCGGTTCTTCCCAGTTGTCGCAGTTCATGGACCAGACCAACCCGCTGGCGGAAGTGACGCACAAGCGTCGTATCTCCGCATTGGGACCTGGCGGTCTGACGCGCGAACGCGCGGGCTTCGAAGTGCGCGACGTGCACCCGACCCACTACGGTCGCGTGTGCCCTATCGAGACACCGGAAGGTCCGAACATCGGCCTGATCAACTCGCTGGCGCTGTACGCACGCACCAATGAATACGGCTTCATCGAGACACCTTATCGCAAGGTGGCTAAAGGTCGTGCGCTGGATGATGTGGATTATCTGTCCGCCATTGAAGAAGGCAAGTTCACCATCGCCCAGGCGAATGCGGAGCTGGACAAGAAGGGCCACTTCACTAATGACATCGTGTCTGCCCGTCAGCACAACGAATTCGTGCTGGCCGAGCCGGAGAACATCGAGTACATGGACGTGGCACCGGCGCAGGTGGTGTCCGTTGCGGCTTCGCTGATCCCGTTCCTGGAACACGACGACGCGAACCGTGCTTTGATGGGTGCCAACATGCAACGTCAGGCGGTGCCTGTGCTGCGCGCAGAGAAGGCGCTGGTCGGTACCGGCATCGAGCGCACTGTTGCGGTCGACTCCGGTACTGCCGTGCAAGCATGGCGCGGTGGTCGCGTGGACTACGTGGACTCCGGTCGTATCGTGGTGCGCGTCAATGACGATGAGACAACAGCCGGCGAAGTCGGTGTGGACATCTACAACCTGACCAAGTACACCCGCTCCAACCAGAACACCAACATCAACCAGCGTCCGCTGGTGCGCGTGGGCGATGTGATCGCCCGCGGTGACGTGGTGGCCGACGGTGCTTCGACCGACATGGGCGAACTGGCGCTGGGCCAGAACATGATGATCGCGTTCATGCCGTGGAACGGCTACAACTACGAAGACTCAATCATGATCTCCGAGCGCGTGGTGGCAGAAGACCGCTTCACTTCCGTGCACATCGAAGAACTGACCGTGATGGCTCGCGATACCAAGCTGGGTACCGAAGAGATCACGCGCGACATCCCCAACCTGTCCGAAGCACAACTGGGCCGTCTGGACGAGTCCGGCATCGTGCACATCGGTGCTGAAGTCGGCGTGGGTGACGTGCTGGTCGGTAAGGTCACACCGAAGGGCGAGACTCAACTGACACCGGAAGAGAAGCTGCTGCGCGCGATCTTCGGCGAGAAAGCATCTGACGTGAAGGATACGTCGCTGCGCGTGAAGGCCGGCATGACCGGTACTGTGATCGACGTGCAAGTGTTCACTCGCGAAGGTCTGCAACGCGACAAACGTGCCCAGCAGATCATCGACGATCAGCTGGAGCGTTACAAGAAGGATCTGGCAGACCAGATGCGCATCGTTGAAGGTGACGTGTTCGCCCGTTTGGAAAAACTGTTGCACAACAAGGTTGCCAACGGCGGTCCAAAGAAGCTGGCCAAGGGTACCAAGCTGAACAAGGAATACTTGACCAGCGTTGAGCATCATCATTGGTTCGACATCCGCGTTGCAGACGAAGCCGTCGCATCGCAGATGGAGCAGATGAAAGAAGGTCTGGCACAGAAGCGTGTCGAATTCGACGCCGCATTCGAGCTGAAGAAGAAAAAACTGACACAAGGTGATGAGTTGCAAGCCGGCGTGCAGAAAATGGTCAAGGTGTACGTGGCTGTGAAGCGTCGTCTGCAGCCTGGTGACAAGATGGCCGGTCGTCACGGTAACAAGGGTGTGGTTTCGCGCATCGTGCCGGTGGAAGACATGCCGCACATGGCCGACGGTACGCCGGTCGATATCGTGCTGAACCCGCTGGGCGTGCCGTCGCGTATGAACATCGGTCAGGTGCTGGAAGTTCACCTGGGCTGGGCCGCCAAGGGTCTGGGCAAGAAGATCGCGGTCATGCTGGAGCAGCAGGCCAAGGTCGCCGATCTGCGCAAGTTCATCGGCAAGATCTACAAGGGCGAGCAGGGCGATGAAGTCGCCGCGCTGACCGACGACGAAGTGGTCGAGCTGTGCCGCAACCTGCGTGCAGGTGTGCCGTTCGCGACGCCGGTGTTCGACGGTGCCAGCGAAGAGGAGATCAAGGAGTTGTTGGCCTTGGCCGACTTGCCGATCTCCGGTCAGATCCAGTTGTATGACGGACGCACCGGCGACGCATTCGACCGCAAGGTCACCGTCGGTTACATGCACGTGCTGAAGCTGCATCACCTGGTCGACGACAAGATGCACGCGCGTTCCACCGGCCCGTACTCGCTGGTCACACAACAGCCGCTGGGTGGTAAGGCGCAGTTCGGCGGTCAGCGCTTCGGTGAGATGGAAGTCTGGGCACTGGAAGCTTACGGCGCGGCCTACATCCTGCAAGAGATGTTGACCGTGAAGTCCGATGACGTGAACGGACGTACCAAGGTCTACGAGAACATCGTCAAGGGCGACCACAAGATCGATGCGGGCATGCCCGAGTCGTTCAACGTGTTGACCAAGGAGATCCGCTCCCTCGGTATCGATATCGATCTGGAACGTCATTAAGACCGCTGCGAATAGAAAACAAGGAGCTACCACATGAAATCAATTTTGGATCTGTTCAAGCAAGTCACGCAAAAGGAAGAGTTCGACGCGATCAAGATCGGTCTGGCTTCTCCCGAGAAGATTCGCTCCTGGTCATACGGCGAAGTGAAGAAGCCGGAAACCATCAACTACCGTACCTTCAAGCCGGAGCGCGATGGTCTGTTCTGCGCCAAGATCTTCGGCCCGGTGAAGGACTACGAGTGCCTGTGCGGCAAGTACAAGCGCCTCAAGCATCGCGGTGTGATCTGCGAGAAGTGCGGCGTTGAAGTCACCCTGTCCAAGGTGCGTCGCGAGCGCATGGGCCACATCGAACTGGCTTCGCCGGTTGCACACATCTGGTTTCTGAAGTCACTGCCATCCCGTCTGGGTATGGTTCTGGATATGACACTGCGTGACATCGAACGCGTGCTGTATTTCGAAGCCTTCGTGGTGACCGAGCCAGGCATGACGCCGCTGAACCGCGGCCAGTTGCTGACCGAGGACGACTACATCGCCAAGATCGAGGAATACGGCGACGAGTTCCAGGCGGTGATGGGCGCGGAAGGTGTGCGCGCGCTGCTGCGTGCGCTGGACGTGCCGTCGGAAGTGGAGAAGATCCGTGCCGAATTGGAAGCCACCGGTTCCGAGACCAAGATCAAGAAATACGCCAAGCGCCTGAAAGTGCTGGAGGCGTTCCTGCAATCCGGTATCAAGCCGGAATGGATGGTGATGGAAGTGCTGCCGGTGTTGCCGCCGGAACTGCGTCCGCTGGTGCCGCTGGACGGTGGTCGTTTTGCGACTTCTGATCTGAACGACCTGTATCGTCGCGTCATCAACCGTAACAACCGTCTGCGCCGCCTGCTGGAACTGAAGGCGCCGGACATCATCGTGCGCAACGAGAAGCGCATGCTGCAGGAGTCAGTCGACTCCCTGCTGGACAACGGACGTCGCGGCAAAGCGATGACCGGTGCCAACAAGCGTCCGCTGAAGTCTCTGGCTGACATGATCAAGGGTAAGGGCGGTCGTTTCCGTCAGAACTTGCTGGGTAAGCGCGTGGACTACTCCGGTCGTTCCGTGATCGTGGTGGGCCCGCAACTGAAACTGCATCAGTGCGGTCTGCCCAAGAAGATGGCGCTGGAACTGTTCAAGCCATTCATCTTTGAGCGCCTGGAAAAAATGGGCCTGGCTACCACCATCAAGGCCGGCAAGCGCATGGTCGAGGCGGAAGAGCCTATCGTGTGGGACATCCTGGAAGAAGTCATCCGCGAACATCCGGTGATGCTGAACCGCGCGCCTACGCTGCACCGTCTGGGTATCCAGGCTTTCGAGCCTATCCTGATCGAAGGCAAGGCCATCCAGCTGCATCCGCTGGTTTGTACCGCGTTCAACGCCGACTTCGACGGTGACCAGATGGCCGTTCACGTGCCGCTGTCGCTGGAAGCGCAGATGGAAGCGCGCACACTGATGCTGGCTTCCAACAACGTGCTGTCGCCCGCCAACGGCGAGCCGATCATCGTGCCGTCACAGGATATCGTGCTGGGTCTGTACTACATGACGCGCGAGAAGGTCGGCGCGTTGGGCGAAGGCGCGATACTGGCGGACGTGTCCGAAGTATTGCGTGCCTATCGTTCCGGTCATGTCGATCTGCAAGCAAAGGTGCAGGTGCGCATCAAGGAAGTGGTGAGCAACGAGGCGGGTGAGAAAGAAGACAAGTTCACGCGTTACGAGACCACTGTCGGTCGTGCCATCCTGTCCGAATTGCTGCCGGCTAACCTGCCGTTCAGTTTCGTGAACAAGGCGCTGAAGAAGAAAGAGATCTCGCGCCTGATCAACGTCAGCTTCCGCCGTTGCGGTCTGCGCGACACTGTGATCATGGCCGACCAGCTGATGTACACCGGTTTCGCGTATGCGACACGCGCCGGTATCTCCATCTGTGTGGATGACATGCTGGTGCCGCAACAGAAGAACGCACTGATCGGCGCAGCCGAGAAGGAAGTGCACGAGATCCATACTCAGTACACCTCGGGTCTGGTGACACAGGGCGAGCGCTACAACAAGGTAGTGGACATCTGGGGCCGTACCGGTGACCAGGTCGCCAAGGCCATGATGGACCAGTTGGGTGTCGAGCCTGTGCTGGACCGTGCCACCGGCGAAGCAGTCACCGACAAGAAGGGTAATGTGGTGACGCAGGAGTCGTTCAACTCCATCTACATGATGGCCGACTCCGGTGCGCGTGGTTCCGCTGCGCAGATCCGTCAGTTGTCCGGTATGCGTGGCCTGATGGCGAAGCCGGACGGCTCCATCATCGAGACGCCGATCACCGCGAACTTCCGCGAAGGTCTGAACATGCTGCAGTACTTCATCTCGACGCACGGTGCCCGTAAGGGTCTGGCCGACACCGCGTTGAAGACTGCTAACTCCGGTTACCTGACACGCCGCCTGGTGGACGTAACGCAGGATCTGGTGGTGATCGAAGATGATTGCGGTACTGAGAACGGCCGCTCCATGAAGGCGCTGGTCGAGGGCGGTGAAGTGATCGAGGCCTTGCGCGAGCGTATCCTCGGTCGCGTGATCGCCGCCGATGTGGTCAATCCCGAAACGGGTGCGACACTGTTCGAAGCCAACACCCTGTTGGACGAAGACATGGTCGAGCAGATCGAGACACTGGGTATCGACGAGGTGCGCGTGCGCACGCCGCTGACCTGCGAGACCCGTTACGGTCTGTGTGCCAAGTGTTACGGCCGCGACCTGGGTCGTGGCGGCCTGATCAACGTGGGCGAGGCAGTCGGCGTGATTGCCGCGCAGTCCA
Organism: Sideroxydans sp.; assembly: GCF_054604835.1. NCBI lineage: Bacteria > Pseudomonadati > Pseudomonadota > Betaproteobacteria > Nitrosomonadales > Gallionellaceae > Sideroxydans > Sideroxydans sp. The sequence continues at coordinate 348,767 of NZ_JBTSFG010000003.1, read as the reverse complement.
TCGGTGAGCCGGGTACCCAGTTGACGATGCGTACCTTCCACATCGGTGGTGCGGCATCGCGTACCGTGGTGGCCAGCCAGGTCGAGAGCAAATCCAGCGGTATCATCAAGTACAGCGATAACATGCGTACCGTGACCACCGCTAGCGGCGGTCTGGTGGTGGTGGCGCGTTCCGGTGAGGTGATGGTGACCGACGAGCACGGACGCGAGCGCGAACGCCACAAGGTGCCTTACGGTGCCAACCTGGCGGCGCGCGAAGGCGAGACCTTGAAGGCCGGTTCAATACTGGCAAGCTGGGATCCGCACACCCGTCCGGTGATCACGGAATACGCCGGTCAGGTGCGTTTCGAAAACGTGGAAGAAGGTTCTACCGTCGCCAAACAGATCGACGAAGTGACAGGCCTGTCCACATTGGTCGTTATCGATCCGAAGCGTTCCACTTCGACCAAAGGCGGCCGTCCGCTGGTGCGTCTGCTGGATGACGCGGGCAATGAGATCAAGATCGCCGGTACTGATACAGCTATCTCGGTCGCGTTCCAGATCGGCTCCATCATCACGGTGGAAGACGGTCAGCATGTGGGTGTGGGTGATGTATTGGCCCGTATTCCGCAAGAGTCTTCCAAGACCCGCGACATCACCGGTGGTCTGCCGCGTGTGGCCGAGCTGTTCGAGGCGCGTTCGCCGAAGGATGCCGGCATGTTGGCCGAAGTCACCGGCACTGCGTCGTTCGGCAAGGAGACCAAGGGCAAGCAGCGTCTGGTCATCACCGATACGGACGGCGTTGCGCACGAGTTCCTGATCCCGAAAGAGAAGCACGTGCTGGTGCACGACGGTCAAGTGGTGAACCAGGGCGAGATGATCGTGGACGGCCCGGCCGATCCGCACGACATCCTGCGTTTGCTGGGTATCGAGGCGCTGGCACGTTACATCACCGACGAAGTGCAGGACGTGTACCGTCTGCAGGGCGTGAAGATCAACGACAAGCACATCGAGGTGATCGTGCGTCAGATGCTGCGTCGTGTGCAGATCGTCGATGCAGGCGAGACCAACTTCATCCTGAACGAGCAAGTCGAGCGCGCAGAACTGCTGAACGAGAACGAGCGTGTGACAGAGTTGGGCAAGCAGACAGCAAGCTTCAACTACATGTTGCTGGGTATCACCAAGGCCTCGCTGTCTACCGATTCCTTCATCTCCGCAGCTTCCTTCCAGGAAACCACGCGTGTGTTGACCGAAGCGGCCATCATGGGCAAAAAGGACGAGTTGCGCGGTCTGAAGGAGAACGTGATCGTGGGACGCCTGATCCCGGCAGGTACGGGTCTAGCCTATCACAACACGCGCCGCAAGCAGCGCCTTGGTCTGGACATCGCGGAAGGTGCGGGTCTGGAAGCGCTGGAAAGCGGAGCCGAAGCCCAGGAAGGGGTGTAGTTTCCTTGACAGGCGGGTGTTACATCAATAGAATGCGCGGTCTTTTTGGTCCGCGCGATTCTGTTGTGTGGGGCACGCGCCCTGTCTTGCGGCTCAGTTAATTAGGTAAGTATCGATTTAATAACCAAAAGTTTTCAGGAAGCGAAGATAAACAATGCCAACCATCAACCAGTTAGTGCGCAAGCCCCGGACCACGGAAATCGTCAAGAGCAAGGTGCCTGCGCTTGCCGGCAGCCCGCAAAAACGCGGCGTTTGCACGCGCGTATATACAACGACTCCGAAAAAGCCGAACTCCGCCTTGCGTAAGGTGGCAAAAGTTCGTCTGGTCAACGGCTTCGAAGTCATTTCTTACATCGGCGGTGAAGGCCACAACCTGCAAGAGCACAGCGTGGTTCTGCTGCGCGGCGGTCGTGTCAAGGACTTGCCGGGTGTGCGTTACCACATGGTGCGCGGCAGCCTGGATACGGCAGGCGTCAAGGATCGTAAGCAGTCCCGTTCCAAGTACGGCGCCAAGCGTCCGAAGAAGGCCTAATTCAACAAGTTATCTGAGGTATCGAAATGCCAAGACGTAGAGAAGTCCCCAAACGCGAAATCCTGCCGGATCCAAAGTTCGGCAATCAGGATTTGTCCAAGTTCGTTAACGTGCTGATGACTGCCGGCAAGAAGTCGGTTGCCGAGCGCATCCTGTACGGTGCGCTGGAGCAGGTCAGCAAAAAGAGCGGCAAGGACCCGATCGAGGTGTTCAATCTGGCGCTGAACAATGCCAAGCCGCAGGTGGAAGTCAAGAGCCGCCGTGTGGGTGGTGCGAACTACCAGGTTCCGGTCGAGGTGCGTCCTTCCCGTCGAGTGGCGTTGGCGATGCGCTGGTTGAAGGATTTCGCCCGCAAGCGCGGCGAGAAGTCCATGGACCTGCGTCTGGCTGGCGAGCTGATCGATGCGTCCGAAGGTCGTGGCGGCGCGGTCAAGAAGCGCGAGGAAGTGCACCGTATGGCAGATGCCAACAAGGCATTCTCGCATTTCCGTTTCTAATCAAAAGTACATAGTCAGGTAATCATCGTGGCACGTAAAACACCCATTAGCCGTTATCGCAATATTGGCATCAGCGCGCATATCGATGCGGGCAAGACAACGACGACCGAGCGCATCCTGTTCTATACAGGTGTGAGTCACAAGATAGGTGAAGTGCACGATGGTGCTGCCACCATGGACTGGATGGAGCAGGAGCAGGAGCGTGGTATCACCATCACTTCCGCAGCGACGACTTGTTTCTGGAAGGGTATGGAGAATCAGTTCCAGGAGCATCGCTTCAACATCATCGATACGCCGGGACACGTGGACTTCACCATTGAAGTTGAGCGTTCCATGCGTGTGTTGGATGGTGCGTGCATGGTGTATTGTGCGGTGGGTGGTGTGCAGCCTCAGTCTGAGACTGTTTGGCGCCAAGCCAACAAGTACAAGGTGCCGCGCTTGGCCTTCGTCAATAAGATGGACCGCTCCGGTGCGAACTTTTTCAAAGTCGTCGAGCAGATGGGTACTCGCCTGAGAGCGAATCCTGTGCCGATCGTGGTGCCTATCGGTGCTGAAGAGAAGTTCGAGGGTGTGGTCGATCTGATCAAGATGCGCGCTATCTACTGGGATGAGGCGTCTCAGGGTATGACGTTCGACTACCGCGACATTCCTGCCGATCTGGTTGATGTGGCTGCTGAGTGGCGCAGCAAGATGGTTGAGTCGGCTGCCGAGGCTTCAGAAGAGTTGATGAACAACTATCTGGAAAATGGCGATCTGACAGAAGATGAGATCGTGGCCGGTTTGCGCATCCGAACCATCGCGTGTGAGATTCAGCCGATGATGTGTGGTAGTGCGTTCAAGAACAAGGGCGTGCAGCGTATGCTGGATGCGGTTATTCAGTTCATGCCGTCACCTTCTGATATTCCCGATGTGGAAGGCGAGTCTGAAGAAGGCGAGCCGCTGACACGCAGGGCGGATGATGAAGAGAGCTTCTCGGCGCTGGCATTCAAGCTGATGACTGACCCGTTTGTGGGACAACTGACTTTCGTGCGCGTTTATTCCGGTGTGCTGAAAAAAGGCGACACGGTGTACAACTCCGTGCGCGGTAAGAAGGAGCGTATTGGCCGTATCGTGCAGATGCATGCGAACGAGCGTCAGGAAGTGGATGAGATTCTGGCTGGCGACATCGCTGCTTGTATCGGCTTGAAAGAAGTGACTACCGGCGAGACTCTGTGTAGTACAGCGAAGCCAATTATTTTGGTGCGCATGGTATTCCCTGATCCGGTGATCCACGTTGCTGTTGAGCCGAAGACCAAGGCCGACCAAGAGAAGATGGGTATCGCGCTGGGCCGTCTGGCGGCAGAAGATCCTTCCTTCCGTGTTCGTACCGACGAAGAATCCGGCCAGACCATCATGTCTGGTATGGGCGAGTTGCACCTCGAGATTCTGGTCGATCGTATGAAGCGCGAGTTCGGCGTTGAGGCAAACGTGGGCGCACCTCAAGTGGCTTATCGTGAGGCGATCAAGAAGACTGTTGAAGTCGAAGGCAAGTATGCCAAGCAGACGGGTGGCCGCGGTCAGTACGGTCACGTGTGGATCAAGATGGAGCCGAACGAAATCGGCAAGGGCTTTGAATTCGTTGATGGCATCAAGGGTGGTACCGTGCCGCGCGAGTTCATCCCTGCTGTTGAAAAGGGTCTGCGCGAGACTCTGCCGAACGGTGTGTTGGCTGGCTATCCGATCGAAGACGTTAAGGTTACTTTGTTCGACGGTTCTTACCATGATGTGGACTCGAATGAAAATGCGTTCAAGATGGCTGCGTCCATGGCGTTCAAGGACGGTATGCGCAAGGCAAATCCTGTTCTGCTCGAGCCGATGATGTCTGTCGAAGTGGAAACGCCGGAAGACTACACCGGTACTGTGATGGGTGACTTGTCCTCTCGTCGCGGCATGGTGCAAGGTATGGATGACATGGCTGGTGGTGGCAAGTCGGTCAAGGCGGAAGTACCGCTGGCTGAGATGTTCGGTTATTCAACCGCGCTGCGCTCTGCGACCCAAGGTCGTGCGACTTACACCATGGAATTCAAACACTATGCTGAAGCGCCGAAGAATGTCGCCGAAGCGATCATGAATAAGAAATAATTTAGATTAAGGAAGAAATATCATGGCAAAGAGCAAATTTGAACGTACCAAACCGCACGTAAACGTCGGCACGATCGGCCACGTTGACCACGGCAAGACCACGCTGACAGCGGCGATCACGACAGTGTTGTCGAAGAAATTCGGCGGCGAAGCCAAAGGCTACGACCAGATCGATGCAGCGCCTGAAGAAAAGGCACGCGGCATCACCATCAACACCGCCCACGTCGAATACGAGACAGCGACCCGTCACTACGCACACGTTGACTGCCCGGGCCACGCCGACTACGTTAAGAACATGATCACCGGCGCAGCCCAGATGGACGGCGCGATCCTGGTCGTCTCTGCAGCTGACGGCCCTATGCCCCAGACTCGCGAGCACATCCTGCTGGCCCGTCAAGTTGGCGTGCCGTACATCATCGTGTTCATGAACAAATGCGACATGGTTGACGACGCAGAACTGCTGGAACTGGTTGAAATGGAGATCCGCGAACTGCTCTCCAAGTACGACTTCCCGGGCGACGACACACCGATCATCCACGGCAGCGCCAAGCTGGCTGTCGAAGGCGATGCAGGCGAACTGGGCGAAGGCGCCATCCTCAAGCTGGCCGCCGCACTGGACTCCTACATCCCGACACCCGAGCGCGCCATCGACGGCGCCTTCCTGATGCCAGTGGAAGACGTGTTCTCCATCTCCGGTCGCGGTACCGTTGTGACTGGTCGTATCGAGCGCGGCATCATCAAGGTCGGCGAAGAGATCGAGATCGTCGGTATCAAGCCCACACTGAAGACCACCTGCACCGGCGTGGAGATGTTCCGCAAGCTGCTGGACCAGGGGCAGGCAGGCGACAACGTCGGCGTGCTGCTGCGCGGCACCAAGCGTGAAGAAGTCGAGCGCGGTCAAGTGTTGGCCAAGCCCGGTTCCATCACCCCGCACACCAAGTTCACAGCCGAGATCTACGTGCTGGGCAAAGACGAAGGTGGTCGTCACACCCCGTTCTTCCAAGGCTACCGTCCGCAGTTCTACTTCCGTACGACTGACGTGACTGGCGCGGTTGAACTGCCGGCCGGCACCGAGATGGTGATGCCTGGTGACAACGTATCGATCACAGTGAACCTGATCAACCCGATCGCGATGGAAGAAGGTCTGCGCTTCGCGATCCGCGAAGGCGGTCGTACCGTCGGCGCCGGTGTGGTTGCCAAGGTTCTCGAGTAATAGGCTAAGAAACAAGAACAATGGAACGTGCGTGACCGCACGTTCCATTGTTCTGTTGCAAAGAGTATCGAGTAAGCATACAATGCGCGCCCTCGCGTGGTAGGTCCACGCGAATTTCGTTCTTTAAACCAGCGGCTATGCCGCATAGATGCAAGAGAAGATTATGCAAAGTCAAAAAATTCGCATTCGCCTGAAGGCGTTCGACTATCGTCTGATCGACCAATCTGCCCTGCAGATCGTGGACACGGCCAAGCGCACAGGCGCTGTGGTAAAAGGCCCGGTTCCGTTGCCGACCAAGATCGAGCGCTTCGACGTGCTGCGTTCCCCGCACGTGAATAAGACTTCGCGCGATCAATTCGAGATTCGTACCCATCTGCGCCTGATGGACATCATCGACCCTACAGACAAGACTGTGGATGCGCTGATGAAGCTGGATCTGCCGGCTGGCGTGGATGTTGAGATCAAGTTGCAGTAATCGCAGTATTTGCAGTAGCAGTATTGGTAGTTGAATCGGCTGACCAATTGAAGTCAGCCCCTTAATAAAAGGAAATAAAATGAGCTTAGGACTTGTCGGTCGCAAGATTGGCATGACCCGCATTTTCACCGACGATGGTTCATCGTTGCCGGTGACTGTGCTGGACGTGTCCAATAATCGTGTCACCCAGATCAAAACCGCTCCCACTGATGGTTACAGTGCTGTGCAGGTCGCGTTCGGTACGCGCCGCGCCAGCCGCGTGACCAAGGCGGCTGCCGGGCATTTCGCCAAGGCGGGCGTTGAGGCGGGTAGCATCCTTAAAGAATTCACAGCATCGCCCGAGCAACTTGCCAGCCTGACGGTCGGCGGTAGCGTGGGTATCGATCTGTTCCAGGTCGGCCAGAAGGTTGATGTGACGGGCGTGACTATCGGTAAAGGTTATGCCGGTACCATCAAGCGCCATCACTTCAAGTCCGGTCGCGCAACGCACGGTAACTCCAAGTCGCACAACGTACCGGGTTCTATCGGTATGGCGCAGGATCCCGGTCGCGTGTTCCCTGGTAAGCGCATGACCGGTCACCTCGGTGACGTGCAGCGCACTGTTCAAAATCTCCAGATCGTTCGTATCGATGCCGAGCGCCAGTTGTTGCTGGTGCGCGGTGCCGTTCCGGGCGCGCCAGGCGGCGATGTGATCGTACGCCCGGCAGTGAAGGCGGGGGCATAATGGAACTCAAGGTTATCAACGAAAACGGCAAGGCCGGCAAGAGCATGAATGCTTCTGACGACCTGTTCGGTCGCGAGTACAACGAAGCGCTAGTTCACCAATTGGTGGTTGCATATCAGGCGAACGCCCGCTCTGCAAACAGCAAGCAAAAGGGTCGTAGCGAGATCGCAAAGTCTACGCACAAGCCATTCGCGCAAAAAGGTACGGGTCGTGCCCGTGCCGGTCGTGCCTCCAGCCCGTTGTGGCGCGGTGGTGGTAAGATTTTCCCGAATCAGCCCGATCAGAACTATTCGCACAAGATCAACCGCAAGATGTATCGCGCCGGTTTGGCGTCGATCTTCTCGAAGTTGGTCAGCGAAGGCCGTCTGAGCGTGTTGGATGCACTGTCCGTCGACGCACCCAAGACCAAGCTGCTGGCAGCGAAGATCAATGACATGGGGCTGAAAGATGCTCGCGTCATGATCATCACTGACAACATCGACGAAAATATGTATCTGGCTTCGCGCAACCTGCCTAACGTGCTGGTGGTTGAAGTGCATCAGGCCGACCCAGTCAGTCTGGTTCGTTTCCCGAACGTGCTGGTTACGCGCAGTGCGATCGCCAAAATTGAGGAGATGCTGGCATGACGACCAAGAACATCGAAGAGCGTCTGTTGCACATTCTGCTGGCGCCGCAGATCTCTGAAAAGGCCACGTTCGTTGCAGAGAAGAACGAGCAGGTCATTTTCCGTGTGGCTTCCGACGCCACCAAGCCTGAAGTCAAGGCGGCAGTCGAGAAGTTGTTCAATGTGACCGTTGATAGCGTGCAGATCAGCAATGTGAAGGGCAAGCAAAAGCGCTTTGGCCGATTCATGGGCAGCCGCAAAGACTGGAAGAAAGCCTATGTTTGTCTGGCTGCCGGTCAGGAGATCAACTTTGCCGCAAGTGAGCAGGGGTAAAACATGGCACTGATTAAACTCAAACCTACATCGCCTGGTACACGTTCGGTAGTGCGTGTGGTCAACAAGGAATTGCACAAGGGTAAGCCTGTTGCAGCCTTGCTGGAAAAGAAGACGCGTACCGCAGGTCGTAACAACAATGGTCATATCACTACCCGTCACATGGGTGGTGGACACAAGAAGCATTATCGTTTGGTTGACTTCAAGCGTAACAAGGATGGCATTCCGGCCAAAGTTGAACGTCTGGAATACGATCCGAACCGCACTGCGCATTTGGCGCTGCTGCTGTACGCGGATGGCGAGCGTCGTTACATCATCGCTCCCAAGGGTATCTCTGCTGGTGCCGAACTGATCAGCGGATCTGAAGCCCCGATCAAAGCGGGTAATGCGCTGCCGTTGCGCAATATCCCGGTGGGCTCGACCATACACGCGATCGAGATGCTGCCGGGCAAGGGTGCGCAATTGGCGCGCTCCGCCGGCGCGGCAGTGCAACTGCTGGCCCGTGAAGGTAGCTATGCGCAGTTGCGCCTGCGCTCCGGTGAGATCCGCAAGGTCCACATCGACTGCAAAGCGACATTGGGCGAAGTGGGCAACTCCGAGCATAGCCTGCGTTCCATCGGCAAGGCCGGTGCAAATCGCTGGCGCGGTATTCGTCCGACGGTTCGCGGCGTGGTGATGAACCCGGTCGACCACCCGCACGGTGGTGGTGAAGGCAAGACTGCTGCGGGTCGTCATCCGGTCAGCCCATGGGGCACGCCGGCTAAGGGCTACCGTACACGCAGCAACAAGCGCACTACGAATATGATCGTGCGTCGTCGCTTCAAGGCTTAAGGGGTAAATCAGAATGGCACGTTCAATTAAAAAAGGTCCTTTCGTCGATCTGCACCTGATTAAGAAGGTCGAGACGGTCCGCGCAACCAATGACAAGCGCCCGGTCAAGACCTGGTCCCGCCGCTCGACGGTGTTGCCCGAGTTCGTCGGTCTCACGATCGCCGTTCACAACGGCAAGGCGCATGTTCCGGTATATATCTCCGAGAACATGGTTGGTCACAAGCTGGGCGAATTTTCGCTGACGCGTACCTTCAAGGGCCACGTCGCTGACAAAAAAGCGAAGAAATAAGGAGAGATGATGAGTACAACAGCAGTCATCCGGGGTGTACGTTTGTCGGCGCAGAAGGCGCGTCTGGTCGCTGACCAGATTCGTGGTCTGCCTGTCGCGCAAGCCTTGAACATTTTGACTTTCAGCCCAAAAAAGGGCGGCGCCATCATCAAGAAGGCGCTGGATTCAGCGATCGCCAATGCCGAGCATAACGACGGCGCGGACATCGATGAATTGAAGGTTTCTACCATCTACGTGGACAAAGGTGCTTCCCTCAAGCGCATGATTCCCCGCGCCAAAGGCCGTGGAACAAGCATCGAGAAGCAGACTTGCCACATTACGATCACCGTCGGGAGCTAAGCATGGGTCAGAAAATTCATCCGATTGGTTTCCGCTTGAGTGTCACTAAGAACTGGTCGTCCAAGTGGTATTCCAACAGCAAGAACTTCGCTGATCTGCTGCATAAAGACATCGAAGTGCGTGATTATCTGAAGAAGAAGCTGGCTGGTGCCGGCGTCTCCAGAATCATCATCGAGCGTCCTGCCAAGAACGCCAAGATCACTATCTACACGGCTCGTCCTGGTGTGGTGATCGGCAAGAAGGGCGAAGACATCGAAAAATTGCGCGTCGAATTGCGCAAGCGCATGGGTCTGCCTGATGTTGGTTTGAATATCGAGGAAGTTCGCAAGCCGGAAGTGGACGCGCAGTTGATCGCCGAGTCCATCACTCAGCAGCTCGAGAAACGCATCATGTTCCGTCGCGCCATGAAGCGTGCCATGCAAAACGCTATGCGTCTGGGTGCTCAGGGCATCAAGATCATGAGTGCAGGCCGTCTGAATGGTATCGAGATCGCGCGTACCGAGTGGTATCGCGAAGGCCGTGTGCCATTGCACACACTGCGTGCCGATATCGACTACGGCTTTGCCGAAGCGAAGACAACCTACGGCATCATCGGCGTCAAGGTGTGGGTATACAAGGGTGACCAGACTGGTCAGCAGGAAGTCGCTGCTCCCGCTGTTGCCGAGCCAGAAAAGAAAGTAAGAAAGTCGGGAGCAAAACATGCTACAGCCAGCTAGAAGAAAGTACCGCAAGGAGCAGAAAGGCCGTAACACCGGCATCGCAACGCGCGGCAACAAGGTGAGTTTCGGCGAGTTCGGTCTTAAGGCCGTGGGCCGCGGCCGTCTGACTGCTCGTCAGATCGAAGCAGCCCGTCGTGCCATGACGCGTCACATCAAGCGTGGTGGTCGTATCTGGATCCGCGTATTCCCGGACAAGCCGATCTCCAAGAAGCCTGCAGAAGTGCGTATGGGTAACGGTAAAGGAAATCCGGAGTACTACGTAGCCGAGATCCAGCCGGGCAAGATGCTGTACGAGATGGACGGTGTGGCAGAAACATTGGCGCGTGAAGCGTTCAAGCTGGCATCAGCAAAGCTGCCGCTTGAGACGACTTTCGTTGTCAGACAGGTAGGAGCGTGATCATGAATGCTAGTGAACTGAAGAGCAAATCCGTTGCCGAGTTGCATGAAGAGCTGATGTCTTTGAGCAAGGCGCAGTTCGGCCTGCGCATGCAACTTGCAACACAGCAACTGAGCAATACCAGCCAGTTGAAAAAGGTGCGCCGTGACATCGCGCGTGTGAAAACCGTATTGACAGAAAAAGGTGTGCAGCAATGAGTGCAGCTAATCTGAAACGCGCCCTGACCGGCACAGTCGTCAGCAACAAAATGGACAAGACCGTCACGGTCCTGGTTGAGCGCAAGGTGAAGCACCCTGTGCTGGGCAAGGTCGTTCGCGTCTCCAAGAAATACCACGCTCATGACGAGAACAATGCTTGCAATGAGGGCGATATGGTGACTATCGAGGAGATGCGCCCTATGTCCAAGACCAAGACATGGCGTGTTGCCAAGGCTGATTGATGAGTCCGCGGTTGCGTAATTGAAAATTATGCTTGCGCAAAGGCGCAAGTCTGACTAGAATGCGCGGCTTCGTTTCACCGTCGCTTGCGGCGGCCTAACCCGAACGGGTTCCAAAACTAGCCGCCGCAGGCGGAATAAGTTGGAGATTAAAAAATGATACAAATGCAGTCTGTTTTGAATGTGGCTGACAACACTGGCGCACGCTCGGTTATGTGCATCAAGGTGTTGGGTGGTTCCAAGCGTCGTTATGCCGGCGTGGGCGATGTGATCAAGGTCAGCATCAAGGATGCTGCGCCGCGTTCGCGCGTCAAAAAAGGCGAAGTCTACAGTGCAGTGGTCGTTCGCACAGCCAAGGGTGTTCGTCGCACTGACGGCTCTCTGATCAAGTTCGATGGCAACGCTGCAGTTCTGCTGAACAACAAGCTGGAGCCGATCGGCACACGCATCTTCGGGCCGGTTACGCGTGAATTGCGTAACGAGAAGTTCATGAAGATCGTTTCCCTGGCGCCTGAAGTGCTGTAAGGGAAGGATAAGGAAAAATCATGCGCAAGATTAAAAAAGATGATGATGTGATCGTGATCGCCGGCAAGGATAAGGGCAATCGCGGTAGCGTTATGAAGGTGGCTGATGACTACGTGGTGGTGTCGGGCATCAACAAGGTCAAGAAGCACCAGAAGCCGAATCCCATGAAAGGGACCTCGGGCGGTATCGTCGAGATCGAGAAGCCGATGCACATCTCCAATGTGGCCATCTTTAATGCGGCTACCAAAAAGGCGGATCGTGTTGGTATCAAGCAGCTGGAAGACGGGCGCAAAGTGCGCATCTTCAAGTCCAGCGGCGAAGTGATTGCATAAGGGGTATGAGCATGGCTCGTTTTAATCAGTTCTATAAAGAGACCGTGGCGCCGCAGCTGATGAAGCAGTTCGGCTACAAGTCTGTCATGGAAGTGCCGCGCATCGAGAAGATCACCCTGAATATGGGTGTGGGCGAAGCGGTTGCCGACAAGAAGGTGATGGATCACGCGGTTAGCGACATGACCAAGATTGCAGGCCAGAAGCCTGTCGTGACCAAGTCCAAGAAATCCATCGCCGGTTTCAAGATCCGCGAGAACTATCCGGTCGGCTGCAAAGTAACGCTGCGCCGCGAACGCATGTTCGAATTCATGGATCGCCTGGTTACAGTTGCGATTCCTCGTATTCGCGACTTCCGTGGTATTTCGGGCAAGTCTTTTGATGGCCGTGGCAATTACAACATGGGTATCAAAGAGCAGATCATCTTCCCGGAGATCGAGTACGACAAGATCGACGCTCTGCGTGGCATGAACATCACGATCACAACGACTGCGAAGACCGACGAAGAAGCGCGTGCGCTTCTGATGGCTTTCAAATTCCCATTGAAGAACTGAGGGTGATATGGCTAAAACAGCTTTGATTAACCGCGAACAGAAACGCCGCGACGCAGTGAAGAAATTCGCTGGGAAGCGTGCCGAGCTGTTGGCAATCGCGACAAATATGTCGCTGAGCGATGAAGAGCGTTTTGCTGCTCGTCAAAAACTGCAGGCGCTGCCTCGTGATTCCAGCCCGGTGCGTTTGCGTAATCGTTGCGCGCTGACTGGTCGCCCACGTGGCACCTTCAGCAAGTTCGGTCTGGGCCGCATCAAATTGCGTGAATACGCAATGCGCGGCGAGATCCCTGGTGTAGTCAAGGCAAGCTGGTAAGGGTGAATTTATGAGCATGAGTGATCCTATCGCCGATATGTTGACGCGTATTCGTAACGCGCAAATGGCGGAAAAAACAATCGTGGCAATGCCATCATCCAAGATCAAGGCTGCAATCGCCAAGGTTCTGCAGGATGAAGGCTATGTCGATGGCTTCAAAGTCATGGAAAACGACGGCAAGCCGATGCTGGAAATCGGTTTGAAGTATTACGCTGATCGTCCTGTGATCGAAAAGATCCAGCGCGTGAGCCGTCCCGGCCTGCGTGTGTACAAGGGCAGCGAAGATATCCCTCACGTGATGAACGGTATGGGTATCGCGATCGTGTCCACGTCCAAGGGCTTGATGACAGACCACAAAGCACGTGCCAACGGTATCGGCGGCGAAGTGCTGTGCATCGTGGCGTAAGGGGGGGATATGTCTAGAGTTGGTAAGAATCCAGTTGTGGTGCCGGCCGGTGTGGAAGTCACCCTGGCTGCAGACAAGATCTCCGTAAAGGGCCCGTTGGGTTCACTTACGCAAGTTCTTAAGGGCGAAGTTACCGTGGTGCGCGAAGGCGATCAGTTGCTTTGCAAGGCTGTCGGTGAATCTGCCCAGGCCAATGCGATGTCCGGCACGATACGCGCCCTGTTGGCAAACATGATGAATGGTGTGAGCAAGGGTTTCGAGCGCAAGCTGACCCTGGTGGGCGTCGGTTATCGTGCACAAGCTGCTGGCGATACGCTGAATCTGTCACTTGGATTCTCTCATCCTGTCGCGCACAAGATGCCGCAAGGTGTGAAGGTCGTGACACCCAGTCAGACCGAGATCGTGCTGACCGGAGCAGACAAGCAGCAAGTTGGTCAGGTTGCCGCCGAGATCCGCGCTTATCGTGAACCTGAGCCTTACAAGGGCAAGGGCGTGCGTTACGCAGACGAAGTGGTGCTCCTCAAAGAAACCAAGAAGAAATAATCGAGGTTGATATGTTGAATAAGAATGAATCGCGTCAACGCAGGTCACGTAAAACCCGCGCAAGAATCGCTGAACAGAAGGCTGTGCGTCTGGCAGTCCATCGCACCAATCTGCACATCTATGCGCAAGTGATCTCGGCTGATGGTGGCCAGATTCTGGCTAGTGCTTCCACGCTGGAAGCAGAAGTGCGCAAGAGCGTGGGTAACGGCGGCAATGCAGCTGCGGCGGCGGTAGTCGGCAAGCGTATCGCTGAAAAAGCCAAGAGCGCAGGCGTTACTGCTGTTGCGTTTGACCGTTCCGGCAACAAGTACCATGGTCGCATCAAAGCGCTGGCAGAAGCGGCGCGCGAAAATGGCTTGCAGTTCTAAGATCGAGGTGAATCATGGCTAAAGCACAAGGTAAGAATCAGCAGCCCGAAGACAAAGGTGACGGCCTCATCGAAAAGATGATCCATGTGAACCGCGTCACCAAGGTGGTGAAGGGTGGTCGTATCATGGGTTTCGCGGCGCTCACAGTAGTGGGTGACGGCGATGGTCGCGTCGGCATGGGTAAGGGCAAATCCAAGGAAGTGCCGGTGGCTGTGCAGAAGGCGATGGAAGAATGTCGTCGCAAGCTGGTCAAGGTCAATCTGAAGGATGGCACGTTGCATCACGCAGTGATCGGTCGTCATGGCGCCGCCAAGGTCGTTATGCTTCCTGCTTCCGAAGGTACCGGAATTATTGCCGGTGGCGCGATGCGCGCTGTGTTCGAGGCGGTCGGTGTTCGCAACGTTCTGGCCAAGTGTCTTGGCTCCAACAATCCGTACAACGTCGTTCGTGCAACATTGAATGGTCTGCAGGCGCTGAATTCTCCGGCCGAGATTGCGGCCAAGCGTGGTAAGAGCGTCGAAGAGATCGCGGGGTAATCATGGCTAAAGAAAAAACATTGAAGGTTACGCAGGTCAAAGGCCTGATCGGAACTAAGCAGTCGCATCGCGACACCATTCGCGGTCTGGGTCTGCGCCGAATCAACCACACGGTTGTTCTGGAAGACACCCCGGCAGTACGCGGCATGATTAACAAGGTGTTCTACCTGGTCAAGTGCGAGGCATAAATGGAACTCAATCAAATTAAACCTGCCGATGGCGCCAAGCATTACAAGCGTCGTGTTGGTCGTGGTATCGGCTCCGGCCTGGGAAAGACCGCCGGTCGTGGTCACAAGGGTCAAAAGTCACGTGCTGGCGGTTTCCACAAAGTGGGCTTTGAAGGCGGTCAGATGCCTTTGCAGCGTCGCTTGCCTAAGCGCGGTTTCGTTTCTCTGACTCGTAACGATACAGCGCAAGTTCGCTTGTCTGACTTGGAGAAGATGCCCGTCGACACAATCGATCTGTTGGCTTTGAAGCAGGCTGGTGTGGTTGCTGCAACTGCGCTGGGAGCGAAGGTGATTCTTGCTGGTGAGCTCACTCGTGCAGTCAAGCTGCAGGGTTTGCTGCTGACCAAAGGCGCTCGCGCCGCTGTTGAAGCTGCCGGTGGCAGCGTCGCAGAATAAGGATCGTCTGTGAAAGCTGTAGCCAAGAATAAATACGGTGATCTGAGCAAGCGCCTTTGGTTCTTGCTTGGGGCATTGGTGGTGTACCGTATCGGTGCGCATATTCCAGTGCCGGGTATCGACCCGAACGTTTTGGCCGATCTGTTCAAGCAACAACAAGGTGGCATCCTTGGCATGTTCAACATGTTCTCGGGTGGTGCGCTCGAACGCTTCACTATTTTGGCGCTGGGCATCATGCCGTACATCTCTGCATCGATCATCATGCAGTTGGCATCGATCGCAGTGCCGCACTTGGAGCAGTTGAAAAAGGAAGGCGAAGCTGGACGCCGCAAGATCACCCAGTACACGCGTTACGGTACGCTGGTGTTGGCTTTGTTCCAGTCATTCGGTATCGCTGTGATGTTGCAGTCGCAGAAGGATCTGGTGCTCGAGCCGGGCATGATGTTCCAGATGACGACGGTGGTGACCCTGGTTACCGGCACGATGTTCCTGATGTGGCTGGGTGAGCAGATCACCGAGCGCGGTTTGGGTAACGGTATCTCGCTGATCATCTTCGCGGGTATTGCGGCAGGTCTGCCTAGTGCGATCGGCAACACTCTGGAAATGGCACGCACCGGAGCGTTCTCCGTGCCGCTGGTTTTGGCGCTGTTCTTTGGTGCCATCGCCGTCACGGCACTGGTGGTGTTCGTGGAGCGCGGTCAGCGCAAGGTGTTGGTGAACTATGCCAAACGTCAGGTGGGTAACAAGATCATGGGTGGCCAGAGCTCGCATCTGCCGCTGAAGCTGAATATGGCCGGCGTGATCCCGCCGATCTTCGCTTCCAGCATCATCCTGTTCCCGGCGACTTTGGCGGGTTGGTTCGGCAGTGGTAGCAGCATGACCTGGTTGAAGGATGTGAGCGACAAGCTGGCTCCCGGACAGCCGATCTATGTGATGTTCTATGCAGCTGCGATCATCTTCTTTTGCTTCTTTTACACCGCGCTGGTGTTCAGTCCAAAAGAGACCGCTGACAATTTGAAGAAAAGCGGTGCTTTCCTTCCGGGGATACGTCCGGGTGACCAGACTGCGCGCTATATCGAAAAGATCATGCTGCGTCTGACCATGGTGGGTGCGGTGTACATCACGCTGGTTTGTCTGCTGCCCGAGTTTTTGGTGGTCAAGTGGAATGTGCCGTTCTATTTCGGTGGTACGTCGCTCTTGATCCTGGTTGTGGTGACTATGGATTTCATGGCGCAAGTTCAGTCTTACTTGATGACCCACCAATATGAAAGCCTGTTGAAGAAGGCTAATTTTAAAGCCGGTTAAACGGTAGAAGCATCGCTGGATACTTTAGCTATATGCCAAGTACATGGCTTTGAATTGAAGAAGCAAGGAGAAACAAATGAAAGTCCAAGCATCCGTAAAGAAAATGTGCCGCAATTGCAAGATCGTGCGTCGCAACCGTGTGGTCCGTGTGATCTGCAGCAGCGATCCTCGCCACAAACAGCGCCAGGGTTGATTGAGTACAATCGCCGCTGGATGTTAGAATTCGCAACTTTTGAACGATAGGGTAGCTGCATGGCTCGTATTGCCGGTGTAAACATTCCAAACCATCAACACGCAGTGATTGCGTTGACCGCCATTTATGGCATCGGACGCACACGTGCGCAGCAGATTTGTGCTGCAGCAGGCGTGTTGACTTCTTCCAAGATGAAAGACATCAGCGATTCCGAAATGGAAAAGCTGCGCGATGAAGTCGCCAAGTTCACCGTTGAGGGTGACCTGCGTCGTGAAGTCACCATGAATATCAAGCGCCTGATGGATATGGGCTGCTACCGTGGTTTGCGTCATCGTCGCGGCTTGCCGAGCCGTGGTCAGCGTACCCGCACCAATGCACGCACCCGTAAAGGTCCGCGTAAATCCATCGCTGGCGCGAAAAAGTAATTAAGTAGAGGACAGCAGACATGGCTAAGACCAGCACGAAAGTGCGTAAAAAAGTAAAGAAGAACGTAGCTGAAGGCATCGCGCACGTTCACGCTTCCTTCAACAACACCATCGTGACCATCACGGACCGTCAGGGCAACACACTGGCATGGTCTACAAGTGGCGCGCAGGGCTTCAAGGGTTCTCGCAAGAGCACGCCATTCGCTGCACAGATCGCTGCCGAAGTCGTTGGCAAGTCTGCAGTCGAGTGTGGTGTGAAGAATCTGGAAGTGCGCATCAAGGGTCCAGGCCCGGGTCGCGAATCCGCTGTGCGTGCGTTGAACGCCGCCGGTTTCAAAATCACCAGCATTTCGGATATCACGCCGGTACCGCACAACGGTTGCCGTCCTCCGAAGAAGCGTCGTATTTAAGGAGTATCGATCTTGGCTAGAAATCTTGATGCAAAGTGCCGTAAGTGCCGTCGCGAAGGCGAGAAGCTGTTTCTGAAGGCAGAGAAGTGTTTTACCGACAAGTGCGCGGTCGAGCGTCGTGCGTATCCTCCCGGTCAGCACGGTCAGCGCCGTAACCAGCGCATGTCCGAGTACGGTGGCCAGCTGCGTGAAAAGCAGAAGGTACGTCGTATCTACGGGATCCTGGAAGGCCAGTTCCGTCTGATCTACAAGCGTGCAACGACCGCCAAGGGCATTACCGGCGAGAACCTGTTGCAACTGCTGGAATCCCGTTTGGACAACGTCGCCTATCGTATGGGCTTCGGCGGTTCTCGTGCTGAAGCACGTCAGACCGTGCGTCACAACAGCATTCTGGTCAACGGCAAGCGTGTGAACATCCCCTCTTACATCGTTAAGCCGGGTGATGTGGTCGAAGTCAACGAGAAGTCTCGCGCACAACTGCGTCTGAAGGCATCTCTGGACGCGGCAGCGCAGCGCGGTTTCCCGGAATGGCTGGACGTGGATGCCAAGGCATTCAAGGGCACCTTCAAGGCTGTTCCGCAGCGTACCGAATTGCCTGCAACCATCAATGAGCACCTCATTGTCGAGTTGTATTCCAAGTAATCAACGCGGAGTCGCATATGCCTACAAATAATCTGTTGAAGCCTCGCATCATCGACGTCCAGAACATCTCCGCCACCCAGGCGCGTGTTGTGATGGAGCCGTTCGAGCGCGGCTACGGCCATACGCTGGGCAATGCCCTGCGTCGCATCCTGCTGTCTTCCATGCCCGGCTATGCCGTGACAGAAGTGAAGATCGCCGGTGTGCTGCACGAATACTCCCCGATCGACGGCGTGCAGGAAGACGTGGTCGAGATCCTGTTGAACCTGAAGGGGCTGGTTCTGAAGCTGCACGGTGCGCCTGAGGCCACACTGCAACTGAAGAAGTCCGGCGCCGGCGTGGTCACTGCTGCCGACATCGAAGTCGATGCCGACACCGAAGTGATCAACCCCAACCATGTCATCGCCCACCTCACGGCAGGCGGTAAGTTGGACATGGAGATCAAGATCGAGCAAGGTCGCGGTTATGTTTCCGCTATCTCGCGTCAGCAGCCGGGTGCGGCGACACGTCCGGTGGGCCACATCGCCCTGGATGCTTCGTTCAGCCCGATCTCGCGCGTCAGCTATGCAGTCGAGAGCGCTCGCGTCGAGCAGCGTACCGACTTGGACAAGCTGATCTTTGACATCGAGACCAACAGTGCCATCGATCCGGAAGAAGCCATCCGTTACGCAGCGCGTATCCTGGTTGAGCAGTTCTCCGTGTTCGCAGCACTGGAAGGCACACCGGCTCCGGTCGAGAAGCCCGCTGCACCGAAGGTTGATCCGATGCTGCTGCGTCCGGTCGATGATCTGGAACTGACTCCGCGCTCTTCGAACTGTTTGAAGGCACAGAGCATCCATTACATCGGCGACCTGATCCAGTACACCGAAGCCGACCTGCTGCGCACCCCGAATCTGGGCCGCAAGTCTCTTAACGAGATCAAGCAAGTGCTGGCCGAACACGACTTGTCGCTGGGTATCAAGCTGGAAAACTGGACGGCAGTGGCCGAGAAATAAAGCTCGCCCGGTAGACACCGGGTCAGAAAGCAAGAGAGGAAAATCATGCGTCACCGTTTAGGACTTAGAAAACTCAACCGCACCAGCAGCCACCGTCTGGCTATGTTGCGCAATATGACCGTTTCGTTGCTGCGTCACGAAGCGATCAAGACCACCTTGCCGAAGGCCAAGGAACTGCGCCGTGTGGCAGAGCCTATCCTGACGCTGGGCAAGAACCCAAGCTTGGCCAATCGTCGTCTGGCGTTCGCCCGTCTGCGTGACCGCGAGATGGTCACCAAGTTGTTCGACGAACTCGGCCCGCGCTATGCAACACGCAACGGCGGCTACTCGCGCATCCTGAAGTTCGGTTTCCGCAAGGGCGACAATGCTCCTATGGCACTGATCGAACTGGTGGATCGTCCGACAGCAGCAGAAGCAGTGGAAGTAGCTGGCGAGTAAGTTTAGCTACACGCCATAGAAAAGGCCGGGATCATCCCGGCCTTTTTCATTTCTTGGCTAGCGACCGGTATCGCCGGTCGCCGTTCATCACTTGCCCAATAGCTTCTTCAGGTAAGGCCCGGTCACACTGTCATTGTCCGCCGCGATGTCCTTGGGCGAACCCTGCGACACGATGCGCCCGCCGCCTTCGCCGCCCTCCGGCCCCATGTCGATCACCCAGTCAGCAGTCTTGATTACGTCCAGATTGTGCTCGATGATCACCAGCGTATTACCCTGGTCGCGCAAAGTGTGGATTACCTTCAGCAGCATATCGATATCATGGAAATGCAGGCCTGTGGTCGGCTCGTCGAGGATGTAGAGCGTGCGGCCTGTATCGCGCTTGGACAGTTCCAGCGAGAGTTTCACACGTTGTGCTTCGCCGCCTGAAAGCGTGGTCGCACTCTGTCCGAGCGTGATGTAACCCAACCCGACATCCAGCAATGTCTGCAGCTTGCGTTTGATCACCGGCACAGCATTGAAGAACGCATGCGCGTGCTCCACTGTCATCTCCAACACCTGATGGATGTTCTGTCCCTTGTACAGCACTTCCAGCGTCTCGCGGTTGTAGCGCTGGCCGTGGCACACATCGCACGGCACATACACATCCGGCAAAAAGTGCATCTCAACCTTGATCACGCCGTCGCCTTGGCACGACTCGCAGCGTCCGCCCTTCACGTTGAACGAGAAACGTCCCGGCCCGTAACCGCGCTCGCGCGAGGTCGGCACGCCGGAGAACAGGTCACGTATCGGTGTGAACAACCCAGTGTAGGTCGCAGGATTAGAGCGCGGCGTGCGCCCGATGGGTGACTGATCCACACTGATCACCTTGTCGAAGAACTCCAATCCCTCGATCTCGCGATGCGGCGCGGGTACGGCATTGCTGCCGTACAGGTGTTGTGCCACGGCGTTGTACAAGGTGTCGTTGATGAGTGTGGATTTGCCCGATCCGGACACGCCTGCCACACAGGTCAGTAATCCGACTGGCAGATCCAGGGTCACATCTTTCAGGTTGTTGCCCGACGCGCCGATGATCTTCAGCCTGCGCTCGGGATCGGGCTTGCGATAGGTCTTGGGTGGCTTGATGGTCTTGCGGCCGGACAGGTAATCGCCGGTCAGCGAACTCGGGTTGGCGATCACTTCCTCTGCCGTGCCTTGTGCCACCACCATGCCGCCGTGTTCGCCCGCGCCCGGCCCCATATCCACCACATAGTCGGCGGTGCGTATCGCGTCCTCGTCATGCTCCACCACGATCACGCTGTTGCCCATATCGCGCAGACGCTTCAATGTATCCAGCAAGCGGTCATTGTCGCGCTGGTGCAAACCGATGGAAGGCTCATCTAGCACATACATCACGCCGGTCAAGCCCGAACCGATCTGCGATGCCAAGCGGATGCGCTGCGCCTCGCCGCCGGAGAGCGTCTCGGCAGAACGTTCCAGTGAAAGATATTCGAGACCCACGTTGTTCAGGAAGGTCAGGCGGCTGGCGATCTCCTGCACGATCTTCTCGGCGATGGCCTGCTTGTTGCCCGGCAGCTGTACGTTGCTGAAGAAAGTCAGTGCCTGCTTCAGCGGCAACGCACTCAAATCAAAGATGGTGCG
Source organism: Sideroxydans sp. (assembly GCF_054604835.1). NCBI lineage: Bacteria > Pseudomonadati > Pseudomonadota > Betaproteobacteria > Nitrosomonadales > Gallionellaceae > Sideroxydans > Sideroxydans sp. The sequence goes on along the minus strand of NZ_JBTSFG010000003.1, from coordinate 327,593 downwards.
ATCAGCCACGCGCACATGACGAGCTTCTTCGCGCAGACGCGTACCTTTGCATTCGGTGCATGCACAGCTGTTCAGGAATTTCGCTAGTTCCTCGCGTACCGTGGGCGACTCAGTCTCTTTGTAACGACGCTCCAGGTTGTTCACGATGCCCTCGAACGGATGCTCGCGCAGTATCTTCTTGCCGCGCTCGTTCAGGTAGGTGAAGGCTATCTCGTCGTTGCCGCTGCCGTACAGCACCACCGTCTGGGTCTTCTCGGGCAGGCTCTCGAAAGACTGTTCCAGATCGAAATCGTAATGTTTGGCCAGACTATCCAGCATCTGGAAATAGAACTGATTGCGTCGATCCCAGCCTTTGATTGCGCCGCCAGAGAGCGATAGATTGGGGAAGGCCACGATGCGTGCCGGATCGAAGAACGAGATCACGCCCAAGCCGTCGCACTTCGGGCAAGCGCCCATCGGACTGTTGAACGAGAACAGACGCGGCTCCAACTCCTGCAGAGAATAGTTGCAGATCGGGCAGGCGAACTTGGCTGAGAACAGGTGTTCCTTGCCGGAATCCATCTCCACCGCCAGTGCGCGACCGTCCGCGTGGCGCAATGCGGTTTCAAACGACTCCGCCAGCCGTTGTTTGATGTCAGCGGTCACTTTCAATCTATCCACCACGATCTCGATGGTGTGCTTGGAGTTCTTCGCCAGCTTGGGCAGGTTGTCCATCTCGCACACCTTGCCGTTCACACGCAGCCGCACAAAACCCTGCGCACGCAGCTCGTCGAACAGATCCAGCTGCTCACCCTTGCGTCCCACCACCACAGGCGACAGGATCATCACCTTGGTGCCTTCCGGCAATGCCAGCACCGAGTCCACCATCTGCCCGACCGACTGGGCCTGCAACACGATGTCATGCTGCGGGCAATGCGGATCGCCCGCACGCGCAAACAGCAGACGCAGGTAATCGTGGATCTCGGTCACCGTACCCACCGTCGAGCGCGGGTTGTGTGAGGTCGCCTTCTGCTCGATGGCGATGGCAGGCGAAAGCCCCTCGATCAGATCGACGTCGGGTTTTTCCATCAACTGCAGGAACTGGCGTGCATATGCCGAAAGCGATTCCACATAGCGCCGCTGCCCCTCGGCATACAGCGTATCGAACGCGAGCGAGGACTTGCCAGAGCCGGAAAGGCCGGTGATCACCACCAGTTGATTGCGGGGCAGATCGAGGCTGATGTTCTTGAGATTGTGGGTGCGTGCACCGCGTATCTTGATGTATTCCATGTGAGGCAGAGGACCAATAAAAACGACCTGCCAATATACGCGAAAACGGGAGCTTACCCAACAGCAGTGTCCGGATGGAAAGTGGGGATTGCGGCGACAGGGATGGGAGTGGGTTGGCTATCAGGCGTATAGCCAGACCTGTTAACATACGCCCCTTCCGAAACCCCGATTTTCAGCTTCATGTCCGCTTCAGATTCCGCAATGACCCCGTTCGAGCGCCGTGCCAGTATCGGCCTCGCGAGCATCTATGGCCTGCGCATGCTGGGCCTGTTCATCATCCTGCCCATCTTCGCTTTGTATGCCGAAGAGTTGCCGGGCGGGGAGAGCCATTTCCTGATCGGGGTGGCGCTGGGGGCGTATGGCTTGACGCAGGCGATCCTGCAGATCCCGGCGGGTTGGTTGTCGGACCGTTACGGGCGCAAGCCCATTATCATCATCGGTTTGTTGCTGTTCGCGGCGGGCAGTTTCATCGCTGCCTCGGCGGACGATATCTACTGGATCATCGCCGGACGCGTGATCCAGGGCGCAGGAGCGATCAATGCCGCGGTGATGGCGCTGACGGCAGACCTGACGCGCGAGGAGCATCGCACCAAGGCGATGGCGATGATAGGCATGACCATCGGCGTGACGTTCTCGCTGTCGATGGTTTTGTCGCCGTTGCTGTACAAGTCCATCGGCATGTCGGGCATGTTCGAGCTGACCGGCGTGCTGGCCTTCGTGTCCATCGCGATGGTGTTGTGGTACATCCCGCAGCCGCGCATCACACGTTTCCATTCCGATACCGAGGCGAACACCAGCAAGCTGAAGGAAGTGTTGCACAACGCCGACCTGCTACGCATGGACTTCGGCGTGTTCACTTTGCACGCGATCCTGATGTCGGTGTTCATGCAGGTGCCGTTCATCCTGCGCGCTAACGGGCTGGATGCGACGCATCAGTGGCAGGTGTATCTGCCGGTGATGCTGATCGCTTTCGTGCTGATGGTGCCGCCCATCATCATCGCGGAGAAGAAAGCAAAACTGAAGCAGGTGTTCATGGTGGCCATCGGTCTGGCGGCGCTCGCGCAACTGGGCATCCTGTTCCTGCAGGATAGTCTGTGGGGCATGGCGCTCACGTTGCTGGTGTTCTTCACCGCCTTCAACGTGCTGGAAGCGACGCAGCCCTCCATCGTCAGCAAGATCGCGCCGCTGGCGTCCAAGGGCACGGCGATGGGCGTATTCAGCAGCGTACAGTTCCTGGGCGCGTTCTTCGGTTCGGCCATGGGTGGTTTGTTGATGCAGCTGTACGGTGGCAATGCGGTGCTGATCTTCGCGGTGGCGATGCTGCTGGTGTGGTTGGTGGTGGCATCCGGCATGCGAGCGCCGGAGCCTCTGATGACGAAGATGTATCACCTGCCCGAGATGGATGATGCGGCGGCGAGCACATTGCGCCTGTCTCTGGCACAATTGCGCGGCGTACGCGAGGTGCTGGTGGTGGCGAGCGAGCAGATCGCCTGCATCAAAGTGGAAATGGGCGGATTCGACGAAGACGCGATAGAACAATTAGTGAAGGGAGCATGAGATGTCAGTGAATAAAGCAATTCTGGTGGGCCGTCTGGGTAAAGACCCGGAGACCCGTTATATGACTAGCGGCGAAGCAGTGACCAACGTCACACTGGCGACTTCCGAGAACTATAAAGACAAGAGCGGCGAGAAGCAGGAACGCACCGAATGGCACAACCTGGTGTTCTATCGCCGTCTGGCCGAGATCGCCGGTGAATATCTGAAGAAGGGTTCGCAGATATATGTCGAAGGCCGCATCCAGACCCGCAAGTGGCAGGACAAGGAAGGCAAGGACCGTTACACCACCGAGATCGTGGTGAACGAGATGAAGATGCTGGGCGGCAAGGCCGGCGGCGGTGGCAGCTTCGAAGTGATGGACGACGGCGGTTCTTCCGCACCGGCACGCAGTGCGCCGGCGGCACGTCCCGCTGCAGCACCTGCGGCGAAGGGCAACTTCGACAACTTCGACGACGATATCCCGTTTTAAGGGGTACGTTTAGAAACACTTCAAGCAACACCCGTGAGCAAAGCTTTCACCCGCGAGAACGACACCGACGATGATGACGACGATGCGGTGTCGTTGCCCGCACTCCCCGCAGGAACCAAGAACTACATGACCCCGGCGGGTTACCGCCGCCTCAAGGATGAGTACATGCATCTGTTGGACGTGGAGCGTCCATCTGTCGTGCAGACCGTCTCGTGGGCGGCGGGCAACGGCGACCGTTCCGAGAACGGCGATTACATCTACGGCAAGAGGCGCTTGCGCGAGATCGACCGCCGCCTGCGCTTCCTCGCCAAACGCATGGAAAACTCGGAGGTCGTCGATCCGGCGCAGCGCAAGGGCTGCGAGCAAGTGTTCTTCGGCGCCTCGGTAACGGTGTGCCACGAAGACGGTCAGGAGCGCACTTACAGCATCGTCGGCATAGACGAGGCGAACGCCAGCAAAGGCCATGTCAGCTGGGTGTCACCGCTGGCGCGCGTGCTGCTGAAGGCGCGCGAGGACGACGTGCTGATGCTGCCCCTGCCGGACGGAGTGGAAGAGTTGGTGGTGGTGAGAGTGGAATACCGCGAAATTGATTTCAACTGAAAGAACGCATATGAAAAACATCAAATCAGAATATCCCATCGCCGTTGCGCTTCTTGTGCTCGGTGTTGGCTTTGCGCTGGAGCACGGCGCGGTCGAACACGGCGGCTTCATGCTGTGGGGCCTGCTGGGCGTGATCCTGGCCGCTATCATCGGCGTCGCCTTCCGCATCGCGCACCATGCCGAGGTATTGGCGGTGCGCTTTGGCGAACCCTATGGCACGCTGATCCTCACACTGGCAGCCGTGTCGGTGGAGGTGGTGATACTGGTCGTGCTGCTGCAAGGGGTACCGAATCCCACGCTGGCACGCGACACGGTGTTCGCGGCCGTGATGTTCGATATCAACGGCATTCTCGGTCTGGCCGCCATCGTTGGCGGACTGAAGCACGGGCAGACCAAGTACAACATCTCCTCGGCCAATTCCTTCGTCGCCATGCTGCTGGTCGCCATCGGCATCGGTATGTTCATCCCGGATTTCGTGCCGGACGAGCAATGGCAGGTCTATTCAATCTTCTCGGTGCTCACCATGTCGGTGATGTATGCGGCATTCCTGCGCCTGCAGACGGTGGAACACCGCACCTTCTTCGAATATTCGTCGGTGACCGAGGAAGAGGCGCACGACACGGTGCACAGCCCGAATGCGCTGCATGTGGGCATCATGCTGGGCGCTATCGTGCTGGTCGGTTTACTGTCCGAAGTATTATCGGTGTTGCTGGATGCGGGGCTGGCCGGAAGCAGTCTGCCCAAGGCGATCCCTGCGGTGCTGGTGGCACTGATCTCGGCCAGTCCGGAGATCCTTACCGCTCTGCGTGCGGCGCAGAACAATCGCATGCAGACAACGGTCAATATCGCGCTGGGAGCGTCGCTGGCGACCGTGCTGCTGACGTTGCCGGTGATCGAGGCAATCGCCCTGTTCACCGGAGAGCGCATCGTGATGGCACTGACGCCGGTGCAGGGCGGTCTGCTGTTGCTGACCTTCCTGACGGTGATGAACAACTTGCACGACGGCGAGACCAATGCCATCGAGGGCATCAGTCACTTCGCGCTGTTCGCCGCATTCATCGCTCTGGTGACGATGGGCTTGATGTAAGGCAGGGATGTTCAGGGCGCCGTGATGAAAGTCGCGGCACCCAGTATCGTTACGCGACCTCTTCTTCTGCGTCCTCGGTGGCGATGTCTGCAGGCTGACCCGTGCGTTCCAGCACGGCGGCGAAGAAACCGTCGGTGTTGTGCTGCTGCGGGGTGAGTTGCAGGTAGTCGCCCATAGCCAGGTCGATGTGGTGCTGCTTCAGCACTTCGCTGGCCGGCAGCAATGTGAAATCGGGATGTGCGGTCAGGAATGCGCTGACGATGTCCTGGTTCTCTTCCTGCAACACGCTGCAAGTCGCATACACCAGCCTGCCGCCTTTCTTCAGCAGGCGCGCGGCCGAATCCAGAATGGCGCGTTGCTTCTCTTTCAACTCCTCCACACTCTGCACCGACTGGCGGAACTTCAGGTCGGGGTTGCGGCGCAGGGTGCCCAGCCCGCTGCACGGCGCATCCACCAGCACGCGGTCGATCTTGCCGGCGAGTCGTTTGATCTTCTGGTCGTTCTCGTGCGCAATGAGTTGCGGTTGCACGTTGGACAGGCCGGAGCGTTTCAAACGCGGCTTGAGATTGGTCAGGCGTTTCTCCGACACGTCCCACGCATACAAACGACCCTGCGAATTCATCAGCGCACCCAGCATCAGGGTCTTGCCGCCCGCACCGGCGCAGAAATCCACCACCATATCGTTGCGCTTCGGTGCCAGCATCAAACCGAGCAGTTGGCTGCCCTCGTCCTGCACTTCGAATTTTCCGGAGAGGAACAGCGCGTGTTTGTTCAGCGCCGGTTTGTATTTAAGACGGATGCCGTAGGGCGAGAACGGTGTGGCCGTGGCTTCGTAGCCTTCGGCTTGCAGCGATTGCAGCACTTCGTTGCGGTTGGCCAATTGCGAATTGACGCGCAGGTCGAGCGGGGCGGACTGTTGCATGGACTGGCCGAGCGTCAGGATTTCGTCGTCGCTGCGATACGCGCGCAGTTTTTCCACGATCCACTCCGGCAGTTCGGCCTGGATGGAGAGTGGCAAGGTTGTGGTGTCGATGCTTTTGACTTTGACCAGCCATTCTTCTTCTTTCACCTTGAGCAAAGGCTTCAGTTCGCGCAGGTTGTAACCACCGAAACGTACCCAGTAGCCAAGCGCCATGCGGCGGGCCGAGGCGATACCTTTTTCTTCCATGGTGCTGCCGTATTCAAGCAACATGCGATGGCGCAATACGCCGAACAGTGTTTCCGCCACCAGTTTGCGTTCGTTGGAGCCGATGCGCTCGGTCTGGAAGAAGTTGCGCAGCACGGCATCTGCCGGGTGCTCCATCTTCAGTGCGGCGCGCACTGCCTGGATGGTGAGGTCGAGACGATATTCTGTGAGTAGCATGCTGTTTCCTATTCCTCCGCTATGCGGATGTCTGTGATGATTGCCTCGCCGGAGATGCTGCCGTCGCGATCTATGTGGCGCAGTTTGACCGGCAATAGACGATATTCCTGCGCGAACCATATCTCCAGCCCTTCCTTGCCGGGCGGATGCAATTTGCGGAAGTGTACCGTGTGCAGCTTGCCCAGCGGTGTGATCAGTTCTTTATTGGTAACGATCTCGAACTTGTATTTCTCCCAGTCGCGTCCGTTGGTGATGGCGATGGGCAATACATCGCCTGTCTCTGGCAAGGGAGGGAACTGGTAGAGGATGCTCAGGATGTCTTGTGTGGATTCCTTGAGTGGTATCTGGTGACCGGAGGAGAAGGAGATCTGCTGCGCAGCATAGTCGAGCCTGACGCTGTCCTTGCGCTGTTCGCCGTCGTTTTCCTTGTCCTCGCTGTACTGCTGCGGATGCAACACGGTGCCGTCGGTTTCGCCACTGCTGGTCTGGATCAGTTTGTAGGATTTCACCAGTCGTGCCAAGCCGACTGTGCGCGTGGTCGCAATGAGTTCGTAACGGCCATCCGCGATCTGTAATTCATGCCGCGCTTCGCCTACCGCCATACCGTTCTTGCCGATACGCACCTGGAATTTCAGGAAGGCATGTTTGGGCAGCGCGGGGCGCGGGGACGGTGCTGCTTCTGCGATCACAGGGGCTATGGCAGGCGCAGAAGCAGCGGCCACAGCGGAGGCAGCCATCTCTGGTGTGGCCGCCGCGACCTGACTGGCGGGCGTGGGCGTATCGCTTGCCGCGACGGCGGAGGCGGGAGAGGTTACGGCGACTTGGCTGGCTGGCAACGCGGGTTCTGGAGTGGCGGCCACACTGGAAGCAGCGGCTACCGCGCTGGCTGCTGCGGCCAGCGTATCGGTAGGCGTTGCAGCGGGTTTGGGGCGAGGCGTGGCGGGACGCTTGCTTGCCGTACGCACCTGCGGCAGCGGCACCAGTTTTGCGATCAAGGGCGGCAGATCGGGTTCCGCTTCAGGTAACTGGATAGGCGGTAGCCACATCAGCAGGGCATGGATCGCGAGGGAGACTGCCAGGGCGATAGCGAGACGCTGCCGGACGGGCGACAAGGCTGCGAAGTTCACGGCACCATGTTCAGTGTGCGCAGGACTTGTGTCAGTTGCGCACCATCGTCTTCAGTTACGACCACTTTGCATGGGACGAAACCGTGATCGATGGCAAGCCAGATCTCGGACTTCCATTTGGTCTTTTGCGGCGGCGTATAGAGGTAATAGCTGCGCAGGTTGCCGAATGGCACTTGTACGGTCTGGGCCGGATTCAACTGATAGCGGTACGCTTCGACTTTTTGGCCGTTGGTCATGTCGAAGCGGAATTCAAGGCGGCCATACGGCGGTTGAATGACGAATTGATACATGATGCTCAAGCGGTCTTGTGTATAGGGTCGCAGCGCGAGCAGCTGGATGCCGCTCTGGCCACTCAATGTCAATTCGCTGCGTTCCCAATCAAAATCTGCACTGCTGTTCTTCTCGGTGTTGCGGGTGCGGCGATGGGTAAAGTGTCGAGGCAGCAGTCCCGTCTCGCCGATCTCACCTTCGCTGGTCAACACGATGGTCTCGGGCTGGAACAGCGCCAGCAGGCCGACCGGTTTGGTCACACTGACGATGCGGTAGCGATCATCCTTGCGTTCGAATACCTCGTTGACCTCGGCCAGCTTGATGCCCTGCTTGAGGATGTCATAACTCGCTTCGATCCGCAGCGGCAACGGTTCCGCTTGCAGGCTGAGCGAAAGGCTGGCGATGAACAGAACGAGCAGGGCGCGCATCTCAGTCCAGCCCCGGCGAGATCAGTGTGCTGCCGAGTTGCTCCATACGGTCGACGGAAACACGGCCGTCTGCATCGAGTCGTGCCTGATCGCGGCATAACCAGCGCACCGCCTGCGGGAAGATGCGGTGCTCTTCGTGCAGCACACGTGCCGACAGAGTCTGCGGTGTATCGTCATGCAGCACCGGCACGGCGGCCTGGATGATGATGGGGCCGCCATCCAGTGCAGGCGTGACGAAGTGCACCGAGCAACCGTGGATCTTCACGCCGTCCTGCAGCGCGCGCGCATGCGTGTCCACGCCGGTGTAGGCAGGCAGCAGCGAAGGGTGGATGTTGATCATGCGGCCCGTGTAGCGATGCACGAAACCGTCGGTGAGGATGCGCATGAAGCCGGCCAATATGATGAAGTCCGGCTGGTAACGGTCGATCTCCTGCGCCAGTGCCGCATCGAATGCTTCACGGTCGGTATAGTCGCGATGCGACACCACTGCCGTATCGATGCCATTTGCGCGGGCAATCTCCAGCCCCTGCGCGTCGGCCTTGTTGCTGATCACGGCGGAGATGCGGCAGGGCAGCTTGGCACGCAGCAACGCTTCCATGTTGCTGCCGCGGCCGGAGATGAGGATGACGATGTTCTTCTGTGCGGGCATTTATTTGACTTGCGTCTGATGCTCGTCGCCAGCGCGGGCACGGATAGTGCCGATGCGCGATACGGTCTCGCCTGCCGCCTGCAATTGCTTGATCGCAGTGTCCGCGTCGGCGGCGGCAACGATCACCACCATGCCGATGCCGCAGTTGAAGGTGCGGAACATCTCTTGCGCTTCGACGTTGCCGCCTTCGCGCAACCATTCGAACAGTTTCGGCATCAGCCAGGTCTTGCTGTCGATGTCTGCGACCACATTGGCGGGCAGTACGCGCGGTACGTTCTCGGTGATGCCGCCGCCGGTGATGTGCGCCATGCCTTTGATGGTGATGCTTTGCATCAGGCTCAGCAGAGGCTTCACGTACAGGCGTGTCGGGGCCATGATGCAATCGGCCAGCGAGCGTTCGCCGTCGAACTTGGCGTTCATGTCGGGTTTGCTGCGGGCGATGATCTTGCGCACCAGCGAATAGCCGTTGGAGTGCGCACCGTTGGAGGCCAGACCCAGCACCACATCGCCTGGCTGGATGGTCTCGCCGGTAATGATCTTGGATTTTTCGACCACGCCGACCGCGAAACCGGCCAGATCGTACTCGCCTTCCGGATACATGCCAGGCATCTCGGCGGTCTCGCCTCCGATCAGTGCGCAGCCCGAATCCTCACAGCCTTTGGCGATGCCCTTGATGACTTCGGTCGCGCTGGGAACGTCCAGCTTGCCGCAGGCGAAGTAGTCGAGGAAGAACAGCGGTTCGGCACCCTGCACCAGGATGTCGTTGACGCTCATCGCGACCAGATCGATGCCGACCGTGTCATGGCGGTTCAGCTCGAACGCCAGCTTGAGCTTGGTGCCGACACCGTCGGTGCCGGACACCAGCACCGGCTCCTTGAATTTCTTGGAGATCTCGACCAGTCCGCCGAAGCCGCCGATACCGGACAGCACTTCGGGGCGCATGGTGCGCTTGGCATAGGGTTTGATGTTCTCGACCAGTTGGTCGCCGGCATCGATATCGACACCGGCATCGCGGTAGGAGAGGGGGGAATTCTGGCTCAAGTTGAGTTCTCGCTTTCTGGCAGGTAAAGTGCAGCACGTTTTTCGTCGCGGATTTTACCCGAAATGACCGTCTCCCGCTCTGTTGCCATGCAGTGGCTAGCCTTGACAGCCGCCGCATTCGCGCTGCTCTATCTGCTGGCCCCTATCCTCGCCCCGTTCGTGGCGGCGGCCATCCTCGCCTACGTGTTCGATCCGCTGGTGGGGCGTATGTGTGTTTGGAAGTTGCCTCGTGCGCTGGCGGTGTTGCTGGTGATGCTGGGCGCGCTGCTGCTGGGACTGGCGCTACTGCTGATCATGCTGCCATTGCTGCAGCAGGAATCGTCCCTGCTGGTTCAGCGAATACCGCAATGGCTGGACGCCGCCCGGGTGCATCTGCTGCCGACCTTGCAGCAATGGTTCGGGGTGGAGTTGGAATGGGACAATGCCGCGCTGAAGCTGTTGCTGGTCGACCACTGGCAACGGGCCGGCGGGCTGGCCTCGGGCGTGCTGCTGCCCTGGCTGGGCGATAGCGGCAGCGCCTTGCTGGCCTTGTTCGCCAATCTGTTGTTGATCCCGGTGGTGATGTTCTATCTGCTGCGCGACTGGGACGATCTGCTGGCGCGCGTGGATGGCTTGTTGCCGCGTCATTGGCACACGCAGATCCGCCAGCTTGCTGGTGAAGCTGACCAAGTGCTGGCCGAGTTCCTGCGCGGGCAGATTGCGGTGATGCTGTTGATGAGCGGGTTCTATGTGGTCGTCCTGTGGTTGGTGGGGCTGGAGTTTGCACTGCCCATCGGCATCGTGGCCGGTATGTTGGTGTTCATACCTTATCTGGGCATGGTGCTGGGGCTGTTACTGGCGACGCTGGCAGCCTTGATGCAATTCGGTTTCGGCAGCGATCTGCTGGTGGTGTGGGCGGTGTTCGGCGCGGGTCAATTGCTGGAAGGTATGGTCATTACCCCCTGGCTGGTGGGCGAGCGCATCGGCCTGCATCCGCTGGCGGTGATCTTCGCCTTGCTCGCTTTTGGCCAGTTGTTCGGTTTCTTTGGCCTTTTGCTGGCATTGCCGCTGGCAGCGGTATTGCTGGTCGTGCTGCGCCATCTGCGTGAACAATATCTTTCCAGCACGATGTATCTCAAACCATGAGCCAGATGCTGCTGGGCATCGCGCCGGAATGGGTGCCGACGCTGGATAACTTCGTTGCCGGTCGCAATGTCGAATTGCTTGCTGCCTTGCGGCAGGCTGCTGCCGGCGCGGCAGAGGTGCGTGCCGTGTATCTGTGGGGCGAGAAGGGTAGTGGCAAGAGCCATTTGCTGCAAGCGATGGTGGCGCAAGCGGCAGCGCAGGGTGCGCATTACGCGGAACGTGCCGTGCCCGAGGAGGCCGGCGTGGTGGCGGTCGATGACGCCGAAGCACTGGACGACGCAGCGCAGATCGCCCTGTTCGAGCTCTATAACCGTATGCGCGAGCAGGGCGGCTTGTTGCTGGTGAGTGGCACGCAAGCCCCCGTCCATCTTGGATTGCGTGACGATCTGCGTACACGCCTCGGCTGGGGGCTGGTGTATCAGGTGCACGCGCTCAGCGACGAGGAAAAGGCCGAAGCCTTGCGCCAGCATGCTGGCGCGCGCGGCTTCGAACTGCCGCACGAAGTCACCCACTACCTGTTGCGACACGGTCGGCGCGATCTGCCATCGCTGTTGCGGGTGCTGGATGCACTGGATGAACATTGCCTGCGTTTGAAGCGTGTCGCTTCGGTGCCACTCCTGAAAGAAGTGATGGCGGGCCAAAGCTGAATTTGGCACAATCTTGCCGGGCTGGCGCGGGGCGGCGGCTTTGCAAGCTACGATTACTAACTTTCTTTCAAACAATAAGGGGGCTTCACGATGTTGAAAAAAGCGACACTGGCAGCACTGGTTCTGGCGACACTTCCTATGCAGGCTTACGCAGCAGACGGCATGATGAAATTGGATGCGCATGTATCGACGCTCGGAGGCGGCTTGGAGCTTGCCATGCCAATGACCGAGCGTTATACCGCTCGACTCGGATACAACACTTTCAAATTCAGCGCTAACGAAAACTCAGGCGGAGTGACTTTCTCGGGCGACCTGAAGCTGTCCAGCGTAACTGCATTGGTCGACTGGCGTCCATGGAGTGGCGTAACGCATCTGACTGGAGGGGTGATCTTTAATAGCAACAAGCTTGAGTTGGCAGGTACCGTTGCAAGTGGTTCGACCTATGATGCATCGGGCACAACATTTACTTGTGCTTCCGCCGGAGGATGTGGTGTGAATACATCAGTCGGTTTCAATAAGGTTTCACCTTATCTGGGCATCGGCTGGAGCGGTCAACCCAAGAAGCAGGGTTTTTCTTTCAGCACCGACATAGGTATTCTGTTCCAGGGCTCTCCCAGTGCCTCAGTGAATTCGCGAGGGACTTGGACGGCAGGGGGTGTTTCGACGACCACGGCCGCGCTGGATGCAGATGCTCAAAAACAACTAAACAGCGATCTGAGCAGTTTCAAATACTATCCAGTCATCTCGGTCGGTATCGGCTACACGTTCTAAAGCGCCAGCAAACTGGACGCACGAGGCCTGCAGCGATGCAGGCCTTTTTCATCAAGGAGAGCATGTGAATCTGGCTTTATTCGATCTGGACAATACCCTGTTGAGTGGCGACAGCGATTTCGAGTGGTCGCAGTTCCTGATCGAGCAGGGGGTGCTCGATCGCGAACTGTTCGAGGCGAAGAACCTGGCGTTCTATGAACAGTACAAAGCAGGCACGCTGGATATCCACGAGTTCCTCGATTTCCAGTTGAAGCCCTTGTCGCGCCATGCGCGCAAGGTGCTGGATGAATGGCATGAAGAATTCATGCGTATCAAGGTGCGTCCGATGATGGGTGACAAGGCGCGCGAGCTGGTGAAGAAGCATCTGGCCGCTGGCGATGTGTGCGTGGTGATCACCGCCACCAACAGTTTCGTCACCGCTCCCATCGTGCGCGAGTTCGGCATCGAACATCTGATCGCCACCGACCCCGAGCAGAAGGATGGTGAATTCACTGGTGCTGTGGCGGGCGTGCCCAGCTTCCGCGAGGGCAAGGTCGCGCGCATGGAGCAGTGGCTGGGCGAGCGCGGCTGGGATTGGGATAGCTTCGAGCAGAGCTGTTTCTACAGCGATTCTCTGAACGATCTGCCCTTGCTGTCCAAAGTGAAACGCCCAGTCGCAGTCGACCCGGATGCGACTTTGCGGGCGCATGCAGAAGCCCGTGGTTGGCCTGTCATTTCCCTGCGTTAAGAGGCTGCCGGCGCGGGTGCTATAATCCGCGCCCATTGTCGCGCCGCTAGTGGCGGCAGCGTATCCTGACGACTCCATGATAAAAAGACTATTCAAGAAGGTATTCGGTAGATCCCGCCCGATCGCGAAAGCGAGCAAGGCGCATGTGATCCCGTTCGAACAACACAAGGTCGAACGCGAAGGTATCAGCTACGCGGCGCGGCGCGTGACCGATGGTCTGCAGGCCGCAGGCTTTCAGGCCTATGTGGTGGGCGGTGCGGTGCGCGACCTGCTGTTGGACCGTCATCCCAAAGACTTCGATGTCGCCACCGATGCCACGCCAGAAGAGGTGAAGCGCGTGTTCCGCCGCGCGCGTATCATCGGCCGCCGCTTCCGTCTGGTGCATGTGATCTTCGGTGACGAGACGGTCGAGGTCTCCACTTTCCGACGCGCCATCGAGGCGGAGGATGCGCAGACCGATGCACACGGCCGGATCCTGCGCGACAACGAGTTCGGCGATCAGGAGCAGGATGCGGAACGGCGCGATTTCACTGCCAACGGATTGTTCTACGACCCGAGTTCGCAAGAGATATTCGACTACCACAACGGCTATGCAGATATTCGCGCCAACACGCTGCGCATGATCGGCGATCCTGAGGTCCGTTACCGCGAAGATCCGGTGCGCATGCTGCGTGCGGTGCGCCTGTCGGCCAAGCTGGGCATGAAACTGGATCCGGCCACCGCCGCGCCCATCGCCAAGATGAAGGATCTGTTGAGCAACGTGCCGGAGGCGCGTTTGTTCGATGAGATGCTCAAGCTGCTGCTGTCCGGTCACGCGCTGGCATGCATCAAGAAGCTGCGCGCCATGCACCTGCATCACGGCATGTTGCCGATGCTGGATGTGATCCTGGAACAACCCATGGGCGAGAAGTTCGTGATGGCCGCGTTGCAGAACACCGACCAGCGCATCGCCGATGAGAAGCCCACCTCCCCCGCTTTCCTGTTCGCAGCTTTGCTGTGGCATGAAGTGCTGACCGTTTGGAACGCCAAACAGGCGGCAGGCGAAAAGCCCATCGGTGCCCTGCATGACGCGATGGATGAAGTGCTGGAGCGGCAGCGCGCCAAACTCGCGATCCCGCGCCGCTACGATACGGTGATGAAGGAGATATGGTTGCTGCAGCCGCGCTTCGAGCAGCGCGGAGGTCAGCGTCCGTTCCGCTTGCTGGCGTTGCCGCGCTTCCGCGCGGCGTATGATTTCCTGTTGCTGCGCTGCGAGAGCGGAGAAGCCGACAATGAGCTCGGTACGTGGTGGGAAGAGTTCCAGCATACGAATGAAGACCGTCGCGCCGAGATGCTGCTGTCGGACAGTGCCGATCCGAAGAAAAAACGTCGCCGCAATCGCAAGCCCAAGGCTGCCGGTCAGGCGGAATTGCCAATCGATTGATGAGTCATACTGCATTCATAGGATTGGGCAGTAATCTTGCAGAACCTGCCGCACAAGTAAGAAGGGCATTGGCGGCACTCGATGATTTGCCGCAGACACGTCTGCTGAAAACGTCGTCGCTGTATCGCAGCGCGCCCGTGGGCTATCTGGACCAGCCGGACTTCATCAATGCCGTGGCGCAAGTGGAGACCGGACTCGCGCCGCGCGCCTTGCTGGATGCCTTGCTGGCGCTGGAACTGGAATGCGGGCGTACGCGCGAGTTCCAGAATGCGCCGCGCACACTGGACTTGGATGTGTTGATGTATGACGATCTGGTGCACCACGAACACGGCCTGACCGTGCCGCATCCGCAGATGCATCTGCGCGCGTTCGTGCTGCAGCCATTGCTGGAGATCGCGCCGGATTGCATCATCCCCGGTGTGGGCGCTGCGGAAGAGGCGATGACGGGATGTGCAGGACAGCAACTGGAACGTTTGCAACATGACTTTAAGTAAATATCGCTACATCGTGGTCGAAGGTCCCATCGGTGTGGGCAAGACCAGTCTGGCCAAGCGCTTGGCGGAGCACAGCGACGCGCGGACCCTGCTGGAAAAACCGCAGGAGAATCCTTTCCTGGCACGCTTCTACGAAGATGCCGAACGCTACGCGCTGCAGACGCAACTGTTCTTCCTGTTCCAGCGCATCAACGAAGTGCGTGATCTGAACCAGATGGATATGTTCCAGAGCCGCACGGTGTCCGATTACCTGTTCGAGAAAGACGAACTGTTCGCGCGTCTGAACCTGAGCGAGGACGAGTACCAGCTGTACCAAACCATCTACCAGCGTCTTGCTCCGCAAGCGCCGACACCGGATCTGGTGATCTATCTGCAGGCTTCGACCGAGGCGCTGATCTCGCGCGTGCGCCGGCGCGGCCATCGTCATGAACGCACTATCCAGGACGACTACCTGACCAAACTCGCAGACAGCTATGGCGAATTCTTCCACCACTACGAGGAAGCGCCTGTGCTGGTGGTGAATAGCGAAAAACTCAATTTCGCGGATAATGATGCCGACTTCAAGTTGCTGCTGGAGCGAATCGGCCGGATGCGCGGGCAGCGCGAATATTTCAACGTGGCGGAATGATGCGAACGACCTTGAGCAAATTGCAGGCGATGCATGCGCGCGGCGAGAAGATCGCCGTGCTGACTTGTTACGACGCCAGCTTTGCCACGCTGCTGGAGAACAACGGCGTTGATGTGTTGCTGGTCGGTGATTCGCTGGGCATGGTGATACAGGGGCGCGAAAGCACGCTGCCGGTCACCATCGAGCAGATGGCCTATCACACAGCCTGCGTGGTCAGCGGCGCGCAGCGCGCTTTCGTCATCGCCGACATGCCGTTCGGTACTTCGCAGTTCTCCGCGCGCGAGACCTTCGGGCATGCGGTGCAACTGATGCAGGCCGGTGCCGAGATGGTCAAGCTCGAAGGCGGTGCCGAGATGGCCGAGACGGTCGTTTTCCTCACCTCGCGCGGCATCCCGGTGTGCGGACATATAGGCCTCACGCCGCAGTCGGTGCATCAGCTCGGCGGCTACAAGGTGCAGGGCAGGGAAGACGCGGCGGCAAAGAAGCTGAAGAAAGACGCGCTGGCGCTACAGAAGGCTGGAGCCGCCATGCTGGTGCTGGAAGCGATCCCCGCAGTGCTGGGGGCTGATGTCACCAAACAACTTTCCATTCCTACCATAGGTATCGGTGCGGGCGCGGACTGCTCCGGCCAGGTGCTGGTGTTGCACGATATGCTGGGCGTGTATCCCGGCAAGAAAGCACGCTTCGTAAAGGACTTCATGCCAGGTGCAGCTTCCATCGCCGATGCCGTGGCGCGCTATGTCGCCGAAGTGAAGGCGGGTACCTTCCCCGCTAAGGAACATTGCTTCTGATGCAAGTCATCCATTCCGTTGTCGAACTGCGCGCAAGACTGGCGCAAGAAAACGCCATCGCCTTCGTGCCCACCATGGGCAATCTGCATGCAGGCCATGTCGCGCTGGTGGAACAGGCGCGTCAGCAAGGCAGCTGCGTCGTGGTGAGTATCTTCGTCAATCCTTTGCAATTCGGGCCGAACGAGGATTTCGACAAGTATCCGCGTACGCTTGAGGCGGATTGCGCGAAGCTGCAGGGTTTGGCAGATGTGGTCTTCGCACCCGCAGTGGACGAGATGTATCCGGAACAGCAGAGCTTCTACATCGAGTTGCCTCGCATCGCGAGCGAGTTGTGTGGCGTGCAGCGGCCGGGACATTTCCGTGGCATGGCGACCGTGGTGCTCAAACTGCTCAATCTGGTGCAACCGCAGGTCGCCCTGTTCGGCAAGAAGGATTATCAGCAACTGGCGATCATTCGCCAGATGGTGACGCAGTTCAATCTGCCGGTCGCCATCGTCGGCGGTGAAACGGTGCGTGCCGTGGATGGCTTGGCATTAAGTTCGCGCAACCAGTATTTGACGGAAGCTGAGCGAACCGAAGCCGCGCAACTGCACCTAACGTTGAATAAAGTGTCGGAGTCGCTCGCGAATGGCGAGCGGGATTTCGATGTCTTGGAGAAGGTGGCCGAGGCGGCGCTTGCCAAGCGCGGCTGGGGGGTGGAGTATGTGTCCATCCGCAGCCAGCATGGGCTGGGGAAACCGCAAGTGAGCGAGCGCCAACTGGTCGTGCTTGCCGCCGCCCGTCTGGGAGTCACCCGCCTGATCGATAACCTTGAGGTTTGTCTTTGAGGCTCAGGCGTTTATAATGCGCGACCCTGCGACAGACAGGGGCTGATAGGAGGTAACCATGCAACGAACCATGCTTCAAGCCAAATTGCATCGTGCGCGCGTGACGCAGGCCGAGCTGCATTACGAGGGTTCGTGCGCCATCGACGAGAATTTTCTGGATGCCAGCGGTATCCGCGAATATCAGCAGATCGATATCTGGAACGTCACCAACGGCGAGCGTTTTACCACCTATGCCATTCGCGCCGAGCGCGGCTCGCGCACCATCTCTGTGAACGGCGCGGCAGCGCATAAGGCCAATGTCGGCGATATCGTCATCATCGCGACCTTCGCCAGCTATTCGGAACTGGAACTGCAGAAATACCATCCGGCGCTGGTCTATTTTGACGAGCACAACAACATCATTGGACAGCGCGTAAACATCCCTATCCAGGCGGCGGCCTGAACTTCGGTAGCCTGAAACGACAAGCCCCGCATCTGCGGGGCTTGTCGTTTGTGCAGCAGCTGGAAACCAGCTTAGATGCGTTTCGCCAGTTCGGCCGCCTTGCCGATGTAAGTCTCGGGGCTCAATTCCTGCAGACGCTGTTTCTCGCTTTCCGGGATGCCTAGGGTCTGGATGAACGCGGCCAGACTCTCGCGGTTGATGCCGCCCTTGCCGCGCGTGAGTTCTTTCAACTTGTCGTAGGCGTTCTCGATGTTGTAACGGCGCATCACGGTCTGGATCGGCTCGGCCAACACTTCCCAGCTGTTATTCAGGTCGTCCGCCAGACGTTGCGGATTGGCTTCCAGTTTGTTCAATCCCTTCAGGCAGGATTCGTAGGCGAGCAGGGTGTAGCCCATGGCCACGCCCATGTTGCGCAGCACCGTGGAATCAGTCAGGTCGCGCTGCCAGCGCGAGATCGGCAGTTTCTCGGACAAGTGTTTCAGCAGCGCGTTGGCAAGGCCGAGATTGCCTTCCGAATTTTCGAAGTCGATGGGGTTGACCTTGTGCGGCATAGTGGAAGAGCCCACTTCGCCCGCGACCACTTTCTGTTTGAAGAAGCCGAGCGAAATATAGCCCCAGATGTCGCGATTGAGGTCGATCAGGATGGTGTTGGCGCGGGCGAACGCGTCATATAGTTCGGCCATGCAATCGTGCGGCTCGATCTGGATGGTGTAGGGGTTGAACGTGATGCCGCGCGCCTCGACGAAACGCTTGGCGAAGTGTTCCCAGTCGATGTCGGGATAGGCCGACAGGTGCGCGTTGTAGTTGCCCACTGCGCCGTTGATCTTGCCCAAGATCTCGACCGATGCGATGCGCTGGTAAGCGCGGCGCAGGCGGTACACCACGTTCGCCATCTCCTTGCCCAGTGTGCTGGGGGTGGCGGTCTGGCCGTGGGTGCGGCACAGCATGGGTACATCTGCATGCTGGTGGGCGAGTGCGGTCAGTTTGTTGATCACGGACTGCAGCGCGGGCAGCATCACTTCCTTGCGCGCATGGCTCAGCATCAGCGCATGCGACAGGTTGTTGATGTCTTCCGAGGTGCAGGCGAAGTGGATGAACTCCAGGGCATCTTTGGTTTCGGCATCGCCGCCCAGTTTTTCGCGCAGCCAGTATTCGATCGCCTTCACGTCATGGTTGGTGGTGCGCTCGATGGCTTTGATCTCTTCCGCATCCGCCTCGCTGAACCCTACTGCAAGCTGATCCAGGCGGGCGATGGTGGCGACCGAGAATGGCGGCAGCTCGTGGATGTGCTCCTCCGCGCTCAAAGCCTTCAGCCATTCGATCTCGATCAGCACGCGGAAACGGATCAGGCCGTACTCGCTGAAGTGGTTGCGCAGTGCGTCGACCTTGCCGGCATAGCGGCCATCGAGCGGGGAAAGGGCGGTGAGTGCGGAGAGTGACATGAGTTTTGCTTTCAATAATGACCGCGCTATTTTAACGCGTATGGCCGGGGTTTTCCGTGGAGGTGTCTATGATGCCCCCACCCAGACAGACATCGCCGTCGTAGACGACGACCGATTGCCCCGGAGTGACAGCCCACTGTGCTTCGTCAAAGGTGAAGTGTACGCCGTTGTCACCGGACGGCGCGATGCGGCAGGCGGCATCCTCTTGGCGATAACGTGTCTTGGCGGCATAGGCGCGCGTCGTATCGGGGGGCGCGCCGCTGATCCAGTGCATGTCGAGTGCGTCCAGTTCGGGATTCAGCAATAGCGGGTGGTCGTGGCCCTGCACCACGATCAGGCGGTTGTTCGCCATGTCCTTGCCGGCGACGAACCATGGCTCGCCGCTACTTTCCTTGCCGCCGCCTATGCCCAAGCCCTGACGCTGACCGTAGGTGTAGAACGACAAGCCCATGTGCTGTCCCATCACCTTGCCTTCCGGGGTGGTCATGTCGCCGGGTTTGGTCGGCAGGTAGCGGCTGAGGAATTCTCGGAACGGGCGCTCGCCGATGAAGCAGATGCCGGTGCTGTCCTTCTTGGCGGCGTTGGATAGTCCGTGCTGGTGCGCGATCTCGCGCACTTTGCTCTTGGCGATATGGTTCAACGGGAACATCGCTTTGGACAATTGTTGCTGGTTCAGGCGGTGCAGGAAGTAGCTCTGGTCCTTGCTGGCATCGGCGGCCTTGAGTAACTGGAACAAACCATCCTGTTCGCGTACGCCGGCGTAATGCCCGGTGGCGATCTTGTCTGCACCCAGGCGCAGCGCATGATCGAGGAAGGCTTTGAACTTGATCTCGGAATTGCACAGGATGTCCGGATTCGGTGTGCGTCCCGCTTCATATTCGCGCAGGAAATAGCTGAACACGCGGTCTTTATATTCCTTGGCGAAGTTCACCGCTTCGATGGGGATGCCGATGGTGTCCGCCACCGCCACCGCGTCGATCAGGTCCTGGCGCGAGGAACAATATTCACTGTCGTCATCGTCCTCCCAGTTCTTCATGAACAGGCCGATGACCTCATAACCCTGTTCTTTGAGCAGGAGTGCGGTGACAGAGGAATCCACGCCGCCGGACATGCCGACGACGACGCAACCTTTACTCATAGTGTGTGATGAGATCGAGCGGATAGCGCTTGCCTGCGAGATAGTCTTCCACGCAGCGCAATATCAGCGGACTGCGATGACGATCCTGCGTGGCGCGGATCTCGTCCAGCGTCATCCACACCGCGCGCAGGATGCCTTTGTCGAGATCGCGTTCTGGATGGTGCTTGAGCAGCTTGCCGCCGAAGGCGAAACGCAGATAGGTGACATTGGATTTGTCCGAATGCCAGCGGTACACGCCGATCAGATATTCAGGTTCGAAGTCGTAGGCAGATTCTTCCAGCACTTCGCGTACCGCGCCGGCGGCCAGCGTCTCGTTCGGTTCCCAGTGACCGGCGGGCTGGTTGAAACGGATACCTTGCTCGGTTTCTTCCTCGACTAGCAGGAAGCGTCCATCCTGTTCAAGAACGGCGGCGACAGTGGCGTGGGGTTTCCAGATCATGAGCGTGACCTCAGAAAAAGATTAAGGCAGACGAGGTCTGCCTTACAGTGTTGGTGCCGGGGGCGGGACTCGAACCCGCACGCCTTGCGGCACCGGATTTTGAGTCCGGCACGTCTACCAGTTCCATCACCCCGGCAAGGGCATTACTCTCGCGCAGCCAAACCCACGCGGAAGGGCGCGAATTATCCATGAAACGCCCCGCGTCATCAACTACAATGCGCAGCCCGGTTTTCTCCCCTGCTTTTGGCATGCGCACCGACGACTTCGATTTCGACCTTCCCGAGCACTTGATCGCCCAACATCCGCCCGCACAACGCGGCGGCAGCCGCCTGTTGCGTGTCGGCGCGGCAGGTCTGGAGGATCGCTTGTTCGCTGATCTGCCGCAGTTCCTGCGGTCGGGTGACTTGCTGGTGCTGAACGATACGCGTGTGCTGAAGGCGCGCCTGTTTGGGCAAAAAGCGACCGGCGGCCAAGTCGAGGTGATGGTGGAACGTGTGCTGGGCGCGCACGAAGTGCTGGCCAAGGTGCGCGCCAGCAAGACACCCAAGACAGGCAGCACCTTCCTCGTTGCCGATGCGGTGACAGTCGAGGTGCTGGGGCGCGAGGGTGAGTTCTTCCATCTGCGTTTTGCGGGTGAAGCACCGGTAGAGGAGATTCTGGAGCGCTACGGAAAGTTGCCGTTGCCGCCCTACATCACTCATGCCGCAGGCGAAGAAGACGATGAGCGCTACCAGACCGTGTTTGCGCGCGAGCAGGGCGCCGTGGCGGCACCGACGGCAGGTTTGCATTTCGATGAAGCGATGCTGGATAGTTTGCGTGCCAAGGGCGTCAACATCGCCTATGTCACTTTGCATGTGGGCGCGGGTACCTTTCAGCCTGTGCGCGCCGATAATGTCGCCGACCATGTCATGCACAGCGAGCGCTACACCGTGCCGCAAGCGACAGTGGATGCCATTAACCAAGCAAAAGCGAGCGGCGGGCGCGTAGTGTCGGTCGGCACCACCAGTCTGCGCGCGCTGGAGAGCGCCGCGATGAGCGGCGAATTGCAAGCTGGTTCGGGCGAGACGCGTATCTTCATCACGCCCGGTTACCGCTTCAAGGTGATCGATGTGCTGCTCACCAATTTCCATCTTCCTCGTTCCACCTTGCTGATGCTGGTGTGTGCATTCGGTGGTATGGAAAGATTGCTACAGGCCTACCAGCATGCGGTACAACAGGAATATCGTTTCTTCAGTTACGGGGATGCGATGCTGATCGAGAGAGAGTCATGAAATTCACATTACACAACACTTCCGGTGCAGCGCGTCGGGGTACCCTGGAACTGGCACACGGCAAGGTGGAAACGCCCGCTTTCATGCCGGTCGGCACCTACGGCACCGTCAAGGCGATGTCGCCGCAGGAGCTGAAGGACATCGATGCGCATATCGTGCTCGGCAACACCTTCCACCTGTGGTTGCGTCCCGGGCTGGAGGTCATCGCGGCGCATGGCGGTCTGCACAAGTTCATGGGCTGGGATGGTCCTATCCTCACCGACTCGGGCGGCTTCCAGGTGTTCAGTCTCGGCGAGTTGCGCAAGATCACCGGCGGCGGGGTGGAGTTCCGTTCGCCGGTGAATGGCGATAAATGCTTTTTGTCGCCGGAAGAATCGATGCGCATCCAGAAGGTGTTGAACTCCGATATCGTGATGATCTTCGACGAATGCACCCCCTATCCTGCCGACGAGCAGGTGGCGGGCGTGTCGATGCGTCTGTCGCTGGACTGGGCCAAGCGCTCCAAGAAAGCACACGAAGGCAATCCGAACGCCTTGTTCGGCATCGTGCAGGGCGGCATGCACGAGCATTTGCGCGACGAATCGCTGGCGGGTTTGAAAGAGATCGGCTTCGACGGCTTTGCCATCGGCGGCCTGTCGGTGGGCGAGCCCAAGGAAGATATGCTGCGTATCCTGCGCCACACCGCGCCGCAACTGCCGCAGGACAAGCCGCGTTATCTGATGGGCGTCGGCACACCGGAGGATCTGGTAGAGGCGGTGGCGAACGGCGTGGACATGTTCGACTGCGTGATGCCGACGCGCAACGCGCGCAACGGCCATCTGTTCACGCGCAATGGCGATGTGCGCATCAAGAACGCCACGCACCGACTGGATACTCGCTCGCTCGATCCGCAGTGCACGTGCTACACCTGCCAGAACTTCAGCCGTGCCTATCTGCATCACCTGCACCGCTTGGGCGAGATATTGGGGGCGCGCCTGAACACCATCCATAACCTGCATTATTATCAGGAGTTGATGCAGGGCATCCGCGCCGCCATCGAGGCCGGTCGATATGATGCGTTCATGGCCGAGTTCCATGCTGCGCGGGCCGGTGGCGGGGCCTTGCCCGGTAACTGAACCGTCATGCCTTCCGTGCTAGAATGCGCGCCTTCTTTTTAGTCACCCAACCAACAACTGGAGAGTAATAAATGACTTCGATCAGCGAACTGTTCATCGGCAATGCTTACGCGGAAGGCGCGGCAGCCCCGCAAGGCGGCGGTTTTATGGAATTCCTGCCGCTGGTCGCCCTGCTGGCGGTGTTCTACTTCCTTATCCTGCGTCCGCAACAGAAACGCGCCAAAGAACATGCCGCGCTTGTGGCCGCGCTGCAAAAGGGTGATGAGGTCGTGACCATCGGCGGTGTGCTGGGCAAGGTCACCAAGGTCGGCGATGAGATCGTGATTGTAGAGATCGCTGCCGGTGTTGAAGTGCAAGTGCAGAAGCCCGCCGTCCAGACTGTCCTGCCCAAAGGCTCGATCAAGTCCCTGTAATTCCCACTAAGCAAGGTATTGCAATGAACCGTTATCCGCTGTGGAAGAACCTGTTGATCCTGGTCGTGCTGGTGACCGGATTCATCTATACCTTGCCGAATTTTTACGGAGAATCGCCGGCGGTGCAGGTCATGCCCTTGCGCAGCCACCTGAAGGCGGATACGCAACTGCTGGCAACAGTGGAGCAGGTGTTGCGCGACGCTCAACTGGCCCCGGAAGTCATCTCGCTGGACGCTGGCAGCGTCAAGGCGCGTTTCTCGGATACCGACAGCCAACTCAAGGCCAAGGATGTGCTGCATGCGCGGCTGGGCGAAGACTACGTGGTGGCGCTGAATCTGCTATCCCGTTCTCCCGCTTGGCTCACCGACATGAACGCCTTGCCCATGTATCTGGGTCTGGACTTGCGCGGTGGTGTGCACTTCCTGATGCAGGTGGATATGAAGGCGGCGCTGGACAAGGCGCTGGAATCATCTTCCAGCGACATCCGCAGCACGCTGCGTGAAGCACGTATTCCTTACTCCGGTGTAAGCCTTGATGGGGATGTTGTCGTCGTCAAGTTCCGCGATGCGGATGCCCGCAGCAAGGGCGAGGCGGAACTCAAGCAACGCTTTGGCGGGCTGCAGTTCGATAACAAGGATGCCGGGCGTGACTATCTGTTGCAGGCGACGCTGAAACAGCAAGAGAAGCTGCGCTTGCAAGATTCTGCACTGCAACAGAACCTGGTCACCCTGCGCAATCGCGTGAACGAGTTGGGCGTGGCCGAGCCGGTCATCCAGCAACAAGGTGCGGATCGCGTGGTGGTGCAGTTGCCCGGCGTGCAGGACACGGCTCGCGCCAAGGACATCCTGGGCCGCACCGCCACACTGGAAGTGCGTCTGGTGGACGATGATCGCCAGATCGGCGCGAGTGGTGCGGCACCGTTCGGTACCGAGATATTCAAAGAGCGCGACGGCACGGCATTGGTGGTGAAGAAGAGTGTGATCCTCACCGGCGAGCGCATCAACGACGCCCAACCGGGCTTCGACAGCCGCAACAACGAACCGGCTGTGCACATCAATCTGGATGCGGTGGGCGCGCGCAAGTTCAAGGAAGCGACACGCGAGAACGTGGGCAAGCGCATGGCGATCATCCTGTTCGAGAAGGGGCGTGGCGAAGTGGTCACCGCGCCGGTGATCCGCGAAGAGATCGGCGGCGGGCGTGTGCAGATCAGCGGCCAGATGGACACCACTGAAGCGCAGAACATCGCCTTGCTGTTGCGTGCCGGCGCACTGGCCGCACCGATGGAGATCATCGAAGAGCGCACGGTCGGCCCCAGTCTGGGCGCGGACAACATCGAGCGCGGTTTCGATTCAACCAAGATCGGTTTCATCATGGTGGCGGTGTTCATGATCGCCTACTACCTGATGTTCGGCACCATCTCGGTGCTGGCGCTGGGTGCCAACCTGCTGCTGCTGATCGCGCTGCTGTCCATGATGCAAGCGACACTGACCTTGCCGGGTATGGCCGGTATCGCTTTGACACTGGGTATGGCGATCGATGCCAACGTGCTGATCAACGAGCGCATCCGCGAAGAGTTGCGTAATGGTGTGCCGCCACAGATGGCGATCAGCACCGGTTACGAGAATGCGTTCGCCACCATCATCGACTCCAACATCACCACCCTGATCGCGGGTGTGGCGCTGTTCATGTTCGGCTCCGGCCCGATCAAGGGTTTCGCGGTGGTGTTGTGCTTGGGTATCCTGACTTCGATGTTCAGCGGTGTCATGGTGTCGCGCGCGATCGTCAATCTGATCTACGGCCGCAAGGCGCGTTTGAACAAAGTCGCCATCGGCTAAGGGGAAAAACATGGAATTCTTCCGCATCAAAAAAGACATCCCCTTCATGAGCTATGGCAAGCTCACCACGACCATCTCGCTGGTGACTTTCCTGCTGGCAGTGTTCTTCCTTGCCACCAAGGGGCTGAACTTCGGCGTGGACTTCACCGGCGGCACGGTGATCGAAGTCCACTACGCCCAACCCAGCGACACCAACAAGGTGCGCGAGGAGCTGGCGGAGATCGGACTGGCAGATGCGCTGGTGCAGCACTTCGGCACCACGCACGATGTGCTGATCCAGGTGCCCCTCAAGTCCAACAAGATGGGGGCGAACTTGTCCGAGCAGGTATTGGCTGCCCTGCGTGCGAACGCGGAAGTAGAGTTGCGCCGTGTCGAGTTCGTCGGCCCGCAGGTCGGCAAGGATCTGGTCGAGGACGGTGCGATGGCACTGTTGCTGGTCTCACTGGGTATCGTCGGTTACCTGTGGCTGCGTTTCGAATGGAAGTTCGGTCTGGCCGCCATCATCGCCAACCTGCATGACGTGGTCATCATCCTGGGCTTCTTCGCTTTCTTTCAGTGGGAGTTCTCGCTCTCGGTGCTAGCGGCCGTGCTGGCCGTGCTGGGCTACTCGGTGAACGAGTCGGTGGTGGTGTTCGATCGTATCCGCGAGAACTTCCGCAAGATGCGCAAGACCGAAGTCGCCGAGATCATCGACAACGCCATCACGCGTACCATGTCACGCACCATCATCACCCATGGCTCAACACAGTTGATGGTGCTGGCCATGCTGTTGCTGGGCGGCGAGACGCTGCATTTCTTCGCGCTGGCGCTGACCATCGGCATCATGTTCAGCATCTATTCTTCGGTGCTGGTCGCCAGCCCCTTGCTGCTCATGTTCGGTGTTTGTCGCGAAGACTTCATCAAACCGGAAAAATCCGAATCCGAAGAAGTGCTGCCGTAAAAGATGGAAATCTTCGCTACGTTTCTCGATATCGTCCTGCACCTCGACACGCATCTGCTCGCCTTGGTGCAGGACTACGGCGTGTGGGTCTATGCCATCCTGTTCGCGATCATCTTCGCCGAGACCGGTCTGGTGATCGCGCCCTTCCTGCCGGGTGATTCGTTGCTGTTCGTGATCGGGGCCTTGTGCGGCATGGGTTCGCTGCAGCTGGAAGTGGCGATGCCGCTGCTGATCCTTGCCGCTTTCATGGGCGACAACACCAACTATTGGATCGGCCGTTTGCTGGGTTTGAGGTTGCTGGAGCGTGCCGGTCCCCGCTTCATCAAGCATGAGCATCTGGAAAAGACACATGCCTTCTATGAGAGACATGGCGGCAAGACGGTGATCTTCGCGCGCTTCCTGCCCATCCTGCGTACCTTTGCGCCGTTCGTGGCCGGTATCGGCACTATGGACTATCGTCAATACGTGATGTTCAGCATCATCGGCGGTGTGTCATGGATCGGCAGCCTGACGCTGGCGGGTTACTTCTTCGGCAACATTCCGGTCATCAAGAACAATCTCACACTGATGATCCTGGTCATCGTCTTCATCTCATTCGTTCCCGCGATGATCCAGTTCATCCGCCATCGCCGGCAGGGCGCGACAGCCGACTAGTCGCTCGGCGTGCCAGTTCCGGCGCGCCCACTCCCACACCGTATCCAGACGCTCATCTTGCATGGCCTGCGGCGGTTGCTGCTGCAGGAAGGCAAGCGCATGCCACAGCGCATGGACAGGCCGGGTGCTATCCACCGCTTGGGCCAGCGTCTGCTTGCTCAGCTTCTCGCCTGCCGCGTTCACTGCAACGGGTAGATGCATATAGTGCGGAGTGGGCAGGCCGAGCAGGTTTTGCAGATGGATCTGGCGGGCCGTGGAATTGAGCAAGTCGGCGCCGCGCACGACGTTGCTGATCTGCTGGAACGCGTCATCTACTACCACGGCGAGCTGATAGGCGAACAAGCCATCAGCGCGCTTCACCACGAAGTCGCCGATCTCGCTTTCCAGGTGTTGGGTGATGCTGCCTTGTAGCGCATCGTCGAACGTCAGTGCTGTGTCATCCGTTCGTGCCCGCCACGCCCGACCTTCGCGCCCAGCCGGAATGCCGGCGCGACAAGTTCCCGGATAGACCGGTCCCTCGATACCATGCAACGCCGAATCGGAGATCTCCTTGCGTGTGCAACAGCACGGGTAGGCCGTGCGGAGGTCCTGTAAGCGCTGCAGCGCCTCGTCATACGCCGCCGTACGTTGACTCTGATAGATGACCGGCTCGTCGGAATGCAGCCCGAAGGCATCCAGCGTGCGCAGGATGTCATCTGCGGCACCCGGCGCACAGCGCGGCGTGTCCAGGTCTTCCATGCGTATAAGCCAGATACCGTGATGATGTTTTGCGTCGAGAAAGCTGCCGACGGCGGCGACGAGTGAGCCGAAGTGCAGCGGTCCGGTGGGGGAGGGGGCGAAGCGCCCCCGGTATTGCGACTTATGCAGGGACAGCTTCTTCTTCCTCGAAGTCCAGCGCCACCTTGCCATCCTTCACGTCGACTGTGACCTTGCCGCCGTTCGCCAGCTTGCCGAACAGCAGTTCGTCGGCCAGTGCGGAACGGATGGTGTCCTGGATCAGGCGTGCCATCGGGCGTGCGCCCATCAGCGGATCGAAGCCGTTGTCGGCGAGATAGTCCTTGAGCGCGTCGGTGAAGATCGCGTCCACTTTCTTCTCGTGCAGTTGTTCGTCCAGTTGCATGAGGAACTTGTCCACCACGCGCAGGATGACGCTCTTGTCCAGCGCTGCGAAGGAGACGATGGCGTCCAGACGGTTACGGAACTCGGGGGTGAACAGTCGTTTGATGTCGCCCATCTCGTCGCCTGCGGACGCGCTCTTGGTGAAGCCGATCTGCACCTTGTTCAAGGCTTCCGCGCCCGCGTTGGTGGTCATGATGATGACCACGTTGCGGAAGTCGGATTTGCGGCCGTTGTTGTCGGTCAGTGTGCCGTGATCCATCACCTGCAGCAGGATGTTGAAGATGTCCGGGTGCGCCTTCTCGATCTCGTCCAGCAGCAGCACGCTATGCGGTTGCTTGCTGATGGCTTCGGTGAGCAGACCACCTTGTTCGAAACCCACATAGCCCGGCGGTGCGCCGATCAGACGTGACACAGCATGACGTTCCATGTATTCGGACATGTCGAAGCGGTGGATGGGCATGCCCATGCTGTAGGCGAGCTGACGCGCTACTTCGGTCTTGCCGACACCGGTGGGACCGGAGAACAGGAAACTGCCGATGGGTTTCTGCGGATTGCCGAGGCCGCTACGCGACATCTTGATGGCGCGCGCCAGGGCGTCGATGGCCTTGTCCTGGCCGAACACGGTGGCTTTCAGGTCGCGATCCAGATTCTTCAGCGCATTGCGGTCGTCGTGCGACACGGTGCGGGTCGGGATGCGCGCAATCTTGGCGATGATCTCCTCGATCTCGTGCTTGCCGACGGTCTTCTTCTGTTTGGACTTGGGCAGGATGCGCTGTGCGGCGCCGGCCTCGTCCAGCACGTCGATGGCCTTGTCCGGCAGGTGACGGTCGTTGATGAAGCGCGAAGACAGCTCTGCGGCGCTGGTGATGGCAGCGGCGCTGTACTTGATGCTGTGGTGGTCTTCAAAGCGCGACTTCAAGCCTTTCAGAATCTCGATGGTCTGTTCTACCGAAGGCTCCGGCACGTCGACCTTCTGGAAGCGGCGCGACAACGCGGAATCCTTGTCGAAGATGCCACGATATTCCTGATAGGTGGTCGCGCCTATGCACTTCAGCGCGCCGCTGGAGAGCGCGGGCTTGAGCAGGTTGGAGGCGTCCATGGTGCCACCCGAGGCTGCGCCCGCACCGATCAGGGTGTGGATCTCGTCGATGAACAGCACGGCGTTGGGTGCGTCTTTCAATTCTTTCAACACGGCTTTCAGGCGCTGCTCGAAATCGCCGCGATACTTGGTGCCGGCCAGCAGAGAGCCCATGTCCAATGCATAGACCTGCGCGTCCTTGAGGATGTCGGGCACTTCACCTTCCACGATGCGGCGCGCCAAGCCTTCGGCGATGGCGGTCTTGCCGACACCGGCTTCGCCCACCAACAGCGGATTGTTCTTGCGGCGGCGGCACAGGGTCTGGATCACGCGCTCCAGCTCCAGCGCACGTCCGATCAGCGGATCGATCTTGCCTTCCAGCGCGTAGGCGTTGAGGTCCTGCGTGTAGTTCGCCAGTGCGCTGTCGCCCTGTTGAGGCGCATCGTTTTCGGATTCACCTTCTGTTCGATGCGTGGAAGGCTGTGCTTCGGCGGTCTTGTTGATGCCGTGTGCGATGTAGTTCACCACGTCGAGACGGGTGATGGCACGCTGGTTGAGGAAATAGACGGCATGCGATTCCTTCTCGCCGAACAAGGCGACGAGGATGTTGGCGCCGGTCACTTCTTTCTTGTTGGTGGACTGCACGTGCAGGATCGCACGCTGGATCACGCGCTGGAAGCCGACGGTCGGCTGTGTGTCGACCTCGCCGGTGCCGGGCACGATGGGAGTGTGGGATTCGATATGTTGGGATAGCACGCTGCGCAACTCTTCCAAGTCTGCGCCGCAGGCGCGCAACACATGCGCTGCGGATGGGTTATCCAGCATCGCCAGCAGCAGATGCTCCACGGTGATGAATTCGTGGCGCTTCTGACGGGCCTCGACAAAGGCGAGGTGCAGGCTGACTTCCAATTCTTGGGCGATCATTTAATTTTCCTCCATACGGCATTTCAGGGGATGCCCACGCTGTATCGCATATCCGACTACTTGCTGCACCTTGGTTTCCGCGATGTCCCTGGGATACAGGCCGCATACCGCAGAACCCTCATTGTGCACTTTGAGCATGGTTTGCGTTGCCTGTTCCATGCTCATCGAAAAAAAAGCTTGCAGTACCTCGATGACGAACTCCATGGTGGTGTAGTCATCGTTCAGCAAGATCACCTTGTACATCTTCGGTGGTTTGGTCTTGCTGCGTTCCAGTAATTGGACGTTCTCTTGCCTGGTTGCCATCGAGATCATTGTCGCATTGCGTTCGTCTGTATATTTGACGATTAGCGGGGGTTTTTCAAGCCTGTTGCGTAAATAAATAAAATAAGCACTTGACGCTACGCCAAAAGCTGGGTTAAAAAGCGCGCAGGTGTTTGAATCAAAGTATCTGCAGTACTGGTTTTGCCACGTGCGGTCTTGGATTTAAACAGTTGGCGGGAATCCACCCGCATTTTTTGTAAGGAAGCAAAGCATGGCAAACGGTACTGTTAAATGGTTCAACGACGCAAAGGGTTTCGGTTTCATTACTCCCGATGACGGCAGCGAAGACCTGTTCGCGCACTTCTCCGCGATCAACATGAGCGGCTTCAAGTCTCTCAAAGAAGGTCAGAAAGTGTCTTTCGAAGTCGTGCAAGGCCCGAAGGGTAAGCAAGCCTCCAACATCCAAGCCGCCTAATTAGCGGTTTTTTTGTTGCCGTAAAAAAGCCCGACGTGAGAACGTCGGGCTTTTTGTTTGCGCGGAACGCGCAGATCAGATGGCTTTTAACGCCGCATTGAACGTTGTGCTTGGGCGCATCGCACTCGAAGTCTTGTCGAAATCGGCCAGATAGTAGCCGCCCATATCGACCGGCTTGCCCTGTACCGCCAGCAGTTCTTTGGCGATTCTGGTTTCGTTGTCGGTCAATGCCTGGGCGAGCGATGCGAAGCGCGCCTGAATCTCCTTGTCCTTGCTCTGGGCTGCCAGCGCCTGCGCCCAGTACAAAGCAAGGTAGAAGTGACTGCCGCGATTGTCGACCTCACCCACTTTGCGAGCAGGGGATCTATTGTTGTCTAGCACCTTGCCGGTGGCCTGGTCCAACGTATCCGCCAGCACTTGTGCCTTTGGGTTGTTGAAGGTCTGCGCCAGATGTTCCAGTGACACGCCCAGCGCAAGAAACTCGCCCAGCGAGTCCCAGCGCAGGCAATTCTCCTGCTGGAACTGCTGCACGTGTTTGGGGGCGGAGCCGCCGGCGCCGGTCTCGAACATGCCGCCACCGTTCATCAGCGGCACGATGGAGAGCATCTTGGCGCTGGTGTTCAGTTCCAGGATGGGGAACAGGTCGGTGAGATAGTCGCGCAACACGTTGCCGGTGACCGAGATGGTGTCCAGCCCCTTGCGGGCGCGCGCCAGTGTGGCACGGCAGGCATCGGCCGGTTCCATGATGCTGATGTCCAGTCCGCTGGTGTCGTGATCCTTGAGGTACTTTTGCACCTTGGCGATGATCTGCGCATCGTGTCCACGATCCTTGTCCAGCCAGAAGATGGCGGGGGTCTTGCTCAGGCGCGCACGCGTGACGGCGAGTTTCACCCAATCCTGTATCGGCGCATCCTTGGTCTGGCAGGCGCGGAAGATGTCGCCCTGTTCGACCTTCTGTTCCAGCAATACCTTGCCGGATGCGTCGACGACGCGCACCACGCCGTCACCGGTCATCTCGAAGGTCTTGTCGTGCGAGCCGTACTCTTCCGCCTTCTGCGCCATCAGGCCGACGTTGGGTACCGAGCCCATGGTGGACGGATCGAGCGCGCCGTTCTTTTTGCAATCTTCGACCGTGGCGACATAGATGCTCGCGTAGCAGCGGTCGGGGATCATTGCCAGCGTGTCGTAGGCTTTGCCGTCTGCGCCCCACATCTTGCCGCCATCGCGGATCATCGGCGGCATCGAGGCGTCGATGATGATGTCGCTGGGGACATGCAGGTTGGTGATGCCTTTGTCGGAATTCACCATCGCCAGCGCGGGGCCGTTGCGGAAGCAATCGGAGATGTCCGCAACCAGTTTGGCGCGCTTGGCTGCCGGCAATGCCAGCACCTTGGCCTCCATGTCGCCGAAACCGTTGTTGACGTTGACGCCCATCTCCTTGAGTTGCGCACCGTGCTTGTCGAACACCTTCTGGAAAAACACGGACACGGCGTGGCCGAACATGATGGGGTCGGACACCTTCATCATGGTGGCTTTCAAATGCAGCGACAGCAGCACATCTTCTTTCTTCGCAGCTTCGATGTTCTCGGCGTAGAACTTGCGCAGTGCATTGCGACTCATCACGGCGGCGTCGATGATCTCGCCCGCTTTGAGCGCGAGCTTGTCCTTGAGTACGCTGACCTTGCCGTCTTTGCCCACGAACTCGATGCGCGTGGTAGTCGCCTCCGGCACTGTCACCGACTTCTCGCTGCCGTAGAAATCGCCGCTGGTCATGTGCGCCACGCGGGTACTGGAGGTCTTCTCCCACTTGCCCATGCGGTGCGGATGTTTGCGGGCGTATTGCTTGACCGAGGCAGCGGCGCGACGGTCGGAGTTGCCTTCGCGCAATACCGGATTCACCGCACTGCCCAACACCTTGCCGTAGCGTGCCTTGATCTCTTTCTCGGCATCGTTCTTCGGTTCGTCCGGAAAGTCGGGGACCTTGTAGCCTTTGGATTGCAGTTCCTTGATCGCCGCCTTCAACTGCGGGATGGATGCGCTGATGTTCGGCAGCTTGATGATGTTGGCTTCAGGCTTCAATGTCAGCTCGCCCAACTCGGTCAGTTGGTCCGAGATCTTTTGTGCTTCGGTCAGCTTGTCCGGAAAGTTCGCGAGGATGCGCGCGGCCAGCGAGATGTCGCGTGTTTCCACGGTGACGCCAGCCGCCTTGGTGAAGGCCTGTATGATGGGAAGCAATGAGTAGGTCGCCAGTCGCGGCGCTTCATCGGTCAGGGTGTAGATGATCTTTGCGGTTGTCATGTTGGTGTCCGGAATATTGGAAAGATTGAGATGAGTCGTATCCTGTTGTTCAACAAACCCTACGGTGTGATCTGCCAGTTCAGCAAGGACGGACTGCATCCGACGCTGGCGGATTATATCGCCGTTCCCGACGTATATCCCGCCGGCAGACTGGATACCGATAGCGAAGGCTTGCTGTTGCTGACCGACGACGGGCCGTTGCAGCATCGCATCACCGACCCCAAGCACAAGCTGGCCAAGACCTATTGGGTGCAAGTGGAAGGCATGCCTGATGAAACATCCCTGCAGAAGCTGCGGCGGGGTGTGCAGCTCAAGGATGGCCTGACTTTGCCCGCCGAGGCGCAAGCGATGGTGGAGCCGGCCGGACTATGGCTGCGCGACCCGCCAGTACGCTTCCGTAAAGCCATACCGACCAGCTGGATATCGCTCACCATACGTGAAGGCCGCAATCGCCAGGTGCGGCGCATGACAGCGGCGGTCGGCCTCCCTACATTGCGCCTGATCCGCTACCGCATCGGTGACTGGACGCTGGATGGACTGCCCTGCGGCGAATGGCGCGAGCAGCAGGCGGCTAATGTATAATGCGCGCCTTTCGATTTGCAGGAGAAAACCATGCCTATCTACGACTATCGTTGCAGTAGCTGCGGAGTGCAGAAGGACGTGATGCAGAAGGTCAGCGACCCGGTGCTGACGACTTGCCCGGAGTGCGGTCAGGAGACCTTTTCCAAGCAGCTGA
This sequence comes from Sideroxydans sp., assembly GCF_054604835.1. NCBI lineage: Bacteria > Pseudomonadati > Pseudomonadota > Betaproteobacteria > Nitrosomonadales > Gallionellaceae > Sideroxydans > Sideroxydans sp. The sequence goes on along the minus strand of NZ_JBTSFG010000003.1, from coordinate 293,720 downwards.
CGGCCGCAGGCTTTCAGCTCAAGGGCAACGGCTATTACGTGACCGATTTCAAGAACAAGCCGGCACCGGCGTGCGAGCCTTCGGGCTGCGCATCCTGTCCGGCCGCGGGTACCCACTAAGTGAAGAAATATCTGCTGACCGGTCTGCTGGTCCTGGTGCCGCTGGTGATCACCCTGTGGGTGCTCAGCTTCATCATAGGAATCCTTGACCAGTCGTTGTTGCTGTTGCCGGAGGTTTGGCATCCGGACAACCTGCTTGGTATCCATATTCCCGGTTTGGGAGTGATCCTGACGGTGGGTACCGTGCTGCTCACGGGTTTGCTGGTGCGCAACGTGTTCGGCCAGCAGTTGCTGGACTGGTGGGAGGGGTTGTTGCGCCGCATCCCGTTCGTGAATGCGATCTACAACAGCGTCAAACAGGTCAGCGACACACTGCTTTCCGGTAGCGGCAATTCCTTCCGCAAGGTGCTGCTGGTGCGTTATCCGCATGCACAGGCGTGGTCGCTGGCCTTTCAGACCAACGTGCCCGCCGAGGTGACGCGCAAGTTGCATGGCGAAGACTATGTGGGTGTGTTCGTGCCGACCACGCCCAGCCCGGTCAACGGTTTTTATTTCTATGTGAAGAAGTCCGAGACCATCGAACTCGACATCAGCGTGGATGCGGCTTTTAAGGCCATCGTTTCCATGGGCGTGGTCACCACTCCCGAGAACGCTGCCCAGCTTGCCGCTTCCAATTAAGTCCTTTCAGCACCTTTCCTATCTGTATCCCTATCATGCGAACTCATTATTCCGGACAACTCAACGTTAACCAACTCGGTCAGACCGTCACCCTGTGCGGCTGGGCGCATCGCCGCCGCGACCACGGCGGGGTGATCTTCATCGACCTGCGCGACCGCGAAGGCATCTCTCAAGTGGTGTGCGATCCTGACCGTGCCGACATGTTCGCCATCGCCGAATCCGTGCGCAACGAATTCGTGCTCAAGATCACCGGCCGTGTGCGCCGCCGTCCCGAAGGCACCGAGAACAAGAACATGTACAGCGGCGAGATCGAAGTGCTGTGCCAAGAGATCGAAGTGCTGAACATCTCGGTCACGCCACCGTTCCAGATCGACGACGAGAACCTGTCCGAGAACGTGCGTCTGACCCATCGCGTGATCGATCTGCGCCGTCCGCAGATGCAGAAGAACATGATGCTGCGCTACAAGACCGCGCGCGCGTTCCGCCGCTTCCTCGACGACAACGGCTTCATCGACATCGAAACGCCGATGCTGACCAAATCCACACCGGAAGGCGCGCGTGACTATCTGGTGCCGTCGCGTGTGCATGCCGGCGACTTTTTCGCGCTGCCGCAGTCGCCGCAACTGTTCAAGCAAATGCTGATGGTGGCCGGCTTCGACCGTTACTACCAGCTCACCAAATGCTTCCGCGACGAAGACCTGCGCGCCGACCGCCAGCCCGAATTTACCCAGGTCGATATCGAGACATCCTTCATGTCTGAAGAGCAGATCATGACGATGATGGAAGAGATGATCCGTGTCGTGTTCAAGGAAGTGCTCAGCGTCAATCTGCCCAATCCGTTCCCGCGCATCGGCTACGCCGAGGCGATGGCGCGTTTCGGCTCCGACAAGCCGGACATGCGCGTGACGCTGGAGATCACCGAAGTCACCGACGCGGTGAAAGATGTCGCGTTCAAGGTGTTCAGCGGTGTGGCGAATTCCGGCGGCCGTGTGGGCGCGTTGCGCGTGCCGAACGGCGGCGCATTCACGCGCGGCGAGATCGACGAATACACCAAATTCGTCGGCATCTACGGTGCCAAGGGTCTGGCCTACATCAAGGTCAACGACGTCACCCAGTTGAACGAGACCGGCCTGCAGTCCCCCATCGTCAAGAACCTGAACGAAGCGGCGCTGAAGACCATCATCGAACGCACCGGTGCGCAAAACGGCGACATCATCTTCTTCGGCGCGGACAAGACCAAGATCGTCAACGATGCGCTGGGCGCATTGCGCAGCAAGATCGGTCACGAGAAGGGTCACACCAACGGCAAGGCGTGGGAGCCGATCTGGGTGGTGGACTTCCCCATGTTCGAATACGACGACGAAGCCGGTCGCTGGAACGCCTGTCACCATCCGTTCACCGCCCCCAAGGACGAGCATCTGCAATTCCTCGAAACCGATCCGGGCAAGTGTCTGGCAAAAGCCTATGACCTCGCGCTCAACGGTTGGGAGATCGGCGGCGGCTCGGTGCGTATCCACAAGGAAGCCGTGCAGAGCCAGGTGTTCCGCGCACTCAACATCGGCGCGGAAGAAGCCCAGCTCAAGTTCGGCTTCCTGCTCGATGCGCTGCAATATGGCGCGCCGCCGCACGGCGGTCTGGCCTTCGGTCTGGACCGTATCGTCACCATGATGACCGGTGCAGAATCCATCCGTGACGTGATTGCCTTCCCCAAGACGCAACGCGCGCAATGCCTGTTGACGCAGGCACCATCTGCCGTGGACGAGAAGCAGTTGCGCGAATTGCACATCCGTCTGCGCCAGCAAGTGCAGACCACCGTGGAAGTCAGCAAGGAATAAACGATGCGCCGCGCGGCACAGGCTGGCTGGGGGCTGCTGATCGCCCTGCTGCTGTGCCTGCCGTTTGCGCAGGCAAGCGATCAGCCGCCGCATCCGCTCGCGGTCGTCTCCGTCGCGCAACTGCCGCCGGAGGCGCGCGACACGCTGCAACGCATTCAGCGCGGCGGCCCGTTCCCTTATGCGCGTGACGGCATCACTTTCAAGAATCGCGAACGCATCCTGCCGCCGCAACAGACCGGTTATTACCGCGAGTACACAGTGAGTACGCCGGGCGTCAGCCATCGCGGTGCGCGTCGCATCGTGTGCGGCATCGTTCCTGAATGCTATTACAGCGCCGACCACTACCGCAGTTTCAAACGCATCAAGGAGTGAGCATGAGCGACTTGTGTGAACGTTTGCAGGATCTGGGTGAAGCCGGTGTCTACCGTCTGAGTTGTCCGGTCGAGGTGTTGCGCGGCAATGTGTTGTTGTCGGAGCTGCGCAGCTTCGAACTCGACTTGGCCAACGTGCACAGCAAGGGCGAATTCCTCGCCACCATCGCGCATGCCATACAAGCACCGGACTGGTTCGGTCATAACTTCGATGCCTTGTCAGATGCCGTGTGCGACCTTTCCTGGCTGGGTGGGGATGACAAAGGCTATGTGTTGTTGCTGCTGAATGCAGACGAGACGCTGGGCCTGACAGTCGCGGATCACGCCATCGTCACGGACATCTTCAACGACGCAGTGAGCTGCTGGAGAGCGGCGGGCAAGCCGTTCTGGGTCTTCATCGCGTGATGCCGGCAAGCAAGCAACCCATCTCCGTACTCGTCGTCATCTACACCGCTGCGCTGGAAGTCCTGCTATTGGAACGTGCCGACCATCCCGGCTATTGGCAATCGGTCACCGGCAGTCGCGATGGCGAAGAGTCGCTGCGCGAAACCGCACTGCGCGAAGTCCTTGAAGAGACGGGCATCGATGCCGCAAAGTTTCAACTGACCGACTGGCAACACCAGAACGACTACGAGATCTACCCGCACTGGCGTCACCGCTATCCGCCCGGCGTCACGCGTAACACCGAACACGTGTTCGGCCTGCAACTTCCGCAGCAACTCCCCGTCCAACTCTCGCCGCGCGAACACCTGAACTTGCAGTGGTTGCCCTGGCAGGAGGCGGCGGATAAAGTGTTCTCGCCCAGCAACCGCGCGGCGATATTGCAATTACCAGAGAAAGTGCAGCATGGCTGAACAGCAGATATCCATCGCTTACGAACACCCCGACCAGACGCAGACCGGTTGTAGCACCGCGCATGCCTGGGCGAAGAAACCACGCGAACCAGAACTCGCCGAGAAAGCCGAACTTATCGCCCGCATCAAGCGTATGTTGAAGGAGCAGGATGCCGTGCTGGTCGCGCACTACTATGTGCATCCCGATCTGCAAGATCTGGCAGAGGCGACCGGCGGCATCGTGTCCGACTCGCTCGATATGGCCAACTTCGGCCACCAGCATCCGGCCAAGACCATCGTGGTGGCAGGTGTGCGTTTCATGGGCGAGACTGCCAAGATACTCAACCCCGAAAAACGCGTGCTGATGCCCGATCTCGATGCGGAGTGCTCGCTCGATCTCGGCTGCCCCGCCGACGAATTCGCCGCGTTCTGCGACGCGCATCCCGACCGCGTCGTGGTGGTCTATGCCAACACCAGCGCCGCCGTGAAAGCGCGCGCCGACTGGATGGTGACAAGCTCAATCGCGCTGCCGGTGGTGAAACATCTGAAGGAGCAAGGCCAGAAGATACTGTGGGCGCCGGATCGTCACCTCGGCGGCTATGTGCAGGAACAGACCGGCGCCGACATGCTGCTCTGGCAAGGTTCCTGCATCGTGCACGACGAATACAAGGCCCGCGAACTGCAGGAGCTGAAAGCGCAGCATCCCGGCGCGCTGGTGCTGGTGCATCCCGAATCGCCGCGCGCCGTGGTGCAGCAGGCCGACGTGGTCGGTTCCACCACGCAACTCATCAAAGCTGCACAGAGTTCAACAGCGAAAGAATTCATCGTCGCCACCGACAACGGCATCCTGCACAAGATGCGCACCCTGTGCCCCGAAAAGACCTTCCTCGAAGCACCCACCGCCGGCCACGGTGCCACCTGCACCAGCTGCAGCCACTGCCCGTGGATGTCGATGAACGGTCTGCAGAATCTGGCCGAAGTGCTGGAAAAAGGTCACAACGAGATCCACGTCGATCCCGCCATCATCCCGCGCGCGGTGCAACCCATCAAACGCATGTTGGACTTTGCGAAGCAGATCGATCTGCCGACGAAAGGGATCGGGAATGCTTAATGGCGGGCTTCCGCTATCGGCCAGAAGCGGCCTCTAATCCCACCAACCATACTGTCTAACAACCTGCACGCAACCCGTCTTCCCGATTGGGTAGAATGCAGCCATGCCCCATCTCAAGGTCGCCACCTACAACATCCACAAAGGTTTTTCGCTGTTCAACCGGCGGGTGGTGCTGCACGATTTGCGCGAGCAGTTGCGCGCGTTGAATGCGGACATCGTGTTCTTGCAGGAGGTGCAGGGGGAGCATACGCACCATGCGCTGCGGCACGGGACTTATCCTGCGGGGCCGCAGCATGAGTTTCTGGCGGATGAGTTCTGGGCGCATCAGGCTTACGGCATGAACGCGGTGTATGAGCGGGGGCATCATGGCAACGCCATCCTGAGTCGTTTTCCTATCGTGCAGACGAGCAATCGCGATGTCTCGGCGCACCGCTACGAGCAGCGTGGTCTGCTGCATTGCGAGATCGATGTGAAGGGGCAGTCCGTGCATTGCTTCTGCACACATTTCGGCCTGTTCGCGCGCGGACGGCGGCAGCAGATGCAGTCGCTGATCGAACATGCGCAGACGGAAGTGCCGGCAGATTCTGCGCTGCTCATCGCGGGGGATTTCAACGATTGGCGCAATGAGCTCACGCGCGGTTTGACCGAAGGCCTGGGTGTGCAGGATGTGTTCCACCTCAGTTGCGGTTTTCCTGCGCGCAGTTTCCCGGCGGCTTTCCCGCTGTTCAAGCTGGATCGTATCTATGCGCGCGGTTTCGATGTGGTGGGGTGCGATATTCACGGCGGTCGGCGCAAGTCCGACCATGCGGCACTTTCTGCGAATTTGATAAGACGATGAGCAGCAGCTTCCAGGTAGGTTCGAATCGACTTAGGCTGTTGCAGAACGGCGCGGAGTTCTTTCCTGCGCTTTGCGCCGATATCGACGCGGCGCAGCATTCGGTGCATCTGGAGACGTATATCTTCGCGGCTGACGAGACGGGCAGGCTGGTGTCGCAGGCCCTGCAGCATGCCGCCCAGCGCCAGGTCGCAGTGCGGCTGTTGCTGGATGGTTTCGGTTCGGCCGGTCTGCCCGAGGCGTGGGTGGAAGAGATGCGCAACGCCGGGGTGGAGGTGTTGTGGTTCCGCCGCGAGCGCGGTTTCTTCCGCATGCGCCGCTACCGTCTGCGTCGCATGCACCGCAAGCTGGCCGTGATCGACAGTGAGATCGCATACGTCGGCGGCATCAACATCATCAACGACATCCCGTATGCGGAAGATTTCGATGCGCCGCGGCTGGATTATGCGGTGCGGGTGCAGGGTGCGCTGACGCATGACGTGCAGGAGGCGATGCGTCATCTGTGGTCCAGCGTGCGCTGGGCAAGTCTGCGCAAGCGCATCGGACGCTTGCGCGTGCAGCTTCGCAGTCGCGGGGAGACGGAAAAAGCGCGCGGTGCGTCCCTGCTACTGCGCGACAACGTGCGCCACCGGCACGAGATCGAGGCGGCCTACCTGCGTGCCATCAATCATGCCCGTCACGAGATCGTGTTGGCACATGCTTACTTCCTGCCGGGACGCGCTATGCGCCGCGCATTGAAGCGGGCGGCGGAGCGCGGGGTGCGCGTGGTGCTGCTGTTGCAGGGCAGGGTGGAATACCGTTTCCAGCATTACGCGACGCAGGCTTTGTACGGTCAGATGCTGAAGGCCGGTGTCGAGATCCATGAGTACAGCGACAGTTACCTGCACGCCAAGGCTTGCGTGGTGGACGGCGCCTGGGCCACGCTGGGATCTGCCAACCTCGATCCGTTCAGCATGCTGTTGGCGCGTGAGGCCAATCTGGCCGTGCGCGATGCGGCATTTGCGACGTGCCTGCGCGACAGTGTGATGCACGCGGTGCAGTTCCATGCGCGCGCCGTGCTCAGGCCGCCCAGCCATCCCGTATCCATCTTCCTGTCGCGCCTGAGCTACGGTGCGATCCGTCTGCTGGTCGGTGTTCTTGTGCGGCAAAGACACTGAGGCAACACTCCCCTAGCGAAAATTCGCGACATCCGCTTTCCGACTCGGGTTAGTATTCCGCCCGGAAAAAAATAAGGGTATTCCGAAAAAAAGGGGGAGGGAGCGTGGCATATTTGTTCGGATTGATCCGGCACATGTCGTTGGGGCGACTGCTGGGCATATTGTCGGTGTTCGCGATGGTGCTGGCGTTCGTGCTGATCTTCAGCCTGTCCGGCGCGATCCGCGACCGGGCGGTGCACGATCTGGCGCGGGAGGATGCGCGGCAGACGTCGCAACTGGTGTTCCAGAGTCTGTATTCCGCCATGCGCAAGGGCTGGAGCAAGCAGGATATCAATGAAGCCATCGAGCGCCTGAACCGCCAGTTCCCCGATCTGAGGATACGCGTGTACCGAGGCGAGGTGGTGGCCCGCCAGTTCGGCGCGATGCCGCAGGAGGCGGAAGTGGTGGCTGCCGATGCGCCGCTGCGCAAGGCGCTGGGCGACGGGCAGGAGACCTTGCTGTTCCCGAATGCGGACGAGATCCGCTATCTCTACCCCTTGCAGGCGACGGAAGAATGTCTGGGCTGCCACACGCAGTCGCACGTCGGCGCGGTTCATGGCGTGATCGACATCGGCTATCCGGTGAAGAACCTCAAGGTGTCGTTCAGCAGCGTGCTCAATTCCATGCTGGTCTATACCCTCGCCATCATCGGTTTCGTGTTCCTCGTGCTGTATTTCAAACTGCGTTACCTCTTTGTGCTGCCCATCGCCAAGCTGGTCAACGTGATGCGCGAGATATCGGTCGACATGGACCTGACGCGGCGCGTGAAGTACGACATCCCCCTGCTGGAGCTGCAGAGTCTGGCGGAGTATTTCAACAGTCTGCTGAAGACGGTACACGAATACAACGTCAGGCTGGAGGAGCTGTCCACCCACGACCCGCTGACCGATCTGTACAACCGGCGCAAGTTCGAGGACTTCCTGCATTACGAGATCATCCGTTCCGCGCGCCATCAGCGCAGCTTCTCGCTGATGATGGTCGATCTGGATAACTTCAAGTACATCAACGACACCTTCGGGCATCCGGTCGGCGATCTGGTGCTGAAGGAGTTGTCCATGCTGCTCTCTGGGTGTCTGCGCAAAGGCGACGTGCTGGCGCGGCTGGGCGGCGACGAGTTCGCCATCCTGCTGCCCGAGACCGAACTGGCGAAGGGCATGCAGGTGGCGAACAAGCTGCTGCAGTCGCTGCAGGACAAGGAGTTCGAACTGCCGGTCGGCAAAGTGCGCTGCACCGCCAGTTTCAGTCTGGTCAGTTATCCGGAGGATGGACTGACCGAGGGTGAGATCTATTCGGCCATGGACGTGGTGCTGTACAAGGCCAAATCGCGCGGCAAGAACCAGGTGATGACGGCCGAGAGTGAAGAAGACCGCAGCATGATGAACGTGTTCCGCCAGGGCGAGTTCCTGCGCGCCGCGTTGCGCGAAAATCGGGTGGAGGCCCATCTGCAGCCCATCGTCAATCTGCGCGACGGTTCCATCAAGGCGTACGAAGTGTTGGCGCGCATCCGTGACGGCGAGGTGATCGTGCCGGCCGGCGAGTTCGTAGAGGTGGCGGAGAAGCTGGGCATGGCGCAGGAGATGGACAGTGTCGTGTTCCGCAAGGGACTGGCCCACTATGCCAAGGTCAGCCGCAAGCATCCGGATGTGAAGCTCTTCTTCAACCTGTTTCCGCGCAGCTTCAACGATATCGAATGGGTGCGCGCCATCCCGGCGATCGCGCGCGAGGCGGGCATGCCGTGCGAGCTGATCGTGCTGGAACTGACCGAGCGTGAGGCGCTGCCCAATCTGTCGCAGGTGCGCGCGGTGATCGAGGAGCTGAAAGGGACCGGCATCAAGATCGCGCTGGACGATTTCGGCAGCGGCTTCTCATCCTTCATGTACCTGAAATACTTGCCGGTCGATTACGTGAAGATCGAGGGCAGCTTCGTGCAGCAGATCGTCAACGACCCGCGCGACCGCATCATGGTGGAGCACATCAACAGCATGGCGCACGAGTTCGGCCTGAAGACCATCGCCGAGTTCGTAGAGGACGAGGAGACCGCGCGGATGCTGGCCGAGATCGGCGTGGACAGCGCGCAGGGCTACTACTTCGGGCGACCGGCCGCACCGGACTGAGCATCGCGGCTGGGGGGCTGCGGCTATAATGCAGCCCGTCCTCATTCATGGTTCGCCCGATGCGCCACGCCAGTTCCCACCATTCCCCCTCCTCCGGCATGCCCACACGCACCGACTGGACGGTGATCAAGAGTCTCCTGCCTTATCTGCTGGAATTCAAATGGCGGGTCGCTTTCGTCGTCATGCTGCTGGTCGCCTCCAAGTTGGCCAACGTGGTCGTGCCGCTGGCGTTGAAGGAGATCGTGGACGAAATGGGTAAGCCGCAGGCCATGCTGGCTGTGCCGGTGATGCTGATCGTCGGCTACGGTTTGCTGCGTCTGCTGTCCACTTTGTTCGGCGAGTTGCGCGATGCGCTGTTCGCCAAGGTGACGCAGCGCGCCATCCGCCGTGTGGCCTCGCAGGTGTTCGAGCATCTGCACAGTTTGAGCCTGCGCTTCCATCTGGAGCGCCAGACCGGCGGCGTATCGCGCGACATCGAGCGCGGCACGCGCGGCATCAGCTTCCTGCTCACCTTCCTGCTGTTCAATATCCTGCCGACGTTGCTGGAGATCGGGCTGGTGGCGGCCATCCTGTTCGTGAAATACGACCCGCTGTTCGCCATCATCACCTTCGTCACGCTGGCCGCCTACATCGTGTTCACGCTGGTGGTCACCGAATGGCGCATGGTGTTCCGCCGCACCATGAACGACATGGATTCCAAGGCCAACACGCGCGCCATTGACAGCCTGATCAACTACGAGACGGTGAAGTATTTCGGCAACGAGAAGTTCGAGGTCGCGCGCTACGACGAGCAGATGAAGACCTGGGAAGTGTCGGCGGTGCGCAACCAGACTTCGCTGGCCACGCTGAACGCCGGGCAGAGCATCATCATCGCCATCGGCGTCACCCTGCTGATGCTGCTGGCGGCGCAGGAAGTGGTGGCCGGCAAGATGACTATCGGCGATCTGGTACTGGTCAACGTGTTCATGCTGCAACTTTATATGCCGCTGCATTTCCTCGGTTTCGTCTACCGCGAGATCAAGAACGCGCTGGCCGACATGGAGAAGATGTTCCGGCTGCTGGATGTGAACCGCGAAGTGGAAGATGCGCCGGATGCGCCGCCCTTGAAGTTGGAACACGGCGCCGTGCGCTTCGAAGACGTTACCTTTTCCTATGATCCGACGCGGCAGATATTGCACGGTGTCAGCTTCGATGTGCCGGCCGGCCATACCGTGGCTGTGGTGGGCGCGAGCGGGGCGGGGAAGTCCACACTGTCGCGCCTGCTGTTCCGTTTCTATGATGTGGATAGCGGCGCGGTGGTGATCGACGGGCAGGACATCCGCAGCGTGACGCAGGCCAGCCTGCGCGCCGCCATCGGCATCGTGCCGCAGGACACCGTGCTGTTCAATGACACCATCTATTACAACATCGCCTACGGTCGTCCCGACGCGACACGCGAAGAGGTGTTGCGTGCCGCCCAGTCGGCGCATATCCATCATTTCATTGAATCGCTACCGCTGGGCTACGACACCATGGTGGGCGAGCGCGGCCTGAAACTGTCCGGCGGTGAGAAGCAGCGCGTCGCCATCGCGCGCGCCATGTTGAAGGATCCGGCCATCCTGATCTTCGACGAGGCGACGTCGGCGCTGGATTCCAAGTCCGAACGAGCCATACAGGATGAGATGCGCCTGATCGCGCGCGAACGCACCACGCTGATCATCGCCCATCGCTTGTCCACCGTGGTGGATGCCGAGCAGATACTGGTGATGGATAAAGGCGTCATCGTCGAGCGCGGTACACACCGTGAGCTGCTGGCACAGCAGGGCATCTATGCGCAGATGTGGGCTTTGCAGCAGCAGGAAGCGCGTAAGGAATAGCGGGCGACCAGCGGCAAGACCGGGCCGATGAGTGGATAGCTATGCCAATTGCCGGCTTCCACCGTTCAATTGCCGCCAAAATGCAAAGAATCTGTGGGTGCGGGCCAAGTCCGGGTAGTCATGTTTGGTGGATACGCAACAGACCGGCTTGTCGACAGGGACAATTGGGTTATCCTGCGCCCCGTCTTGTAAGGTATCAAGAGGATGTAAATGCGTATATTCCTGATCTCAGCTTTGTTTGCGACCTCCGCGTTCACCGCGCAGGCGGCGGGTATTGAGCGTGCGAACTACGGCAAGCTGCCACAGTTGGGCTCGGCCATCGCCATGATCTATGACGAGCAGACCGGCGAGCCGGTCTACAGCAAGAACGTCAATACGGTAGTGCCTATCGCGTCCATCACCAAGTTGATGACGGCCATGGTCATTCTGGATGCGCATCTCCCGCTGGACGAACCCATCACTATCACCCGCGAAGATCGGGACCGTCTGAAAGGCACCAAGTCGCGCCTGAAGGATGGCCTTACGCTATCCCGTGGCGATCTGTTGACGCTGGCGCTGATGGCTTCCGAGAACCGCGCCGCAGCGGCATTGGCTCGCACTTATCCCGGCGGTACACCGGTGCTGGTGGCGATGATGAATGCCAAGGCGCGTGAGTTGGGGATGGACGATACCCACTTCCAAGGGCCGGTCGGTCTGCACAGCGAGAACGTTTCCACCGCCAGGGATCTGGTGAAGATGGTGCTGGCGGCACAGCGCTATGAGCATATCCAGCGTGCATCGACCCAGGCCAGACATGTGGTGCAGATCAACGCGCGCCAGTCACTGCGCTTCGGCAACACCAATCCTCTGGTGCGCAGTCGCAACTGGGAGATCGGCCTGTCCAAGACCGGCTATATCAGCGAGGCGGGACGTTGTCTGGTGATGCAGGCCAAGCTGTCGGAGCGCCCGACCGTGATCGTGTTGCTGGATTCATGGGGCAAGAACACCCGTGTCGGCGACGCCAACCGCATCAAGAGCTGGATGGAACGACCCACTCGGGTTTCACGCCAAAGCAGGATGCGCTAGCCGCAGGATTATCCGGAAAGGGGCCGCTGTTGCGGCCCTTTTTATTTGCGCGGCGGTCGCAGCGCCAATACCACCACGGCGACCACGATTGCGAGTATGAGCAGCTCGATGAACATGTCGTGACTTTCAGCAGGATACGAGCGTCATTCTACGCCCCCGTGCTGCGATAAGAAGGCGCGCGTAAGGTACAATTCCGCGTCCAAAATTTTGTTGCCAGCATATCGCCGGAGGAATCCCATGAATCGCCTGCTTGCCTTGTTTGCTCTCACACTCACCCCGCTATTCGCCTACGCTTCCGGAGAAGGCATGCGCCTTGATCTGACCGGACACTGGGTGGGGATCACAGCCTTGCTGTTGTTCTTCGTCGCTTATCTGGCGGTGATGGCGGAAGAGTTTACGCATCTGCGCAAGTCCAAGCCGGTGATGCTGGCGGCGGGCATCATCTGGGGATTGATCGCCTGGTATTACCAGGGACACGACATCCCGCATGTGGTGGAGGCTGCCCTGCGCCATAACCTTGAGGAATATGCCGAACTGATGCTGTTCCTGATCGTAGCGATGACCTACATCAATGCCATGGATGAACGTAACGTGTTCGAGGCGCTGCGCTCTTGGCTGATCCGCAAGGGTTTCAGCTATCGCATGTTGTTCTGGGTGACCGGTGTGCTGGCATTCTTCATCTCGGCGGTGGCGGACAATCTGACCACTGCCCTGCTGATGGGCGCGGTGGTGACGGCGGTTGGCAAGGACAATCCGAAATTTGTGGTGCTGGCGCTGATCAACGTGGTTGTCGCGGCCAATGCGGGCGGCGCGTTCTCACCGTTCGGCGACATCACCACGCTAATGGTGTGGCAGAAGAACATCATGGCCAGTAACGGCCAGATCGGTTTCTGGACCTTCTTCAACCTGTTCCTGCCGTCGCTGATCAACTGGCTGATTCCCGCCATCGTCATGCACCTGTTCCTCGCCAGCGGCAAGCCGGAGGGCGGCGGAAAGATGATCGAGATGAAACGCGGCGCGATCCCTATCGCACTGTTGTTCCTGTTCACCATCGCGCTGGCGGTGAGCTTCCACAGTATGCTGAGTCTGCCGCCGGTGATTGGCATGCTGACCGGTATGGGTGTGCTCAAGTTCTACGCTTTTTACCTTCGCAAAACCACCAGTGGCCGCGCGCAGAAGGAAGTCAGCGAGATCGGCAGCCCCGCCGCGTTCGACATCTATCGTGAGGTGGCGCGCAGCGAATGGGATACCTTGTTCTTCTTCTACGGCGTGGTGATGTGCGTGGGCGGCCTGGGTTTCATCGGCTATCTCGCCATGATCTCGGAAGTGATGTACGGCTCATGGGGCGCGACCAATGCCAACATCGCTGTGGGTGTGATCTCTGCCGTGGTGGACAACATCCCGGTCATGTTTGCCGTGCTCACCATGCAGCCTGACATGTCCATCGGCCAGTGGCTGCTGGTCACGCTGACTGCCGGCGTGGGCGGTTCGCTGCTGTCCATCGGCTCCGCGGCGGGTGTCGCGCTGATGGGACAGGCGCGCGGCGTCTATACCTTCTTCGCCCACCTCAAGTGGACGCCGGTGATCGCGCTGGGTTATGCAGGCAGTATCGCCACGCATCTCGCTTTCAATCACGCCCTGTTCTGATGGAATGTGAGTCTCCCTTGTGCCGGCGACAGCCGGCTTGGCGACGATGGCTGATGACACTGCTCATCGTTGCATGGGGGACACCGTTGTTTGCCGCCAGCGGTATGCCGGCTGCCGTCATCGATGTGCCGGATGAACTGCGTCCATTGCTGAAGCAACATTTCAAACTGCCCGAAGCATTGCTGGCATCCGAATCCGAGCGCGGTGTGTTCGTGCGTCGCGCCCAGCGCGAGATCCCGGAACTGCTGGCGACGGAAGGTTACTTTTCCGCCCAAGTGAGTTTGCGTTCGGTGAACAAGGCCGGTGTCTTGGATCTGCAGGTGTTGCCCGGCAAACGCACCACGGTCGTGCGACTGGACATCGAGTTGCTGGGTGATCTGCCGCAGAGCGCCGCAGCGCGTGCACAACGGATCCGCAATGCTTGGCCGTTGCAGGTCGGGCAACCTTTCCGCTCCGAGGCATGGGATCGCGCCAAGACAGAGTTGCTGGCAAGTGTGGCCAGTGAAGATTATGCCGCCGCGCGCATGGTGAGCAGCGCGGCCGAAGTCGATGTCGAGCGCGCGGTGGCGAGTCTGCGTGTGGTGATCGATTCAGGGCCGCGTTATCTGTTCGGTGCGCTGCAAGTGCGCGGACTGGAGCGCTACGAACCGTTACTGATCGAACGCCATGCCACCTTCAAACCCGGCCAGCCTTATCGGCGCAGCCTGCTGCTGGAATTCCAGACGCGGCTGCAGAAGCTGCCGCAATTCAGCTCCATCATCGTGAATCTCGATACCGCCAAAGCAGGCGAAAACGGCGCGCAGACGGTGCGCACTGCGCCGGTGCAGGTGCAAGTGGTGGAAGCGAAGTCGCGCAAGGTCTCGGTCGGTATCGGTTACAGCACCAACCACGGTGTGCGCAATGAATTGAATTACCAGAGCTACAACTTCCTTGATCAGGCCTGGACGCTGAGTAGTGCCGCCGTGGTGGAGCAGAATCGGCAGAATATCGCTCTGGCGCTCGACACACCGCCCAATCCGTTGGGATACCGATTGCTGTGGCGCGCCAGCGGCGAGCGCACCGACATCCAGGAACTGGTCACACGGCGCGACAAGTTTGGCGTCACGCGCACACGCAACCTGTTTGGTATCGAGACCGGTATCAGCCTCAACTGGCAGCAGGAACGTCGCCTGCCGACCGGCGGTATCAACGAGACCGACCAGGCGCTGGTGCTCGATTGGCACTGGTATCGGCGTATGGTGGATGACCCATTGGCCCCGACGGAAGGCGAGTTGACCGAGATCAGGATCGGCAGTGCCAGCAAGTCGTTCGCTTCGGATCAGGATTTTGTGCGCAGCTATGCGCGTCATCAGTCCTGGTTCCCGCTGACTGCGCAGGATGTGCTGACCCTGCGTGCCGAGGCGGGCTATACCGCTTCCAAATCGCGCCTCGGTATCCCGCAGGAATACCTGTTCCGCGTCGGCGGCACGCAGACCGTGCGCGGATTCGCCTATCAGAGCATCGGTTTCCAGGAAGGCGGCGCGGTGGTGGGCGGACGGGCGATGAGTACGCTGAGCGCCGAATACACCCACTGGTTTGGCAACTGGGGGGCGGCGATGTTCGTCGACGCCGGCGCTGCAGCGGATACCGCGCCGACTTTGCAGTGGTATCGCGGTCACGGCTTCGGTGCGCGCTGGCGCAGTCCAGTCGGCCCGCTGGCGTTGGATGCGGCGCGCGGACAGGGTGAGCCGGGCACGCGCATACACTTCGCGATCGCGGTGGCGTTCTGATGGTCATCAAACGCCTCACGCCTTCGTTGCGTCAGTTGCTGTGGTTGGCGGTGTTCACGCCGCCGGCGCTGCTCTCTGTCGCGGGGAGTTGGATGCTGGGCACGCGATCCGGATTGATCTGGGTCAGCAGCGCCGTGCAACAGTACAGCGGCGATATGCTGGAGATCGATGGGGAGCACGGCACGCTCCTGAAGAACTTCGGTATGCGGCATGTAGTGCTGCGCGGAGAAGGTTGGCGCGTCTCCTTGAGTGATGTGGAAGTGCAATGGCGACCGGCCGCTTTGCTGCGCGGTGAATTGCATGTTCTGCAACTGCAGGTGAAAGATGTGGATGTGCTCAGCTTGCCATCGGATCAGGCGGCGACATTGCCCGCCAGCCTGGTCCTGCCGCTGGATATCAAAGTGGATCAGATGGATGTCGTCGCCGTGCGTGTGGCGAGCAGCGAAGATGGCCCGCCGGATATTCAGGCTGACACTGTGCAGGCGCGTTTCAGTGCGGACCGGAGCGGCCATCGTTTGCAGGTGGTGAGTGCACGTACTGCTTATGGCGACCTAGTCGCCACCGCAAGCATCGCGCCGCAAATGCCCTATGCGGTGCAGGCGACCGCCTCACTGCAAACCAAAGTGCCGATGAACGCAAGCTACCAAGTCGAGATCGCGGGTGATCTGCAGCATCTGGATGTGCTGCTGAACGGCAACGGCGAGGGCATGGAACTGCAAGGGAGTGCGCAGCTATTGCCGCTGGCCGGTGTGCCGTTGGCGCATGCTCGAATCGATTTCAAAGGTCTGGCAACAAGTTGGCTGGACGCGGAAGCACCGCCGGCGCGACTCAGTGGCCGGCTCGAATTGCGCGGCACCAAGCAGGAACAACTCGAAGGTTCATTGTCTATCGAGAATAAGCAATACGCCCCGCTGGATAAAGCAGGCTTGCCACTGCGAAGCCTGCAAGCGCGCCTGCGTTGGTCGGAGCGTTACTGGCAACTTTACGATGTGCAAGCGCGTATCGGCAACACCGGTCGTGTGAGCGGCGAACTGGATTGGCGTCCGCAGTCGGGGCAGGGGGCGATGCGACTGCAGGTGAGTAGTTTCGATCCGCGCGCCGTCGACAGCCGCGCACCGCAATTGGATTTGCAAGGCGAGATCGCGTTGGGCAGCACCGGCAGTGAACAGCAGGCGCGCGTGGATCTTGCCGACGGTGGATTCATCATCGACGGCAGTTTGCATAGGCGCGGCGAGATCATCACCTTGCATGCCTTGCGCTTCGCAAGGGGGGATACCGAACTGGTCGGGGAGGGTGAGCTGAAGCTGGATCGCGTGCACTCGTTCCGCTTCGACAGCCGTCTGCGCAGGCTGGATCTGAGCGATTTCATCGACAGTGCGCCGACCGATCTGAATGCCGTGCTGCATGCCTCGGGCAGTTTGATGCCGGAACCTGAGGTGGCGCTCGATTTTGAATTGGAGCAGAGCCGTTTCTCGCGCTACGGCATCGACGGCAGCGGGCAGCTACATTTCAGCGGCAAGCAAAAGGCGGATGGCGAGATCGAACTGCGCATCGGCGACAACACGCTCAATGCCGAGCTGGCCTATGGCACGGCAGCGGACTATTTCAGGTTGATGCTGGATGCGCCAAAACTGGAGCAACTGGGCGGGGCGATGCAGGGGCAATTGTCCGGTCAGGCCGAACTGCTCGGCAGTCTGGCGGAACCAACCATCAATTTCACACTGGGCGGCATCAATCTGGCATTGCCTGATAG
Organism: Sideroxydans sp.; assembly: GCF_054604835.1. NCBI lineage: Bacteria > Pseudomonadati > Pseudomonadota > Betaproteobacteria > Nitrosomonadales > Gallionellaceae > Sideroxydans > Sideroxydans sp. The sequence goes on along the minus strand of NZ_JBTSFG010000003.1, from coordinate 276,598 downwards.
CGGCAGTATCGAACAGATCGATGCGGGTGGACGATACGACAAGCAGATGCTGGCATTGCAACTGACTGCCTCCGGGGTGCGTAGCAAAAGCGGCATGGGCATGACGGCGTTGCGTGTGGAAGTTGACGGGAGTCGTGCGCAACACACCTTGCAGGGCACCGCCGATCTGACCAGCAACGAGCAAGCGCTGGGACGTTGGCATTTTGAAAGCAGCGGCGGCTTGGCCGAGACGGATGCAGCATGGCAATGGCTGGGCAATCTGGATGCGCTGAAAGCGGATGGTGTCTTGCCGCTGCATTTGCAAGCGCCGACGAAACTGTCCCTTGCGCCGGGCAAGGTGCAGTTGGGCACAGCACGCTTCGCGCTCGGTGGTGGAGAAGTCACCTTGCAGGACACGCAGTGGGCGCAGCAAAGTTGGCACAGTGCAGGGCGTTTCAGTGGACTGCGCGTGCGGGCAGTGAATCTGCACCAGCTCACGCCGTCATCATCTGCCTTCGACACGCTGCGCTTCGGCGGCGACTGGGATATCACTTCGGATACGCACTGGCAAGGACACGCCAATATCAAGCGTGAGAGCGGCGACCTGATGGTCGATGCGCAAAGCGGGCAGAAGTTGGGATTGAACGAGCTGAGTCTGGCGATCGGCGTCGTGCAGGATGTGTTGTCGCTGCAGTTGGATGCGAGTGGAACGCGTCTGGGTGATGTGGCGGCGCAGGTCAAACTGCCGTTGTCGCTGCGGGAAGGGCGCTGGACCGTGCTGAACGACGCGCCGCTGGCCGGTCGTGTGTCATTGCATGGCGAGGATCTGACCTGGATCGGTCCGGTGTTGCACGAGAACCTGCAAAGCGGCGGTAGCTTAACGCTGGATGCGGATCTGCGCGGCACCTTTGGTGTGCCGCGTCTGCAAGGTAGTGTGCAGGGAGATGGTTTGCGCGTGGCCTTGTTGGATCAGGGCGTGAATCTGGAGCAAGGCAGCTTGCGCGCCCGTTTGGATGTGAACGATGTGCAGATCGAGAAACTGGAATTCGTCGCGCCGTATCTGCCCAAGCCCGACGACAAGTTGCTGGACGAATACAGATTACCGGGTGCTGCCGGTAAGTTGAGTGCAAGCGGACGCATCGATCTGGAAGGGAGCGATAGCGATCTGCAGGTTCGCGCGCAGTCGCTGCCGCTGGCGCAACGCGCTGACCGTTGGTTGATCGTCTCCGGCGAGGGACATGTCGGTTACGCCAGTCGCACCCTGAGTTTGCGCGGCGATATCCGCGCCGATGCGGGATTGTTGGCGCAGATCGAAACAGGCAAGCCGCGCTGGTCGGATGATGTGAAGCTCAGCGGGCAGTCCGAACGTGAAAAAGACGCGCTGGCCTACGACATCGATGCGGGTTTCGATCTGGGCGAGCATTTCTATGTGCGCACGGCGGGATTGGAATCGCGACTCAGTGGGCAGTTGCGTTTGCAAGGCGAGGCGGGCTCACCCATGCAGGCCACCGGCATCATCGCCACGCAGGATGGCGTGTTCAATGCCTACGGTCAGAGGCTGACGGTTGAACGGGGTATGGTGAACTTCCAGGGGCCGCCGGATGATCCGGGTTTGAATATCCTCGCGCTGCGCAAAGGACTCAGTGTCGAGGCCGGCCTGGAGGTGACAGGCACTGCACGCCACCCGGTCTTCAGGCTGGTTTCCACGCCTGCCGTGCCGGATGCTGAGAAGCTGTCCTGGATCGTGCTCGGCCGTGTGCCGGAAAGCGGCAGTATCGATTCCTCCCTGCTGCTCGCGGCGGCAGGCAACCTGCTGGGCGGCCAGTCGGTCGGCCAGCTGGGACGCAGTCTGGGTGTGGATGAATTGTCATTGCGGCAGAGCGAGACGGGCGATGCTCTGCAGAGTCAAGTGTTCACCGTCGGCAAACGGCTGTCGTCCCGAGCCTACCTCAGTTACGAGCAGGGTTTGTCCGATGTCGGCGGGCTGACCAAGTTCAGCTATACCCTTACACCGCGTATCACACTCATTACTCGCACCGGTACCGAGGACGCGATCGATCTGTTCTATTCCTTCCGTTTCTACTGAGCAGGCGCGGACTTGATTTATCCGGCCGCCTCTGTTCAAATCGCGCCAAAGTTTTAATAATCCTTTAACAATGGAAATGAATAATGATGAAACCCGCAAAAGTAGTTGAGGCTTTGGCGGCGCTGGCGCAGACCAGACGGCTGGCGATCTTCCGCTTGTTGGTGAGTGTCGGGCCGGAAGGGATGGCCGCCGGGCAGATCGCGCAGAAGCTGAAGGTGTCACCGGCGACGCTGTCTTTCCATTTCAAGACACTGAGCCACGCCGGGTTGGTGGAAAGCAGGCAGGAAGGAAGGTTCGTGTATTACGCGGCGAACTTCTCGGTGATGAACGGCATGGTGGATTACCTGACCGAGAATTGTTGCGGTGGCGCGGATTGCGGCATCGGCGACAAAACATGTTAAACACAAAGGAAATGAAAATGAGCGAAAAGACTTACAACGTATTGGTGTTGTGCACCGGCAATTCCGCCCGCAGCATCCTGGGTGAAGTGTTGTTCAACAAACTCGGCAAAGGTCGCTTCAAGGCCTACAGCGCGGGCAGCAAACCAGCAGGTCAGGTCAATCCGGGTGCGCTGGAATGGATGCAGGCCAATGACTTCAGCACCGAAGGCTTGCGCAGCAAAAGCTGGGACGAGTTCTCCGCCCCCGGCGCGCCGGAGTTCGATTTCGTGTTCACCGTGTGCGACAACGCGGCGGGCGAAGTCTGTCCGGTCTGGTACGGTTCGCCGATGACCGCGCACTGGGGCATCCCCGACCCGGCGCATGTCGAAGGCGACGAAGCGCGCCGCGCGGCCTTCAACAAAGCGGCCGACCAATTGACGCGCCGTATCCAGTTGTTCCTGAGCCTACCCATCGACAAGCTGGACAAGCTGACCCTCAAAGAGAAGATGAACGAGATCGGGCGCAGCAAGGACTGATGGTATGAGCATCTTCGAGCGTTACCTGACCGTATGGGTCTTCCTGTGCATCGTGATCGGCGTGCTGCTGGGGCAGTTCATGCCCGCGCCGTTCCAGTGGCTGGGCGGGCTGGAGATCGCCAAGGTCAACATCCCGGTCGGTCTGCTGATCTGGGTGATGATCATCCCCATGCTGCTACGCATCGATTTTGGCGCGTTGAACGAGGTGAAGAAGCACTGGCGCGGCATCGGCGTCACCCTGTTCGTGAACTGGGCTGTCAAACCGTTCTCGATGGCCTTGCTCGGCTGGCTGTTTATCCGTCATCTGTTCGCACCGTATCTGCCCGCGGAACAGCTTGATAGTTACATCGCCGGTCTGATCCTGCTGGCCGCCGCACCCTGCACGGCGATGGTGTTCGTGTGGAGCCGGCTGGTGAACGGCGAGCCGTTGTTCACGCTGTCGCAGGTCGCGCTCAATGACACCATCATGATCTTCGCCTTCGCGCCGCTGGTGGCGCTGCTGCTGGGCATCTCGTCCATCATCGTGCCGTGGGACACCTTGCTCACTTCGGTGCTGCTTTACATCGTTATCCCGGTGGTGCTGGCACAACTGTGGCGCAAGTGGCTGCTGGCGCGCGGTGAAGCCGCGTTGCAGCGCACGCTGGAGGCGCTGGGTCCGTTATCCATCTCGGCCTTGTTGCTGACGCTGGTGCTGCTGTTCGCATTCCAGGGAGAGGCCATCGTCGAGCAGCCGCTGATCATCGCCATGCTTGCCGTGCCGATCACCATCCAGGTGTACTTCAACTCCGCGTTGGCTTACTGGTTGAACAAGCGTGCGGGTGAGGCGCATTGTGTAGCCGGCCCCTCGGCGCTGATCGGTGCCAGCAACTTCTTCGAGCTGGCCGTCGCGGCCGCCATCAGCCTGTTCGGATTCCAGTCCGGTGCGGCGCTGGCCACCGTGGTCGGTGTGCTGATCGAGGTGCCGGTGATGTTGTCGGTGGTGTATCTGGTGAAGCGCAGCCAGGGGTGGTACGAAGTGTCAGGAAAACACTGATATGTTCGAGCTGATGGCTGACTGGCTGGTCTATGACATGGCAGGCATGCGTGGCAGCCAGCTCGGCGATGCCGCGCATTTCTTCGTGATGGATGTGAGCAAGATCATGGTGCTGCTCACGCTGGTCATCTATGTGATGGGGCTGCTGCGTGCGCTGCTCAAGCCGGAACGGGTGCGCGAATTCATCCGCAAGCGGGGCAATGTCAGCTCGCGTTTCATGGCAGTCGGGCTGGGCGCGGTCACGCCGTTCTGCTCCTGTTCTTCGGTGCCACTGTTCATCGGCTTCGTCGAGGCGGGTATCCCTTTGGGCGTCACGCTGTCTTTTCTGATAGCCAGTCCGATGGTGAATGAAGTGGCGATCGTCGTGTTGGCCACCGTTATCGGCTGGAAGATGACGCTGATCTATGTGGTCAGCGGATTGAGCGTGGCGTTGATCGGCGGCTTCGTGCTGGAACGTTTCAAGCCGGAGCGCTGGGTGGAAGAATACGTGTGGCAGATCAAGATGGGTGATGCGGCACTTGAGGCGGAAGTGATGACACTCAAGTTGCGTCATGAGTATGCTTGGGCACAGGTCAAGGAGATCGTCGGCCGTATCTGGAAATATGTGCTGATCGGCGTGGGTGTCGGTGCGCTGATGCACGGTTATGTGCCGAAGGAATTCATCGTGGGCATTGCGGGTGATGGCGGCCTGCTTTCGGTCATCGCTGCTGTGCTGGTGGGCGTGCCGCTGTATTCGGATGCAGTCGGCATCATCCCGGTCGCCGAGGTGTTGCTGCAGAAGGGCGTGCCGCTGGGCACGGTGCTGGCGTTCATGATGGCCGTGGTTGCGCTTTCGTTCCCGGAGATGCTGATCCTGCGCAAGGTGGTGAAGTGGCCCCTGCTGGCTATCTTTGCCGCTTATCTGGCGACGGCATTTGTGGTGACTGGCATGCTGTTCAACAGCCTTGCCGCCGGATTGTGAATAACAGGAGTATGAAAATGAATGAGTCTGAATTGCATCCTTCCATCGTCGCGCTGGTGTCGCTGGCGGCGGATATCGCATCCAACCATCCCAAGCAGGGGCTGTGCAAGATCGACCGGCTCAAGCAATATGGTGTGCCGCGGCAGCATATCGAGACCGTGATCGAGATCGCGCGCCATATCCGTGACGAGGCTGCGCAGAAGCTCGATGCCAGTTTCGATCTGGCACTGACCGAGCGCCTGGGCGATACAACGCCCGCCAAGGCGCTGCCGGAGCAAGCTGCATGTTGCAGCCCGACCGCATCCGGTCAGTCATGCTGTTAGTTATTGGCACTACAGGAGGAGCGTGACATGAAGAACATCAAGGTACTCGGCACAGGCTGTGCCAATTGCAAGGCCACACTGAAACTGATCGACGAGGTCGCCAAGGCGAAAGGGCTGGAGGTGGTGCTGGAAAAAGTGGAAGACATCGCGGCCATCATGGGCTATGGCGTCATGTCCACGCCGGGCGTGGTCATTGATGGCAAGGTGGTGCATGCGGGTGGGGTGCCGGATCGCCGCAAGATAGAAGGCTGGCTGGAATAGAGCGCAGTGCTGCGCCAATGAAAGCAGATATGAGCCACTCGCACGCCCATGCCGCGAATTACGATCGTGCCTTTGCGATAGGCATCGCACTCAATGTGTTGTTCGTGCTGGTCGAGGCGTTCTACGGCTGGATGGCGGATTCTCTGGCACTGTTGTCCGATGCCGGTCACAACTTGAGCGATGTGCTGGGGCTGCTGCTGGCCTGGGGCGGTTACTATCTGGCACGCCTGCGTCCGAGTCGTAGTCACACCTATGGCTTCGGTCGCGCCACCATCATGGCGGCGCTGTTCAACGCGCTGCTCCTGCTGGTCGCCGTCGGCGCTATCGCATGGGAAGCATTCGACCGATTCGCGCACCCGGTCGAGATGCAGGGGATGACGGTCATCGTCGTCGCTGCGATCGGGGTGCTGGTTAACGGCGTGACCGCGTGGCTGTTCATGTCCGGCGATCATCATGATCTGAATCTGCGCGGAGCGTTCCTGCACATGGCTGCGGACGCGCTGGTCTCGGTCGGCGTGGTGGCTGCGGGCGTACTGTTCCTGTGGACGGGCTGGTACTGGCTCGATCCGTTCATCAGCCTGCTCATCGCGCTGGTGATCCTGCTGGGTACTTGGGGTTTATTGCGACAAGCACTGCACCTGTCGCTGGACGGTGTGCCCTTATCGGTCGAATTGGAGCAAGTGCGGGGTTATCTGTCCGGATTGCCGGGTGTCACGGCTGTGCACGACCTGCATGTGTGGGCGATGAGCACTTCGGAAGTCGCGCTGACTGCGCACTTGGTCATGCCGCAGGGACATGCCGGGGATGCGTTTCTGTGTAGCGTGACGGAGGTATTGCACGAGCGATTCGGCATCGAACATGCCACGATACAGATCGAGGCTGACAACGAGTCGTGCGTCTTGTCACATCACGCGTGATGTTGGTGGCTGCCGTTACAGCAAGACCAGATTGTGGCTTCGGCCGTCGCTCTGCGACTTAACTTGCTGCGCAAGTTAGCCTACACCGCAATCTCGTTCTGCTGTGTTACAGCAGAACGAGATTGTCCCTGTGAATTAACTCCGGCTCGTCCACATAGCCCAATATCTTTTCGATCTCGCTGCTGGCTTTTTTGGCGATGAGGCGCGCTTCGTCGGCGCTGTAGTTCACCAGGCCGCGGGCGATGTCGTTGCCGTCGCCGTCGAGGATGGCGACCACCGCGCCGCGCGGGAAGTTGCCTCCGATGCCGGTGACGCCGATAGGCAGCAGACTCTTTTTGTCCTGGCACAGGGCGCGCACCGCACCGGCATCCAGCATGACCTTGCCGCTAACTTGCAGGTGATCCGCCAGCCATTGCTTGCGCGCATCCAGCGCCAGCGCACTGGCGGTGAGCAGGGTGCCTATGGATTCGCCTTGCAACAGGCGCGGCAGCACATCCGTCTCATGTCCCGATGCGATGACGGTATGCGCGCCGCTGCGTGCCGCGCGTTTGGCGGCCAGTATCTTGGTGATCATGCCGCCGCGTCCGATATGGCTGCCTGCACCGCCGGCCATGGCTTCCAGTTCCGGTTTGCCGGCCAGTGCTTCACTGATGAGCGTGGCGTTCACATCCTTGCGCGGATCGGCGGTGTACAGACCCGTCTGATCGGTGAGGATGATCAGCGCATCGGCCTCGATAAGATTGGCCACCAGTGCGCCCAGCGTGTCGTTGTCGCCGAATTTGATCTCGTCGGTGACCACGGTGTCGTTTTCGTTGATGATGGGGATGACGCGCAGATTGAGCAGGCTGCGCAGGGTCGAGCGGGCATTCAGATAGCGCTCGCGGTCGGCCAGGTCGGCATGGGTGAGCAGCACTTGTGCTGCATGCAAACCATGCTGGCGGAAACAGCTTTCGTAGGCTTGCACCAAGCCCATCTGGCCAACAGCTGCAGCTGCCTGCAATTCGTGCACGGCGCTGGGACGTTGCTTCCAACCCAGACGCTGCATGCCCTCGGCGATGGCGCCGGAAGAGACCAGCACGACTTCACAGCCGCTCGCGCGTAGTGCGGCAATCTGCTTGGCCCAATTGTTCAATGCGTCCAGATCCAGCCCGGCACCGCTGTTGGTGACCAGACTGCTGCCGACTTTTACGACGATACGTTTGGCTTGGGTGAGTACGTTTCTCATACCAGTGGGTCGTGGATATCGATCTCGGTTTCCTGTGCGCTCTCGGTGACCGCATCCTGTTCGGCGCGCGCCACTTCGTTCAGATGTTCCATGATGGCGTAAGTCAGCTCCTTGCAACCCTCGCCATTGATGGCGGAGATGGCGAACCAGCGCGTGTCCTCGCCGAATTCGTCGAGGAAGGCACGCACGGTCGCTTCCTTGTCCTCCAGCAGATCGAGCTTGTTCAGTACCAGCCAGCGCGGTTTGTCGTACAGCGTTTCGTCGTATTTGCGCAGTTCGTTGAGGATGGCGTGCGCCTCCTGTACAGGGTCGGTGCCCTCGTGCAGCGGTGCGATGTCCACCAGATGCAGCAGCAGGCGCGTGCGCGCCAGATGGCGCAGGAACTGATGACCCAGCCCGGCCCCTTCGGCCGCGCCCTCGATCAGGCCGGGGATGTCGGCGATCACGAAGCTTTTCTCTTCGGAGACGCGCACCACACCGAGATTCGGATGCAGGGTGGTGAACGGGTAGTCCGCCACTTTCGGGCGAGCCGCAGACACGGAACGGATGAAGGTGGATTTGCCGGCATTGGGCATGCCCAACAGGCCGACGTCGGCCAGCACCTTCAGTTCCAGTTGCAGCTCGCGCCGCTCGCCTTCTTCGCCGGGCGTGCATTGGCGCGGAGAGCGGTTGGTGCTGGATTTGAAATGCAGGTTGCCGAGCCCGCCCGCGCCGCCTTGGGCGAGTATGGTGCGCTCGCCGTCGAGCGCCAGGTCGGCAATGACCTGGCCGGTGTTGATGTCGGTGATGACGGTGCCGACCGGCATGCGCAGGATGATGTCGTCCGCGCCCTTGCCGTAACAGTCGGCGCCGCGTCCCGATTCGCCATTCTTGGCACGGTGCATGCGCGCGAAACGATAGTCCACCAGCGTGTTGATGTTGCGATCCGCAACCGCGATCACACTGCCGCCGCGCCCGCCGTCGCCGCCGTCTGGGCCGCCCTTGGCGATGTATTTCTCGCGACGAAAGCTGGCCGCACCGTTGCCGCCGTTGCCTGCGATCACTTCGATCTTCGATTCGTCGATGAATTTCATGTGTGTCCTGCGCTGTTCGTTCTGGGTTGCCGGAGGGCAAATAAAAAAGCCCTATCTTGCGATAGGGCTCATTCTAGCTGTTCGCCGGGATTATGCGGGAACGATGCTGACTGTCTTGCGCTTCAGGGCGCCCTTGACCGCAAATTGCACGGTACCGGTAGCCTTTGCGAACAGGGTGTGGTCCTTGCCCATGCCGACGTTGTCGCCTGCGTGAACTTGAGTGCCGCGCTGACGGATGATGATGCTGCCCGCGCTGATCAGTTCGCCGCCGTAGCGTTTTACGCCGAGTCGTTTCGAGTGCGAGTCGCGGCCGTTACTGGTACTGCCGCCGCCTTTTTTCGATGCCATGTTATAGCTCCTTTATTAAGCGGAGATGCCGTCGATGCGGATCTCGGTGTAGTTCTGACGATGTCCCTGGTGCTTCTGGTAGTGCTTACGGCGACGCATCTTGAAGATGGTCACTTTGTCGTGACGACCGTTGGAGATGATGGTCGCCTTGACTGTGGCGCCCTCCAGCATCGGCTTGCCGATCTTGATGCCTTCGCCGTCGCCGACTGCCAGCACTTTGTCCAGCACGATTTCGCCGCCGACATCACCGGCAACGGTTTCGATCTTGAGTGTTTCACCTTGGACAACACGGTACTGCTTGCCACCGGTTTTGATAACTGCGTACATGACTACCTCGCTTGATGCGGTTTTTAGTTACGGCATAACCAGAGGGTTAGCCTCCACTGAATAACTGCGGTTTTTAGTTGCGGCATAACCTGAAGGTTAGCCTTCACTGATAACTACGGTTTTTCCGAAAGGCGCGCATTATACCCAAATCGCCTTTCGCGTCAAAACCTTTTCTTTAGTGGATCAACGCTTCATGGAATCAAAGAATTCCGCGTTGTTCTTGGTCGCTTTGACCTTGTCCAGCAGGAATTCCATGGCTTCCAGCTCGTCCATGGGGTAGATCAGCTTGCGCAGCAGCCAGATGCGCTGCAGCAACTCGGGCTTGATCAGCAATTCTTCCTTGCGGGTGCCGGAGCGGTTGACGTTGATGGCCGGATAGATGCGCTTCTCGGCCATGCGGCGATCCAGATGGATCTCCATATTGCCGGTGCCCTTGAATTCCTCGTAGATCACATCGTCCATGCGGCTGCCGGTGTCGACCAGTGCCGTGGCGATGATGGTCAGCGAACCGCCTTCCTCGATGTTGCGTGCCGCACCGAAGAAGCGTTTGGGGCGCTGTAGCGCGTTGGCATCCACACCCCCGGTCAATACCTTGCCGGAAGAGGGGATCACGGTGTTGTAAGCGCGCGCCAGACGGGTGATGGAGTCGAGCAGGATGACCACGTCCTTCTTGTGCTCGACCAGACGTTTGGCTTTTTCCAGCACCATCTCGGCGACTTGCACGTGACGGGTGGCCGGTTCGTCGAAGGTGGAGGCGACCACTTCGCCGCGCACGGTGCGGCTCATCTCGGTCACTTCTTCAGGGCGCTCGTCGATGAGCAGCACGATCAATGTCGCATCCGGATTGTTGGCCGAGATCGAGTGGGCGATATGTTGCAGCATCACTGTCTTGCCGGACTTGGGCGAAGCCACCAGCAAACCGCGCTGGCCTTTGCCGATGGGGGCGACGATGTCGATGATGCGCCCGGTCATATTCTCTTCGGCGCGGATGTCGCGCTCCAGACACATCTGTTTCGTCGGGAACAGCGGCGTCAGGTTCTCGAACAGGATCTTGTTCTTGGCGTTCTCCGGCGGTTCACCGTTGACCTTGTCTACCTTGACCAGTGCCACATAACGCTCGCCTTCCTTGGGCGTGCGGATCTCGCCTTCGATGGAATCGCCGGTATGCAGATTGAAGCGTCGTACTTGGCTGGGGCTGACGTAGATGTCGTCAGGGCCGGCCAGGTAGGAGGTGTCCGGCGAGCGCAGAAAACCGAAGCCGTCCGGCAGCACTTCCAGCGTGCCTTCGCCGAAGATGCTTTCGCCTTTCTTGGCCTGGTTCTTCAGCAATGCGAAGATCAGGTCCTGCTTGCGCATACGGTTGGCGTTGTCGATCTGGTTGGTAACTGCCATTTCCACCAGTTCGGTAATGTGTTTGGTCTTGATATCGGATAGATGCATGATCAGGATGTTGCGATTGAACGCAAAGTTGTAGGAGTCTTGCAGGAGGTGGATTACAGGTTGCGGATGTTCCCGCGCCGAGTTGCCGTGTCTGTCTTTTCTTGGTTTTGTATCAGTGTTTCAGGACGAAACAGGCAAGTGCGGGCGGGAGACTAAAGTGTTTAGATGTGGCTGTCAATGAACGCTGTCAATTGCGACTTGGACAGTGCGCCGACCTTGGTGGCTTCGATGTTGCCGTTTTTGAACAGCATCAGGGTGGGGATACCGCGTACGCCGTATTTCTGGGGTGTCTGCTGGTTCTCGTCCACGTTCAGTTTGGCGACGTTCAGTCGGCCTGCATATTCCTGGGAGACTTCGTCCAGGATGGGGGCGATCATGCGGCAGGGGCCGCACCATTCAGCCCAGTAGTCCACCAATACTGGCAACGGAGATTGCAGAACTTCAGCGGTGAATGTGTCGTCGGTAATGTAACGGATGTGCTCGCTCATGTTTTTTCTCGTCGTTATTGAAGGGGTTTTATGTCTGGGCGCGCTATGGCGCTTTGAAGTGCAACTTGGACGGGAGGCATCCTAGCGAAAAAATTCCGGCTTGGGAAGCGTTTTGCCGAGTGCTTCGTAAGCGCCTGATATAAAGCGATTCATTTGCGCCATACATAGAGTTCAGAGTGATGCAAGTCGTCGGTTTTCAGGATTCTATGTGGCTGATGATCGGCGACAGAAAAGGTGTTGCTGATGAACAGACTGTCCGGCTTCATCTCGTTCTGCACTTTTTCCCAAAGCGCAGCCATCGGCACGGGCGACAGATAGGCGAATGCCACGTCATATCTGGCCAGGTCGCAATCCCACAGACTGCGCCAGTACACATGGCAGTTGCGATAGCCGCCGAGCTTGATGCGCAACCAGCTCCATGCAAATGGCAGGGGGGCTGTTTCAACGCCGTGGAACGTCCCTTGCGGATGGGTGCGCGAAAGATGCGTCAATACACCGCCGATACCGGAGCCCAGATCGATGAAATCGAACGGTTGGTCGACAGGCAGCTGTGTCTCCAGTGCCTGCCACACTTTATTACTGGAAAGGTAGAGCGGTACCTGCGTGCGGAAGGTGCTCCAGTACAGCAACAGCATGAGCAGGAAGGCGAGCAGGAAAACGACGGGCGGTATGTTCGTATTGAGCGTGATCACCAGTGCGGGCACGAACAGCAACTGGATGGGCAGCCACCAGCGTGCTTGCTTGGCCAGATGACTGAACGCCGTCGCAAGTACACCGCAAGTCATCGCGAAGATGAAGGGCGATAGAACAAGCGCGAACAGGCGAACGGAGAATGTCACCAGCAGGAAAGCCGCGAGTTGCAGCAGCAAGGCAAGAATGACCGGCGGCAGTTTGCGCATCCGCCGCGCCTGAATACGGGTGTCGGGCATCAGCGCACCAGTCCGGCTTCCACTTCCACACGTTTTGCGTGGCCGCACAGGCGATCGACCAGTGTCAGCGCGAAATCCATCGCGGTGCCCGGGCCGCGCGAAGTGATCAGTTTTCCGTCTTCGACGACGGCCTGTGGCTGGCGTCGTACTTGCGGAAAGGGATCGAGTGCACCGGGAAAACTGGTGGCTTGCTTGCCGTCGAGCAGCCCCGCAGTGGCGAGCACCGAGGGCGCGGCACAGATGGCGCAGACGTAGCGCCCGTCGCCATACATGTCCTTGGCCAGCTTCAGTACCCGTGCATCGGCTTTGAGATTATTGGTGCCGGGCTGCCCGCCGGGTAGCACCAGCATGTCGTAGTGCTGTGTCAGGACTGCATCCAGCGTGGTATCGGGCAGCAATACGGTCAGGCGGCTGCCGCGCAAAGGACCGGCTTCCAGCCCGGCCAGTGTCACGTTCACGCCTGCGCGGCGCAGGATGTTGACGATGGAAACGGTTTCCAGTTCTTCACTGCCGTTGGCGAATAGAACCAATACTGAATGCATGCTAGTCCTCCGTTGAGATGCTGCCGCAAGTTGGTGCGCCACTCAAAAGCGCCGCAACAGAGTCAGCGCTTGTGGCTGTTCTGCTCCAGGCCCAGACGATAAGCGCGCAGCAGCGCTTGCTTGAGGTTCGGTTGCTGTTCCAGATCCTCAACGCCCATCTCGCGCAAGGCGATTGCCTGCAGCGGGGCGAGCAGGGCGTCGGTCGTGTTCTCTTCGGCGTAGGCCTCGAAATCGAACTCGCCGTCGTGGAGATATTCCACGGCGCGGCCTTGCGGATTGTCATACTGGATATCCGCTACCTGCATCACTTCGAACAGATAGGAGTAGGTGTCGATGCCGTGTTCCACTGCCAGCACGTGGTGCATGGATTCGAGCGACATATGTCGCTCCAGTTGCTGGTCCAGATCGAGCGTGGAATGAAATTCGTAATCCTCGCCCTTGAACGAGAACTCTATGTACGCGTCGATGCTGTTCGACATGACGATCAGTCGCGGAAGTTCTGGTATTGCAGCGGGAAGTCGGTGATGGATTTCTTGATGAAGGCGATAGCGGCCTGCAGATCGTCGCGGTTCTTGCCGGTCACGCGCACGGTGTCGCCTTGGATGCTGGCCTGCACCTTCTGTTTGCTGTCCTTGATCAGTTTGACGATCTTCTTCGCCAGTTCGATCTCCACGCCGACCTTGACGGTGCAGGCGCGCTTGACTTTGTTACCGCTGACCTTCTCGATCTTGTCGCTGATATCGAGGCACTTGATGTCCACGCCGCGCTTGGTCAGCTTGCCGTTCAGGATGTCCTGAACCTGATTCATCTGGAATTCGGTATCGGCATGCACTGTCAGCACCAGTTCCGCCTGCTCCACGTGCGCGTCGCTACCTTTGAAGTCGAAACGCGTGCCGACTTCCTTGTTGGTCTGCTCGACCGCGTTCTTGACTTCGGTCTTCTCTACTTCGGAAACGATATCGAAAGATGGCATGGTTATTCCTTAATAGTTAACTTAACCACAACACGCCGCAACGCGGTGTGTTGCGGCGGAAACTTACCTTCAGGTTGGTATCAACCAAAACTGCAAACGTAATCGACAGCATCCGCGCCGGTATGGATGTCGAAGCTGCTGTTCTCGGCCACTTTGAAGCTGCTGCCTGCGGTGTATGTCTTGAACGCGGACTCTCCGGCGATCTTCACTGAGCATTCGCCTGCGGTGATCTCCATCAGTTCCGGCACGCCGACGTTAAAGGTGAGCTGGCTGTTGGGCAGCACTACGCCCACCGTCTTGCGCGAACCGTCCGGGAAAAACACCGAGTGCGATACACACTTGCCGTCGAAGAATACGTTGGATTTTTTACCGACGCTGACGTTATCGAAATTGTCCGACATGCTGGATTCCTTTTTCTGTTGATGACTACTTGGGTTCGTTGGCTTTGATGCCTTGTTGATAATTCACATACAGATAGACGGTGATGTCGAGGTCGCCGAGCTGGTTCTCGATCAGAGGCCTCACGTCATCCCAGTCCAGACCGCCCACACCGCAAGCGAGGCGGGGCAGTGCCATGCTGGTCAACTTCTCTTTCTGAGCGAATCCGCGCAGGGCATGCAGCGCATGGTTGACGTGCGAAAGGGAGGCGTGGCCTGGTTTGCTGCCGTGCGCATAGGCGCCGTCCTGGGTGAATAGGTTGACGATGAAACGGCCATCGGCACTCATCCACACCCACTTACTGCCGGACTTTGGGTGCTGGGTCTGGCAATAATGGCGAAAATCCTTGTACAAGGCCGGCATGCGTTCACGCAATTGCAGAGCCAGACCTTGATGGAAATCGTCGTTGGGTGCGACGCCGTGCACGATGGCACGGGCCTCGCTCAGCAATATGTCTCCGGTCAGTTCGTACAGCATGACGCCCCCTTTGCTGTGATTTACTTCCTCTTCTGCAGGTTCGCCGCGATGCGCATGCGCAGCGCGTTCAGCTTGATGAAGCCGCCTGCATCCTTCTGGTCGTAGGCACCCTTGTCGTCTTCGAAAGTGGCAATGCTCGAATCGAACAGCGAGTCGGTCTTGGAATCGCGGCCGACCACGATCACGTTGCCCTTGTACAGCTTCACGCGTACCCAGCCGTTGACGGACTGTTGGGTGTGGTCGATCAGCTTCTGCAGGGCGATGCGCTCCGGTGCCCACCAGTAACCGTTATAGATCATGCTGGCGTAGCGCGGCATCAGGTCGTCCTTCAGGTGGGCGACTTCGCGGTCCAGGGTGATGGACTCAATGGCGCGGTGCGCCTTCAGCATGATGGTGCCGCCGGGGGTCTCGTAGCAGCCGCGCGACTTCATGCCGACGTAGCGGTTCTCGACCAGATCGAGACGGCCGATGCCGTGCTTGCCGCCCAGTGTGTTCAGATTGCGCAAAACCTCTGCGGGCGTCATGGGGGTACCGTTCAGCGCCACGATGTCGCCATGCTCGAATTCGATGTCCAGATATTCGGCCGCATCCGGGGCTTTCTCCGGCGACAAGGTCCAGCGCCACATGCTCTCTTCCGCCTCGGCGGCCGGGTCTTCCAGATGGCGGCCTTCGTAGGAGATGTGCAGCAGGTTGGCGTCCATGGAGTAGGGCGAGCCGCCCTGCTTGTGCTTCATGTCGACCGGGATACCGTGCTTCTCGGCATAGGCCATCAGCTTCTCGCGGCTTAGCAAGTCCCACTCGCGCCACGGCGCGATGATCTGGATGTTCGGGTTCAGCGCATAGGCACCCAGTTCGAAACGCACCTGGTCGTTGCCCTTGCCGGTCGCGCCGTGCGAGATGGCTTGCGCGCCGGTCATGTCGGCGATCTCGATCAGGCGCTTGGCGATCAGCGGGCGCGCGATGGAAGTACCCAGCAGGTATTCGCCCTCGTACACGGTGTTGGCGCGGAACATCGGGAACACGAAATCGCGCACGAATTCTTCGCGCAGGTCGTCGATGAAGATGTTCTCTGCCGGGATGCCGAATTTCAACGCTTTCTGGCGTGCCGGTTCCAGCTCTTCGCCCTGACCGAGGTCGGCGGTGAAGGTGACCACTTCACACTGGTAAGTATCTTGCAGCCACTTGAGGATGACCGAGGTGTCGAGGCCGCCAGAATAGGCCAGTACTGCTTTTTTGATGTCGCTCATGATGTTCCTGTCAATGTTGGTTGATTTGTTTAAGTATCTTTGCGTTTGCTTTGCAACTTGTCATCGAAGCGCATCCTGTCGATCACGAAGCGTTCGTGTGTGCCGCGTGCGATCAGATCCACGCCGTCATGCGCCGAAACGGCGAAAGTGAGACGTCTGCCCTCCACGGCTGTCAGTTCGACGGTGGCGGTGACTTCAAGCCCCGGTGGTGTTGCCGCCTCGTGGCTGACGTTGATGTGGGTGCCCAGCGATTGTTCGGTCGGCCAGTCCAAATGCGGCATGAGGCACATGATGCATGCCCATTCGAGGAAGCCGACCATGAAGCCGGTAGCGAACACCTCCGGCATGGCCTGAAATTCTGGTGATTCGGGGTAAAGCGCGGGAACCGTCTTCGTCGGCGGAATGACGAAGCGGTGTTCGTAACGAATGCCGGGCTTCAGGGTGTCTTTCACGGTGCCACCTTATTTGTCGAGTTTCCCCAACAACAGGTATTCCATCAGTGCCTTTTGCACGTGCAGGCGATTCTCTGCTTCGTCCCATACCACGGATTGCGAACCGTCGATGACTTCCGCGCTCACTTCCTCGCCACGGTGGGCGGGCAGGCAGTGCATGAAGATCGCGTCTTTGGCTGCGACGCGCATCATGTCTCCGTCAACCTGCCAATCGGCAAAGTCGCGCATGCGTTCTTCGTTCTCGGCCTCGAAGCCCATCGATGTCCACACGTCGGTGGTGACCAGGTCGGCGCCGCTGGCGGCTTCCATCGGATCAGAAAACTCTTCGTAATGCTCGGTGCCGTACAGGCCTGCACGCTCGGGTTCTACTTCGTAGCCCGGCGGGGTGGAGACGTGTACGTTGAAATCGAGGATCTCGGCCGCCTGTAACCAGGTGTTGCACATATTGTTGGAGTCGCCGATCCACGCCA
The DNA here is from genome assembly GCF_054604835.1 of Sideroxydans sp. Classification (NCBI taxonomy): domain Bacteria; kingdom Pseudomonadati; phylum Pseudomonadota; class Betaproteobacteria; order Nitrosomonadales; family Gallionellaceae; genus Sideroxydans; species Sideroxydans sp. The sequence goes on along the minus strand of NZ_JBTSFG010000003.1, from coordinate 259,693 downwards.
CGGTCTTGCCCTTGATCGAGCCGCGATGTTCGATGTAGGTGTAGATGTCGGCCAGAATCTGGCAGGGGTGGTATTCGTTGGTCAGACCGTTGATCACCGGCACGCGCGAGTTGCGCGCGAAGCGTTCGATGATGTCCTGCTCGAAAGTGCGGATCATCACGATGTCGCTCATGCGCGAGATGACCTGGCCAGCATCCTCCACCGGTTCACCGCGGCCGAGTTGCGAGTCGCGCGTGTTCAGATAGATGGCCGAGCCGCCGAGCTGGTGCATGCCTGCCTCGAACGACAGGCGTGTGCGCGTGCTGGCCTTCTCAAAGATCATCACCAGTGTGCGGTCTTCAAGCGGCCAGTATTTTTGATAGCCCTTGAAGCGTTCCTTGATGATGCGGGTGCGCTCGAACAGGTATTCGAACTCTTCGCGGGTGAGATCCTTGAATTGCAGGAAGTGCTTGAGCTCGCTCATGACTACTCCTGCATCAGCAACGATTCGATCAGCGGACACAGCATGTCCACCAGTTGTTGCGCTTCGGTCTGGGTGTAGACCAGCGACGGTAGCAGACGCACCACGCTGTCGGCCGTGACGTTGATGAGCAGGCCGCTTTCCAGCGCCTTGCCGACCAGTTCGCCGCAGGGTTTGTTCAGTTCGATGCCGATCATCAGGCCCGATCCGCGCACGGCGACCACACCTTTCACGCTTCCCAGCCGCGCTTGCAACTGCTGCTGGATCCATGCGCCCAGTGTGGCGGCATGGGCTGGCAGGTTCTGCTTTTCCATGATGGTCAGCGTGGTCAGTGCGGCGGTGCAGGCCAGTGGGTTGCCGCCGAAGGTGGAACCGTGGTTACCCGGTTTGAACGTGCCGGTCGCCTTGCCTGCTGTCAGGCAGGCGCCCACCGGCACGCCCGAGCCCAGGCCTTTGGCCAGCGTCATCACGTCCGGTGTGATGCCGGTGTGCTGGTGGGCGAACCATTTGCCGGTGCGGCCGATGCCGCTTTGCACTTCGTCCAGCATCAGCAGCCAGCCGTTGGCGTCGCAGATCTTGCGCAGGCCCTGCAGATAAGCCGCGTCCGGGATGCGGATGCCGCCTTCGCCCTGGATCGGTTCAACCAGGATGGCGACGACGTCGGGATTATTGGCGGCGACCTGCTCGACGGCGGTGAGATCGTCGTACGGCACGCGCACGAAGCCTTTCACCAGCGGTTCGAAACCGGCCTGCACCTTTCGGTTGCCGGTGGCGGAGAGTGTCGCCAGTGTGCGTCCGTGGAAGGATTTCTCCATCACGATGATATTGGGGATGTCGATGCCCTTGCTGTGGCCATACATGCGCGCCAGCTTGATGGCGGCTTCGTTCGCCTCGCAGCCGGAGTTGCACAGGAAGGCTTCCTGCATGCCGGACAGTTCGCAAAGCTTGTCGGCGATGCGTTCCTGCTCGGGGATCTGGTAGACGTTGGAGACGTGGATCAGCTTGCCGATCTGTGCCGAAAGCGCCGCAGTGAATTCGGGATGGGCGTGGCCCAAGGTGTTGACGGCGATGCCGGACAGCGCATCCAGATAGCGCTTGCCGTTGCTGTCGAAGAGCCATACGCCTTCACCGTGGGTGAAGGCGACGGGTTGCCGTGCATAGGTGTTCATCAAATGTGACATGACAAGCTTTCTGGTCTTGTTGCTTCTCTGATGCTGGAACTATAAACAAAAAAGGCCGACAGCGCTGTCGGCCTTGATTGGTCGCAGAACTTATCTGCGATAGATCAGGCCATTGCCTTGATGGCAGCGGACAGGCGGCTCTTATGGCGGGCTGCCTTGTTCTTGTGGATGATCTTCTTGTCGGCGATGGAGTCGACCACGCTGGTGGAAGCTTGGTAAACAGCCTGCGCCGCAGCCTTGTCGCCAGCGGCGACGGCTTTGATCACTTTCTTGATGGCAGTGCGCATCTCGGAGCGCAATGTCGTGTTGTGTGTGTGCTGTTTCTCAGCTTGGCGTGCGCGTTTTCTCGCTTGTGCAGTGTTGGCCATGTTATGACTCCTAGGGATTCGGCTTGCGTAAAAAGGCGCGCATTATAGGTACGGCCCCGGTCTTTTGCAAGATATTGTTTTGCCCGCCCGCAAGCCCGTGGGAAGTGGGGTGTCGGGGGCGGTGCTACAATGCGCGCCGTCATATTCGCACGGAAGCGACCCAAATTGCTGGAAAAGATCAAACGAGTACCCGAACTGGCCGAATTCGTGATTCAGGGCGTCAATAAGGAAGGCGTCACGTTCCGTCCATCCAACTGGAACGAGCGTCTGAGCGACATGTTGTCGACGACTGGCAAGGATGGCCGCACCGTCTATTCCTCTTATGTCCATCCGGCCACGATTCAGGGAGTTTCTTCCGTGGTGGTGCGCTTCTCGCTGGAAACTGCCGACCCCAAAGGTTTTGAGCAGGTGCGCCAGTTCATCGTCAGCAACGAACTGCAGGTGCGGGCCGGGCGCAATCGCGCCGATGCGGGCGAGACCGGTTTGTTCCCGACGCTCGGCATGGAACGCAGAGATCCCAAGAAGAATGGCTGGTAAGGCATGAACCTGCTGAAGGCACTCGCCGCGATCAGCAGCCTCACGCTGGTCTCGCGCATCCTGGCTTTCGTGCGCGATGTGCTGATCGCGCGGGTGTTCGGTGCGGGCGCGGCGACGGATGCCTTCTTTGTCGCCTTCAAACTGCCCAATCTGCTGCGCCGCCTGTTTGCGGAAGGCGCGTTCTCGCAGGCCTTTGTGCCTATTTTCGGCGAATACAAAAGTCGGCGCGGCGAGGAGGAGACCAAGCTGCTGGTCGACCACGTGACCACCATGCTGGCATTGATCCTGTTCGTGGTGACACTGGTCGGCATCATTGCCGCGCCCGTCCTCGTATATATAAGTGCCCCCGGTTTCGCCAGCGACCCGCAGAAATTCGACTTGACCGTGCAATTGCTGCGCATCACCTCGCCTTACATCTTCTTCATCTCGCTGGTCGCCGTGGCGGCGGGCATCCTCAATACCTATAACAAGTTCTGGGTGCCGGCCTTCGCCCCCATCCTGCTCAACGTGTGCTTCATCGGCGGCGCGTTGTGGGCGGCACCGTATTTCGACCCACCCATCCTTGCACTGGCCTGGGCGGTGTTCGTGGCGGGCATCGTGCAGTTGGGCTTCCAACTGCCGTTCCTGAAGAAGATCGGCATGCTGCCGCGTATCCGCTTCAGCCTGAAGGATGCAGGCATGTGGCGTGTCATCAAACAGATGGGGCCGGCGGTGTTCGGTGTCTCCATCGCGCAGATCAGCCTCATCCTCAACACAATCTTCGCTTCCTTCCTGGTGGCGGGCAGCGTGTCATGGTTGTACTACGCCGATCGTTTGATGGAATTCCCCACCGGCCTGCTGGGCGTGGCCTTGGGCACTATCCTGTTGCCGTCGCTGTCGCGTTGTCATGCCGATGGCAACGTGGCGGAATACTCGAAGCTGCTGGACTGGGGCTTGCGCCTGACCTTGCTGCTGGCGCTGCCTGCCGCGCTGGCACTGGGCATGATCGCCACGCCGCTGCTGGCGACCTTCTTTCAGCATGGTGAATTCAGCGCGCACGATGTGATGATGTCGCGCGACGCCTTGGTCGGATACAGCATCGGCTTGCTCGGTTTGATCCTGGTGAAGATATTGGCCCCCGGTTTCTATGCCAAACAGGACATTAGAACCCCGGTCAAGATCGGCATCGTCACTTTGCTGGCCACTCAGGCGATGAACGTATGGTTCGTGTTCGGCCTCGATCTGGCGCATGCGGGCCTTGCCCTGTCCATCGGTCTGGCCGCCTGTCTCAACTCCGCCATCCTGTTCTATTTCCTGCGCAAGCGCGGCATCTACCAGCCGGAGCCGGGCTGGCTCAAGTTCATGCTCAAGCTGCTACTGGCCGTGACCGCATTGGCCGTGAGCCTGTGGTTCGGCATGGGCAGCGAAGCGCACTGGCTGCAAGCGCAAGGCTGGGCGCGCATCCTGCATCTGACTGCATTGGTAGTGGGCGGTGCGACGGTGTATTTCGTCGTGCTGATCGTGTTGGGATTCCGCCCGCGCGACTTTTACAAACGCGGCGCGAATTGATTTGAGTAAGGAGAGCAAGTAGTGAGCGACTATTCATATAACGTGGAAGAAGACAGCTTCGAAGAGCTGGTGGTGACGCGTTCGCACGAACTGCCGGTGTTGATGGACATCAGCGCGGAATGGTGCGCGCCGTGCAAGGTGCTGGCACCGCTGCTGCATAAGATGGTGTTCGACTACGATGGCAAGTTCTATCTGGGTGTGGTCGATGCCGACGAGAACATGCGCATCGCCGGCAAGCACAAGGTGCGCGGTTTTCCGACCGTTATCGCCTACAGTCACGGCGTCGAGATCGACCGCTTCCACAGTTCGCAGACCGAGGGCTTCCTGCGCAAGTTCATCGACAGCGTGATTGAGCGTCATCAAGCCGGTTCACTCGGCCAGTGATGAGGCTGCCGGCATTAAAGCGCGATGGAGCGCGGTGAGCGGTTCAATACCATTAGCCATCTGGTCGGTGCGATCCTTGCACTGATCGGCGGGGTGGTGCTCATCGTGCTGGGCGCGCTCAGCGGCGATGCGTGGAAGGTCGTCAGTTTTTCCATCTATGGCGCGACGCTGGTGCTGTTGTATAGCTCTTCCACGCTGTATCACAACGCGCGCAAGGGGAAGTTCAAGCTGATCCTGCGCAAGCTGGATCACAACTCCATCTACCTGTTGATCGCCGGCAGTTACACGCCGTTCGCCTTGGTCAGTCTGCGCGGACCGTGGGGATGGTCGCTGTTCGGGGTGGTGTGGGGGCTGGCGTTGCTGGGGATATTCCAGGAACTGTGGCGGGCCGGCAAGGCGCGCTGGGTGTCGATGGTGATCTACATCCTCATGGGCTGGGTCGCGCTGGTCGCCGTCAAACCGCTGGTATCCGCTTTGTCTTGGGCGGGATTCTCCTGGCTGCTGGCGGGCGGTGTTGCCTACACCGTCGGCATCCTGTTCTATCTCTACGATCAACGCTTCAAACACGGTCACGGCATCTGGCATCTGTTCGTGCTGGCCGGTAGTGCCCTGCACTACTGCGCGATCCTGCTCTATATCGCCTGAGTCTATCTGTCGTTGATATTTCCTGCATTGCCGCCACAGTTTGATCTGTTGAGCGGGGTGCAGCAGCTGCGTTTGCAGGAAGCTGCTCATCCATCGGTAAACACCTAGCTCTTCTGGTGCAGTGCCTGTGCGATCACATCGCGCGTCAGGTGTGGTGCGAACAGTTCGATGAAATGGTAGCCGAAGCCGCGCAGGTACTGGTTCTGGCGGATGGCGATGCGCGTGGTGCTGGGCTGGAACAGATGGCCGGCATCGATCATGCGCAGATGGCGGTCGCGATCCGGGATGAAGGCCATCTGCGCCACGATGCCGACCCCCAGTCCGAGTTCGACATAGGTCTTGATCACGTCGGCATCGATGGCGGTGAGTGCGATGTTGGGTTCCAGGCCTGCTTCGCTGAACGCCTGGTTGATCTTGTTGCGGCCGGTGAAGGCGAAGTCATAAGTGATGATGGGATATTGCGCCAGCTTCTTCAGCGTCAGGCGCTTCTCATCCAGCAGCGGGTGTTTGGGCGGCACGACCACGCAGTGATGCCATTCATAGCAGGGTAGGGTCACTAGCTCGTCGTAAAGTGCCAGACTCTCAGTGGCGATGCCGATGTCGACCTCGCCGCTCAATACCTGTTCGGCGATCTGCGTTGGGCTGCCCTGATGCAGGCCGAGTTTGACCTCGGGGTAGGTCTGCGTGAATGCCTTGACCACCTGCGGCAGCGCATAGCGCGCCTGTGTGTGGGTGGTGGCGATGGTGAGCGAGCCGCTGTCTTGTCGTTTGAATTCCTGCCCCACCTGTCTCAGGTTGTCCGTCTCGTGCAGTACGCGCCGGGCGATCTCCAGCACCGCTTTGCCCGGATCGGTGATGGCAACGACGCGCTTGCCGTTGCGCACAAAGATGTCGATGCCGAGTTCTTCTTCCAGCAATTTGATCTGTTTGCTCACGCCGGGTTGAGAGGTGTACAGCGCGCTGGCCGCATCCGAGATGTTCAGCTCGCAACGCACGATCTCGTTCAAGTAACGCAATTGCTGCAGGTTCATGGCAGGTTCTTATATGTTATTGGGTTATAAGATACTAACATAAAAGTATTTAACGATATAAGGCTGCGCACCTAGAATGCGCTCCATCTTGAATGAACACGGTATGGGGCAATGGACTGGTTGTACACAATCTCGGGTTTTCTGGTCGGGCTGATCGTCGGGGTGACCGGCGTCGGTGGCGGTTCGCTGATGACACCGTTGCTGGTGCTGTTCTTCGGCGTGTCACCTGCAACAGCTGTCGGTACCGACCTGCTGTATGCCTCTATCACCAAGGCGCTGGGCGGCTGGGTGCATGGCCGCAACGGCACGGTGGAATGGAAGATCGTCGGCCTGCTCAGTCTGGGCAGTCTGCCCGCCGCGCTACTCACCATTCTCGCTTTCAAGTTGCTGGGCTTGGATGAGAAGTCGCTCACAGGTTTGGTGACCGGCGTGCTCAGTGTCGCCCTGTTGCTGACCGCCGCCGCGCTGTTGTTCAAAGACCGCATCCAGAAGCTGGCGCAGCGTGAGGACGGCACAGTGGCTGAACTTCATCACCGTCATCTGCCGGCCGCCACCATCGTCACCGGTGCCATCGTCGGCGTGCTGGTCACCATCTCCTCCATCGGTGCCGGTGTGCTGGGCACGGTCGCCTTGTTGTTCCTCTACCCGCGCCTGACCACTGTGAAAGTGGTGGGCACCGATATCGCCCATGCCGTGCCGCTGACCGCCGTGGCAGGTCTGGGTCACATGACCTTGGGTACGGTGGACTTCGTGTTGCTGGGCAGTCTGCTGCTGGGCTCCCTGCCGGGCATCTACATCGGCAGCCACCTGTCCGCAAAAGTGCCGGAAAAAGTATTGCGCCCGATATTGGCGGTGATGCTGCTGCTCATCGGCACACGACTGGCTTTGAATTGATTCGAGTGAAGGAAAAGACATGAGCAAGAACGCCCCCAATAAACCCAAGCAAGTGAGCTGGTTCAACGCCTGCGGCGGACGCGTCGGTGTGGTGGTCGGCCAGAGTGGCGAGCATGCGTATATCGGTCAGGCCCTGCGCCATGACGAGGACGACGACGTGGCGCACATCCTCGCCTTCGGTGCGAAGTTCCCGCTGGAAGCCGCGCTGAAGCTGCCGGTTTCCAAACATTATTCAGACGAGGCACAGTGATGTACCGCTATGACAAATTCGATCACCAGCTGACCGCCGAGCGCGTCGCGCAATACAGCGACCAGGTGCGTCGCCGCCTGTCCGGCGAGCTGAAGGAAGACGATTTTCGTGTGCTGCGTTTGCAGAACGGAATCTACATGCAGGTGCACGGTTACATGATGCGTATCGCCATCCCCTATGGTTTGGCAAGCAGCGCACAAGTGCACCAACTGGCACACATCGCGCGCACCTACGACCGGGGTTACGGCCATTTGAGTACGCGCCAGAACATCCAGTTCAACTGGCTCAAGCTGGAAGACACACCCAAGATCCTGGCCGAGCTGGCCGAGGTTGAGATGCATGCCAACCAGACTTCGGGCAGTTGCATCCGCAGCATTACTTCGGACGAGTTAGCAGGTGTGGCGCGCGACGAACTCATCGACCCGCGCCCGTTCGCCGAGATATTGCGCCAGTGGAGCACCTTCCATCCGGAGTTCGCCTTCCTGCCGCGCAAGTTCAAGGTGTCGGTCAGCGGTGCGAGCGAGGATCGTGCCGCGATCGAGATCAACGACGTCGGCGTACAAGTGGTGAAGAACGCGCAGGGCGAATTGGGATTCCGCATCCTGGTCGGTGGCGGCCTGGGACGCACGCCCATCATCGGTCAGGAGCTGGTCGCCTTCCTGCCCTGGCAGCATCTGCTGACCTATATGGAAGCCATCGTGCGTGTGTATAACGAATTCGGCCGCCGCGACAATCTGTACAAGGCGCGCATCAAGATTTTGGTGCAGGCCATCGGTATCGGGGAATTCCGCCGTCAGGTGGAAACGGAATGGCAGTTGCACAAGGACGGCCCTTCGACATTGACCGAAGCCGAAGTGGCGCGCGTGAGCGCAGCGTTCACGGCACCCGCCTATGAAATCTTGCCGCAGATCGACGCCTCCTTCGAAGCAGCGCAGCGCGACGACAAGGCATTCGCCAACTGGGTGCAGCGCAACGTCACCGCGCACAAGGTGGATGGCTACGCCGCCGTGTGGCTGTCGCTCAAGCATCCCGGCCGGGCGCCCGGCGACATCAGCGCCGACCAGCTCGACGTGGCGGCGGCGCTGGCCGACCACTACAGCTTCGGCGAACTGCGCGTCTCTCACTTGCAGAATCTGGTGCTGGCCGACGTGAAACAGTCCGACCTGTACGCGTTGTGGCAGGAAGCGAAAGCGGCCGGTCTGGCGACGCCCAACATCGGCCTGCTGACCGACATCGTCTGCTGCCCCGGAGCGGATTTCTGCACGCTGGCCAACGCGCGTTCCATCTCGCTGGCCAAAGCCATCGCCGTGCGTTTCGAGGATTACGACTATCTGCACGACATTGGCGACATCGACCTGAACATCTCGGGTTGCGTGAACGCCTGCGGCCACCACCATGTGGCGCATATCGGCATCCTCGGCGTGGATAAGTCTGGCGAGGAGTGGTACCAGGTGACTATCGGCGGCAATCCAGGCACGCCGGCAATCATCGGCAAGATCATCGGTCGCTCGTTCTCGTTCGCGCAGATCCCCACGGTGATTGCCCGTCTTCTGCATGTGTATGTGAATGAGCGATTCGACGGCGAGCGTTTCATAGACACGCTGCAGCGCATCGGCCACGAGCCGTTCAAGACCTTCGTCTATGCCGAACAGATAGTGGAAGACGCGAAGCTGTTGTTGCCGGACTACGAAGCATTGCAGGCCGCTGTGCCTTACGAGCTGCCCTATTTTTCGCCGAGGTTTTAAATGGAAATCATCAAAGACAAGCAAGTGGTGAACGACAGTTGGCAGGTGTTGCGTCTGCACGAAGGCGAAGCGGCCGACAGCATCGTGGTACCTCAAGGCGATCATCTGGTACCGCTGCCGGTGTGGAACTGCCAATGGGAAACCCTGCGTGCACGCAAGGAGTTGGGCCTGTGGCTGGGCGGGCTGGAGCGCGCAGAGGACATTCCGGATGACGTGAACCGCTTCCCGCTGATCGCCATCGATATCCATAAATACACAGACGGTCGCGGCTACACGCTGGCGTACCGCTTGCGCAAGCAATATGGCTATCGCGGTGAACTGCGCGCCATGGGCGATGTGTTGCAGGACCAGTTGTTCTATATGAAGCGCGTGGGCTTTGACAGTTTCGCCATGCGCGCGGACCAGAATATGCAGCGGGCGCTGTCGAGTTTCGAAACGTTCTCAGTGAAATATCAGGCGTCGGTGGATATCGAAACGCCATTGTTCAATCGCGTAGCAAGAGGAGTCGCATGATGAGTGATCTACAACAAAAGATAGATGCAACCGTGGCCGTGCTGAAGCAGGCTGCCAGTGAGTTCACGCCGGTCGTGTTCGCCAACAGTCTGGGTGCGGAAGACATGGTACTGACCGACCTCATCGCCAAGCATGCACCTGACATCGCCATGTTCAGTCTGGATACCGGCCGCCTGCCGAAAGAGACCTACGACCTGATCCAGGAAGTGCGCCAGCGTTACGACGTGCCGCTTGCCGTCTACTTCCCAAACAGCGAACTGGTCGAGGCGTATGTTTCGCAGCACGGCATCAACGGCTTCTACGACAGCGTCGAGAACCGCAAAGGCTGCTGCTTTGCACGCAAGGTGGAGCCATTACGCCGAGCCCTGAAAGACAAGGGTGCGTGGATCACAGGTATGCGCCGTGACCAGGCCGTGACGCGCGGCACGCTGGAAGTATCGAGTTTCGATGCGGACAACGGCCTGCAGAAATTCAACCCGCTGCTGGAGTGGAGCAACAAGGACGTGTGGGCCTACATCCGCCAGAACGATGTGCCTTACAACAAGCTGCACGATCAGTTCTACCCCAGCCTCGGTTGCGCGCCGTGCACACGTTCCGTCACGCCAGGAGAAGATATCCGCGCCGGACGCTGGTGGTGGGAGGATCCCGAGAGCAAGGAGTGCGGATTGCATGTCGGGCAGCGCAACAAGGTCGCGCACGGCAGCGGCGTGCAGGCAGTGAGTAGCACCTCGTTGCAAGCCAGTCGCGCACGCATCATCGAAATCGCTGCCCGGCCCGGCGTGAAACAGATCGAAACCGCTTGATCACGAATAGAGAAACATCATGAAACTGGTAGAGAAAAATATGACGAAACACACCTTCACCCATCTGGACGCACTGGAGAGCGAATCCATCCACATCATGCGCGAGGTCGCAGCCGAGTGCAAAAACCCAGCGCTACTGTTCTCCGGCGGCAAGGATTCCATCGTGATGCTGCGTCTGGCGGAGAAGGCGTTCCGTCCGGCGAAGTTCCCCTTTCCGTTGGTGCACATCGATACCGAGCACAATTTTCCGGAAGTGATCGAGTGCCGCGACAAACTGGCGAGCGATCTGGGTGAGCGTCTCATCGTGCGTTCGCTGGAGGACTCCATCAAGCGCGGCAGCATCGTCATCAAGGATGAGAGCAAGCCGCGCAACCCGTACCAGTCGGTGACGTTGCTGGAGACCATCGCGGAGTTCGGTTTCGATGCTTGCCTGGGCGGTGCACGTCGCGACGAAGAAAAGGCGCGCGCCAAGGAACGTATCTTCTCCTTCCGCGACGAGTTCGGACAATGGGACCCGAAAAATCAGCGCCCGGAACTGTGGGACACCTATAACACGCGCGTGAACGCGGGCGAGAACATCCGTGTGTTCCCGATCAGCAACTGGACCGAGATGGATATCTGGGAATACATCGGGCGCGAGAATCTTTATATCCCGCCAATCTACTTCGCACACGAACGCGAAGTGATCCGTCGCGGCGGCAACGTGATCCCGGTGTCGCATCTGGTGCAGCCCGCGCCTGGCGAAAAAGTGGAAGTCGCCACCGTGCGCTTCCGCACCGTGGGCGACATGACCTGTACCGCGCCGGTGGAATCGACCGCGCGCACGGTGGACGAGATCATCGCCGAGACAGCCACCACACGCATCACCGAACGCGGCGCGACACGCATGGACGACCAGACCTCCGATGCTTCCATGGAACTGAGAAAAAAAGAAGGGTATTTCTAAAATGGATACGAACACACAATTGTTGCGTTTCATCACCGCCGGTTCCGTTGACGACGGCAAGAGCACTTTGATCGGTCGCCTGCTGCACGACTCGAAGTCCATCTTCGAGGACCAGTTCTCGGCCATCTCCAAGACCAGCGAGAAGCGCGGCATGGCCGCGGTCGACCTGTCGCTGCTCACCGACGGCTTGCAGGCCGAGCGCGAGCAGGGCATCACCATCGACGTGGCTTACCGCTATTTCGCCACGCCCAAGCGCAAGTTCATCATCGGCGACACGCCCGGGCATGAGCAGTACACGCGCAACATGGTGACCGCGGCATCCAGTGCCAACCTCGCCATCATTCTGATCGATGCGCGCAAGGGGGTGCTGACGCAGACCAAGCGCCATTCCTATCTGGCCAGCCTGCTCAACGTGCCGCACGTGGTGCTGGCCGTGAACAAGATGGACATGGTGGATTACTCGCAGGCGCGCTTCGAAGAGATCGTGAGCGAGTACAAGGCTTTCGCCGCGCAACTCGATCTGCATGATGTGCACTGCATCCCGCTGTCCGCTCTGAACGGCGACATGGTGGTTGATCGTGGCGAGAATCTGGGCTGGTATAAAGGACCGGCGTTGCTGGAATTCCTGGAAGAGGTCGAGATCGACCATGATGTGAACACCAGCGACTTCCGCTTCCCTGTGCAGTGGGTGTGCCGCCCGCAGACCAACGAGCATCACGACTTCAGAGGTTTCGCTGGACGTATCGAAGCGGGCGAAGTGTCGGTGGGCGACGAGATCACCATCCTGCCCTCCGGGCGCACTACCACGGTGAAAGAGATCGTCACCTATGACGGCAATCTCGCCACCGCGTTCGCGCCGCAATCGGTGACGATCACATTGAACGACGAGATCGACATCTCGCGCGGCGACATGTTCGTCAAGACAAGCGCGCATCCGCCCAAGGTGGAGAAGGAATTCGAAGCCACGCTGTGCTGGCTGGCGGAAGCGCCGCTGGACAAGAATCGCAAGTATCTGGTCAAGCACACCACGCGCACGGCGAAGTGCCTGTTCTCGCGCCTCGACTACCGTGTGGATGTGAATACGCTGGAACAGCATGCCGTCGAAAAACTGAACATGAACGACATCGCGCGCGTGGCAATCAAGATCCAGTCGCCGCTGGTGTTCGATAGCTACGACATCGATCGTTCCACCGGCAGCTTCATCGTCATCGACGAGGCCAGCAACAACACCGTAGCTGCTGGCATGATCGCGTAGCCAAACTCCGCAGTTGCTTCCCTTGCAGGCCTGATTCGAGCAGTCGGATCAGGCCTTTTTCGTGTTTTCAGGCAGCCCAACTCTAGCCATGGCTGTGGTATCTTTGCCCACATTCGATACGGATGCCCTATCTGAGCCATGAGCCTGCTGTCACTGATCGCCGCCCTGTTGCTGGAACAGCTCCATCCGCTGTCGTCGCGCAAGTATCTGCTCACATGGCTGGGCGACTATGCACAGTATTTCAGTGACCGTTTCGACGCGGGCGAACGCTCGCATGGTCGTATCGCATGGTTGCTCGCAGTACTGTTGCCGCTGCTGCTGATCTGGGCGGTGTATTGCATCCTGCTATCCAAACATGCCGTATTCGGCTGGGCATTCAGCGTACTGGTGCTTTACCTCACCATGGGTTTTCGCCAGTTCAGCCATTACTTCACCGACATCAATCTCGCCTTGCAGGATAACGATCTGGATCAGGCGCGCGCGCTGCTCAGCGAATGGACAGGCAAGTCATGCAACGAACTCAACCCGCAGGAAGTCGCGCGGCTCACCATCGAACAGGCGCTGCTGGCCTCGCACCGCCATGTGTTCGGTGTCATCGTCTGGTTCGTCATCTTCATGATGCTGGGCATGGGGCCGGTCGGCGCGATGCTGTATCGTCTGGCGACATTCTTTAGCGCGCGCTGGAAGGATCAGGAAGCTGGCGGCGATTTCGGTGCTTTCGCGCAGCAGATGTGCCGTCTACTCGAATGGCTGCCGATACGCCTTACCGCCGGCAGCTTCGCCATCGTCGGTAATTTCGAGGACACCATCTACAGTTGGCGCACCCAGGCCGCGGAATGGCCCGAGCCGGATGAAGGCATCGTGCTGGCCAGCGGTGCCGGCGCGCTTGGCATCAAGCTCGGACAGACCATGGTGCTGGACGACCAACCCGTCTACCGCCCCGATCTGGGTAGCGGTGAAGAAGTCGATACCGAACACATGCAAAGCGCTATCGGACTGGTGTGGCGCACGCTGGTGTTCTGGCTATTGATGCTGTTGCTGCTGACCGGTGCGCATCTGCTCGGTTGAGCTTCCTGAAGTAAGTTGATCCTCGAGACTTCTAGTGGGTCGGAGTCGATCATGGGAGAGATATTGAGACGTAGAAACCCCTACTTTGAATCGCTTTGCGCAAGCTGTCTGGCGCTCGTGCTGTTGTTCCCGCTGGGGAGTCATGCGGCGGATGTGCGGGATGTCGAGGCGGTTCCGCATCTGGACCGCGCCGGGCAGGATGGTTATCGCGCGTTCCTCGCGGCGAAGAAGCATCGTGCTTTTGCCATCGCGCCGGGCGGAACGTGGTTCTGGATGGGCGAGGGGAGTGCGGCGGATACTGTTGCCGAAGATGCGCTGCAACTTTGCGAGAACGACAGTGGCCGCTCTTGCCAGCTCTATGCCGTGGATGACAAGGTGGTGTTCGACGCACGGGCGTGGACGCAGTCGTGGGGGCCGTATCTGCAGCGTGCTGCGGCAGATCGCGCAGCGCCAGGCAACGAGCTGGGGCAGCGTTTCTATGATTTGGCTTTTACTGATGCCTCGGGCAAAAAATTAAGCCTTGGTGCGCTGCGCGGCAAGGTGGTGGTGCTGCATTTCTGGGGATCATGGTGTCCGCCCTGCCGGCACGAGATGCCGGAGTTGCAGCGACTGCAGCGGGCACTCGACAAGTCTTCCGACATCCGTCTGGTGATGCTGCAAGTGCGCGAAAGTTATCCGGTTGCGCAGCGCTGGCTGCAACAGCAGAAACTGCGCATGTCTTTCTATGACTCGGGCGCGCAGGATTCGAGTTCGGATAAATTGTCGCTAGCTGACGGCAAGACCGTGCATGACCGCTATATCGCGCCCGTATTCCCCACCACCTATGTGCTCGATAAACACGGCATCGTGGTGTTCGCCAATCACGGCCCGCTTACGCACTGGATGGACTACCTGCCTTTGCTGCGCGACGTGGCGAAGCACTCCGGAAAGTGATTCGATCATCACCTGCTTGCGCGGGTGATGATCGAACACAGTCGGAATACTTCTTCTATTAGTCCGCCTCTTCCCAGCCGGTGATCATCGTCTTGATGTGCGCGGTCGGTGTGTGGCCGGTGGTGGTGAGGTAGACGTGGGCGATGAAGAACACCAGCATCAGGAACGCGCCCGCCGTGTGCACCAGTGCCACCACTTCCAGACTCAAATATCCCGCCACGCCCAGACTGGCCCAGCTTGCATAGAACAAGTAGAGCAGGCCCGAGCCCCAGATGATCGGTGACAGCATCGACAGCAACGCGAGGTAAGCAAGACGCTGCAGCGGGTTGTGTTTCTTGTCCGCAGTCTTCTGGAACGGGTTGGGCGCATGGCGGAAGATGCCGAAGGCGTAATAGCGCAGCATGGCGTCCACTTTCTTCAGCGTCGGGATGTATTGCTTCCATTCGCCGGTGGTGAACTGCCAGAAGATGGTGAAGGCCCATAGTGTCAACAGGGTCCACGCGCTGAGGGTGTGCAGGTTCACCGCCTGCTCGAAACCGAACAGGTCGAAGCTGCCGTGCACCTCGAAGCCGGTGATCAGCATCGAGATGACCAGCAGCGCCTGCGACCAGTGCCAGAAGCGTTCATAGCGGTTGTACAAATAGATGCGGTTCGCGGTGTTCATTTGCTTATCCTTTCTTCCTGCTGGAATAGATGCGTAGCGCGCCGTGCATCAGCACGCCGAACAGTGTCAGCACGACCAGTGTCCAGCCGATCAGATCGAGCCAGCGGTTGCTGTCGCGCGCCGGCATGTACACGCCTTCGATGTCTTTAAGGCGTCCGTTCTTGCTGTGGCACTGTGAGCAGCTGAGTGCGTCACCTTTCGGCGCGACCATGTGGGTGATCGGCCAGGTCATCGCGGTGTCGACGAAACCGAACTCACCGCTGTAGGGCAACTTGGCTGCTTTCATGCCGGCAGCGATCGCCTTTTGCCAGTCATAGTTGTGCCATAGCGCGGTGTGGTCCTCGCCTGCGGTGTGCTGCACGGTGAGGTAGTTGTTCACCTTGTCGTAGGGCTGCTTGCCGCGATGCACTTTGACCGGCCAGATGCGCGAGTCTGGATCGTTGGGGCTGCCGCCCACTTCGTTGATGTGCACGGTCTTGCTCGGGTCGATCTTGTCGCCGATCACCTTGTAGTCGGAATAGCCGTTGTACCAGCGATATTCCGGCATGACGTAGGAGTCCCATTCCCATGCACCCTTCTTGGAATCGAAGGCGCGGCGTCCGGCGCTGTCCTTGTATGCCATCGGCTTGCCGTCCGGCCCCATTTGCGTGGCGAGCGACCAGTCCCAACTCGATTCGGTGCCGATCTGGTTGCGCGCGTATTCCGGGATGTGGCAGGTCTGGCAGGCCAGCTTGTCGGTGTGCTGGTTAAGCATGGCTTCGTGGTGCGGTTTGTTGCTGTGACAGGACTGGCACGACGCGGGCGACGCATCCTGCTTGCCACGGATGTGGGCCGGCCCTTTGACCGCCGCTGCCGTGTCGTAGCGGCTGCCGGACACTTCATGATGCGAGGTGGCGTGGCAGGTCGTGCAGGAGAAATTCAAACCTTTCTCGTCCATGTGCACATCCAGATATTTGCCGGGGTGCTGCAGCGAGCTGTCCAGGTCACCGTGTTTCGCGCCGTTGCCGCCCGCGCCGAAGAAGTGGCAGGAACCGCAGTTGCTGCGCGTGGGCATGCCGATGCTTTGCGCCACCTTCTTCAGGTTGACCGCCTCGACGAACTTGCCCGAGCCGTGCGGGAACTCCACACGCTTGTACACGGGGTGACCTGCGAAGCCGGGTAGCTTTCGATAGGTGCCGGTCTGGTCGTGGCAGATCAGACAGTCGACATTCTGTTCGGCCTTGAAATCGAACTTGTCGTCTTTCCAACCGTAGCCCGCATGACAAGCCATGCAGTCGTTCTCGTTGGAGACAGGCGAGGTGCAATAGTTGTTGATGATGTTCTTCTTGCCGCGCACTTTGCCGGTCTTGGGGTCGGTCGATTCCCAGGTCCAGTGCTTGGTGTGTTGCACCTGCTTGGCCGCTTCGGTGTGGCAGGTCAGACAAGCTTTCGTCACCTCCGGGCCGTTCTTGAATTCGCGGTTCAGTTCCTTGAACTTGCTGTGGTCTGCGGTGGAATGTGGAGCTGGCGCGATTATCTGCTCCAGCTTCGCGTTGGCCGCCTGCGCGGTCGACGCTGCCAGCAGGGCGATTGCGGCCAGCAGCGGCAGCACGAATTTGAACTGGCTCGGCATCATGAACTGAGGGGCGCGCATATCAGCAACCACCGTCTGCAGCAGCGCCGGAGCCGCCACTGGCAGCGGGCGCGTTCTTGATCATCGCGGGTGCGGGCTGGCTGGCGTCGAACTGGATGAACTTCGCCTGATCCGCTGCGACTTTCGCCATGATGTCGCCCACCTTGCTGCCGAACAGGCCGCCGATCAGTTCGGCATTCATCAGGCCGATGTAGGTCTTGCCGTCGCTCTTCTTGTACACCGAGATTTTGCACGGCATCAGGTTGGAGAGGAAACGCAGCGAGTCGTCTTTGAGGATGGGCGCGGAGTAGTTCGTGCTGCACGCTTCGATCATCATCACCGGCAGCACGTTGCCGCCGCTCATCTCGATCGGTTTGGCCGCGTTGCGCAGACCGGACAGCGACCAGCCGTTGCCGGCGTGCAGCACGTTCTGCTGGATGCGGGCGACCGTCTCTTCCATGCCGAACTGGCTGGGCACTTCGCGGAACATCATGCCCGCCGCGAGTTTGTAGATGAGCAGAGCGGCAATTGCCATTCCGACGAGAAAACCTGTGACGACCTTCAGCATGTTGCCTTCCTCCTTAGTGAACGTTTTTTTGAATCTGCTGGCTTGATATCTCAACGCGCGGGCGCGTTGAACTTGCTCGTGTACTCGGCGAAGACGCTAGGGTCTTCCACGCCTTCCACACGGAACCTGATCGGTGTCACGGCTTGTGTGATGTTGTAGCCGGGGGCTTTGACGAAAACGGTGAAGGTGGTGCCGCGACGCTGATGTGTCAGCGGCTGGCGCTCGGCATCGATGAGTACCAGTCCGGCGATGTCGCTCTCGGCGCTGACTTTTACATGCAAGTCCTGGCCGGTCTTGTTGAGCACCTTGAAGGCGTATTTGTTCTGGATCGATCCGTCGCTCATCTGCACGAACAATGGTTGCCGTTCCGGTAGCACTTTCAGCGTCATGGCGCCCAGATGGGTCAGGCCGTACACGATGCCGCCGATGGCGAGCAGGATGATGGCCAGATAGACCAGCGTGCGCGGGTGCTTGTATAGCGGTTTGACCGGCTTGCCGGACAACTCATCCAGCGAGGCATAGCGGATCAGGCCGCGCGGCTTGTCGATCTTGTCCATCACCGCATCGCATGCGTCGATGCACAGGCCGCAGGTGATGCAGCCGAACTGCTGGCCTTCGCGGATATCCACGCCGGTCGGGCACACTTGCACGCACTGGAAGCAGTCGATGCAATCTCCCTGCGGCGCGACGACTTCACCGTTACGGCGCAGCTTGCCGCGCGGTTCGCCACGTGTGGTGTCGTAAGCGGGCAGGATGGTTTGCGCATCTGTCATCACACCCTGCAAGCGGGCGTAAGGGCAAAGCCAGAAGCAGGTTTGCTCGCGCATCAGACCGGCGAGGATGTAAGTGCCCGCGATGAACAGCACCAGCACCACCCAGCCGACCGTGGGCAGATTGAAGTGCAACAGGTCGTCCCAGTAGGCGTAAGCGTCGACGAACCAGATGGAATAACTGATGCCGGTCAGCAGCGCGATCAATAACCACAGCGCATGTTTGACGACCTTCTTTTTGAGTTTGTCCAGACTCCATGGTGCGTCGTCCAGCTTGCGCCGTGCCGCCGGATTGCCCTCGATCTTCTCTTCCAGCCAGGTGAACCAGTCGGTCCACGCGGTCTGGAAACAGAAGTAGCCGCACCACACGCGCGAGGCAATCGAAGTCACCGCGAACAGCGTCATCGCCGCGATCAGCAACACCAGCGACAGCATCCAGATGTCCTGCGGCAACACTGTGATGTTGTAGCAGCGGAACTGGCGGTTTTGGATGTCGAACAGGATGGCCTGCTGGCCGTTCCAACGCAGATAGGGCAGCAGGAAGAACGGCAGCCACAAGCCCCATTGCGTGTAGTTCTTCAGCGTACGGAAGAAACCGGGCATGCGCTTGGCATGGGTGGTCTGGTCGCCTGGGTTCAACTCCCAAGTCTTGAGGTCGTGATAGAGGGTGGTGACCTCGCCCATCTGTTTCTGTTCGCTGAGGTCGTTCATGCTGTGCTACCCAGCAAGCTCTCGAACTTGGTCTGCAATTGATCGCGACTCTCTACGTGCGCGGGGTCCTGCACGATGCAATCGACGGGGCAGACTTCGATGCATTGCGGCGAGGCGTAATGGCCCACGCATTCGGTGCATAGAGAGGGATCGACGATGTAGATATCGTCACCCTGGGTGAGCGCGCCATTCGGGCATTCCGGTTCGCACACATCGCAGTTGATACATTCCTCGGTGATCATCAGTGCCATCTTTCGCTCCTCGATTTCTTGTCCATTGCCGCCCGTTGTTCCGGCCAAAAAAATCCTGTGGCGCACCGCGCCACAGGTCAGGGCCGCCGGACGAGACCGTCCGGTCAGGGAGTGCCCGCAGCACAGGGGAATACTGCAGGCCGGCGTGAGCAACAATGCAATCGCCGTGCCACTTGCGTGGTTATCGGATAATCATCAATGACTTCATGTGGATACGGGTTATTGGCGGGCGCAATGAAGGAATGCTTGCTTGCCTGACGTGCCGTATATGGCATAGCATGCCTGCCATGACTGCCTCAAATGACATGAAAGCGAAGATCTCTGCAGAAACGTTGCAGCTGCTGAACAGCTTCCCCGAACCGAAGATATTGCTCGACGCGCAGTACCGCATCGTCGCGGCCAATGCGGCCTACCGTCAGGAATTCGGCGCGGGTAAACAGGTCGAGGGGCGCTACTGCTACCAGCTCTCCCATCACTACGACAAACCCTGCGACCAGGCCGGGGAGAACTGCCCCTTGCGCGAAACCATGGCCAGCGGCGAACCCAGCCGCGTGCTGCATGTGCATCACACCTCGGCCGGGCGCGAGCATGTCGAAGTGGAGATGGTGCCGGTCAAAAATGCGCGCGGCGGAACGCGCTACTACATGGAGACCATGCACTTTCTGCGTCAGGAGCGCGAAGCGGGAGACGGGCGCAAGATGGTGGGCTTCTCGCGCCCGTTCAACCGCATGCTGGAACTGGCCAAGCGCGTGGCGGCGCACGAGAGCTCGGTGCTGCTGCTGGGCGAGTCCGGCACCGGCAAGGAACTGGTCGCCCACGCCATCCACGACATGAGTCCGCGCGCGGCCGCGCCGTTCGTCGCGCTGGAATGTTCGGGGCTGACCGAGACATTGTTCGAGAGCGAGATGTTCGGCTACGAGAAAGGCGCGTTCACCGGCGCGGTCGGCCGCAAGATCGGGCTGGTGGAAGCCGTGCGCGGCGGCACGCTGTTCCTCGACGAAGTGGGCGACATCCCGCTGTCGCTACAGGTCAAACTGTTGCGCCTGATGGAGGCGGGCACCTATCGCCGCATCGGCGGCGTTGAGCCGTTGCGCGCCGACTTCCGTCTGGTCGCCGCGACCCACCGCGATCTGGCGCAGATGGTGCGAGAAGGCACCTTCCGTCAGGACCTGTACTTCCGCATCAACGTCTTCCCTATCGCACTGCCGCCCCTGCGCGAGCGCCGCGAAGACCTGCCCATGCTGGCGGAATCACTGCTGTCGCAACTGTCGCCCGGCAAAAAAGTCAGCATCGGCGCGGAGGCGATGGCATTGCTGATGCAACACGACTACCCCGGCAATGTGCGCGAACTGCGCAACATACTGGAGCGCGCCTTGATCATGCTGGACGGCAACACCCTGCTACCGCAACACCTCAATTTGGAAAGCATGCCGGGCGCGCAGCCCACCCTGCCGCAGGGCCAACCACTGACGGAGATCGCACCGCTGGCCAGTCTGGAGAAGCGCTATCTGAATTGGGCGGCCGCGCAATTCCCCGGCGACCGCAAAACGTTGGCTCGGCATCTGGGCGTCAGCGAGCGGACTTTGTATCGCAAGCTCAGGGGGGCGGGAGAGGCGGCGGACTGAATCGCAACCTATGTAGTTGTGGCGATCACTTTTTGATTCGCTCAAGTGGAGGGTTGTGAGAGTCGGGGGAGTTAGGGCTTCTGTTTTTCGGCCTGAGCGGACGCTTCGGCCATTTTGGCTTGTGTCAGCTATGACCGAATGAGGAGACTGTCCAGCAATCAGGGAGATACAGGTTGGTTTTCTATTCCTTTAGATTAAATTCCAGTTACCAAGGTACTGTGCGAAAATACGGACCCGTACAGTGCCGCTATTGGAATACAACACATCGTGGCTAGCTCAGAACAACTTAAAGCGCTCATCAAATCACACATCAGTCGCGACGACGGTCATTTCTATTCCGTCGCGATGCAGATGGCTGCGCATGAGGCGAAGTTGGGGCATGGGAAACTGGCCGAAGAATTACGTGACATGATTGATGCGGGTAAGACGCGGCTCGGGCAAGACGCATCTGGAAAATTGGTAGCCATTGGCAGTGCCGCCAAACCGCGAGGTGAGCTTGCGAACCTGCTAACTGTCACACATCCGGCGAATCGGCTCGGCGATATGGTGTTGGACGAGACAGCCTCCAGCCAATTACAACGCATCATCAAAGAACAGCGCATGCTGGCACGCATTAGGGAACATGGACTATCTCCGCGTCGTAAACTGCTCTTGGTAGGTCCTCCGGGAACGGGTAAAACGATGACGGCTTCAGTTTTAGCGGGAGAGTTGGGCATCCCGTTGTTCTCAGTTCGTCTTGATTCTTTAATCACCAAGTTCATGGGCGAGACGGCATCCAAGCTGCGTCAGGTCTTTGATGCTATGACTGATCTGCGCGGCGTCTACTTCTTTGATGAGTTTGATGCCATAGGCTCTCAGCGAGGGATGGCTAATGACGTGGGCGAAATCCGCCGCGTACTAAACAGCTTTTTGCAGATGATTGAGCACGACCAGTCCAACAGCTTAATCATCGCAGCAACCAATCATCCCGAAGTTCTTGACTACGCACTGTTCCGGCGTTTCGATGACGTGCTGGAATACCACTTGCCTACGCCTGTGCAGGCACTTGAGTTGATTCGTTCACGACTGGGCTCATTCGCTCCTAAGCCCTTTAAAAAGGACGGATTGTCAGAGCAGGCGGCGGGTTTGAGTTACGCCGAAATTTGCCGTGCCGTGGACGAATCGATCAAAGAAGCGATCATGCATGACCAACCCAAAGTGCAGCGAGCCTTGCTGGGGTGTGCGTTAGACGAACGCCGCCTCATCAGTGCCAAGGCAGGCGCCAAGTAATTAGCGTACGGCAACCATGGCGGACCAAACTCACGATAAGCGCCCGCATCTTGTATTAACCAATACCTCCAAGGCACAGTCCTTCACCGCTCCTTCCGCCGGTGGAGGGGGAGGACCTGATGTGCCCCCGCTGGATCGAGCCATGCACGGCTCAATGCTTCAAGCGCAGCTGCACTCGCTTATTCCTATCGCCAAGCAGGCAGTCGAGGTGCAAACAGAGCAAGGACTTGAAAGTGGTCTTGGTTTGCAGATCCAGTTTGTTGGTTTGCCAGATGTCACTCTTGCCTTTGAAAGTCTTGGTTCGGAGCGCGGCAGAGACCCGACCAAACAGATTGAAGTCCTGAGCGTTAGAACAGACGGCAACAGTACTGTGGCTAACGTCTTTGTGCCGGATGGAAAACTGGAGCACTTCGAGAAGTACGTTGCCGAGTACCTGGAAGCAAAGACAAATAAGAATGATGGCCTCATCGACCACGGCACGTTGCTCAACGCCATCGCGTCGATACGTAGCGCTGAAATAAAAGCTCTCTGGACGGACGAGCCCAATTTACTTCCGGAGGACATGGCTGAGCCATTCTGGTGGGAGGTCTGGTTGCCAGTTCGAGGGCGGCGCAATGACGTAGTCGCGGACTTCCGAAAATTGGCTGCATTGGCCGAATGCAAGGTCAGCGAACATCAAATCAACTTTCCGGAACGTACCGTGGTAATCATGTACGGATCGCAGCAGCAATTCTCACAGTCCGTTATGACATTGAACTGCGTGGCAGAATTGCGTCGCGCAAAGGAGACAGCAGAGTTCTTTCACGAGATGGCACCACCCGAGCAGCAAGAGTGGGTCGATGAAACTCTGGGTAGGCTGACGCTGCCACCTGATGCCGATTCGACTCCTCGTGTTTGTCTGCTGGACTCTGGTGTTAACCGGGCGCACCCATTGCTTGCTCCACTGATAGATGAAAACGATCTGCATACGGTGAATCCGGGTTGGGGCACCAACGACACAGCCAATCATGGAACTGGTCTTGCCGGCCTTGCCGTCTTTGGCGACCTATCTCAAACTCTGTCCACCAATGATCCCGTGTTGTTAACGCATCGGCTGGAATCGGCAAAGCTCACTCCCGAACAAGGCGCGAATCAAGGTGATGCAAAACAGCACGGCTACCTGTTTGCTGAGGCAGTCAGTCGACCAGAAATTGCGGCACCAAATCGTCCGCGCGTGTTCACCTCGGCAGTGACATCGGATGACGGCAGAGATCGCGGCAGGCCATCAGCATGGTCGGCCACGGTCGATAAGCTTGCTTCAGACTACGATTTCAATGGGGAGTCACCGCGCTTGTTTGTACTTTCCGCAGGGAACACGACTAACGAACAGGCTTGGAGCACCTATCCTGCCAGCCTCACAACAAGCCAGATTCGCGACCCAGCTCAGGCTTGGAATGCCATTACGGTTGGGGCTTACACTGTCAAAGTTCTCATCTCCGAAGCTGACGCACAAGATTACAAGCCTATTGCCGATGCAGGGGGATTGAGTCCTTATACAACCACTTCAGCAGCTTGGGATTCAGTGTGGCCATTGAAGCCTGATGTGGTTTTTGAAGGTGGGAATGTAGGCAAAGACGCGATTAGTTCAGCGGGCATTACCAGCTTGCAACTGCTGACGACAAACAATCTGCCCAATGAACGTTTGTTTACAACCACCAATGCCACCAGCGCAGCATCCGCCTTAGGAGCTCGCATGGCGGCGCAACTTATGGCTGCTTACCCAGCACTCCGTTCCGAGACCATTCGCGCCCTTATTGTCCATTCCGCTGAATGGACAGATGCCATGCGAACTGCTTACCTACCAACTCACAAGACACACACCAAAATGGACTTCGTGAATCTTATTCGGCATTGCGGATGGGGTGTGCCCGACCTTGACCGAGCGCTGTGGAGCGCAGGCAATTCACTCACTCTCATTGTTGAAGACGAAATGCATCCATACCAGAAGGGCGACAAGAGTCGTGACATGAATCTACACTCGCTGCCGTGGCCGAAGGAACAGCTTCATGCTTTGCCGCCAAATACCCAAGTTGAGCTTCGAATCACGCTGTCCTATTTCATAGAGCCGAACCCATCAGCACGAGGCACATCGTCCAAGTTTCATTACCCATCGCACCGGCTCCGCTTTGACGTGCAGCGCCCACTAGATGCCACCACTGAAGATTTTGTTGCACGCATCAACGCTGCAGCTGCACACGATGATGACGACGCGATTAATTCTAAAGACCCTGCGTGGACATTAGGTGGTCAACAACGGCACCGTGGCTCGCTCCATCAAGATATTTGGCGAGGTACGGCAGCTGATTTGGCTAGCCGTGGTTTCATCGCCGTCTACCCGGCCAAAGGTTGGTGGCGCACCCGTCAAGCACAAGAGCGCTACGACCTGCCTGCCCGTTACAGCCTCATCGTTTCCATCCGCACACCCGAGACAGATATTGACCTTTACACTCCAATCGCTCAACAGGTGGCAGCGCAAGTTGCTGTGCCCGTTGCTGTGAATACCTGATCGAACAAAATTTGTGATGGTCTATCGGGTGCTCAAGCTACTTGAAGATGATTTGTGGTAGGTGGCTGATCAGCGCTGGCAAACCGACATTCAGACTGAATATCCAAGTGCCCGCTAAGGCCGATATGCAGCCCAAGCAAACATCCGTGATCAATTAGCGCAGCAGCTCAGTGCCCAGCGATCTGCTGGAACAGTTGCAGCCTTCTTCTATCGATGATGCCTGCGTCCGTCGCTTTGAGTATCGCGCAGTCCGGTTCGTGCGAGTGGCTGCAATTGGCGAAGCGGCATTCGCCGAGATAGGGGAGGAATTCGGGGAAGTTGCGTTCCAGTGTGGCGAAGTCGAGGTGGTGCAGGCCGAACAGTTGCACACCGGGGCAGTCGATCAGGTCGCTGTCTTTGTTGAGGTGATACAGTCGGGCATGGGTGGTGGTGTGTTTGCCGGAATCGAGCACGGTGGAGATCTCGCGGGTGGCGGCTTGTGCTTCGGGGATGAGCGCGTTGATGAGCGTGGATTTGCCCATGCCGGATTGTCCGACCAGCACGCTGATGTGTCCTTGCAGGTAGGGGAGCAGCGGCTCTACGTTCTGTTTGGCCGAGAGCTCCAGCATGCGATAACCGATCTTTGCGTACGGCGCGAGTTGCGCGCGCGCGGCGGCGACTTGCGGCAGGTCGCTCTTGTTCAGCACGATGAGCATTTCCAGATGCTGTTCGTGTCCGGCGAGCAGGCAGCGCGCCAGCAGTTCGTCGTTGAACGAAGGTTCGCTGGCGACGACGATGATGAGTTGCGTGACGTTGGCGGCGATGAGTTTCTGTTTGTACGCGTCGGAACGGTAGAGCAGGCTGCTGCGCGGCGAGATGCGTTCGACCACGCCCTGATCGGTGCCGGTGCGCTGGAATTCGATCATGTCGCCGCAGGCGATATCGCTCTTCTTGCCGCGCGGTACGCATTCGACGACTTCGCCTTCCGGCGTCTCGGCCAGATAGTGTCTGCCGTATGCGGCGATGATGCGTCCGTGCAAACTTGCGCTCAAGATTGGTACAGCGCGTCGACTTTCGCGGCGCAGATGAAATCGTTTGTGGACAGACCGCCGACCGAGTGCGTGGAATATTCCACCGTGCAGTGGTTGTAGCCGACTTGCAGGTCGGGGTGATGGTCTTCGCGATGCGTCATCCAGGCGATCGCGTTGACGAAGGCGATGGTCTGGTAATAGTCCTTGAACGCGTAAGTCTTGCTGATGCGTAGCCCGTTGAGTGCCCAGCCGTCCAGCCGTTCGAGCAATTCAGCAACCTCGTTCGCGCTCAGCGCGGAATCGCCCGTTTTGCAGGCTTGGCAGTGCTGGTGCAGTAGGTCGCTTGTCATATCGAACCTCACTTGAAGTGGTAGTAGCGCTGGTTCAGCCATGCCGCGAGGTCTTGTTTCTCCTGTGCGGTGAGCTGCTTGCCTATGGCGCCGGAGCAGCGCTCCATCTGTACGATGAGGTTATCCGCCGAACGCACGGTGCGGTCCGCGCGAGTGAAGATGGCGCTGCCGTCGCCGCCAATGCGCGCTTCGTGGCAGCTGCTGCATTCGTACTTCTTGAACAGATTCTCACCGCGCTTGGCATCGCCGTTGGCGAACGGTGTCGCTTGTGCATTCAGCGAGAGGAACATGATCAGGAAAAGTGTCTTTTTCATTTGGCGGCTCCCAGTTTTTGCAGGTGGGCGATGCGCATCGGCGCGGGCGGATGCGATTCGTAGAACGCAGCGTACACCGGATCGGGTGTCAGGGTCTTGGCGTTGTCCTGATACAGTTTGACCAGTGCGCTCACGAGGTCTTTGGCGTCGGTCTGCGCGGCGGCGTAGGCATCG
Organism: Sideroxydans sp.; assembly: GCF_054604835.1. NCBI lineage: Bacteria > Pseudomonadati > Pseudomonadota > Betaproteobacteria > Nitrosomonadales > Gallionellaceae > Sideroxydans > Sideroxydans sp. The sequence continues at coordinate 233,269 of NZ_JBTSFG010000003.1, read as the reverse complement.
GCTTCATATTCATGCTTGCGCGACCAGAACGAGGTGAGCGGGTGCAGGATGAAGGTGAACACCGGTAATGCCATGAAGAACAGCAGCAGGGCGGTGGCGGTCGATTGCGTGGCAACGCCCAGCCCGGCGTAGAACCATTCGGTCTGCATCAGCTGCGCCAGTCCCCACAGGAAGGCGAGGCTGATGGCGAAGGTGACGACGATGCGCTGCAACACATGGCGGCGCTTGAAGTGGCCGAGTTCGTGCGCCAGCACAGCGTCCATCTCGCTCGGTGTGAGGCGCTGCAGCAGGGTGTCGAAGAACACGATGCGTTTGGTCTTGCCGAAGCCGGTGAAGTACGCGTTGCCGTGCGTGCTGCGCTTGCTGCCGTCCATCACGAACAGGCCGCTGGCCGAGAAGCCGCAGCGGTGCAGCAGCGCTTCGATGCGCGTTTTGGTCTCTTCATCTGTCAGTGGTTCGAACTTGTTGAACAGCGGCGCGATGTAGCTGGGGTAGATGAATAGCAGGAACAGGTTGAACACCACCCATACGCTCCACACATACAGCCACCAGTACTCCCCCATGCCGTCCATCAGCCACAACACGGCGAACAGCAGCGGCAGGCCGAGTGCGGCACCGAGCAGCAATTGCTTGAGCATGTCGCTGAGGTAGAGCTTGAGCGTCATCTTGTTGAAACCGAAGCGGGCCTCGATGTTGAAGGTGCGGTACAGGTCCAGCGGCGTTTCCAGCAGCGATTGCAGCATCAATACCGCGACGATGAGCAGTGCACCCGACAACAGTTGGCTGTCGAACAGCGGCGCGATCAGCTCGTGCAGGGTCTGGATGCCGCCGCCTACCGTGAAGATCAGCAGCAGTGCGGCATCGAACAGCACGCCGAGCAGGCCGAAGCGCACCAGTGTGCGGGTGTAATCGGCGGCCTTGTGATGGGCGGCGATGCCGATTTGTTCGCGGAAGGCGGGCGGCACTTCGGCACGGTGCGAAGCGACATGGTCGAGTTGCCGCCATGCCAGCCATGCCTTGACGACGACATTGGTCAGCAACAGTGAAACGAAGATGGCGGAGAATTGACTGGGGAGCATGGATAGGAAGGCCGGGCTGTGCGACAATCGCCGCAATTTCAATAACAAATCTGCGGTGGATTATGGCACAAAATCAGAACAATCTCGTCTGGCTGGACATGGAGATGACCGGTCTTTTCCCCGACACGGACCGCATCATCGAGATCGCCATGGTGGTCACCGACGGCGATCTGAATACAGTCGCCGAAGCGCCGACGCTGGTGGTGCACCAGTCCGATCTGGTGCTGGACGGAATGGACAACTGGAACAAATCCACGCACGGGAAATCCGGCCTGATCGACAAAGTCAAGGCATCGACGTTGGACGAGGCGGCGGTGGAAGCGCAGATGCTGGCCTTCCTGCAGGAGCACGTGCCGGCACGCACCTCGCCCATGTGCGGCAATTCCATCTGTCAGGATCGACGTTTCATGGCACGCTGGATGCCCAAGCTGGAAGACTACTTCCACTACCGCAATCTGGACGTGAGTACGCTCAAGGAACTGGCGCGGCGCTGGAAGCCGGAAGTGGCCAGCGGCATCAAGAAGCACGGCAAGCATGAAGCGCTGGCCGATATCTATGAATCCATTGAAGAGATGAAGCACTACCGCGAGCATTTCATAAAATTATAAGGTGGCGTTGAATACGTCCTTGGTCCGGCATGTGGGACGAACGGACCGTTAAGCGTGCCATAGGTGCGGCGCATCACCAGGAGGGGGCTCCATGCAGGCTGTGAGAAAGATTTGGCGTGCGATCGGTGTGCAGGAAAAACTGCACATCCTGATCCAGGGGGCTTTGCTCATCCTCTTCTTCGTTCTGATGGAATGGGTGGTCGGCCAGTTCGAGATGCAGATCGAGCGCTCGGCCGAGTCGCGCGCCGAAGAGGCGGCGGACGGCCTTATCAATGGCATGAACATGATGATGCTGACCGGGGAGATATCCAACCCGGATAACCGGCGCCTGTTCGTGGAGAAGATGGCCAAGTCGCGGGGCATCGTCGAAGTGCGCATGATCCGCGGTCAGGCGGTGGTCGAACAATACGGCCCCGGCCTGCCGGAAGAGCAGCCGCGTGACGAGATGGACCGTCAGGTGCTGGCGACCGGCGAACTGTTGTTTCGGCGCATACAGGGCGACGACGGGCGGCCGCTGATGCGCGTGGTGATGCCCTTTATTGCCAGCGAGAATTTCCGTGGCACCAACTGCCTTTCCTGTCACCACACGCGGCAGGGCGGAGTGAACGGCGCGGCCAGCGTGGTGATCGATCTGTCGGCCGCACAGCACCGTTTGGAGGATATCAAGGACAGGTTGTGGATCGGCCACCTGGCGGTGCAATTGTTGTTGCTGGTGCTGATCACCCTGTTCGTGCGCCATGTGATCGTGCGCAACATCACTCGCCCGGTGAAGAAGCTGCAGCAGGCGATGGCCGAGATCCAGCGTGACATGGATCTGTCGCGCCGCGCCGAGGTCGATGCGACCAATCCCGACATCGGTGAGATGGCGAAGAGCTTCAATCTGCTGGTTCAGAATCTGGAACAGGCAACAGACCGGTTGCAACTGTTCGCCAAGATGTTCGAGAACAGCGGCGAGGCGATCCTCATCACCGATGAAAAGCGCAACATCCTGACGGTCAATCCTGCTTTTGAGCACATCACCCAATATTCGGCAGCGGAAGTACTGGGCAAAAACCCAAAGATACTCAGTTCCGGAAAGCAGACGCATGAGTTCTATGCGCTGATGTGGGGGACGATAGAGATCGCAGGCAAGTGGTCGGGGGAGATATGGAACCGGCGCAAGAACGGCGAGATCTATCCGGAGTGGCTGTCCATCGCGGCGGTGAAGAACCCCAAGGGCGAGGTCATCAACTTCATCTCGTCCTTCTCCGACATCACCAAACGCAAGGAGGCCGAACAACGCATCGAGTTCCTGGCGCACTACGATTCCCTGACCAAACTACCCAACCGCGCGTTGTTCGGTGACCGCCTGCGCCGCGCTTTGCTGCTGGCGGATCGCAACAAATACAAGGTCGGCCTGATGTTCCTCGATCTGGACAAGTTCAAGGAGGTCAACGACACGCTCGGCCATCTGGCGGGAGACCAGTTGCTGCAGTCTGTGGCGGAACGGCTGCGTGAGAGCGTGCGCGCTTCGGACACCATCTGCCGCCAGGGCGGCGACGAGTTCCTCATCCTGATCGAAGAGATCGACTCGAACATCGAGCTGACCCGTATCGCGGACAAGATCATGGATACGATGTCGCGGCCGCATCTGCTCGGCGACGTGTCGCGCACGGTCAGTTTTAGCATCGGTGCGGCCATGTACCCGGACGACGCGGACGACGAACAGTCGCTGATCAAGTGCGCCGACCGAGCGATGTATCTGGCTAAGGAGAGCGGCCGCAACAACTTCAAGCTTTACGAGCACGAAGACAATTGAGGCACTTGCTGGTCGATATCTCCGCCCACGGTTACGGCCACATCGCCCAGACGGCGCCGGTGCTGAACCTGTTGGCGCAACGTCGGCCAGAACTGCGCATCACCGTGCGTTCGCACGCCCCCATTGAATACCTCAAGCAACGCATCCACGTTCCGTTCGAGCACCATCACATCGCGCTGGATTTCGGCATGGCAATGTTCGATGCCGTCCGCGTGGATGTGCCGCGCAGTCTGGCGGCCTATCGCGACTATCATGCCGATTGGGCGCAAAAGGTGGAGACGGCAGCGGAGGAGATGCGCGCGCTGCAGCCCGATCTGTTGCTGGCGAATGTGCCCTACCTTTCACTAGCCGCCGCCAAGGTCGCGGACATCCCTGCCGTGGCGATGTGTTGTCTCAACTGGGCCGACATCTACAGGCACTATGCACAGAAAGATGACGAGGCAGCGGCCATCCATGCGCAGATGCTGGCTGCATACAACAGTGCCGAAGTTTTCCTGAAACTCAGTCCGGCCATGCCGATGAGCGATCTGCGCAACACGCGCGAGCTGTCCTGCGTTGCCCAAGTCGGCGAACCGCATCGCCATCTGGTACGCGAGCGCTGCGGGGCATCCGCACGAGACAAGCTGGTGCTAGTGGCGATGGGCGGCATCTCATATCGTTTGGCTATGGAAAGCTGGCCGGGTATCCCTGGCGTGCGCTGGCTGGTTCCCGAGTCATGGGGTGTGCAACGCGATGATGTATCGTCTATTGAATCGCTGGATTTGGATTTTCGGGATGTACTGGCTTCTTGCGATGCGATATTGACCAAGCCGGGTTATGGCACTTTTGCCGAAGCGGCCTGTGCTGGCGTGCCGGTCATGTATGTGCCGCGTGGCGATTGGCCCGAAGCGCCCTGGCTGGTGGATTGGCTGCAGCGGAATGGTGTCGCGATCGAGGTCGATGCCGGCCGATTGCGGGTTGGCATGATGGGCGACACGCTGGAGGCGATATGGGCCGGTTCGCGACCGGCATCACCCCAAAACAACGGGGCGCTAGAGGTCGTCGAGACTCTGTGTAAAATGCTGCCCTGAGCCAGATCACTAAATATAAATCCACGCACCGAATCCGCTTCATGACGCACCACGAGATAAATCCGCAGTTCGCCATCCACAATCATGTGGAGATCGTGCACGTTCTGAACGAACTGGCCAAACACCGAGTATTGCTCAACCTGACGACGCACGAAGGTGACGCACTGGTGACCACCGTGCTGTATGTCAGCGGTGACCGCAAGTTCGTGTGTATCGATGTGAGCTCGGACGACGCGGTCAACCAGCGGATCACCGATAGCAAGCTGGTGTCGTTCGAGACGCAGTCCGAGATCAAGGTGCGCTGGCATTCCACTCATCTGCAACTGGTCACCGCCAGGGACGGCTTGGCTTTCTCATTGCATGTGCCGTCCGTGATCGAGCGCATCCAGCGCCGCGAATATTTTCGCCTGTACACGCCGCAGGGCAGTAATGCGCTGATGTGCCGGATACCGACGGGAGAGGACGAGATACTGGAGGTTGCGCTGGTCGATATGAGCGCGGGCGGTATCGGCGTCACCTATCGCGGCCCAGCCAATGACATCTTTGTGCAGGGGGCGACACTGGAAGGTTGCAGTATCGATTTTCCCGAGATCGGACGGGTGCCCATGAGCCTGCGCGTGTGCGGCATCTGGCAGTCGACTTCGACCAAGAGCGGCGAGCAGATCCATCGCATCGGCATGGAATTCGTCGGCTTGAGCCGCGGCGTGAGCAATGTGATCCAGCGCTACATGATCCAGCTCGAAGCGGAGCGAATCACCCCGGTCTGACGTGTCTTAGCGGGACGCGCCCTTTGCTTGGGCGATTGTCCGAGAGCGTTCCAGCTCTGCCGCATCCGGCGTGATCAGCCAGCCTTGCAGATTGTCCATCACCAGATCGGTCAGTGCATGCATCCAGTCGTCGCGTGCATTGAGGCAGGGGATGTAGTGATAGTCACCGCCGCCCGCATGCTGGAACTCTTCTTTGCCTTCCATGGCGATCTCTTCCAGCGTCTCCAGACAATCCGCCACGAAACCGGGACACACCACATCCACGCGTTTGAGCTTTTCTGCGCCCCATTGTTTGAGTGTGGCGCTGGTGTAGGGTTGTATCCATTCGGCTTTGCCGAAACGCGACTGGAAAGTGACAGCGTATTGCTCTTTCCCGAGGCCGAGTGCCTCGGCTAGCAGGCGTCCGGTCTTCAGGCACTCGCAGTGATACGGGTCGCCTTTCTCCAGCGTGTATTTGGGCAGGCCGTGGAAACTCATCAGTAACTTCTCGGGCCGCCCGTTCTTCATCCAGTATTCGTTGATGCTGGCGGCGAGTGCATTGATGTAACCCGCATCGTCGTGGAAATGCTTGATGGTGCGGATGGCAGGTGTGTTGCGCATCTGCTGCAATTCGCGGAACACGATGTCGGTTGCCGTGGCCGTGGTGCTGGCCGCGTATTGAGGATACATGGGCACGACCAGGATGCGTTGGCAGTTCTGTGCTTTCAGCTTGCGCAGCGCCGCCGGGATGGACGGTTGGCCATAGCGCATGGCGTACTCGACCGCGAACGGGGCCTGGGTGCGCTGACTCAGATAGCCTTGCAGCAATACGGCTTGCTTCTCGGTGTACACGCGCAGCGGCGAACCTTCCTTGAGCCAGATGGAGGCGTACTTGGCGGCGGACTTCTTCGGGCGCACATTGAGGATGATGCCGTTCAGGATCAGCCACCAGATCAGGCGCGGGATCTCCACCACGCGCGGATCGCCGAGGAATTCCTTGAGGTAAGGGCGCACGGCCTGCGCGGTCGGCGCATCGGGCGTGCCGAGGTTGATCAGCAGGATGCCGGTCTTTTCGGGCGTGCCATGTTCAAAGCGGGGTTCTGTCTGATAACTCATGTCGATCTCAATGTTGTGAGAGCGCGTTGCTCAATAGCTTGGCGGTGATGTCCACGATGGGCACCACGCGTTCGTAGTTCATGCGCTTCGGGCCGACCACGGCCAGCGTGCCGACGATCTGGCCGTCTGCCGTGTAGGGGGCGCTGACCACGCTGCATTCGTCCAGCCCCGCCAATCCGGATTCGTTGCCGACGAAGATGTGCACGCCCTGCGCGTGCCGTCCTGCATCCAGCAGATGCAGCAGCTCGGTCTTCTGTTCGAACACGTTGAACAGTTTGCGCAACTGTTCCATGTTGGTGGAGAGGTCGTTCACGTGCAGCAGCTTGCGTTCGCCGCTGATCACGTAATCCTCGCTCTTGCGCGCCACGGCTTCGTCGCTGGCCGCCATCGCCGCGCTCATCAGCGCGGTCATGTCGTGCTGCAGTTGGCGCAGCTCGCTTTGCATGCGCTGGTGGATGTCGCCGAACGCCAGGTCGGCGTAATGCTGGCTGAGGAAGTTGCCCGCCTCGGTCAGCTGCGACTGGCTGTAATCCTTGGGCGTCACCAGCACACGGTTCTCCACCTCGCCGTCCGGCATCACGATGATCAGCAGTACGCGCTTCTCGGACAGGCGCAGGAATTCAATCTGGCGCACTTTGATCGCGCTGCGCTTGGGCGTGGCGACCACGCCCGCGAAGTGGGTCAGCTCGGACAGCAGATTGGAGGCCTGCGCCAGCAGGCGCGACGGGTTGTTCGGCTGCAACTGGCTTTCCAGTTGCAGCACGCGCGACTCGGACAGCGGCTGCACCACCATTAGCCGGTCGATGAACATGCGATAGCCGAGCTCGGTGGGGATGCGTCCGGCCGAAGTGTGCGGGCTGGCGACCAGTCCGATGGATTCCAGATCGGCCATCACATTGCGGATGGTGGCCGGGCTGACTTCCAGCCCGGAGAACTGCTGCAAAGCGCGCGAACCCACGGGTTGGCCGTCACTTACATAGCGTTCCACCAGGGTCTTCAGCAGTATCTGTGCGCGATCGTTGAGCATGGCGGTCATTCTAGCAGGGGGCATGCGGGAGGGCGCATGTTCATGTCATCACCGATGTGGTTTAATCGCGCCCCATGAGCACCCCCTTCAAAACCATCGCGATCATCGGCAAATACAAGACACCGGAGATCGTCGTGCCTGTCCTTTCGCTGGCGGAATTCCTCGCCGCACAGGGCTATGAGGTGGTAATCGACAGTCTGACGGCAGAGAACGCCAAGGATTCGCCGTTCCGGTCGCTGCCTTTGGAGGAGATGGGGCTGGAGATCGATCTGGCGGTGGTGCTGGGCGGCGACGGCACCCTGCTCAATATCGCCCGCACGCTGGCGCCGCATCACATCCCGCTGATCGGCGTCAATCAGGGGCGCATCGGCTTCCTCACCGATCTGTCTCTGGAGACGATGAAAAAGACCCTGTCGGCCATGCTGAAGGGGAAATACGTCTCCGAGGAGCGGCTGCTGTTGCAGGCCGCCGTGGTGCGCGACAAGCGCGAGGTATTCCACGGGCTGGCCTTCAATGAGGTGGTGGTGCACCGCAGCAACGTCAGCAGCATGGTCGAATTCGAAGTGCGCATCGACGGCGAGTATCTGTACAACCAGCGCGCCGACGGTCTGATCATCTCCACCCCCACGGGCTCCACCGCCTACGCGTTGTCGTCCGGCGGACCCATCCTGCATCCTTCGCTGGACGTGCTGGAACTGGTGCCGGTGTGTCCGCACTCGCTGAGCAACCGCCCGCTGGTGGTGAAAGGCTCTTCCGTGATGGAACTGTTGATGCACCGCAACGGCGACATCCATGTGCGTTACGACAGCCATTCGCATGTCGATCTGCAGCTGCACGACAAGGTAATAGTGTCGCGCTATCACCAGCCGGTGCTGCTGCTGCACCCCGAAGGCCACAGCTACTATCACACGCTGCGCGAGAAGTTGCTTTGGACGCAGACACTCTAATAAAAAGAACATGCTGAAACACCTGATCATCCGCGACTTCGTCATCGTCGACACGCTCGAACTCGACTTCTCATCCGGCTTCACCGCGCTCACCGGCGAGACCGGCGCGGGCAAGTCCATCCTCATCGACGCATTGTCGCTGGCGCTGGGCGAGCGCGCCGACAGCGCAATGGTGCGGGCCGGTTGCGACAAGGCAGACATCAGCGCCGAATTCGATATCGCCGACTTGCCGCAACTGCAAGCCTGGCTGCGCGAACAGGAACTGGAAGGCGACGACGGGATATGTCTGCTGCGACGCACACTGGATGCGGGCGGTCGTTCGCGCGGCTTCATCAACGGCGGCAGCGCCACCCAGCAGCAGATGCGCGAAGCCGGCGCGATGCTGCTCGACATCCACGGCCAGCATGCGCACCAGTCGCTGTTGCGCGCCGACGCGCAGCGCGAGCTGCTGGACAGTCAGGCCGGCTTGACCGAACAGGCCGACGCTGTCGCCGCCGCATGGAAAGCATGGCAGGCCATCCACCGCCGCCGTGTGCAACTGGAACAGAATGCTGAGTCCGTCGCCGCCGAACGTGAGCTGCTCGCGTTCCAGCAGAACGAACTGGAGACATTGAACTTCGGCGAAACGGAGTGGTATGAATTGCAGGCCGAGCATGCGCGCCTGTCGCATGCCGCGAGTCTGATCGAGACCGCGCAGTTCGGTGTCGATGTGCTGAGCGAATCGGATACCGCTTGCCTCGCGCAACTCAATGCGCTGACATCGCGCATGCGCGCCGGGCTGGAGTTCGACGCCGGTCTGCAGGACACGCTCACCATGCTGGAGAGCGCACAGAACGAATTGCAGGAAGCGGTGTATGCGCTGCGCCATTATCAGGAACGACTGGATGCCGATCCCGAACGCATGCGCCAGCAGGAACAGCGCATCGCGGATGTGATGGAAGCCGCGCGCAAATATCGCGTGAAGCCCGAGCAACTGCCGCAGAAACTGCAAGAGTTCGCGCAACGTTTGGAAGAACTGGGCGGTAGCGCCGATCTGGACGTGCTCGCCAAACAGGACGAAGCCGCGCAGCAGAGTTATTTGGCGGCTGCTAAGAAATTGAGTGCCGCGCGCGGCAAAGCGGCGCAAGCCCTGTCCGACGAGATCACCGCCGCCATGCAGACGCTGGCGATGCAGGGCGGGCAGTTTGCTGTGGCTTTGTTGCCGCTGGCGGAAGGCAACGCGCACGGTCTGGAAAGCGTGGAACTGCAAGTGTCTGCCAACCCCGGCTCGCCCTTGCGCAGTCTGGCCAAAGTCGCTTCCGGCGGCGAACTGTCGCGCATCAGTCTCGCCATCCAGGTAGCGGCCAGCCGTGCCGCCAGTGTGCCCACGCTGATCTTCGACGAAGTGGACAGCGGCATCGGCGGACGCGTGGCCGAGATCGTCGGTAGTCTGCTAAAAAAACTCGGCCAGCGTCATCAGGTGCTGTGCGTCACCCATCTGCCGCAAGTGGCGGCGCAGGCAGACCACCAGTGGCAAGTGAGCAAGGAAGCGCACGGCGGCAAGACCTTGAGCAGCATCCAGGTGCTGGATGCACCGCGGCGCATCGACGAGATCGCGCGCATGCTGGGCGGCGCGACCATCACCGACACCACACGCAAGCACGCCGCCGAGATGCTGGGCGCGGCTGCATAACCGGTTCCTGTCGGGGCTGGGGGGAGGGCGTGACTTGCGGTATCATGCCGCCTGTTCTCAAGTACCCGACCCGAACCACATCCATGCGCATCGTCCTGATCCCGATCTCATTGTTGCTCGCATCGTGCAGCAACTTCTCCAACTACCTGCCGACCTTCACGCCGCACAAAATCGAGATCCGTCAGGGCAACCTCATCACGCAGGACATGCGCGCGCGCATCAAGCTCGGCATGAGCGAAGCGCAGGTGAAAGCTGTGCTCGGCGCACCGCTGATCGCCGACACCTACCATGCCGGCCGCTGGGATTATCTGTATCGTCTGGAGAAACAGGGCAAGGTGGAAGCGGACCAGCGTCTGACGCTGTATTTCGAGAACGGCGTGCTGACACGCATCGACGACGCCACGCCGCTGTTGCCGTCTGCCGTTCCCATTCAGGAGATTAAGAATGAAGATTAAAGTCGCCATCGCCGGCAGCGGCGGACGCATGGGTAAAGTGTTGCTGGACTGTGTGGCGCAAGCCGACGACCTGCAACTGCACGCCGCGCTGGAACACACCGGCAGCACCTTCATCGGCAACACCGTTGCCGCTGGCATCAAGATCACCGACGACATCGAGACTGCACTGCAAGGCGCGGATGCTTTGATCGATTTCACCCGCCCCGAAGGCACCATGCAGCATCTGGAGATCTGCCGCAAACTCGGTGTCGGCATGGTCATCGGCACCACCGGCCTCAACGCGCAGCAGAAAGCCGCGCTCGGTGCCGCTGCGCAAGACATCGGCATCGTGTTCGCACCGAACATGAGCGTGGGCGTGAACCTTGTGTTCAAACTGCTGGAAACCGCCTCGCGCGTGCTCAGCGAAGGCTACGACATCGAGATCATCGAAGCGCACCATCGCCATAAAGTAGACGCTCCCTCCGGTACTGCACTCGGCATGGGCGAAGTCGTCGCCCGCACACTGGGTCGTGATCTGGAAAAATGCGCCGTGTACGGACGCGAAGGCGTCACCGGCGAACGTGATCCCTCAACCATCGGCTTCGCCACCGTGCGCGGCGGCGACATCGTCGGCGACCACACCGTGCTTTTTGCGGGTACAGGCGAACGTATCGAGATCACGCATAAGGCCAGCAGTCGTGCGACGTTCGCGATCGGCGCGCTGCGCGCGGCGCGGTTCCTGAAGGCTAATCAGGCGGGGATGTATGACATGCAGGATGTGCTGGGGTTGAAGTAGGAAGTGCCTCTGATGTCTAGGCGTTTGAATAGATAACGATGAATCAAGAACGTCGCCTTATCAACGAAGATGAGTTGCAAGTCTTCTTCATGGGGATTGGGGCAGGAATATGGCATCTCCAGCATGTAGAGAACGCTCTTAATACTTTCATTACTTTAAAGGTTGAAATTAAGGAGCCTGGTTCAGTGGCTCCTGAGGCTGGGGAAGCAATTCTTGCTAAGCACAGACGAAACACTCTTGGTACGTCGATACGTATTGCCAAGGAAAAGGAAGTATTGAGCGCAGAGCTGTTGGTTGCGCTTGAAAAGTTTAAAGATGAGCGCGATTGGCTTGTGCACAGGTCAATGAATCAGAATGCTGATGATTTATATATTAATACCCGCAGAAATGAGCTGATTGATCGACTTCATAAGTTCGTGAATGAGGCTACGCAGCTACAAAAGCTCATTGCCAAAGAATTGGAGGACTTTGTAGTTGGCAAAGGTGTATCTCGAGAATGGATTCAAAAAAAGGCCATCTCTGATATTAGGGAGAAGCAAGGTAAGTAAGCGCAGGATGTGTTGCTCCTTCGGGAGCGAGAGCGCCGTGATACCCATCAATCCAATTCAAAACCGTCGGGCAACCCCCGACGGTTTTGATTTTGATTCCATGCGGCGCAATGCCCGTTGGTTATTGCGCCCTACGGCAATTACATCACCAACATCTTCACCCCGATCAAGATCAACACCACCCCACCAAACATCTCCGCCTTGCTCTCCAGCCAAGTACCGCTTTTCTCGCCGATACGCACCCCGATCCAACTTAATGCAAAAGTCGTCACGCCGATGATGGCGCAGGCTAAGTAGGCATTCACCTCCAGCAGTGTCAGGCTGAATCCGGCGGCCATGGCGTCGATGCTGGTGGCGATGGCGAGCAGCAGCATCATGCGGTGGGTGAGGGTGGCGATGTCTTCTTCTATGCCTTCGTGCAGGCTTTCGTAGATCATCTTGCCGCCAATCAGCGCCAGCAGGCCGAAGGCGATCCAGTGTGCGTAATCCTCCACCCAGCCTAGTACGCCTTTGCCGCCCAGATAGCCGATGAAGGGCATGAGTGCCTGAAACGTGCCGAAATAGAGTCCGGCTTTCAATCCCAGTCCTTTGGTATTGCCCTTGGAGCCGAGGCCGATGGAGACGGCGAAGGCGTCCATGCTGAGGGCGATGGCGAGGATGATGACTTCCAGCATGATGCGAGGCTCCGGTGTGCGGTGGTAAAGGCGGCGGATTATAGGGGGGAAGCAGGCTGAATTTGATACGGCATCGCTCTTCGGCTATAATGCGCCCCGCAAATGAGCGGGATGAACATAGGGTTCGTCCCGCTTCTTTATAGGTACGCCCGCAATCCAGCTCGGGCGTGCTGAACGCCAGCCAATCAAGGAGTTACACGTGTCGCAGACGAAACCAGCCATCCTAGTCCTAGCCGATGGAACGGTATTTCGCGGCATTTCTATCGGGGCAGATGGCAGCAGCGTCGGCGAGGTGGTGTTCAACACTTCGATGACCGGCTATCAGGAGATCCTCACCGATCCTTCCTATTGCAGCCAGATCGTCACCCTGACTTATCCGCATATCGGCAACGTCGGTTGCAATCCGGAAGACGTGGAGTCGAGCCGGGTGTTCGCCAGCGGTCTCATCATCCGCGACTTGTCCATGACAGTGAGCAATTTCCGCGCGACGCAATCGCTGCCGGAATATCTCAAAGCCAACAATGTGGTCGCTATCGCCGGTATCGACACGCGCAAGCTGACGCGCATCCTGCGCAGCAAGGGCGCGCAGAACGGTTGTATCGCCTCGGGCGACGACGTCGACGCGGCGCTGAAAGCGGCCAAGGGTTTCGCCGGTCTGGCCGGTATGGATCTGGCGCAAGTGGTGACTTGCGACAAGCCTTACGAATGGACGCAGCGCGAGTGGAAACTGGGTGAAGGCTACAGCGATGCGACCGAATCCAAATTCCACGTGGTGGCTTACGACTTCGGCGTGAAGCGCAACATCCTGCGCATGCTGGCGGCGCGCGGCTGCAGGATCACCGTGGTGCCGGCGAAGACGAGCGCTGAAGAAGTATTGAAGATGAAGCCGGATGGCGTGTTCCTGTCCAATGGCCCCGGCGATCCGGAGCCTTGCGATTACGCCATCGCCGCCGCGAAGAGATTTCTTGAAGTCGGTATGCCGATGTACGGCATCTGTCTGGGTCACCAGATCATGGGTCTGGCCTGCGGCGCAAAAACCGTGAAGATGAAGTTCGGCCATCGCGGCGCTAACCATCCGGTGCAGGACACGGCAACCAAACGCGTGATGATCACCAGCCAGAACCACGGCTTCGCTGTGGATGCGACTACGCTGCCGGCGAACGCGCGCGTCACGCACATCTCGCTATTCGACGGCACGCTGCAAGGTTTCGAGTTGGCCGACAAGCCGGCGTTCTGTTTCCAGGGTCACCCCGAGGCGAGTCCCGGGCCGCATGACGTAGACGTATTGTTCGATCGCTTCGTTGCGATGATGGGTGGGAAGTAAATGGCTAAGCGTACTGACATCAAATCTATCCTGATCATCGGCGCAGGCCCCATCGTCATCGGGCAGGCGTGCGAGTTCGACTATTCCGGTGCACAGGCCTGCAAGGCGCTGCGCGAAGAAGGCTACCGCGTCATCCTGGTGAACTCGAATCCGGCCACCATCATGACCGATCCGAACATGGCCGACGCCACCTACATCGAGCCGATCACCTGGCAGATGGTGGAAAAGATCATCGCCAAGGAAAAGCCGGATGCGATCCTGCCGACCATGGGTGGACAGACCGCGCTGAACTGCGCGCTCGATCTGGCCAAGCACGGCGTGCTGGAGAAGTACAACGTCGAGATGATCGGTGCGTCGCGCGAAGCCATCGACATGGCGGAAGACCGCGAGAAGTTCAAGCAGGCGATGACACGCATCGGGTTGGCCTCGGCCCGTTCCGCTATCGCGCACAGCATGGAAGAGGCGCTGCAAGTGCAACAGGTGATGGGTTTCCCGACCATCATCCGCCCGTCGTTCACCATGGGCGGCAGCGGCGGCGGTATCGCTTACAACCGCGAAGAGTTCATGGAGATCTGCGAGCGTGGTCTGGAAGCGTCGCCGACCAAAGAGCTGCTGATCGAAGAATCGCTGCTCGGTTGGAAAGAATACGAGATGGAAGTCGTGCGCGACCGCAACGACAACTGCATCATCATCTGCTCCATCGAGAATCTGGATCCGATGGGCGTGCATACCGGCGACTCCATTACCGTCGCACCGGCGCAGACACTGACCGACAAGGAATACCAGATCCTGCGCGATGCCTCGCTGGCTGTGCTGCGCGAGATCGGTGTGGAGACCGGCGGCTCCAACGTGCAGTTCTCCATCAACCCGCAAGACGGGCGCATGGTGGTGATCGAGATGAACCCGCGCGTGTCGCGTTCCTCGGCGCTGGCTTCCAAGGCCACCGGCTTCCCCATCGCCAAGGTCGCGGCCAAGCTGGCTGTCGGCTACACATTGGACGAGTTGAAGAACGACATCACCGGCGGCGCGACCCCGGCCTCGTTCGAGCCGACCATCGACTACGTGGTGACCAAGATCCCGCGTTTCGCTTTCGAGAAATTCCCGCAAGCCAACGACCGCCTGACCACGCAGATGAAATCGGTGGGCGAGGTGATGGCCATCGGCCGCACTTTCCAGGAATCGTTCCAGAAAGCGCTGCGCGGTCTGGAAGTGGGCGTGCATGGACTGGACAGCAAGTACGACGACCGTGACGCGATCTGCGCCGAACTCGGAAATCCCGGTCCGGACCGCATCTGGGCGGTGGGCGATGCCTTCCGTCTCGGCATGAGCGTGGAAGAGGTGTTCAACGTCAGCAAGATCGACCCGTGGTTCCTGGTGCAGATCGAAGACATCATCCGTCAGGAACGCGAGCTGACAGGCCGCACGCTGGAAAGCATCAGCGCGGATCAATTGCGCACTTTGAAGCGCAGCGGTTTCGCGGATGCGCGCATGGCATCCCTGCTGGGTATCGACGACGAATCGGTGCGCGCCTATCGCCATGCCTTGAACGTGCGTCCGGTGTTCAAGCGCGTAGATACCTGCGCTGCCGAGTTCTCCACCAATACCGCTTACATGTACTCGACCTATGAGGAAGAGTGCGAATCGCAGCCGACCAACAACAAGAAGATCATGGTGCTGGGCGGCGGACCGAACCGCATCGGTCAAGGTATCGAGTTCGACTATTGCTGCGTGCATGCCGCGCTGGCGATGCGCGAGGACGGTTACGAGACCATCATGGTCAACTGCAATCCTGAGACCGTCTCCACCGACTACGACACTTCGGATCGTTTGTACTTCGAGCCGCTGACGCTTGAAGACGTGTTGGAAGTGGTTGCTGTTGAAAAGCCGGTCGGTGTGATCGTGCAGTACGGCGGGCAGACGCCGCTGAAGCTGGCGCACGGTCTGGCCAAGAACGGCGTGCCCATCATCGGCACTTCGGTGGACATGATCGACTGCGCGGAAGACCGTGCACGTTTCCAGGCCATGTTGCGCAAGCTCGATTTGAAACAGCCACCGAACCGTACTGCGAGCAATGTGGCCGATGCGGTCGCCGGGGCGACCGAGATCGGCTACCCGCTGGTGATGCGTCCTTCCAACGTGCTGGGCGGTCGCGGTATGGAGATCATCCATGCGCAGAACGATCTGGAGCGTTACATGCGCGATGCCGAAGAGCTGGGCAAGACCTGGCCGGAGCGCATGCCCATCCTGCTCGACCGCTTCCTCAATGACGCGATCGAGGTGGATGTGGATGCGGTGTCCGACGGCAAGCAGGTCATCATCGGCGGCATCATGGAACACATCGAGCAGGCGGGCGTGCACTCGGGCGACTCTGCCTGTTCGCTGCCACCGTATTCGCTGTCCGTTGCGATGCAGGACGAGCTGCGCCGCCAGACCGTGGCGATGGCGAAGGAATTGAACGTGGTCGGCCTGATGAACGTGCAGTTCGCCATCCAGGGCGAGACCGTGTATGTGCTGGAAGTGAACCCGCGCGCATCGCGTACCGTGCCGTATGTATCCAAGGCGACCGGTGTGCCGCTGGCCAAGGTGGCGGCGCGTTGCATGGCCGGCCAGTCGCTGGCGCAGCAGGGCGTCACCAAGGAGGTCATCCCGCCGTATTTTTCGGTGAAGGAAGCGGTGTTCCCGTTCATCAAGTTCCCCGGCGTGGATGTGATCCTCGGGCCGGAGATGAAATCCACCGGCGAGGTGATGGGCGTGGGCGATACCTTCGCGGAGGCCTTCGTCAAATCGCAACTCGCCGCCAGTGTGAAGTTGCCCAAGAGCGGTCGGGTGTTCGTCAGCGTGCGCGAGGAAGACAAGGCGGGCGCGGTTGAAGTTGCTCGGTCGTTGGTCGGGCTGGGCTTTACGGTCGTGGCGACACGCGGCACGGCTGCGGCCATCGCTGCGGCAGGTGTAGAAGTCGCTATCGTGAACAAGGTCGCGGAAGGTCGCCCGCACATCCTCGACATGATCAAGAATGGCGAGATCAGTCTGATCATCAATACGGTGGACAGTCGCCCGTCGGTGATGCGCGATTCCTATTCCATCCGTCATGCGGCGTTGCAAGGCCGTGTCACTTACTACACTACGCTGGCTGGCGCCCGCGCTGCTTGTATCGGTATGCAGCATCTTGCCGAGTTGCAGGTCTACGACGTGCAGTCTTTGCATCGTCGTTTCAACTAAGGAAGAGTTTTATGAGCAAAGTCCCATTGACTGTCGTCGGCGCCGAGCTATTGCGTCAAGAGTTGCACCGTTTGAAGACAGTGGAACGTCCTTCGGTGATCAATGCTATCTCCGAAGCGCGTGCGCAGGGCGACTTGTCCGAGAACGCGGAATACGAGGCCGCCAAGGAGCGTCAATCCTTCGTTGAAGGCCGCATCGTCGAGCTGGAGTTCAAGCTGGGCAGCGCGCAGGTCATCGACCCCAAGACCTTGAGTACCGATGGTCGCGTGGTGTTCGGCACCACCGTGGTGATGGAAGACGTCAGCAACGGCGACGTGGTGACTTACCAGATCGTGGGTGAGGACGAAGCGGACATCAAACACCGCAAGATATCCATCAGCTCACCGATCGCGCGTGCGCTGATCGGCAAGGTGGAAGGTGATATCGCTGAAGTGCAGGCCCCGGGCGGGGTGCGTGAATACGAAGTCGTTGAAGTACAGTATCTTTAACTGCGGCTGGCGAGCTGCTTCTTGGTGAGCGGCTTGCCCTTGCGGCGCTTGGGGGGCTTGGCGATGGGCGTCTCCAGTGGTCGATAGACCACCAGCGTCTTGCCGATATGCTGCACCGGTCCGGCCTTCAAAGTGGTGCAGATCTCTTGCAGCATCGCTTCGCGGGCTTCACGATCGTCGCTCATCACCTTGATCTTCAGCAGATCGTGGCTTTTCAGGCTGCGCTCGATCTCGTCCAGCACGGCTGGCGTCAAACCGGCATTGCCGATCATCACGACTGGGTTAAGGGCATGGGCGCGGCCTTTGAGGGCGAGGCGCTGGGATACAGAGAGATTTAACATGTGTTGCTCCAGATAGGGCGCGCATTCTAGCAAAACGGAGGCATGTCCGCAGAAATTACGGATTCCTATGGTATCAACCAGTTGTCGGGTGTTCGTTGTGCGCTGATCCGCTTATGACCCTCTTATCAGGCCAGAATCTATGAAAGCATCAAAATCCAGCAAACAATGGATGCGCGAGCATGTGAACGATCCCTATGTGCAAATGGCGCAGAAGGACGGCTATCGCGCGCGCGCCGCTTACAAGCTGCTGGAACTGGACGAGCGCGACAATCTGATCAAGCCGGGCATGGTGGTGGTGGACCTGGGGGCAGCGCCGGGCAGCTGGTGCCAAGTGGTGGCGAAGAAGATGGGCGAACACGGCCGCATCATCGCGCTGGACCTTTTGCCGCTATCGCCTTTGCCGCGCGTCGAGTTCATACAGGGCGATTTCCGCGAGGAAAGTGTGTTGGCGCAATTGGAAGAAAGATTGGGCGGCCGGCCTATCGGCCTTGTAATCTCGGATATGGCCCCCAATATCAGCGGTGTAGTGATGGCTGATCAGGCGCGCGCCATGTATCTGGCGGAACTGGCGCTCGATTTCGCTGTCACCCATCTCGCCCCCGGCGGTTCGTTCGTGGCCAAGGTGTTTCAGGGTGCCGGGTTCGAGGAATATATGAAATCAATGCGTACCCACTTCACCAAAGTGGTCGCGCGCAAGCCCAAGGCATCTCGTGACCGCAGCAACGAACAGTATTTGGTGGGCTTGGGAAAGCTTGAGTAATCGGTACTTCCGTAGTCTAATGCGCTTTCGTTTTTCGCTCATATCTGAGGAGCAAGTGTGAATAATCTGTTCAAAAGTATAGGGATCTGGATGGTCGTCGCCATGGTGCTGATGACCGTCTTCAACCAGTTCAACGCGCGCCAGATGCAGACGGCGCAGGTGCAACTGGATTATTCACAGTTCCTTGAGGCTGTCCGTTCGGGCCAGATCGAGAAAGTCACCATCGAAGGTCGCACGCTTAAAGCGGTCACGCCCGACGGTAAACGCATCACCAGTTTTGCCCCCAGCGACATCTGGCTGGTTTCCGACCTGCTGAAGTATGGCGTGAAAGTGGAAGCCAAACCGGACGAGGAGCAAGGGTTCTTCACTCAGGTGTTCATCTCATGGTTCCCCATGCTGCTGCTGATCGGCGTGTGGGTGTTCTTCATGCGCCAGATGCAGGGCGGCAAGGGCGGCGGCGCGTTCTCGTTCGGCAAGAGCAAGGCACGCATGCTGGATGATTCCAAGGAGCGCGTGACCTTCGCTGATGTGGCCGGTTGCGATGAGGCCAAGGAAGAGGTTTCGGAACTGGTGGATTTCCTGCGCGATCCGGGCAAATTCCAGAACCTGGGCGGGCGCATCCCGCGCGGCGTGCTGATGGTGGGTAGTCCCGGTACCGGCAAGACGCTGTTGGCCAAAGCCATCGCGGGCGAAGCCAAGGTGCCGTTCTTCTCCATCTCCGGTTCCGATTTCGTCGAGATGTTCGTCGGTGTCGGTGCGGCGCGTGTGCGCGATATGTTCGAGCAGGCCAAGAAACAGTCGCCCTGCATCATCTTCATCGACGAGATCGACGCTGTCGGTCGTCAGCGCGGTGCGGGCTTGGGCGGCGGCAACGATGAGCGCGAGCAGACGCTGAATGCGCTGCTGGTGGAGATGGACGGTTTCGAGGGGGCGTCGGGTGTGATCGTGATCGCCGCGACCAACCGCCCCGACGTGCTGGATGCGGCCTTGTTGCGCCCCGGTCGTTTCGACCGCCAAGTGGTGGTGCCGTTGCCGGACATCCGCGGTCGCGAGCAGATCCTGAAAGTGCACATGCGCAAAGTGCCGTGCGCGGAAGACGTGAAGGCAGACATCCTGGCGCGCGGTACACCGGGCATGTCCGGTGCCGACCTGGCCAATCTGGTGAACGAGGCGGCACTGTTCGCGGCGCGCCGTGGCAAGCGTTTCGTCGAGATGGACGATTTCGAAGCAGCCAAGGACAAGATATTCATGGGCGCGGAACGCAAGTCCATGGTGATGCCGGAAGAAGAGCGTCGCAACACGGCCTATCACGAGTCCGGCCATGCACTGGTCGCCAAGTTGATGCCCAAGACCGATCCGGTACACAAGGTCACCATCATCCCGCGCGGCCGTGCGTTGGGTCTGACCATGCAGTTGCCATCCGAAGACCGTTACAGCATGGACAAGATACGCATCCTGTCCACTATCGCCGTGTTGTTCGGCGGGCGCATCGCGGAAGAGATATTCATGAACCAGATGACGACCGGCGCTTCCAACGATTTCGAGCGCGCCACCGACATGGCGCGCAAGATGGTGACGCAGTGGGGCATGTCCGATGCGCTGGGCACCATGGTGTACGGCGAGAACGAGGGAGAGGTGTTCCTCGGCCGTTCGGTGACCACACACAAGAACATCTCCGAGGCCAGCATGCAGAAGGTCGATGCCGAGATACGCCGTATCCTCGACGAGCAATATGCGCTGGCGCGCAAACTGATCGAGGAGAATCGCGACAAGATGGAGGCGATGGCCAAGGCCTTGCTGGAATGGGAGACCATCGACGCGGATCAGATCAACGACATCATGGCCGGCAATCCGCCGCGTCCGCCCAAGCCCGCCACGGTGACGCCACCCGTTGAACCGCCCGCGGACGAGAAGCCGACAGCGCCGGCAACCGGCGAACCGGCGCAAGAGACCTGAAACAGTGTTCAGAGAGGCTAGTCGACTAGCCTCTCTTTCTTTTCCTTCCGAATATCCCGATGCAACTTCTTTGCGGCGCATTCAAACTCGACCTGTCCTGTCCGAAAGTGATGGGCATCGTCAATGTCACGCCGGATTCATTTTCTGACGGCGGCCGCTATGTATCATTCTCCAATGCCATCGATCATGCGCGGCAACTGATAGAAGACGGCGCCGATATGCTTGATATCGGCGGTGAATCCACACGCCCCGGCGCTGCCGAGGTGGGCGAACAGGAGGAGCTGGATCGGGTGTTGCCGGTCATCGAGGGGTTGCGCGGCATCGCGGTGCCGATCTCCATCGATACCTGGAAGCCGGCCGTGATGCGTGCAGCGATCAAGGCGGGCGCAACGATGGTCAATGACGTGAATGCCTTGCAGGCGGAGGGGGCGATACAGGCTGTGGCGGCGAGCGATGCGGCAGTCTGCTTGATGCACAAGCAGGGTACCCCGCAGTCGATGCAACAGCACCCGAGCTATGACGATGTCGTCCTTGAAGTCGCAGACTTTATGCGGCAGCGGATAGCCGCCGTGGCGGCGGCGGGGGTCGGCCGGGATCGTATCGTCATCGATCCCGGTTTTGGTTTCGGCAAGTCGCTGGCGCATAATCTCGCCCTGCTGCGCGAATTGGAAGCATTTACAAAGCTTGGTATGCCGGTGCTGGCTGGCCTGTCGCGCAAATCCATGCTGGGTGCGATCACCGGACGCGAGGTCGGGGAACGTCTGGCTGCCAGCGTGGCGGCGGCGGTGCTGGCGGTGCAACGCGGGGCGGCCATCGTGCGCGTGCACGATGTGCGCGAGACGGTGGATGCCTTGAAGATATTGAATGCAGTGAACGGGGATCGATATGAGTAGAAAATATTTCGGAACTGATGGTGTGCGCGGCAAAGTGGGCGAGCATCCCATCACACCGCAGTTCGTGATGCATCTGGGTTATGCGGCCGGCAAGGTGCTGGCCAAGGCGGAGCACTCGCGCGGTGAACGTCCGGCGGTGCTGATCGGCAAGGACACGCGCATCTCCGGCTATATGCTGGAATCCGCGCTGGAAGCCGGTTTGATCGCGGCGGGTATCGATGTGTATCTGGCCGGTCCTGTGCCGACCCCCGCCGTGGCCTATCTGACGCGCGCGCTGCGCTTGCAGGCGGGGGTGGTCATCTCGGCTTCGCACAATCCTTTTGAAGATAACGGCATCAAGTTCTTCTCCGGCAACGGCACCAAGCTGCCCGACGAAGTCGAACATGCCATCGAAGCGGCACTGGACGAACCGATGCAGACCAATGCGTCGGACGCATTGGGCAAAGCCAAGCGCCTCGACGATGCGGTCGGACGCTACATCGAATTCTGCAAGAGCACCTTCCCCAACGAGATGGACCTGCGCGGCATGAGGATCGTGGTGGATTGCGCGCATGGTGCGACCTATCACATTGCGCGCCACGTGTTCCACGAACTGGGGGCGGAAGTCATCGCGATCGGTGCGGAGCCTAACGGCTTGAACATCAATGATGGTTATGGCGCGACCAAACCGCAGAACCTGCAGAAGGCCGTGGTCGAACACAAGGCGGATATCGGCATCGCGCTGGACGGCGACGGCGACCGGCTGGTTATGGTCGATGCATCGGGCAAGTTATACGACGGGGATCAGCTGCTGTATGTCATCGCTAGGCAGCATCATGCCGAAGGCACGATGAAGGGCGGCGTGGTCGGCACCCTGATGACCAATCTCGCCTTCGAGCATGCCATGCAGCATCTGGGTATCCCGTTCATGCGCGCCAAGGTGGGCGACCGCTATGTGATGGAGATGCTGCAGCAGCAGGGCTGGCAGCTGGGCGGAGAGAACTCCGGACACATCATCTGTCTGGACAAGCACAGCACCGGGGACGGCATCGTCTCCGCCCTGCAGGTGTTGCATGCCTTGCGCATGAAGAAGCAGACGCTGGCTGAAGCGGCAGGTGACCTGCACATGTATCCGCAAGTGTTGATCAATGTGAAGATGGCCAAGAAAGAAGACCTCTCGAACCATGCCAAGGTGAAACATGCTGTGGAGACGGCCGAGATCATGCTGGACGGCAAGGGGCGCGTGTTGCTGCGTCCGTCGGGTACCGAGCCATTGCTGCGCGTGATGGTGGAGGGCGAGGACGGGGTGAAGGTGAAGCTGTGCGCGGAGAAAATCGCGGAGGCGGTCAAAGCTGCCGCAGCCTAGTCTTGTACTTGTCGGTCTGAAATGAAGAACGCCGAGCATCGCTCGGCGTTCTTGTTGGTGCGTTCGGGATGGCTAGCCGAAGCGACCGGTGATGTAATCCTCAGTTTCTTTCCGTTTTGGATTGGTAAACACCGTACTGGTGTCTCCGAACTCGATCAGGTCGCCCAGGTACATATAGGCGGTGAAATCCGAGATGCGTGCAGCCTGTTGCATGTTGTGCGTCACGATGACGATGGTGAAATCCTTCTTTAGCTCATCGATCAGTTTTTCGATGTGCGCGGTGGAGATCGGGTCGAGCGCGGAGGTTGGTTCGTCCAGCAACAGCACTTGCGGTTTGACCGCGATGGCGCGGGCAATGCACAGGCGTTGCTGTTGGCCGCCGGACAGGCTGGTTCCGCTCTGTTTCAGTTTGTCGCTGACCTCGCCCCACAGTGCGGCTTTCTTCAAGGCCCATTCGACACGATCATCCATCTCGTTGCGGCTCAGGTTCTCGTACAGTTTTACGCCGAAGGCGATGTTGTCATAGATGGACATCGGGAACGGTGTCGGCTTCTGGAACACCATGCCGACCTTGGCGCGCAGCATGTTGAGGTCCTGCTTGGGGTCGAGCACGTTGCTGCCGTCCAGCATGATCTGGCCGGTGGCCTTCTGTTTCGGGTAGAGCTGGTACATGCGGTTGAACGTGCGCAACAGCGTCGATTTGCCGCAGCCGGACGGCCCGATGAAGGCGGTCACCATCTTTTCCGCGATGTCGAGGTTGATGTCCTTGAGTGCGCGGTAGTTGCCGTAGAAGAAGTTGAGGTCGCGTACGGTGACCTTGGGCGTGTTGACTGTTTCAGCGTTCATGAGTAGTGATTCCCGATATCAATGTGTGGTTGCACTTTGGCGGAACAGGATGCGCGCCAGGATGTTGAGCGTGAGTACGCTGATGGTGATCAGCAGTGCGCCGGCCCATGCGAGATGCTGCCAGTCTTCGTAGGGGCTCATGGCGAACTGGAAGATCACCACCGGCAAGTTGGCCAGCGGGCTGTTCATGTCAGCGCTCCAGAACTGGTTGTTAAGCGCGGTGAACAGCAGCGGGGCGGTCTCGCCGCTGATGCGGGCGATGGCCAGCATCACGCCGGTGATGATGCCTGCGCGTGCCGCGCGCAGGGTGACGAAGCTGACGATCTTCCATTGCGGCGCACCCAGTGCGGAGGCGGCCTCGCGCAGGGTGTTGGGGATCAGGCGCAGCATGTTCTCGGTGGTGCGGATCACGATAGGGATGACGATGATGGCAAGTGCCAAAGCGCCCGCCCAGCCGGAGAAGTGACCGACGCGGATGACATACACCTCGTACACGAACAGGCCGATCACGATGGAAGGCGCGGACAGCAGGATGTCATTGATGAAGCGGGTGATCGGCGCCAGCCAGCCACGCTGGCCGAATTCGGCCAGATAAGTGCCGGCGAGGATGCCGATGGGCGTGCCTATCAGCGTGCCGAGCAGGCTCATCATCAGCGTGCCGGCGATCGCGTTCAGCAGACCGCCGGTACTGCCGGGGGGCGGCGTCATCTGCGAGAAGACGGCGGGGGTGAGCGCGGTCAGGCCGTGGCTGAGCAAGGTGATCAGGATCCAGCACAGCCAGAATAGGCCGAAGGCCATGGCCAGCATGGAGACCAGCAGGCCGGTGACGTTGATGATGCGACGGCGGGTATAGAGTGTCAGCATGGCGTTCAGGTGGTCTGGCCCTCGCCTTTGCCCAGCTTGTGCAGCATCAGGCGCGCGAGTGACAGGACGACGAAAGTGATGAAGAAAAGGATCAGGCCCAGCTCGATCAGCGCCGAGGTATACAGCTCGCCGACCGCTTCGGTGAACTCGTTGGCCAGAGCCGAGGAGATGCTGTTGCCTGGCATCAATAGCGATTTGCTCAGTTCATGCGCATTGCCGATGACGAAAGTGACGGCCATGGTCTCGCCCAGGGCGCGTCCCAGCCCGAGCATGATGCCGCCGACCACGCCGATGCGCGTGAAGGGCAGCACGATCTTCATCACCACTTCCCAGGTCGTGGCACCGACGCCGTAGGCGGATTCCTTCAGCATGGGCGGCACGACTTCGAATACGTCGCGCATGACCGATGCGATGAAGGGGATCACCATGATGGCGAGGATGATGCCGGCGGTCAGGATGCCGATGCCCATCGGCGGGCCGGCGAAGAACGGTCCGAGCATCGGCAGGGTGCCGATGTGGTCGTTGATCCAGGGCTCGAAGTGATCGGCGAACAATGGCGCGAACACGAACAGGCCCCACATGCCGTAGATGATGCTGGGAATGCCCGCCAGCAATTCAACGGCGATGCCGAGCGGCCGGCGCAACACGCGCGGCGACAGCTCGGTCAGGAATATGGCGATACCGAAGCTGACCGGAATGGCGATCAGCAGGGCGATACCGGAGGTAACCAATGTGCCTACGATGGGGACCAGTGCACCGTATTCATCGGTGACCGGATTCCATTCATCATTGACGAGAAAGTGAAAACCGAACGCCTCTATGGCAGGCATGCTGCCGATCACCAGCGAGGCAATGATCGCGAGCAAGAGCGCCAGCACCCCGAAAGCCGATAGCCGGGTCAGGCCACGGAACAACATGTCCAGCCATATCTGTTGCTTGAGCCGGGCTTGGTGCAAGAGCGTCGATTTCATTTGTGTAATAGTTCTTGAGTGAAATTGGGGGGCATAGCGCCCCCCGAATTATAACTTGAGCGCGCTGTTCGGCGCACTCAGGCTTTGCTTACTTCCAGATCGCCTTGCCGTGGCCGTCGGTGATCTGGTCTTTCCAGGACTTGCGGATCATAGCGGTGACATTGGCTGGCAGCGGCACGTAGTGCAGATCGGCAGCCATCTTGTCGCCCTGGCTGTAAGCCCAGTCGAAGAACTTCAGCACTTCAGCAGCAGTGGCGGCATTGTCCTGATTCTTGTAAATCAGAATGAATGTCGCGCCGGCGATAGGCCAGCTGTCTGCGCCCGGTTGATTCACCAGGATCTCCGCGAAGCCTTCCGAAGCTTTCCACTTGGCATTGCCGGCGGCGGCCTTGAAGCTTTCGGCAGTCGGAGAGACGAAGTTGCCGTCACGGTTCTTCAGTTGCGCGTAGGACATATTGTTCTGCAGTGCGTAAGCATATTCAACGTAGCCGATGGCGCCCTTGATGCGCTGAACATAGGAAGCAACACCCTCGTTACCCTTGCCGCCCGTACCCACCGGCCACTTCACGGCCTTGTTGGCGCCGACTTCGCGCATCCATGCTGTGCTGACTGCAGCCAGATAGGAGGTGAAGATGTGGGTGGTGCCGGAACCGTCAGCGCGGTGTACCACGGTGATGGCTTGTTCTGGCAGGTTCAGGCCTTTGTTGTCGGCGGCGATCTTGGGGTCGTTCCACTTGGTGATCTTGCCCATGAAGATGTCGACCAGGGTGTTGCTGGACAGCTTCAGTTGGCCGGGGGATACGCCTTCAACGTTGATGACCGGGACGACACCGCCGATCACGGTCGGGAATTGTGTCAGGCCCAGCATGCCCAGTTCGTTGGCGTTCATCGGGGCGTCGGTAGCGCCAAAGTCCACGGTCTTGGCTTTGATCTGCTTGATGCCGCCGCCGGAACCGATGGATTGATAGTTCATGCCCACGCCGGTATTGTTCTTGTAGGCTTCAGCCCACTTGGCGTAAACGGGGTAGGGGAAAGTGGCGCCGGCGCCGGTGATGTTGCCGGCATGGGCTACGGTGGCACCCAGCAGGGTCAAGGACAGGCCGAGCCCGCTCAAGATTCGATTCAGTTTGCTCATTTCAAGATTCTCCGAAGGATTGATCGTTGTGCTCGACTTTTGTCAGCGGGATGCATCCTATGTGCGAATTGTTACACGATTATTACACAAGCCATTCTGGCTGGCATGAGCAAAGGAAGATTTGGGGCTTGGTTGAGGTCAAGTTGCGCTGATTGACCGAAGTTCGTTTCGCCGTTACTATCGCCGACCTTAAAACGTCGGAAGAATAGTCTGATGCGACGCAAATTAGTGGTTGGAAACTGGAAGATGCACGGCGATCTGGCAAGCAACAAGGCCTTGCTGGAGGGCGTGTTGGCGGGTGTGAAAGCACTGGGTGCCGCAGATTATGGTGTGTGCGTGCCTTACCCGTATATGGCCCAGGCCCAGTCCATGCTGCAAGGCAGCAATGTGGCTTGGGGGGCGCAGAATCTGAGTCAGCATGAAAAAGGTGCATTCACCGGTGCGGTGGCGCCGGGCATGCTGGTGGATTTCGGATGTCGTTACGTCATCATCGGCCACAGCGAGCGTCGCGCCCTGTTCCATGAGAGTAATGACATCGCGGCTGCCAAGTTTGATACGGCGATCAAGTTCGGCCTGACGCCGATCTTCTGCGTCGGCGAGACACTGGATGAGCGCGAGAGCGGCGTGACCGAGCAGGTGGTGGGACGTCAGCTGGAAGTGATACTGAATCATGTCGGTGCGCAGGCATTGGCGAAGGCCGTCATCGCCTACGAGCCGGTCTGGGCGATCGGCACAGGCAAGACCGCGACACCGGAGCAGGCACAAGCGGTGCATGCCTTCATCCGTCAGCGCGTGGCGCAACTGGATGCGGAAGTGGCACAAGGGCTGCGTATCCTGTATGGCGGCAGCATGAAGCCGGGCAATGCGGCAGAATTGATGGGTATGCCGGATATCGACGGCGGTCTGATCGGTGGCGCGTCATTGGTGGCGGAAGAATTCGTGGCGATCTGTAGCGCTGCGCAACAATAATCTAGAAGCTGGAGTCGATTGTGGAAACATTGGTTTGGGTGGTACATGTGGTAACTGCGGTGGTGTTGGTCGGTCTGGTGCTGATCCAGCACGGCAAAGGCGCCGATATGGGAGCCGCTTTCGGCACCGGCTCGGCGGGTGGCCTGTTCGGCTCCAGCGGCTCTGCCAACTTTCTGAGCCGCAGCACGGCAGTGGCCGCGACCGTCTTTTTCATCACCAGCCTGACGCTGACTGCCATGTATGCGCAGCCTGAGAAGCAAACCGGCGTGATGGATCGTGTGGATGTGAATACACTGCAAGTGGATGCGCCGGCAGCGGCTGGCGCGCCTGATTCCAAGGCGAAGGAAATCCCGCGATAATTTTCAAGTAGTAATGCGGAGTTGGCGGAATTGGTAGACGCGCAGCCTTGAGGTGGCTGTGTCCGAAAGGACGTGTGGGTTCGAGTCCCATGCCCCGCACCAGACAATATAAAAGAAGAGCCAGGCTGATTCAGCGAAAGGCCGAAATATAAAACTAGAGCATTGCTTTGCACTCCGCTATATTGCGGGTTCACAGAGGGAGGAGACTCAAGCATGTTGGAAAATTATTTTCCGGTACTGTTATTTATCGGCATCGCTTTGGTAATGGGTATCGCACCCCTGGTTCTCGGCATCATTGTCGGCCCGAACCGTCCTGACGAAAAAAAACTGTCTCCATACGAATGCGGTTTCGAAGCATTCGAAGACGCGCGCATGAAATTCGATGTGCGCTTCTATCTTGTCGCCATCCTATTCATCCTGTTCGATCTCGAGATCGCGTTCCTGTTTCCCTGGGCGATCGTTCTGAAGGAGATCGGTACCTTCGGTTTTGTTTCCATGATGGTCTTTCTGGCCATTCTTGTAGTTGGCTTCGTTTACGAATGGATGAAGGGCGCGCTGGAGTGGGAGTAGGGGCTCTGTCGTGGATGTGATCTTCCACGCATGCCGCAGATTCAAGCGAGTGAGCAGGACTGCGGCACGCCAGCGAAAGTACTAATACATGAATGCGCGACCGCCGGATGGCGTTGTCGTGCACGATGAAGAGGGGAGCATATGGGCATTGAAGGAATTCTGGAAAAAGGCGTGATCACCACCACCGCCGATACCATCATCAATTACGCGCGTACCGGTTCCCTGTGGCCGATGACCTTCGGTCTGGCATGTTGTGCCGTGGAGATGATGCACGCCGCATTGCCGCGTTATGACCTGGACCGTTTCGGGGCCGGTGCTTTCCGTCCCAGCCCGCGCCAGTCCGACGTGATGATCGTGGCGGGCACGCTGTGCAACAAGATGGCCCCCGCGCTGCGCAAGGTATACGACCAGATGGCCGAGCCGCGCTGGGTGATCTCCATGGGCTCATGTGCCAACGGCGGCGGCTACTATCACTATTCCTATTCCGTGGTGCGCGGTTGTGACCGCATCGTTCCCGTCGATATCTATGTTCCCGGCTGTCCGCCGACGGCTGAAGCGCTGCTGTACGGCGTGATCCAGTTGCAGAACAAGATCAAGCGCACCAACACCATCGCGCGAGGCTGATATGGCTACCGACCTCAATATATTGAAATCCAATCTGACCGAAGCTTTCGGTTCAAAAGTGGTGAGTCTGCAGGAGCGCTTGGGCGAGTTGACGCTGGTGATCAAGGCCGCCGACATGATCGGCGTGTTCACACGTCTGCGCGACGATGCCGACCTGCGTTTCGAGGAGCTAATCGACCTGTGCGGCATCGATTACTCCACCTGGGGCAGTGAGACGTGCGAGGACGGCCGCTATCTGGCCGACCAGCCGCACGATGGTCCGCGATTCGCCTCGATCTACCATCTGCTTTCCATCACCCACAACATCAGATTGCGCGTGCGCGTGTTCGCCGAGGACGATGCGATGCCGATGATGGATTCCGTGATCGGCGTGTGGCCGGTGGCGAACTGGTACGAGCGCGAAGCGTTCGACCTGTACGGCATCATCTTCAAGGGCCATCCCGATCTGCGCCGTATCCTCACCGACTATGGCTTTGTCGGTAATCCGTTCCGCAAGGACTTCCCGCTCTCCGGTACCGTGGAGATGCGCTATGACGCCGATCAGCGCCGTGTGGTGTATGAGCCGGTGTCGATAGAGCCGCGCGAGATCACGCCGCGCACCATGCGCGAAGAGCAGTACGGTCGAAACTAAAGGCAGAGAGACGGTAATGGCTGAGATAAAAAATTACACCCTGAACTTCGGGCCGCAACACCCGGCAGCCCACGGCGTTTTGCGTCTGGTGCTGGAGCTGGACGGCGAAGTGGTCGAGCGTGCCGACCCGCACATCGGTCTGCTGCATCGCGGCACCGAGAAGCTGGCCGAGCACAAGACCTTCCTGCAGGCCATGCCCTACATGGACCGTCTGGATTACGTGTCGCCGATGTGCAACGAACACGCTTATGTGATGGCGGTGGAGAAACTGGCCGGCATCGAAGTGCCGATCCGCGCGCAATACATCCGCGTCATGTACGACGAGATCACCCGCATCCTGAACCACCTGCTTTGGCTGGGCGCGGTGGGTATCGACCTCGGCGCGATGACCATGTTCTTCTACGCGTTCCGCGACCGTGAAGATCTGGTGGACGCCTACGAGGCAGTGGCCGGTGCGCGTCTGCACGCTGCTTACTATCGTCCGGGCGGTGTGTATCGCGACCTGCCGGAAGTCATGCCTCACTATAAAGAGAGCAAGATCCACAACGCGGCCGATGTGAAGCGCATGAACGAGAACCGTCAGGGTTCGCTGCTCGACTTCATCGAAGACTTCACCGTTCGTTTCCCCAAGCACATCGACGAGTTCGAGACGCTGCTCACCGACAACCGTATCTGGAAACAGCGTACCGTCGGTATCGGCGTCGTCACACCGGAGCGCGCCATGGCGCTGGGTTTCACCGGCCCGATGCTGCGTGGCTCGGGTATCGCCTGGGACCTGCGCAAGAAGCAGCCTTACGAGGTGTATGACAAGATGGACTTCGACATCCCGGTGGGTGTCGAGGGCGATTGCTACGACCGTTATCTGGTGCGCGTGGAAGAGATGCGCCAGTCCTTGCGCATCATTCGTCAGTGTATCGACTGGCTGCGCAAGAACCCCGGCCCGGTCATGGCCGACGATCTGAAATACGCACCTCCCAAGCGCGAAGCGATGAAACAGAACATGGAAGAACTGATCCACCACTTCAAGTTCTTCACGGAAGGTATGCATGTTCCGGCCGGCGAGGTGTATTCGGCAGTCGAGCATCCCAAGGGTGAGTTCGGCATCTATCTGGCATCGGACGGTGCCAACAAGCCATATCGCATGAAGATCCGCGCGCCGGGCTTCACACACCTGTCCAGTCTGGATGAGATGACACGCGGCCACATGATCGCCGACGTGGTGGCCATCATCGGTACGCAGGATATTGTTTTCGGGGAGGTAGACCGCTGATGTTGTCGCAACAGATCACGACGCTCATCGACAAAGAGCTGACCAAATACCCCGCCGATCAGCGCCAGTCCGCCGTGATGGCCGCCTTGCGTTTCGTGCAGGACGAGAAGGGCTGGATCGCCCCGGAAGACATGGCCGACGTTGCCGTCTATCTGGGTATGCCGCAGATGGCAGTCTACGAAGTGGCGACCTTCTATCACATGTACAACCTCAAGCCGATGGGCAAGCACACGCTGACCGTGTGCACCAACCTGTCGTGCACGCTGTGCGGTGCGGGCGATACGGTGGCCTATCTGGAGCAGAAGCTCGGCATCAAGATGAACGAAGTCACGCCGGACGGAAAGTTCGGCTTGCGCGAAGGCGAATGTATGGGTGCCTGTGTCGATGCGCCCCTGCTGAACGTGAACAACAAGAAGATGTGCGGCAAGCTGACGCCGGCAAAGATCGACGGCATCCTGGCCGATCTGGAAGGAGGCAAGGCATGAGCAAGCCCATCATCCTCGCCACTGCCGCGGACGGCCTGGCGAATCTCGACAACTATTTGAAGGCAGGCGGATATCAGGCGCTGCGCAAGGTACTGACCGAGAAGATGTCGCCCGACCTGATCATCTCCGAGGTGAAGGCATCCAATCTGCGCGGACGCGGCGGTGCGGGCTTCCCCACCGGCCTCAAGTGGAGCTTCATGCCCAAGAACTACGAGGGCGACAAATACATCGTCTGCAATTCGGACGAAGGCGAGCCCGGCACCTGCAAGGACTGGGACATCCTGCGCTACAACCCGCACATGCTGATCGAAGGCATGGCCATCGCCGCGTATGCGATGGGCGTGAAAGCCGGTTATAACTATGTGCATGGCGAGATCTTCGAAGCCTACGTAGCGATGGAGCAGGCTTGCGAGGATGCGCGCAAGGCGGGCTATCTGGGTAAAGGCATTCTCGGCACCGATTTCGAGTTCGACCTGCATAACCACATGGGCTACGGCGCCTACGTGTGCGGCGAAGAGACCGCTTTGCTGGAATCCATCGAAGGCAAGAAGGGCCAGCCGCGCTTCAAGCCGCCGTTCCCGGCCAGCTTCGGTCTGTACGGCAAGCCGACCACCATCAACAACACCGAGACCTTCGCCAGCATTCCATACATCATCGCCAACGGCGGCAAGAAGTTCGCCGATCTGGGCGTGCCTAACAGCGGCGGTATCAAACTGTTCTCGGTGTCCGGTCATGTGAACAATCCGGGTAACTTCGAGGTGCCGATGGGCACGCCGTTCCGCGATCTGCTGGCAATGGCTGGCGGTGTGCGTCACGGTCACAAGCTGAAAGCGGTCATCCCCGGCGGTTCCTCCATGCCGGTGCTGCCTGGCGACATCATGATGGACGTCAACATGGACTACGACTCGCTGCAGAAGGCCGGTTCCTATCTGGGCTCCGGTGCGGTGATCGTGATGGACGACACGACCTGCATGGTGCGTGCGCTGGAGCGTCTGTCCTACTTCTATTTTGAAGAGTCCTGCGGTCAGTGCACACCTTGCCGTGAAGGCACGGGCTGGCTGTACCGCATCGTGCATCGCATCGAAAAGGGCGAGGGCAAGCCGGAAGACCTGGATCTGTTGCTTGAACTCTGCGACAACATCGCCGGCCGCACCATTTGCGCGCTGGGTGATGCAGCAGCTTGGCCGGTGCAGGGCATGCTCAAGCACTACCGCAAGGAATTCGAATATCACATCGAGCACAAGCGTTGTCTCGTGTGAAGCTGAATGGAATAGGTGAGCAATGATCAATATCGAAATCGACGGTAAGAAGATCCAGACGGAAAACGGTTCCACCGTGATCGAAGCCGCCCATCAGGCCGGCATCGCCATTCCGCACTTCTGCTATCACAAGAAACTATCCATCGCCGCCAACTGCCGCATGTGTCTGGTGCAGGTGGAGAAGGCGCCGAAACCCTTGCCCGCCTGCGCCACGCCGGTGAGCGAAGGCATGAAGGTGTTCACGCATTCCGAACAGGCGGTCAAAGCCCAGAAGGGGGTGATGGAGTTCCTGCTCATCAACCACCCGCTGGATTGCCCGATCTGCGACCAGGGCGGCGAGTGCATGCTGCAGGACATGTCGGTCGGCTACGGCAATGGTCATTCGCGCTATCACGAAGAGAAGCGCATGGTGTTGAGCAAGGACATCGGTCCGCTGGTGTCGGCGGAAGAGATGAGCCGCTGCATCAACTGCACGCGCTGCGTGCGTTTCGGCCAGGAGATCGCCGGGCAGATGGAACTGGGTCAGGCTTTCCGCGGCGAACACGCCGAGATCATGTCTTTCGTCTCAGGCACCGTAGATTCCGAGCTGTCCGGCAACATGATCGATCTGTGTCCGGTGGGCGCATTGACCAGCAAGCCGTTCCGTTACAAGGCACGCAGCTGGGAGTTGTCGCGCCGCCGTTCGGTGAGCGCGCATGACAGTCTGGGTTCCGGCCTTGCCGTGCACACCAAGGACAACCGCGTGTTGCGCGTGCTGCCCATCGAGAACGACGACATCAACGAATGCTGGCTGTCTGACCGCGACCGTTTCGCCTATGAAGGATTGAACAG
Organism: Sideroxydans sp.; assembly: GCF_054604835.1. Classification (NCBI taxonomy): domain Bacteria; kingdom Pseudomonadati; phylum Pseudomonadota; class Betaproteobacteria; order Nitrosomonadales; family Gallionellaceae; genus Sideroxydans; species Sideroxydans sp. Next base: position 199,614 of record NZ_JBTSFG010000003.1, on the reverse strand, counting down.
CGATCAACGTCTGACCAAACCGATGATCAAGCAGGGCGGTCAATGGCAGGAAGTGGACTGGCAAGCCGCGCTGGAATTCTGCGCCAATGGTCTGCGTCAGATCGCGGGTGGTGCGGGTGCCGAGCAGATCGGTGCGCTGGCCACCGGTAATTCGACCTTGGAAGAGATGTACCTGCTGCAGAAACTGCTGCGCGGCATCGGCAGCGACAACGTCGACTTCCGTCTGCGTCAGAGTGATTTCTCCGCCGACGGCAAACAGCAGGGCGCGCCCTGGCTGGGCATGTCCGTGAGCGACATCGGTAGGGCGGACCGCATCCTCATCGTCGGCAGTTTCCTGCGTAAGGACCATCCGCTGCTCGCGGCGCGTATCCGTCAGGCGGTGAAGCGCGGTGCACAACTCAACGTGATCCATTCCGCCGATGACGATCTGCTGATGAAGATTGCCAACAAGTCCATCGTCGCGCCGGGTGGGCTGGTCGAGGCCTTGAGTAAGGTCGCCCTGGGCGTGGCTGCCAAGCAGACCGACGGTATCGCCGGCAGTCTGGCAGGTGGCGAGCGTGTGGCCGTATTGCTCGGCAACTTCGCGCAGCAACATCCGCAGGCGGCACAACTGCAGGCATTGGCACAGCAGATCGCAGCCGCCACGCAGGGCAAGTTCGGCTTCATCGGCGAGTCTGCCAACAGCGTCGGCGGCTATCTGGTGAATGCGATTCCGGCAAGTAACGGCCTGAACGCCGCTGCCATGCTGGCTACACCGCGCAAAGCTTATGTGTTGCTCAACGTCGAACCGGAACTGGATTGCGCCGATGCGCAGCAGGCCATCGCCGCGATGCAGGCTGCCGATCTGGTGATCGCGATGTCGGCCTACAGACACGGCGCGACGGAATACGCCGATGTGCTGTTGCCTATCGCGCCGTACTCCGAGACTTCCGGTACCTTCATCAGCAGCGAAGGTCGTGTGCAGAGTTTCAACGGTGCGGTGAAGCCCTTGGGCGAAGCACGTCCGGCCTGGAAGGTATTACGCGTGCTGGGCAATCTGCTCAAGGTCGACGGTTTCGATTACGAGACTTCGCAAGCTGTGCGTGACGAAGCGCTGCAGGGTGTGGATGTCGCGGCCAAGCTGAACAATGCAGTCAGCGCTATCGAATCCAAGCCTACCGCCGTAATCGGTCTGCAGCGCGTGGCAGATGTGCCGATCTACGCGACCGACGCCATCGTACGCCGTGCCATGTCCCTGCAGGCAACGAGCGATGCCGCGCAACCGAAGGTCTGGCTGCACAGCAAAGAGTTGAGCAAGCTCGGCGTGGCCGCCGGTGCGCAGGTGAAGGTCGCGCAAGGGCAGGGCAGTGCGCTGCTCGAAGTCGCGGCTGATGATGGCTTGCCCGAGGGCGTGGTGCGCGTGGCCGCCGGTCACCCGATGACTGCGACGCTGGGTGCGATGTTTGGAACGATCACAGTGGAGCGAGCATGATAGAACTGCTGCAAACCGTACATCAGATGGGCGAAGGCCTGCTCGGCGCAGCGTGGCTGCCGGTGTGGACCGTGGCCAAGATCCTTGCCATCATCCTGCCGATCATGGGCGGTGTGGCCTACTACACCTTGGCGGAACGTAAGGTGCTGGGCTTCATGCAAGTGCGTCCCGGCCCGAACCGTGTGGGTTATTGGGGTTTGTTGCAACCCGTCGCCGACGGCATCAAGTTGCTGACGAAGGAATTCATCATCCCGTCCGGCGCGAACAAGTTCCTGTTCCTGGCCGCACCGGTGATGGCGCTCGCTCCAGCGCTGGCAGCTTGGGCAGTGATCCCGTTCTTCGAAGGGGGCACATTGGCCAATGTGAACGCCGGTCTGCTCTATCTGCTGGCGATGACCTCGCTCGGCGTGTACGGCATCATCATCGCGGGCTGGGCTTCCAATTCCAAATACGCCTTCCTCGGTGCCTTGCGCTCCGCCGCGCAGATCGTTTCCTACGAGCTAGCGATGGGCTTTGCGCTGGTGTGCGTGCTGCTCGCGGCGCAAAGCATGAACATGGGCGAGATCGTGCAGGGACAGCAAAGTAACTACGGTCTGTTCGGCTGGTACTGGGTGCCGCTGTTCCCGATGTTCATCGTCTACTTCCTCGCCGGTGTGGCGGAGACCAACCGCGCGCCGTTCGACCTGGCCGAAGACGAGTCCGCCATCGTGGCCGGCTTCCACACCGAATATTCGGGCATGGGCTTCGCGCTGTTCTTCCTGGCCGAATACGCCAACATGATCCTGATCGCGGCGCTGACCACGGTGTTCTTCCTCGGCGGCTATCTGAACCCCTTCCACGGTTGGGGCGCGCTGGGTGAATTCACCGACCAGGTGCCGGGACTGATCTGGATGCTGGGCAAGATGTCCATCTTCCTGTTCCTGTTCCTGTGGTTGCGGGCGACCTTCCCGCGTTATCGCTATGACCAGTTGATGCGTCTCGGCTGGAAAGTGTTCATCCCGCTGACACTGATCTGGGTGGTGGTCGTCGCCGCCTGGATGCAGACGTCGTTGTGGGTATGGTGAGAGACAAGGGATAGCATATGAAAAACCTCATCAATTTCTTCAAGCGTTTCCTGCTGCTGGAACTGTTCCAGGGGCTGTCGGTGACCGGCAAGTATTTCTTTGCGCGTCACATCACCGTCGAATATCCGGAAGAGAAGACGCCACAGGGTTCGCGCTTCCGCGGCCTGCATGCACAACGCCGCTATCCGAACGGCGAAGAGCGCTGCATCGCATGCAAACTGTGCGAAGCGGTCTGCCCGGCATTGGCCATCAAGATCGAAGTGGCTGAACGCGAGGACGGTTCGCGCCGCACCACGCAATACGACATCGACCTGACCAAGTGCATCTTCTGCGGTTTCTGCGAAGAGTCCTGCCCGGTCGACGCCATCGTCGAGACGCGCATCTTCGAATACCACGGTGAGAACCGCGGCGATCTGTACTACACCAAGGATATGCTGCTGGCCGTGGGTGACGCGAACGAAGCGCAGATCGCTCAGGATCGCGCAGCCGACGCGAAATATCGCTAAGGGAAAGAAATCATGAATTTCGAAACCATACTGTTCTACTTCTTCGCCGCTTCGGTCGTGTTCTCGGCGTTGCGCGTGATCACTGCACGCAACCCGTTGCACTCCGTGCTGTTTCTGGTGCTGGCTTTCGTCAGCAGCTCCGGCATCTGGCTGCTGCTGGAAGCCGAGTTCCTCGCCATCGCGCTGGTGCTGGTCTATGTCGGTGCGGTGATGGTGCTGTTCCTGTTCGTGGTGATGATGCTGGACATCAACATCGAGAAGCTGCGCAAAGACTTCCTGCAATGGCTGCCCGCCGGCGCGCTGCTCGCCACACTGATCGTGGTGCAGATGGTGTGGGTGCTGGGCGACAAGGCGGCCTCCGCCGGTATGACCGCCGTCAAACATGCTGCCGATTACAGCAATACCAAGGAACTGGGGCGCCTGATCTACACCGATTATGTCTATCCGTTCGAACTGGCTGCGGTGCTGCTGCTGGTGGCCATGGTCGCGGCCATCGCGCTGACCTTCCGCCGCCGCCGCGATTCCAAGCGTCAGGATGTGAGCTGGCAGGTCAATGTCAAACGTAACGATCGCGTGCGCATCATCTCCATGCCCGCCACCAAAAAGAACGAAGTCAACGGGGCAGCTGAAGCCCACACGGCCGATTAAGCGAGGGAGTAGTCATGACGAGTCTGGGTCTTTCACATTTTCTGGTGCTGGGTGCGGTGCTGTTCGCCATCAGCATCGTGGGCATCTTCCTCAACCGCAAGAATCTGATCGTGCTGCTGATGGCCATCGAGCTGATGCTGCTGGCGGTGAACACCAACTTCGTGGCGTTCTCGCATTATCTGAACGACATACACGGACAGATCTTCGTGTTCTTCATCCTCACCGTGGCGGCTGCCGAAGCGGCTATCGGTCTGGCCATCCTGGTGGTGCTGTTCCGCAATCTGCGCACCATCGATGTGGATGATCTCGGCACCCTGAAAGGTTGATGATGGACATGCACACTCTGTATCTGATCGTTCCCCTTGCGCCGCTGGTCGGCGCGATCGCGGCGGGCCTGTTCGGCAAAGTGCTGGGACGCACCTGGTCGCATCGCATCACCATCGCGCTGGTCGGCGTCTCCTTCGCGGCCTCGGTCGCAATCTTCCAGGACGTGATGGCGGGCAACACATTCAACGGCCCGGTCTACACCTGGCTGACCTCGGGCGACACCAGCTTTCAGGTCGGTTTCCTGATCGACAAACTGACCGTGATGATGATGCTGGTGGTGACCTTCGTATCGCTGATGGTGCATATCTACACCATCGGTTACATGGCGGAAGATCCGGGTTACCAGCGCTTTTTCAGTTACATCTCGCTGTTCACCTTCTCCATGCTGATGCTGGTGATGGCCAACAACTTCATGCAACTGTTCTTCGGCTGGGAGGCCGTGGGTCTGGTGTCCTATCTGCTGATCGGTTTCTGGTACACCAAGCCGACCGCGATCTACGCCAACCTGAAAGCCTTTCTGGTCAACCGCGTTGGAGACTTCGGCTTCCTGCTCGGCATCGCGCTGGTGCTGATGGTGTTCGGCACGCTGGACTACGCCGCCGTGTTCGCCAATGCGCAGAACTATGCCAACGATATCGCGCCCATCCCCGGCGTGACATGGAACCTGCTGACCGCCATCTGCATCCTGCTGTTCATCGGCGCGATGGGCAAGTCCGCGCAGTTCCCGTTGCATGTGTGGCTGCCGGATTCGATGGAAGGCCCGACGCCGATCTCCGCGCTGATCCACGCCGCGACCATGGTGACCGCCGGTATCTTCATGGTGGCGCGCATGTCGCCGCTGTTCGAACTGTCCGACACCGCACTGTCGTTTGTGATGATCATCGGCGCGATCACCGCGCTGTTCATGGGCTTCCTCGGCATCATCCAGAACGACATCAAGCGCGTGGTGGCGTATTCCACGTTGTCGCAGCTCGGCTACATGACGGTGGCACTGGGTGCCTCGGCTTACTCGGTGGCGGTGTTCCACCTGATGACGCACGCCTTCTTCAAAGCGCTGTTGTTCCTTGCCGCAGGTAGCGTGATCATCGCCATGCACCACGATCAGGACATCCGCAACATGGGCGGCCTGAAGAAGTACATGCCGATAACTTGGATCACCTCGCTGATCGGTTCGCTGGCGCTGATCGGCACGCCGTTCTTCTCCGGCTTCTATTCCAAGGACAGCATCATCGAAGCGGTCGGACTTTCCAACCTGCCGGGTTCGGACTTCGCCTACTTCGCCGTAGTCGCGGGCGTATTCGTCACCGCTTTCTATTCCTTCCGTATGTACTTCCTCGTGTTCCACGGCGAGGAGCGCTTCGGCAAGGAAGCGCACGGCCATGATGACCACGGACACGACGCGCACCATCACGGACTGGCGCCGGGACAGAAGCCGCACGAGACTTCGTGGGTGGTGACCTTGCCGCTGATCCTGCTGGCTATTCCGTCGGTGCTGATCGGCTACATCGCCATCGAGCCGATGCTGTTCGGCGGCTACTTCGGCGACGCGGTGTTCATCGCCGAGCATCACCCGGCCATGCATGAGTTGCGCGAAGAGTTCCACGGCGCATTCGCCATGACGCTGCATGCTCTGACCACCTTGCCGCTCTGGCTGGCCGTGGCCGGTGTCGCGAGCGCGTGGTACTTCTACATGAAGAACCCGGCCATCCCGGCCGCCATTCAGAAGCGGTTCAGCTTCATCTATACCTTGCTGGACGAGAAATACTACTTCGATCGTTTCAACGACTGGTTCTTCGCCGGCGGGGTACGCGGTGCGAGCCGCGCGTTGTGGAAGTTCGGTGATGTGAAGCTGATCGACGGCTTCTTCGTCAACGGTTCCGCGAAGATGGTGGGGATGTTCTCCGGCGTGCTGCGCGGATTCCAGACCGGCTACGTCTATCACTACGCGTTTTGGATGATCCTCGGTGTGTCGCTGTTGCTGACCGTGCGCACCTGGTTCTAATAAGGCAACACTAGAGAAGAACAGAAGGAACAAGCATGATTTTCGGATACCCACTGTTAAGCGTCGTCATCTGGTTGCCCATCGTCTTCGGCGTACTGGTGCTGGCCACGGGCAACGACCGCAATGCATCGCTGGCGCGCATCATCGCGCTGGTCGGTGCCGTGCTTGGTTTGCTGGTGACCATCCCGCTGTATACCGGTTTCGACCGCATGACCAGCGCCATGCAGTTCGTCGAGATGAAGAACTGGATCACCCAGTTCAATATCCATTACCACCTCGGTGTGGACGGCATCTCCATGCTGCTGATCCTGCTCAACGCCTTCTTCACCGTGATCGTGGTGATCGCCGGCTGGAAGGTGATCGAGAAACGCGTGGCGCAATACATGGCCTGCTTCCTCATCATGTCCGGACTGATCAACGGTGTGTTTGCCGCGCTGGACGCCGTGCTGTTCTATGTGTTCTGGGAAGCGATGCTGATTCCGATGTTCCTCATCATCGGTGTGTGGGGCGGTCCCAACCGCGTGTATGCGGCGATCAAGTTCTTCCTCTACACCCTGCTTGGATCGTTGTTGATGCTGGTGGCGCTGCTGTATCTGTACTTCCAGTCCGGCAGTTTCGAGATACTCGACTACCATCAACTGCCGCTGGGCATGACCGCGCAGATCCTGATCTTCATCGCCTTCTTCATGGCCTTCGCCGTGAAGGTGCCGATGTTTCCCTTGCATACCTGGTTGCCGGATGCGCACGTGGAAGCGCCCACCGGCGGTTCCGTGGTGCTGGCCGCGATCATGCTGAAGGTGGGGGCTTACGGTTTCATCCGCTTCTCCATGCCGATCGCGCCGGACGCCAGCCATGAGCTGGCATGGCTGATGGTCACGCTGTCGCTGATCGCGGTGGTGTATATCGGTCTGGTCGCTTTGGCGCAGTCCGACATGAAGAAGCTGGTGGCTTACTCGTCCATCTCGCACATGGGCTTCGTCACCCTCGGCCTGTTCATCTTCAACGCCTACGGTATGGAAGGCGCGTTGCTGCAAATGATCTCGCACGGTTTCGTGTCCGGCGCATTGTTCCTGTGTATCGGCGTGATGTACGACCGCGTGCACTCGCGCCAGATCGTGGATTACGGCGGCGTGGCCAACACCATGCCGGTGTTCGCCGCCTTCTTCATGCTGTTCGCCATGGCCAACAGCGGCCTGCCGGGCACTTCCGGTTTCGTCGGTGAGTTCATGGTCATCCTCGGCGCGGTGAAGGTCAACTTCTGGTACGGCTTCGCGGCCGCCACCACGCTGGTGTTCGGTGCCGCCTACACGCTGTGGATGTACAAGCGCGTGGTGTTCGGCGCGGTCGCCAACGACCATGTGCGCCATCTGCATGACATCGGTGCGCGCGAGATTCTGCTCATGGCAGTGCTGGCGATCACAGTACTGGTGATGGGTCTGTACCCGCTGCCCTTGTCCGAGATCATGCACGCTTCGGTGAACGATCTGCTGGTGCACATGGCACGCTCCAAAATCTAAGAGGAAGTTATGAGTTACATCTCCACATTGTTTCCTGCCTACGCCGAGATCTTCCTGCTGTGCATGATCTGCGTCATCATGATCGTCGACTCGCTGCTGCCCAGCCAGACACGTACCGTCACCTATCTGCTGACCCAGGTGACGCTGCTCGGTTGTTCGCTGATCACGGTCGCCACGCACACCACCGGCGTCGCCCACCTGTTCACCGGCATGTTCGTGGACGACCTGATGTCCGACGTGCTCAAGCTGCTGACCTATCTGTCGGTGTCCATGATGCTGGTCTATTCGCGCAGCTACCTGATCGTGCGCGGTCTGTTCACCGGTGAGCTCCTGTCGCTGACGCTGACCTCCACGCTGGGTATGCTGGTGATGATCTCGGCCAGTAACTTCGTCACGCTGTACATCGGTCTGGAAGTGCTGGCGCTGAGCATGTATGCGCTGGTCGCTTTGCAGCGCGACTCCGCCGTGGCGAGCGAGTCCGCGATGAAATATTTCATCCTCGGCGCGATGGCTTCCGGCTTCCTGCTGTACGGCATGTCCATGATCTACGGCGGCACCGGTTCGCTGGATATTCAGACCATTTCCAATGTGATCAAGGCGGGGCAGGGCAACGACATGCTGCTGGTGTTCGGTCTGGCCTTCCTGGTCGCCGGCCTCGCTTTCAAGCTGGGTGCCGTGCCGTTCCACATGTGGGTGCCCGACGTGTACCACGGTGCGCCGACCGCGATGACCATGTTCATCGGTACCGCGCCCAAACTGGCCGCCTTCGCTTTTGTGATGCGTATCCTGGTTGAGGCACTGCAACCGATGATGATCCACTGGGCCGGCATGCTGGCTGTGCTGGCCGTGTTGTCGATGGGTGTTGGTAACATCACCGCCATCGCGCAGACCAACATCAAGCGCATGTTCGCCTATTCGACCATCGCGCACATGGGCTTCCTGTTGCTGGGGGTGTTGAGCGGCACGCTGGACGGCTACAGTTCCGCCATGTTCTATGCGGTGATCTATGTGCTGATGACGCTGGGCGGCTTCGGCATGATCATGCTGCTGTCGCGCGAGGGTTTCGAGGCCGACAACCTGAACGACTTCAAGGGCCTCAACCAGCGCAGCCCGTGGCTCGCGTTCATGATGCTGCTGCTGATGTTCTCCATGGCGGGTGTACCGCCGACCGTCGGCTTCTACGCCAAGTTCTCGGTGCTGAACGCGGCGCTGCAAGCGGGTCATCTGACGCTGGTCATCGCGGCGGTGATCTTCTCGCTGATCGGTGCCTTCTATTACCTGCGCGTCGTCAAGCTGATGTACTTCGACGCACCGGAAAGCCACGAGAAGCTCTACATGCAGCCGGACAGCACGCTGCTCGTCTCCATCAACGGTCTGGCGGTGCTGATGCTCGGCATCATGCCCAATACGCTGATGGCGATCTGCGCGGCTTCGGTGCAGCAGTCCTTGCTGCTGCCCTGATCGGCGAACGGATCGACGAACGGATCGACGAAAACTCCCGCCACGGCGGGAGTTTTCATTTTAGGGATGCTATCCCGTATCGAAAGAGAGACTAGGCATGGACCTGACCGAAAAGAAACTCGACAGCCGTGTGATGTATGAAGGCGGATTCCTAACGGTGTTGAAGGACGATGTGCAACTGCCGGACGGCAGCACCAGCACGCGCGAATATCTCACCCATCCCGGCGCGGTCGCCATGCTGGCCATACTCGACAACGGCAAGCTGTTGATGGAACGGCAGCACCGCTATCCCTGGCATTGCGATTTCATCGAATTGCCTGCGGGCAAGATCGACGCGGGCGAAGACATTCTCGTCACCGCGCAGCGCGAACTGCTGGAAGAGACCGGCTATGTCGCCAGCGAGTGGACGCACCTCACTACCGCCGCGCCCTGCATCGGCTACTCCGACGAACGCATGGAATACTTCATCGCGCGCGGACTGACCCATCAGGGCAGCAAATTGGATGAGGGTGAGTTTCTGGAAGTGTTCGAGTTGTCGCTGGAAGAAGCCATGGAATGGATACGGGCGGGAAAGATCACCGACAGCAAAACCATCGTTGGCCTGTTCTGGCTGGAAAAAGTGCTAAACGAGGGCTGGTGCGCACCGTAATAAGGCATCGATTTGGTGCGGTGCGCACTGTATTGGTGTGTGTAATCCTTTGTTTAGGGTTGCATTTAATAAAAAACACTTATGAATCAGTTGCTGTGTGAGCTGGCACAGTGCTTGCATGCGTAACCGCGTTTCGCACTTTTTCGGAGAATGTCATGGAAGAACTCAAGGTCAGTAGTGATGCACTTTTCATCCTGCTCGGTGCCATCATGGTGCTCGCGATGCACGCGGGTTTCGCCTTTCTGGAACTCGGCACGGTACGCAAGAAGAACCAGGTGAACGCGCTGGTGAAGATATTGAGCGATCTCGCCGTCTCCACCATCGCCTATTTCTTCATCGGCTACGGCATCGCCTATGGCGTGAGTTTTTTTGTTGGCGCGGAAGAACTGGCGCAACGCAACGGCTACGATTTGGTCAAGTTCTTCTTCCTGATGACCTTTGCCGCCGCCATTCCCGCCATCGTCTCCGGCGGTATCGCCGAGCGCGCGCGTTTCAACCCACAACTGGCTGCCACCTTCCTGCTGGTCGGTTTTGTCTATCCCTTCTTTGAAGGTATAGCCTGGAACGGTGCCTATGGTGTGCAGGATTGGCTGAAGGCCAGCTTCGGTGCCGGCTTCCACGACTTCGCCGGTTCCGTGGTGGTGCATGCCGTCGGTGGCTGGATAGGCTTGGCTGCTGTGTTGTTGCTCGGCGCACGCCACGGTCGTTACACCAAGGAAGGCCGTATCTCTGCACACCCGCCTTCCAGCATCCCCTTCCTGGCACTGGGCGCATGGATCCTCACCGTGGGCTGGTTCGGCTTCAACGTGATGAGCGCACAGACCATCACCGGCATCAGCGGCCTGGTCGCGGTCAACTCGCTGATGGCCATGGTCGGCGGCACGCTCACCGCGCTGTGGCTGGGCAAGAACGACCCCGGCTTCGTGCATAACGGCCCGCTGGCCGGACTGGTCGCCGTGTGTGCCGGCTCCGACCTCATGCACCCGATGGGCGCGCTCATCGTCGGCGGCGTGGCCGGCGCGTTGTTCGTCATCATGTTCACCCTCACGCAGAACCGCTGGAAGATCGACGATGTGCTCGGCGTGTGGCCGCTGCACGGCCTGTGCGGCGCATGGGGCGGCATCGCCGCCGGCATCTTCGGAATGAAAGCGCTGGGCGGCTTGGGCGGTGTCAGCTTCATGTCGCAACTGATCGGCACGCTGATGGGCATCGGCATCGCGTTGGCCGGAGGCATCGTGGTCTATGGCGTCATCAAGAAACTGGTGGGCATCCGCCTCGACAAGGAAGAAGAGTTCAACGGTGCCGACCTATCCATCCACAAGATCAGCGCAACACCGGAGCGTGAATCGGGTTGGTGATCGCGCAGTATGTCGTGGCAAGCTCACATGAACGGCACCCCGCTTGGGGTGCCGTTTTCACTTGGTGCGGCGCGGTGGACACGCAGGCGCCACACATCCGCTAACCTTCTTGGCGCAACTCGGTAGAATGGCCCGGTCCGAACAACCCTGGATGTGTCATTTCTGAATATGATTCGAGGCAAGATCGACTTCAAGAGTGTGCCGGTGCAGGCGGGTGTCATCTCCGACATCATCAATCTCGATATTGAATCCAGCGAATATTTCCAGCGACTGGACGACCTGATCGGCGCCGATCAGGGTGTGGCGTCGCTGGTGCTCAGAGTCGTCAATTCGCCGCTGTACAGTCGCGGCAACAAGGTGGGCACTATTCCGCTGGCGATCAGCCTGCTGGGCTACAGCGTGCTGCGTTCGCTCGCCTTGCTGGCATTCAGCCGCTCCTTGTTCTCCGAGACCCGGCATGAGGCTTTCCGTTTGCACATCTGGCAGCACTCGTTGCTGACCGCGATCGCCAGCCAGCGTATCTGTCAGAGTCTGGGAGACAACAAAAATGGCGATGAGGCTTTCATCGCGGGTCTGATGCATGACATCGGCAAGGTGCTGATGTTCACGCAACATCCGGACATGTATCAGCGGGTGTTCGAGTATATGTTCGAGAACAACTGCAGCAGTGCTCAGGCCGAGCAGAGATTCTTCGGCTTCGATCATTTCCAGGTGGGCGCGGAGGCGGTCAAGGAATGGCGTTTGCCGGATCGGTTCAATGCCTATATGGGTGCCGAGCTGTCGCATGCAGAAGGGGCCGACGCCATATCGACCAGCCTGATAGCGGCCAATGCATTGCTCAAGTCGGCGGGCATCGGTGCCAGAGAGATAGAGGCGCCCGAAGTCAGAAGGGCGAGACTGCAGGCATTCGGTCTGGACGATGCGCTATGCGATAGTCTGCTGCAGGACGAGTTCATCGCCGAATTGAGAGAGTCCGAGATCTACCGGCTGTGCATGAATATCTAGCATGACTGAAACATCCGCACAAACCACCCGCAATATCTCGGTGACTTCTCTGGAGCACGGCATCTGGCCGGGCCTGAAGGCACAGCTTGAGCCTTCGCTAGCTAGACTGGGTCTGGCGCGTCTGGCTATCCCCGTCATGTTGCTGCTGCATGACGCGGTAGATATGGCCGTGCGTGCGATGCACTTCGAGGCTTTCAGGCGTTTGGCCGAGGATGAGTTCGGCATGGTGACCGGCAGCAATGCCGCAGACCTGGAAGCATTGTTCAATGCCGAGGTGGGAGAGCACGGATCGCAGAACATCGCGCAATACTGCAAAGACAACGGCCAGCACGTGCAGATCGGTTTCCCGCAACAGGGCGGCTACATCCTGTCTATCGCCGTGCCCGTGGCGTGGGATGTCTCGCAGTGCGGCACACAGGGGCTGGTCGATGCGCTGGGCTTGCGCTGGCAACAGGCCCAGCCGGTGCAAGGTTCGACTGCCTGCATCTATGCGCTGGAGCAGGCATCCCCCGATCCGGCCTCAGCACGCAGCGGCGTGCTGCTGGATGACGCCGCCAGCCAAGGTAGCATGCAGCACATCTGCAACAAGCTGGGCTACGGCCTCATCCGTTTCTCCAGTGCGGGCGAAGTCATCGCCGTGTCGCGCGCCATGCTGGACAGCATGCGCCTGCCTGCCGAGGCTGCGGCCATCGCCGACCTGTGTACGTCCATTCCGTTCAACTTCTATAACGATGTGATATGGGGCTTGGCGCTGACCGGCGAGGGCGGTGTGTTCGAGAACTACCGTACGCGCGTCTATCTGCACGGGGAGGAGGGCGTGACGGCGCTGTTCAATGTGAGCGGCTATCGTGATGCGGATGCGACCATCCACTCGCTGTGGCAGATCGTGTCGCTGGACGAAGGCACCACCCATCTGGGTGAAGGCTCCATCCTGAGCGAGGCGCGCATACACAACATCACGCGCAACTATGTGCCGCAGATGGTGGAGGAGAAGGCGCGCGAAGCGGTGCAGTTGGGCAAGTCGAAGCTGATCAACGAGGAGTGCGAGATTGCCGTGCTGTTCTGCGACATCGTGGGCTTTACCTCCTTCGTGGAAAGCAACGCCAGCAGCGAATCCATCATCAACACACTCAACACCATCTTGCGCCGCGTGTCCGGCTCGGTGCGGCGGAATCGCGGCTATATCGACAAGTTCATGGGCGATAGCGTGATGGCCATCTTCATGGATCCGGCGGATGCCATCGCCGCCGCTATCGATATGCAAAAGCATGCTGCCGATATCAACGGTCTGCGCTCACGCGCCGGGCAGGATGCACTCAGTCTGCGCATCGGCATACATTGGGGCGAGGTCGTCATCGGCAATGTGGGGACGGCGGAAAGATTGGATTGGACGGCGATAGGTGATGTGGTTAACACCGCGTCGCGCATCGAAAAGAATTGCAATCCCGGTGCCATCCTGATCAGCCAGACTTTGATGGATGCGGTCGATGTGGCGCGCCACCCGGAGTTCGCATTCGGCGACCTGTTCACCATTCATGTCAAAGGCAAGCGTCAGGGCTTGCCGGTATGTCATGTCGCGGCGACCGAGATCAAGTCGAAATGAGCGGTGAGCTGCGATGCGTGACACCGGAACGAGTTTGAATCCGCTCGACCTGCTGGCCAGCCTGTTCGACAGCGGACGCGGTGCGTATGCGCTGGACGAGGCAGCGTGGCGGGTGGCGATGGCCTTGCCGGTGTTCGATGGGCTGGATGAAGCGGCGCGTCTGCGCTTGTACGGACTGGCGCAGGGGCTGTTGGCAGACAAGGCGTTCTCGGGCGCGGGCGGGCTGGAGATGGATGCCGCGATGGCGACGACCATCGCGGCGTTCGCCGTGCTGCCGGTGTTGGATCTGGAGGAGGGCTGGTACGCAGGCTGGGTCGAAGTGGTGGTCTACCCGGGCGAGTTCGTGTACGACGGCGAGCAGATGGATGAGACGGGCGTGGTGCATCATGTGCGCCATGCGCGTAGCGGGGAGGCGATGGCGGGCGGGCCGCTGGTGCTTTCCTGGCAGGATGTGCAGGGGTCGGGTCGTGGCGAGGGCTTCAACGTGGTGATCCACGAGTTCGCGCACAAACTGGACATGCGCAACGGCGAGGCGAATGGCAGGCCGCCGCTGCATGCGGGGATGGACCCGGCTGCGTGGGCGGAGGTGTGGCTGGCGGCTTACGATAATCTGTGTCGCCGCGTGGACGGCGGCGAAGTGACGCAGATCGATCCGTATGCGACGGAGGGGCCGGCGGAATGTTTCGCGGTGCTGTCCGAGTATTTCTTCGAAGCACCGCATGTGCTGCAAGCGGAATATCCGGCAGTGTATGGGCAACTGGTGCAGTTCTACCGGCAGGATACGCTGGCGCGCCTGAGGCAGGCGGGCGGTATCATCGGTACCTGAATCTTTCTATTCGACAGGATCGCAATATGAGCGAACACAAGGGCGACATCGCCGAGATCACCGAGGCACTCATCCACTTCCGCGACGAGCGCGACTGGGCGCAGTTCCATAACCCAAAAGACCTGGCGGCCGCTCTCTCCATCGAGGCGGGCGAACTACAGGAATGTTATCTGTGGAAGGCGCATGGAGAAGCGGACGGGTCGCGCGTGCGCGAGGAACTTGCCGATGTGCTGGCCTATGCCTTGCTACTGGCGGAACATTACAAGCTGGATGTGAAGCAGGTGGTGCTGGAGAAGATCGCGAAGAACGCGGAGAAGTATCCCGCGCATAAAGCAAAAGGCAGTGCGAAGAAGTACAACGAGCTTTAGCCTGTTAGCCGCTGCCCAGCGTGCGCCCGGTGCCGGGCATGTTGGTCTTGCCTTTTGTGTCGTAAAGTCCGGCGGTCTGTTCGGACGCGCCGAGCAGGGCTTGCACGGCCTGCTGGTTGTAGCGCATACGCACTTGTATCAGTTCGCCGTTGGTCTTGTTCATCTGTTGCGCTTGCGTGCCCATCTTCTGGATGTCTTTCCACACGTCGACTGCGACGGCGGCATTGCTGCGCAGCCATGCTTCGACCTTGCCCGGCCCGGCGGCTATATATTGCGCGCGATCCTTGACGAGTGCCGTGAGCGCTTCGGCGGCGCGGGTCTTTTCGTTGGCGAGGTCGAGCAGGGGTTCGGTGTCGGGGGAGAGCAGGATCTGTTGCTCACGTTCGAGCAGGCCGATAAAGGCCTGCAGCGCGGTGCGCTCTGCGGTCAATCGGGTCTTTATCTCGGCTGCGTTCAACGCTGGCTCGCGCTGATAAGGTCGTTCACGGTCTTGAGCAGGCCGTCGGCGACCGCACCGGCGTTGACCTGGAAGCGGCCTTCGCTGATGGCTTGTTTGATCTCGGCGACTTTCTGCGCATCTACCACCTGCGCGCTGGCGACGCTGCTTTCCAGACTGCGCAACTGGGCGGTAGAGGTGCCCAGATGCACGCTGGTGCCCTGATCGCCTGCGGGGGCTGGGCTGTGGCTGCCATTTTTTGCGGCAGGCGTGCGGGCAGTGGCTTCGCCCAGATTGCCGGTGACAGGTTTGGTGTTGTCGATCTTCATGGTAGGACTCCAACTATTCTGGTTCGATTGTCTGTTGTATCGGTGCCGAATGCAAAAACTTTAGCATTTTTCCGAAATATATTTTTCAGTCGGTTCAGGGGCGCACCTCCGACACGTTACTGGCGGAACCAGCCGTTTGCGGGAGGAGGTGCAATGCGACCACTCCAGCACCGGAGGGCTCCGCCCCACTGTGTCATGGTCGCACTTCAGCCATGCCTTCGGCCACCGTCCTGGCCGTGATGACCTGGGATGTGGCGGTGCGGATGCGCACCATCTCTCCTTCCTCGGTATCGTTCAGAGCGATACCTTGCTGACTGACCACAAAACCGTTGCCGTGCGCGCGCAGGGTGACGGACTGCCCCTGGCGGATGAGCAACGGTGCGCGCAGCATATCCTGCCGCAGCAGTTGGCCGGCACCGATGGCGAACTTGAGGGTCTTGCCGATGGCTTGTTCCGGGGCGGTGATGAGGCCGGGACGGCCCAGTTCGCCGCGTTGCGGACTGAGGTCGGCAGCACTCAACACTGTGCCTTGCGCCAACGGCCGGCTGGCGACCAGCAGATCTGCCGTGACTTTGATGTCGGTTTGCAGGAACACGCGCCAGCCGGGCTGGGTCGTGCACCGCACTCCGATACTGGTCTTGCCGATCAGTTTTGCGCCGGCGGGCAGAAAGGCTTGCAGCTTGTCGCAGGGCTCAAGCTTGAGGCGGCGGTCGATAGCCGTGACTTCTATACGGACTTCGCCCGGCAGATCACGGCTTTGCGCCTGCGCGTAGGCGAGGGCGGCGGCACGGATGGCGGCATGGCTCTGCTGCGGCGCAGCCAGCGCCGCGCCGCCCCACAGGTAACTGATCAGTAAGAATAGAGATGCCAGCCGTTTGTTCATGGCTGCATTGTCATCTTTTGGGGGGAGGCCGAAGGGGGGAAATAGAACGGGTTTTTACCCTTAATCGTTCGATTGGATGGAAAACCCCGGTACTAGTATGCTAGCCATCACAAAAGTAGTCAGGAAAGGCAGGGTGCTCACCATGGGCGGCAGAATAGACGAAATGTTCCAGTTCCATCAAGTGGCGCTGAACCTGCGCGCCGCGCGGCAGGAACTGATCGCGTCCAACATCGCCAATGCGGATACGCCGAACTACAAGGCGAGGGACATCGATTTCTCCAGCGCGCTGAAAGGGGCGCTGGGCGGCACGAGCGCCACGCTGCAACTGGAGGCGACCGCCGCCAAGCATCTGTCCGGCGACGACACGGGTGAGACGGTGATGGGTGCGCCGGTGCAGTATCGCGTGCCGGTACAGCCGAGTGCGGACGGCAACACAGTGGATATGGATGTGGAACGCGCGCAGTTCGCCGACAACGCGATGCGCTATGAGGCGAGCGTGCGCTTCGTCAGCGGCAAGGCCAAGGACGTGCTGGCCGCATTACAGAACTAGGAGGACTGATCATGTCATTGTTCAATGTGTTCAATATCGCCGGTTCCGCCATGTCGGCACAAGCGCAGCGGCTCAACGTGGTGGCCAGCAACCTGGCCAACGCGGACAGCACCACCGGCCCGGACGGCAAGGCATACAGGGCGAAACAGGTGGTGTTCGAGACCGCGCAGCAGGCGGGACAGGTCGGTGCCGGGGTCAAGGTGTCGGCCGTGGTGGAAGACAATGCGCCGATGCGCATGCAATATGATCCTAAGCACCCGATGGCCAATGCCGAAGGCTATGTGGAGATGCCCAATGTGAATCCCGTTGACGAGATGGTGAACATGATCTCGGCTTCGCGGTCCTACCAGAACAATGTAGATGTATTGAACACGTCCAAGTCGATGCTGATGAAGACGCTCACCATCGGCCAATAAGGAGATAGATCATGGTTGACTCAGTAAACAGCAGCACGTCGGGAATCTCAGCCACTTCTTCGCTCGCCGCGTCGTCCACCGACATCGGCGCGACGCAGGATCGTTTCCTCAAACTGCTGGTCACGCAGATGAAGAACCAGGATCCGCTCAATCCTATGGATAACGCGCAGGTCACTTCGCAGATGGCGCAGCTTTCCACGGTGACCGGCATCGACAAGTTGAATTCGACCGTGCAGGCGCTCAGTAGCAGCATGCTGGCCAGCCAGTCCCTGCAAGCCGTTTCCATGATCGGCCATGTGGCGCTCACCGACGGCGACGGCATGGACCTGGCCAACGGGAACGCCTATGGCGGTGTCGAGCTGGCGCAACCGGCAGACAAAGTCACGGTGCAGATCACCAATGCTGCCGGCGCGATGGTGCGCACCCTTCATCTGGGCGCACAAGAGTCCGGCGTCGTCGATTTCAGTTGGGACGGCATGACCGATACCGGTAGCACGGCGGCGGATGGGAAATATACCTTCACGGCCGTTTCGGAACTGAGCGGCAAGAAGAGCGACGTCACCACGCTGTCCTATGGTCTGGTCAACAGCGTGGCGCAGTCGAGCAGCGGTGTCACAGTCAATATCGGTGATCAGGGCGAAGTCGGCCTGCATACCATCAGAAAAATCTTGTAAAGGGAGGACGTCATGAGTTTTCAACAAGGATTGAGTGGCCTGAACGCATCTGCCAAGCATCTGGATACGATCGGCAACAACGTGGCGAACGCCAACACCATCGGCTTCAAACAATCGCAGGCGCAGTTCGCCGACCTTTACGCGACATCGCTGGCCGGATCGGGCGCGGTGCAAGTGGGTACCGGCGTGAAGATCGCCAACGTGGCGCAGCAGTTCACCCAAGGCAATATCACCAACACCTCCAACAGCATGGATACGGCCATCAGCGGCCAGGGTTTCTTTCGCATGGTGGACCAGAATGGCTCGATCTCCTATACGCGCAACGGCCAGTTTCAGCTCGACAAGAACGGTTACATCGTGAATAGCCAAGGCCATCAGGTATCGGGTTATCTGGCGAACAACGGCATCATCACCGCAGCCCAGCCAGTACCAATCCAGATTGTCGCTGCCGACTTGACGCCGAATTCGACCGCCAACATCGCCGTCGGCCTCAATCTGGATTCACGTATGGCGTTGCCGACCATCACGCCGTTCGATCCGAACAACCCGCAGACCTATAACAGTTCGACTTCGCTGACGGTCTACGACAGCCAGGGTTCCAGTCATGTGGCTTCCATGTTCTTCGCCAAGACTGCAGCCAACAACTGGAGTGCCTATTTGACCGTGGATGGTAATCAGGTACCGGCAGCCGGTACGGCGCTTACCTCGATGGTCTTCAATACCAGCGGTGCGCTGACTTCGCCCACCTTGCCGGTGACTTCAGCGAGCTTTGATCCGGTACCTGCGCCCATCTCCTTGGTGGGGGCAGGTGTCACCAACGGCAGTACGACTGTGACCGGCCCCAGCACTACGGGCTTGCTGGTGGGCGCGGCAGTCAGTGGGCCGGGCATCCCGGCAGGGGCGACGATCGCGAATATTGTTGATGCGAACACGTTCACGCTATCTGCCGCTGCTACCGCCACCAGTGCAGCAGCTACGTTGAGCGTCGTGAATCCGGCCAGCGCGGGCAGCCAGACCATCAAATTCAATTTCGCAGGCACATCGCAATTCGGGGGCAATTTCGGGGTCAACACCCTGACTCAGGACGGCTTCGCCTCAGGCCGCCTGAGCGGCTTCTCCACCAGTTCAGACGGCACCATCCTCGGTCGTTATACCAACGGTCAGTCGCGTGCACTGGCTCAGGTGGTGCTCGCCAATTTCACCAGTCCGCAGGGACTGCAGCCGCTGGGCAACAACGCCTGGGCGGAGACGGCATCCTCCGGCGGTCCGCTGGTCGGCACACCGGGTTCCAGCAGTCTGGGGGTGTTGCAATCGTCGGCGGTGGAGGATTCCAACGTGGACCTGACCGCGGAACTGGTGAATATGATCACCGCACAACGCGTGTATCAGGCCAATGCGCAGACCATCAAGACGCAGGATCAGGTGCTGCAGACGCTGGTGAACCTGCGTTAAGGCCGGAATCTAGGAACCAGGTATTAGAGGGAGAATGATATGGACAGACTGATCTATACCGCTGGGACCGGGGCGACCCACATCCTGCATCAGCAGGCGACGGTGTCGAACAATCTGGCCAACGTCAACACGCCGGGCTTTCGCGCCAGCATCGATGCGTTCCGCAGTGTGCCTTTGCAGGGTGAAGGTCTGCCGACGCGTGTCTTCGTGGTCGATTCCACAGCAGGCACCGACTTCACCCCGGGCGTGATGCAGCAGACCGGGCGCGCACTGGATGTGGCGTTGGACGGCAAGGGCTGGATCGCGGTGCAGGATGCCAACGGCAACGAGGCTTACACGCGCAATGGCAGTTTTCAGATGTCGCCCAACGGCGTGTTGCAGACTCGCACTGGACTGACGGTGCTGGGCGATGCCGGACCGCTCTCCATCCCGCCCGATACCCAAGTCACCATCGCCAAGGACGGCACCATCTCTACCGTGCCGACCACCAACCAGAAGAACGGCGTGATCGCGGTGGGACGTCTCAAACTCACCAATCCGCCGGAAGATCAGATGGTGCGCGGTGATGATGGCCTGTTCCGTACACGCGACGGCAACCCGGCCGAAGCTGATGCCGGTGTCACCGTGGTCGGCGGCAGCCTGGAAGGCAGCAACGTCAATACCGTGGAAGCCATGGTCAACATGATCACACTGGCGCGGCAATTCGATACGCAGATGAAGCTGCTGCAAAGTGCCGACGAGAACGCCAAGAAAGCCAGTGCCGTTCTCACGCTCAACGGCTGATCTTCTCCTTGAATCTCCCGATGCCGGGCCATAGTCCGCGCGAGCTGTTAAATCGGGAATAAGCGCGGTTTTCTCCATGTGTTCGCCGCATACATTTGTCGGCAGCGGGGTAATGTGGCAAGCAAGCACAGTACACCGAAAGGACACGCATCATGATTCGCTCATTGTGGATATCTAAGACCGGTCTGGAAGCACAGCAGACCCAGATGGACGTCATCTCCAACAACCTAGCTAACATCAATACGTCCGGTTTCAAGCGCTCACGTGCCGTGTTCGAAGACTTGCTGTACCAGAACATGCGCCAGCCCGGTGCGCAGTCGTCGCAGCAGACGCAGATCCCCTCGGGTCTGCAGATCGGTACCGGCGTTCGCCCCATCGCGGCAGAACGCATCCATACCCAGGGCAATCTGCAGCAGACCGGCAACCAGCTGGATATGGCGATCCAGGGCGCGGGCTTCTTGCAGGTATTGATGCCGGACGGCACGACGGGTTATACACGCGACGGTTCGCTGCAGTCGGACGGCCAGGGGCAACTGGTCACTGCCAACGGCTTTGTGGTGCAGCCGGCTTTGACCATACCCGCCAATGCGACTTCTATCACCATCGGACAGGATGGCGTGGTCAGCGTCACGCAGGCCGGCTCGAGTGCGCCGGTGCAGATCGGCAGTATCCAGTTGGCGACCTTCGTTAATCCGGCCGGATTGGAAAGCATGGGGCAGAACCTGTATCTGGAGACCGCTTCCAGCGGCACGCCCAGCACCAATGTGCCGGGCACCAACGGCACCGGCACCCTGAGTCAGGGCTATGTCGAGACCTCCAACGTCAACGTGGTGGAAGAGTTGGTGAATATGATCCAGACGCAGCGCGCCTATGAGATCAATTCCAAAGCCATCACCACGTCCGACCAGATGCTGCAAAAACTGTCACAGATCTAACGAGGTGCATCATGCGTAATTTGAGTGGTGTGATCAGCGTCCTGGCAGCCGGCTGGCTGCTGGTCGGCTGTGTGCCCAGTACCAATATCCGCGAGCCGTTGACGGCCTCGCCGACTATGGCGCGTACTGCGCCGCCGCCTGCCAATGGTTCCATCTTTCAGGCCGGTGTGAATGACCGTCCGCTGTTCGAGGATCGCCGTGCCCGTCGTGTCGGCGATGTCGTCACCATCAGTATCGCCGAGACCACGGCTGCCACCGGCAAATCCGGTGTCACGCAGGAGAATACCGGCAGTCTGTCCGTGACCTCACCGGCCATCACCGGCGGTTTGTCCGGCAGTAGCAGTGTCAAGACCGGCATCAAGAACGATGCATCGGGTTCCAATACCTTCACCGGCACTTTGACTGCGACCGTGACCGAAGTGTTACCGAACGGCAATCTGCGTGTGGCGGGCGAGAAGCAAGTCAGCATCCGTTATTCCGACGAGTACGTGCGCTTCTACGGTGTAGTCAATCCGGACGATATCAGCGGCAGCAACACTGTGTTGTCGACCAAAGTGGCCGACGTGCATCTGGAATACAAGGGCGCGACCAATCTGGATGGCGCGGCGGTGACCAGTATGTTTGCGCGCATCTTCACTACCGTGCTGCCGTTCTAGGAGAATGTCATGAAACGATTTATCGTATCTATCCTTCTGGTGATGCTGGCCGCATTCTCCAGTGCAGCTTTGGCAGAGCGCATCAAGGATCTGGCCAGCGTGCAGGGTGTGCGTGAGAACCAGTTGCTCGGCTACGGTCTCGTGGTCGGTCTGGACGGTAGCGGCGACCAGACCACGCAGACACCTTTCACCGTGCAGAGCACGATCACCATGCTGGCGCAGATGGGCGTGACCTTGCCGCCCGGCACCAGCCTGCAATTGAAGAACGTGGCAGCGGTGACTGTGACGGCTTCGCTGCCCGCTTTCTCGCGTCCCGGCCAGACCATCGATGTCACGGTCTCGTCCATCGGTAACGCCAAGAGCCTGCGCGGCGGCACCTTGCTGATGACGCCGTTGAAAGGTGCCAACGGTCAGGTGTATGCGATGGCGCAGGGCAGTCTGCTGGTGAGCGGCGCCGGTGCGGCGGCGGGTGGCAGCAAGACCGTGATCAATCATTTGAGCGTGGGACGCATTCCGAGCGGTGCCACGGTGGAGCGCGAGGTGCCGACTGCGCTGGGGCAGGGTGATTACATCTATCTGCAACTGAATACGGCGGATTTCACCACCGCAGCACGCATGGCCGACACCATCAATCGCGATGTTTCGCCAGATTTCTTGATCGCCAATGCGCTGGATGCCCGCACGGTGCAGGTCTCGGCCCCGCCGGGTTTCGAGCGCGTGCAGTTCTTGTCGCGTCTGGAGAATCTCTCGGTCGATGCGGCGGCCGGTAGCGCCAAGGTGATTGTCAACGCCCGCACCGGTTCGGTGGTGATGAATCAGCAGGTCACTCTGAGCGAATGCGCGGTGGCGCACGGTAATCTGACCGTGGTCATCAGCACCGACAACGCCGTGAGCCAGCCCAACGCGCTGGCTGGCGGGGATACCGCAGCGGTCAGCAATGCGGACATCAAGATCGAGGCGTCCTCGGGCAATATGCTGCATCTGAAACGCGGCGTGGCGCTGGGTGATGTGGTCAAGGCACTGAATTCCATCGGTGCCACACCGCAAGACATGCTGGCCATCCTGCAGGCGATGAAGGCGGCCGGTGCCTTGCGCGCGGAACTCGAGATCATCTAGGGAACGGCGATGGCGCTCTCACCGGACAGTTTGAACGGACTCGCAGCGGACAGCCAGGCGCTGGACCGCCTGCGCTATCAGGCGAAACAGGCGCCGGATCAGGCGCTGCAGAAGGTCGCGCAGCAGTTCGAGATGGTGTTTCTCAATATGATGATGAAGAGCATGCGCGACGCGACACCGCAGGACGGCATGATGGATAGCGAGCAGACCAAGCTGTTCACCGGCATGCTGGACCAGCAGTTGGCGCAGGAGATGTCCAAACGCGGTGTGGGATTGGCCGATGTGATGGTGCGCCAGTTGAGCGGCCAGCAACCTGCCGCCCCCGCCCCGTCTGCCGTGACTTCAGCCTATCAACCCATGACGCAGCAAGGTTTCATCGAGCGTATGCAGCCGCATGCCGAACGCGCCAGCCGCAAAACGGGTGTGCCGGCTGATTTCATCATGGGGCAGGCGGCGCTGGAAAGCGGCTGGGGCAAGCGCGAGATCAGGAACGCCGACGGCAGCAGCAGCCATAACCTGTTCGGCATCAAGGCCGGTAGTGGCTGGCAAGGAAAAGTGGCTGAAGTGACCACCACCGAATATCAGGACGGCGTCGCCAGCAAGCAGGTGGCACGCTTCCGGGCCTATGATTCTTATGCGGATTCCTTTCAGGACTATGCCCGCTTGTTGAGCGAGAATCCGCGCTATGCGGGTGCATTGGGACAGACGAATGCGGTAGACTTCGCCCAGTCGCTGCAGAAAGCCGGCTATGCCACCGATCCCCGCTATGCCGACAAGCTGGCAGGGGTGATCGGCAGTATCAGCACAAAGGCCTAAAGTATTTTGGCGACCTGCCGATAAACTAGGCGAAGGATCGTCAGGAGAATCACATGGCTTCAGTCTATAACATCGGTGTCAGTGCGCTGAAAGTGGCCCAAGCGGGCATCAGCGTGACCACGCATAACATCGCCAATGCGAACACCCCGGGCTATTCACGCCAGGAGGTCATTCAGGGCACCCAGATATCGCAGAATCTGGGGCAGGGTTATTTTGGCTCCGGAGCAGACGTGTTGGGCATCACGCGCCAGTACAGTGACTTCCTCGGTGCGCAGGTGAATGCAGCTCAGATGCGCTCCAGCAACCTGTCTACCCAGTACGATCTGTCTGTGCAGGTGAGCAACCTGCTGGGAGACACCAACGGCGGTTTGAACACTGCCTTGCAGGACTTCTTCGCATCGGCCAATACGGTCGCCAATTCGCCCGAATCGCTGGCTGCGCGGCAGACCATGATCGGCAGCGCGCAATCCCTGAACAATCGCATGCAGACGCTGAACAGCCGCATGGTTGAGATCCGTGACAGCCTGAACGGGCAAATGATCAACAGCTCCAACCTCATCAACAGCTACGCCAAGCAGATCGCCGCCCTGAACGACAACATCGTCAAGGCACAGGCGCAGGGCGGGCCGTCACAGTTACCCAATGACTTGCTCGACCAGCGCGACTATCTGGTGTCGCAACTGAGCCAGGAGATCGGTGTCACCAGCGTGAAGCAGGTGGACGGTTCGATGGATGTGTTCATCGGCAACGGCCAATCCTTGGTGATCGGCACCCAAGTCTCCTCGGTGCAGGTCACCAACTCGGCAACCGACCCAAGTACGCTGGAATTGGCTTATGTTAGCAATAAGGGCACAGTCAGCCGCATCCCGCAAGACGCGCTGCAAGGCGGCAATCTGGGCGGCTATCTGACCTTCCGCGACACCATTCTGGATCCTGCCCGTAACGCATTGGGTCGTATCGCCATCGGCATCGCCGACACCTTCAATACCCAGCACCAGCAGGGGCAGGATTTTGCTGGTGCCTTGGGCGGAAAATTTTTCAATATCGCGACGCCGCAGGTCGCGGCCGCGACCACCAATGTGGGCAATTCGACCGTGGCTTCGACCATCGTCGATCCAGGCAAGCTGACCACGGACGATTACCTGCTGCAGTTCGACGGCACGGCTTACACCCTGTTCAACCGCACCACCAATGCCGCGGTCCAGTCTTTCACACCGGCCGCATTGGCGACTGCGCAGACCGTGGCCGGCACCGGCATCACGCTGCAGCTGACGCCGGGTGCGGTAGCGGACGTTGCTGGCGATTCCTATGTGATCCGTCCCACGGTCGCGGGTGCGCGTGATTTTGGTCTGTTGGTCACCGACCCGGCCAAGATCGCTGCCGCCAACCCGATCCGCAGCAATGCGCCCATCACCAATCTGGGAAATGCTGCGATTGCACAACCGTCGCTGGCGGGCACCTTACCGCTGAATGCCAACCTGCAGCAGCCGATCACCATCACTTTTACCAGTGCAACCAGCTACACGGTGAGTGGCACCGGTGCACCGGCGGGTGCGCAGGCCTTTACCAGTGGCGCGGACATCACCATCAACGGTTGGACTACTAAGATAACCGGCACGCCCGTCGCTGGGGATACATTCACAGTCAAGACCAACACCAACGCGTCCACTGACGGCAGTAACATGCTGAAACTGGCGCAACTGCAAACGACCAACACCTTGGTGAACGGTACAACCAGCTATCAGGGGGCATATAGCCAGCTGGTATCGCAGGTCGGTACACAGACGCGCGAGCTGGAAGTCACCAGCAAGGCGCAGGCCACCATGCTGGCCCAAGTGACCAAATCGCAGCAGTCCGTTTCCGGGGTCAATCTGGACGAAGAGGCTGCCAATCTGCTCAAATACCAGCAGGCATATCAGGCGGCGGCGAAGGCCATGGCGATCTCGCAATCCATGTTCGATTCGTTGCTGCAACTGGGAGGTTAATCATCATGCGTATCAGTACCAGCACACTGTATAGTGAAGGCGTGACAGCCATGCAGCAGATGCAGAGCAATCTGGCCCGGACCAATTTGCAGATCGCTACTGGTCAACGCATGCTGTCGCCGGCGGACGATCCGGCAGCGGCGGCGCGTGCCATCGAACTGAATCAGTCGGATGCCTCCAACACACAATTTGCAAGTAACCGCACGGCAGCTGCCAACACACTCTCGCTGGCGGAAGGGGTGCTTTCCGGCGTCACGTCGGCCTTGCAGGAGCTGAAGGGCCTGGGCGTTGAAGCGGGCGGTGTGATGACCAATGCCACCAGTATGAAAGGCATCGCAACCACCTTGCGCGGACGCATGCAGGAACTGTTGGGTCTGGCGAACAGCACCGACGGCGTCGGCAACTATTTGTTCTCCGGTGGCCAAGGCAAGGTCAAACCTTTTGTGACGACGGCAGCGGGCACGATCTATCAGGGCGATGATGTGCAACGCCAGATCCAGGTGAGCGCCTCGCGCCAGATGGCCGCGACCGAAGCCGGTTCCGATATCTTCATGCGTGTCCGTAACGGTAATGGTTCGTTCCAGACATCGGCCGGTACGGCTAACACCGGTACCGGCATCATCGATCAGGGGCAGGCGTTGACCGCACCGTTCAACGGCAACAACTATCGGGTGACCTTCACCAGTGCAACGACCTTCGATGTGCAGAACCTGACTACGGCTGCGCCGGTTTCGACCGGCAATGCCTATGTCAGCGGACAGGCGATTACCTTCGACGGTATCCAGTTCGAGATCAGCGGCGCGCCTGCATCGGGCGACACCTTCGATGTGAAACCCAGCGCCAATCAGAACGTGTTCGATACGCTGGATGCCTTCATCGCGCTGGCAGATGCCCCCCCGGCACCCGGCGATGCCTTCGCTGCCGCCCAGTTCAATCAAGAGCTGCAACAGGTATTGGCTTCGCTGGACCAGGCATTGAACAGTGTGCTGTCCTCACGGGCCACCATAGGCGGCCGCCTGCGCGAGATAGATTCTCTGCAGGCCACCGGTGAAACACTGGGATTGCAATACAAGAACACGCTGTCGAAGATACAGGACACGGACTATATCCAGGCAGTGACCGACCTGAACAAGCAGCAGATGGCATTGCAGGCATCGCAACAATCGTTTGCCCGCGTTTCGCAGCTGTCGCTGTTCGATTACCTGCGTTAAGCCCACCTTCTCTTCATTGCGGCACACAGAGCGATCTGTGTGCCGTTTTATTTTGTGCGGTCAGAGCGGGGCGGGAGCGGGGCGTCCGCTGAGTTGCAGCATGATGCGGGCAACGGTATCGAGTGCCTGGTGGAATATGTATTCCAGCAAAGGTGCAAGGAACGGCAGCAACAGCGCCAGCACGATGAAGCCGACGCCTATGGTGATGGGGAAGCCGACGGCGAAGATGTTCAGCTGCGGTGCGGTGCGCGTGAGGACGCCGAGTGCCAGGTTGGTGATCAGCAGTGCCGCGATGAGCGGCAGCGAGAATTGCAACGCATAGGCGAAGATGCTGCCACCCCATTCGGCCGCCGTGCGGAACGCACCGGCCGACGGTATCGTGTTGGCGATAGGAAAGGACTGGAAACTGTCGCCCAACGCGGCCAGCATGTACAGATGCAGATCCATGGAGATGAAGGTCAGTGCCACGATGATGCCGAGGAACTGCGCCAGTACAGGGCGGATAGTGGAGTTCTGCGGATCGAAGAAGTTAGCGAAACCCAACCCCATCTGCATGCCGGCGATATCACCGGCCATCTCGATGGCGGCGAAGATCAGCCGGATCGAGAAGCCCATCATCAGTCCGGCGACCATCTGCTGCAGCAGGATCAGGATGCCCTCGGCCGATGCGGGGTCGGGCAGGTCCTGCAAGTCCAGCGTGGGGGCGATGACGACGGTGAAGATCGCCGCCAGACCGATCTTGATCCGTATCGGCACCTGACGGTTACCAATCACCGGCGCACTGGCGATCAGCGCCAGCACCCGCGCCATGGGATAGATCAGCATGGCGATCCAGGCGGTGAGTTGGGCGCTGGTGAAGCTGATCACACGGTCAACCTATGATGTAGGGGATGCTGCCATACAGTCGCGTGATGTATTCCAGCATCAGGTTGACCATCCAGTGGCCGGCGAGCAGCAGGGCGGCAAAGATGCCGAACACCTTGGGGATGAACGACAGGGTCATCTCGTTGATCTGCGTCGCAGCCTGAAAGATGCTGACAGCGAGACCGATGGCCAATGCCGTCAGCAACATGGGGGCCGACAATATCAGGGTCAATTCGATGGCCTGTTGGCCTATGGTCATTACGCTTTCGGGGGTCATGAGACGCCTCCTGTATTCTTGAGTTAGGTATAGAAACTTTGTACCAGCGAACCGATCAGCAGGTTCCAGCCGTCGGCCAATACGAACAACATGATCTTGAACGGCAGCGAGATGGTGGCGGGGGACAGCATCATCATACCCATCGACATCAGCACGCTCGCGACCACCATATCGATGATCAGGAAGGGGATGAAGATCATGAAGCCGATCTGGAACGCGGTCTTCAATTCGCTGGTGACATAGGCCGGCACCAGTATCTTCAGCGGGATGTTCTCCGGGCTCTCCAGTTCTTCGCTGTTGGAAATGCGCACGAACAAGGCCAGATCGGCTTCGCGTGTCTGGCGCAGCATGAATTCCTTGAGCGGCGCGCTGCCTTTTTCGTAGGCGGTTTCCAGATTCATCTTGTTCTGGCTGTAGGGTAGATAGGCCTCGTTATAGATCTTTTCCAGCACCGGCGACATCACGAAGAAAGTGAGGAACAGTGACAGGCCGATCAAGACCTGGGTCGGCGGAGACGACGGCGTACCGATGGCGGAGCGCAACATGGCCAGCACGATGACGATGCGGGTGAACGCGGTCATCATCAGCAGGATGGCCGGCAGAAAAGTGAGCGACGTGATCAGGATCAGCGTCTGCAAACTCAATGTGTAGGTCTGTCCCCCGCCGGCTGCGGGCGTGCTGGTGATCGCCAGCATGCCCGCATCGGCCGCATGCGCGACCGGCATGCCCAGGCTCAGTGCGAGCAGCAGGAAAATGGAAGCCCCGAGCGGGGACAAGCGGCTAGCCATTGCGCTTCTCCATGTGCTGCTTGAGCCAACTCTGGAACGATCTTTCGGGCACGGCACCGTTCGTCGAAGCCCCTGCGGGGATGCTGCCCTTGGGCATGGTGTGCAGCGCGCTGACTTGGCCGGGGGCGACACCGACCACCAGCCAGGTATCGTTCACCTCGACCAGTACGATGCGTTCGCGCTGACCGACCGCGATACCGCTCACCACCTTGAGCGCATTGAGGCCGCTCTGACTCGGATGGTTGATGCGTTTCAGGAACCATGCGACGGCCATCACGGCCGCCAGCACCAGCAGCAGGCTGACGACCACCTGTACCACGCTGCCGGACGACACGCCGGCGGGCGGCGGGGGCGGGACGTAGGCATTGCGCGCAGCATCCGCCGCTTGGGCGAGCGCAGAGCAGGATGCTGCAAACAGGGCAGCAAACAAACGGGTGAGCATGGTTGTGTCCCGGGTTATTTGTTGATGCGGCGCAGGCGTTCGGACGGCGTGATGATGTCGGTCAGGCGGATGCCCAACTTGTCGTTCACCACCACCACTTCGCCCTGGGCGATGAGGAAGCCGTTGATCAATACATCCAGCGGCTCACCTGCCATACCGGCCAGTTCCACCACCGAACCCTGTGCCAGTTGCAGCAGGTTCTTGATCGGCATCTTGGTACGTCCCAGCTCCACGGTCAGTTGCACCGGGATGTCCAGGATCATGTCCAGATCGTTGTGCGCGGTCGCGCCGCCTTCACCGGCGAACTGCTCGAACACATGCGGTTGTGCCGCCGGGGTCTCGACTGCGGCCTGTTCGGCCATCGCCGCGCCCCAATCGTCGGCGCTGATTGCTTCTTCTGTGGTGTCTTCAGCCATTTTTTCCTCCAGTTTGAGCTTCGCCCGTATCTGTTTTCACCATACGTTCGACCTTTAATGCGTAGTGCGAGTTGGAGATGCCGTATTTGCATTCCATCACCGGCACGTTATCCACCATCACGCTGACATTCTCGGGGACATCCAGCGGGATGACATCGTCGACTTTCATGCGCAGTACATGATCCAGCGTGGTCGAAGCATGGCCGAGTATGGCGTTGAGTTCGATCTCCGCCGACTGGATCTGCTTGGACAGCATGTGCAGCCAGCGTTTGTCGGCGATGACATGGTCGCCCTGCATGGTGCTGTAGAGCAGCTCGCGGATCGGTTCGATCATCGCGTAAGGCATGCAGATATGGATGGATCCGCCGACGCCGGTGAATTCGACCTCGAAGGTCGTCACCACCACCACCTCGTTCGGTGTGGCGATGTTGGCGAACTGCGGGTTGACTTCGGAACGCAGGAACTCGAAGTCCAGTTTGTAGACCGGCTCCCATGATTTCTCGTACGCCTCGAACAGCACGTCGAGCAGTTTCTGGATGATGCGATGTTCTGTCTGCGTGAACTCGCGTCCTTCGACGCGGGTGTGGAAACGTCCGTCGCCGCCGAACAGGCTGTCCACCACCATGAACACCAGATTGGGGTCGAAGATGAACAGCGCATTGCCGCGCAAGGGTTTGACCTGCACCAGATTCAGGTTGGCCGGCACCGGCAGGTTGCGGATGAATTCGGAGAACTTCATCACCTTGACCGGCCCGACTGACACTTCGGAGGAGCGGTGGATGAAGTTGTACAGCGCGATGCGGAACAGTCGTGCGAAGCGCTCGTTGATGATCTCCATGGTGGGCATACGCCCACGCACGATGCGCTCCTGTGTGGCCATGTTGTAGGAGCGGACACCTCCCGCTTCCGAGGCGTCCTTGACTTCCTCGGTCTCACCCGTGACGCCCCGCAGCAGCGAGTCGACTTCGTCCTGGGATAAGAATTCGCTCATGGCCTCAATTCACTTTTACTGGATGATGAAATCGCTGAACAACACATCCACCACACCGGTGGTTTTCGGTTCTTTCGGAGCGGCCGGAGCAGCGGGTGCCGGAGCGGATTCGCCGTGAGCCATTTCGCCGTGTGCGGCAGGGGCGTGCGCTTCAGCAGGGGCGGCCTGTGCTTCGCTCTTGAAACCCAGAATGCCGTCCACTTCGGCGATCACTTGCTCGACCAGGATCGTTTTGCCTTCGGAAGACACTAGCTCGGATGGCTTCTTGCTGGACAGCAGGAAAAGCAGCTTGCTGCGGATCTCGGGCATGGCGTTCTTGATCTTGAGTTCCAGCTCGGGATCAAGGATCTTTAGTGTGATACCCGCTTGCAGGTATTGGTCGCCTTCCTCGCGCTGCAGGTTGACGGTGAATTTCTCGCCCAGCGGGATGAATTTCGGCTCCAGCACCGGCTCTGGTTTGTGCGCCTCGGCTGCATGCTCTTCCGCGGGGGCTTTGCTCTGGGTGAAATACCAGCCTGCGCCGCCTGCCATGACGAGTACCAGCAGGCCGATGACGATAATCAGCAGTTTATTGCTCTTGGCGGGCGCTGGTGCGCCTTCTGCGGGAGCAGCTGGTGCTGCGGGCTTTGCGGGTTTTGACGCCATCTCTGATTCCTTTCCTGTTGATGATGATTATGCGGAAGGCCAAGCTTACACCATCAAGGGAATAAGGCAGAAATTCGGGCGTATTTCAAGGTTCAGACGAAGGTGTCCACCATGCCGTTGTGGCGGCTGGTTAGCGTGGTCGTCTGCATCGTAGGGGTGTCGGATTCAAGCGAATTGTCCGCTTCGCTGTTGCCGCGCATTGTGCTGGCCTGCCCTTGCTTCTGCTGCTCTCGCGGTGCCTGATCGCTGACCGTGGTATTGCCCAGCGAGATGCCACTGTCCGCCAGCATGTCGCGCAGACGCGGGATGGATTGCTCGATGGCTTCGCGCACTGCGGCGTGGGCAGAAGTGAACTGCAGGGTGGCCTGGTCGCCGTTGAGCTTGAGCGAGACTTCCAGCGGTCCAAGCTGTGCCGGGTTCAGGTGCAGTTCGGCGCTCTGCGAGCGCTGGGTCGCGATCCAGGTGACCTTCTGGCTGAAATCATCTGCCCACTGCGGTTGATTCAGGGGCGTGGAGATCGTGGCCTGTGTCGCGGCAACCTGCGCTGCCGGTGTTGCGGCCAGCGCGTTGGGCATGCCTATCGCTGCAGTCGATATGCTGGCAGGCAGAACATTCTGGATGGTGGTGTCGATCTTGCCTGTCGCAGCGGAGATGCTTGCTTTCTTCTCGGCTTGCAGGGCGGCAGCGAATGATGTGTCAGCTGCCGAGCCGGATCTTGTTGTTCGCGCTTCGCGTGCTTCCTGCGCTTCGACTTGTCTGCTTGTCTTGCCGGTGGCTAGCGTGGTGTCCGGATTGTCTTCGCCTGCCAAGCCGGATGGCGTGCGTCGCGCAGCCGGATCGCGCTCTTCAGCGTCCCCGCGCAAGGATGTGATGGGTGTAGTCCTTGCGTCAGGGGCCGAGGCTGCTGCCGTATCTTTTGAGCCGATCCGGGCCATGCGCTGGTCCTTGTGCATCAGGCTGGCCAGCAGATCTGCCGGGATCGCTATGTCGTCGGGGCGCAATTCGGCCG
Organism: Sideroxydans sp.; assembly: GCF_054604835.1. Classification (NCBI taxonomy): domain Bacteria; kingdom Pseudomonadati; phylum Pseudomonadota; class Betaproteobacteria; order Nitrosomonadales; family Gallionellaceae; genus Sideroxydans; species Sideroxydans sp. The sequence continues at coordinate 167,135 of NZ_JBTSFG010000003.1, read as the reverse complement.
ACGCCTGGAGGGACAGTGCATTCGGATCGACAGGCAATGTATCGCCATCCGCGATCGCGAGCTTTTTCAGCAGTGCGCTCTTGATGTCGTGGCCTTGGGGGCTCAACTGCTTTGCCAGCAACTCGCCGAACGGAGCGGAACCATTGGCGATGTCTTCGGCGCTTGGCGTGTTGTTGCCGGGTTTTCCGGCATCGATCTTGCCGTTGCTCGGTGTCTGGCTGCTAAGGATGGGCAGGCTGCTCATGTCGTCTCTCCTTCATTGATTCGTGTTTTGCTTGTCAGCGCGATGCATGGCGGAGAAGCGTCCGCTCTGTTCGTCCTGTTGCCGCTGATCGGCTTTGGCTTCCAGCTTCTTCTCGTTGTCGGCATGGCGTTGAGCCAGCGTGTCGAAAGATCTCATCTTGCGTGTGGTATCCATCAATTCATGGCGGCCTGTCTGCACCGAAGAGCTGGCTTTCGCGATCTCGCCCTGCTGTTGCTGGATGGCCTGATCCAGACGCTCGATGAAGCGCTGGAAGTTCTGCATGTCCATCGGGGACATACCCTGTTTGGCTGCTTCCTCGAACTGTGTCGCGTAGTCGCGGCGGTATTGCTGCAGCGCGGCCATCTTGGCCTGTGCATTCTGCTGTTGCTGGTTGAGCTTGCCCAGTTTGCGTGTGGCCGCATCATTCTTCTGATGTGCCAGATCTACCAGCGGCGACAATGTGAACGGTTTGGTCATGGCGATATTCATTGATTAGCAGCAAACAAAGTAGAGAACTGCGCCTGACATGAACTATACGCCTCTGCCTGGTACATGCCTTGTTTGAGGAATCTTTCCATCTTCGGATAGAGGGCGATCGCCTCATCCAATAACGGGTCGCTACCGGCTACGTAAGCGCCCACACTGACCAGATCGTGGTTGCGCTGGTAATGCGCGTACAGCCGTTTGAAATGCTGCACCTGCGCAAATTGTTCGTCGCTCACCAGATGGTTCATGGCGCGGCTGATCGAGGCTTCGATGTCGATGGCCGGGTAATGTCCGGCTTCGGCCAGACGGCGCGACAGCACGATGTGGCCGTCCAGGATGGCGCGCGCGCTGTCCGCGATCGGGTCCTGCTGGTCGTCGCCCTCGGTCAGCACGGTGTAGAAGGCGGTGATAGAGCCGCCGCCTTCGGTACCGTTGCCGGCGCGTTCCACCAGTTGCGGTAGTTTGGCGAACACCGAGGGCGGATAGCCTTTGGTCGCGGGCGGCTCGCCGATGGCCAGCGCGATCTCGCGCTGCGCCATGGCGTAACGGGTGAGCGAGTCCATGATCAACAGCACGTTCTTGCCCTGATCGCGGAAATACTCGGCGATGGTGGTGGCGTAAGCCGCGCCCTGCATACGCAGCAGCGGGCTGACGTCGGCCGGCGCGGCGACCACCACGGAGCGTTTCAAACCTTCTTTGCCGAGGATGTCGGTGATGAATTCCTTCACTTCGCGGCCGCGTTCGCCGATCAGCCCGACCACGATCACGTCGGCGCTGGTGTAGCGCGCCATCATGCCGAGCAGCACGCTCTTGCCCACGCCGGAACCGGCGAACAAGCCCATGCGCTGGCCGCGTCCCACGGTGAGCAGACTGTTGATGGCGCGCACGCCAACATCGAGTGCTTCATCGATGGCCGCGCGTTCCAGCGGATTGATGGGGCGGCTCTGCAGGGCGGCGCTGCCGCTTTCCTGCAGCGGACCGTATTGATCGAGCGGACGTCCCGCGCCATCCAGCACGCGGCCAAGCAAGTGGTCACCCACCGGCAGATGACGCGCCAGATCGGAAGTACGGCGGCGCAACGGTGCCTGTTCGCCGACCTTGTAGGGCGCGCGCACATGTTCCACTGGTGTCACACGCGCGCCCGGCACCAGGCCGTGCACATCGTTCTCGGGCATCAGGAACAGTCTGTCGCCGGCGAAGCCGACCACTTCCGCTTCGATGCGGTTGTTGGGCAGCTCTATCCAGCAGGTGCTACCCACCGCCATACGCAGGCCGACCGCTTCCATCACCAGTCCCGTGACTTTGGTCAGGCGGCCACTCACCAGCAAAGGCGTGCTCTGCTGCGCCATCTCGCGATGGATGTGCAGTGCATCTTGCCAGCGTTGTTGGTGGGCGGTGTGCATGGTTCAGTTTTCTTCCGTTCTGATCAACCAGGGGGCGTCTTTTCCCATGGCGGCGAGCACGCGCTCCCAGCGCGCGGCCAGCGTGACGTCGACCTGGCTGTTGGCGGTCTCCAGTCGGGCATCGCCGCGCGCCATGCGCACGTCTTCCAGTATCTTCCAGCCGGTATGCGCGAGTTGCTCGCCCATGCGTTCGCGCAGCATGGCGGCATCAGCAGGGTTCAGGATCACATGCGCGGCCTGATTGAATACCGGCAGGGTGTTGATCGCTTCGCGCACGGCCGCCTGCAATAGTTCCGGCTGCACTTTGACCGCCTGCTGAATCACCTGGCGTGCGACATCCAGTGCCAGTCCGGTGAGTTCTTGCACCACCAGGTCATCGACCTTCTGGCTCAGTAAATTTGCGAGCGCGACCAGATGCTGGTTCTCTTGGGTCGCTTGCTGCAGACCGTCGGCGTAACCGCGTTGTCGGCCTTCCTCGTAACCGGCTTGCGAGGCCTCCTCGCGCGCCTGCTGCTGCATCTGCTCCAGCTCGGCGGCGGTGGGCAGATTGGCGCGCACGTTATTGCGGCCGGATTCGAAGGCGGGCAGTTCCCAGCGTTGCCAGGCGGTGAGGGTATCTGCCTCGTTGGTGACGATATCAGACATATGCATCCTCCCCCTTGCCGCCTAGTACGATCTGGCCTTCGTCGGCCAGACGGCGCACGACCTTGAGGATCTCCTTCTGCTCGGATTCCACTTCGCTGAGTTTGACCGGGCCCTTGGCTTCCAGATCCTCGCGCAGCATCTCGGCGGCGCGTTGCGACATGTTCTTGAAGATCTTTTCGCGCATCTCTTCGCTGGCACCCTTGAGGGCAACGATCAGCGATTCGGACTGGACTTCGCGCAGCACCAGCTGGATGCCGCGATCATCCACTTCCAGGATGTCCTCGAACACGAACATCTCGTCCATGATCTTCTGCGCCAGTTCGGCATCGTGCGTGCGCACCGACTCGATGATCTGCTCCTGCGTGCTGCCGATATAGTTGAGGATCTCGGCGGCGGTCTTGATGCCGCCGCGTATGCTCTTCTTCTGCATGGCATTACCAGACAGCAGTTTGGTCAGCACATCGTTCAATTCGTGCAGCGCCGTGGGCTGCACGCTGTCCAGCGTGGCGATACGCAGCAAAACATCGTTGCGCGTACGCTCGGTTAATTTGGTCAGCACCGCTGACGCTTGGTCCGGTTCCAGGTGGACAAGAATGGTGGCGATGATCTGCGGGTGTTCGTTGGTGACCAGATCCGCGACGGATTCCGGGTCCATCCACTTCAGGCTCTCGATGCCGCTGGTGTCGCTGTTGTGCAGGATGCGGTCGAGCAGGCCGGCCGCCTTGTCGTCGCCCAGGGCCTTGTTCAGCATGTTGCGGATGTAGTCACTGGAGTCCATGCCGATGGTGGTCTTCTCCGAGGCGCTGGTATGGAACTCGTCGAACACGTTGGCGATCTGTTCGCGCGACAGGTTCTTGAGCGAGACCATCGCGGAGCTGATCTTCTGCACTTCCTTGGGTTCAAGATAGCGCATCACCTCGGCGGCCTCGTCGGCGCCGAGTGTCATGAGCAGGATCGCGCTCTTGTTTACGCCTTCGTCACTCATTCTTTATTCACCCATTCCTTGACCACCGTGGCGACGATCTTGGGGTCGTCCTTGGCCAGTTGCTTGGCGATCTGCAGGTTGTTCTCGTAGGCGTGGGCTGCCGTCATCGGCTGGCCATGCCCCATGGCTATCCCTTCTTCGTTTGCACCGCCACCCGTGTACTCCGGGGCGGGTGTGTAATCTGCCACCGACTTGAATGCCGGGCGGATGATGCCGAACAGCAGGAAGAACACGCCGCCGATGATGAGCAGATATTTCACAATGTCCTTGGCCAGCTCGATGATCTCGGTCTGTTTCCAGATGGGGATCTCGGGCAATACTTCGGTCGTGTCGTTGAAGGCGCTGTTGAGCAGGTTGAGTGTGTCGCCGCGCTGCTCTTCGAAGCCGACCGCTTCCTTGATGAGCGAGGCGATCTGGGCTTTTTCCTGTTCGGTATACGGTGTGGACACGATCTTGCCGTCCTTGTCCGCCACGCTGCGGTTGTTCAGCACCACCGCCAGCGACAGGCGCTTGATGTTGCCGGTGGGCAGCTTGGAGTGCTGGATGGTGCGATCCACTTCATAGTTGGTGGTCTGCGCTTTTTGTGTGTTGTTCGCCGCTGGGCCGTTTGCGGCGGTGACTGCATTGGCGGGCGTCACCAGCGGGGCTGTAGCCGGCACAGGCGGCTGGTTGGTCAGTGCGCCGGGTACGCCGCCTGCGGACTTCACGCCATTAAGGGCCTCCGTGCTCTGCATGCTGCGTACGGCAGCCTCATTCGGCGGCTGATTCGGCTTGAACAGCTCCGAGGTCTGCTCGGTCGTGGTGAAGTCCAAGCTGGCGGTGACTTGTGCGCGCACGTTCTGCACGCCGGTGATCGGGCTGAGGATGTCCTCGATGCGCTTCACATAATCCTGTTCGATCTGGCGCACATATTTGAGTTGCGAAGCATCCAGTATCTGGCGGTTGCCATCACGCGCGGCAGAGAGCAGGGTGCCGCTCTGGTCGACCACGGTCACGTTCTGCGCGGGCATGTTGGGGATGCTGCTGGAGACCAGATGCACGATGGCGTTGACTTGACCTTCATCCAGCGTGCGACCGGCATAGAGCGCCAGCACCACGGAGGCGGTTGGTTTTTGTTTGTCTTTGACGAACACGCTGGGCTTGGGAATGGCCAAATGGATGCGGGCATTGGCGACGGAGGCCATGGACTGCACCGAGCGTGCCAGCTCGCCTTCCAGGGCACGCTGGAAGTTGACCTGCTCCAGGAACTGGCTGGTGCCGAACTTCTGGTTCTCCATCAGTTCGAACCCGGTCGTGCCGCCTTTAGGCAGGCCCTGTGCAGCCATCTTAAGGCGCACTTCATGTACACGGTCGGATGGCACCATCAGCGCGCCACCGCCTTCGGCGAATTTGTAGGGGATGTTCTGCTGCTGCAAAGACTCGATGACGGCGCCGCCGTCGCGCTCGGACATGTTGGCGTACAGTACTCGATAGTCTTCAGACTGCCCCCACATCCAGAGTCCTGCGAGCAGCGCGACCGTTGCCGCGACAGCGACCATCAGTCCCAGTTTCTGCTGGCTGGGGATACCCAGCAGCAGTTGCGCCATCGATGGATTGTTGATGTTCGTAGTAGCCATACTGTTCACCCTGTTCATGCTCCAACTTGTAAGTCACGGCTAAAACCAGACGGTCTGCCCGCACCTACACTCGTTTTACGATGCGGATTATCTGCCTGTCGAGCAAGCATGGTCTTTGGAAAAGCGGGGAAATTACGGCGCTATTCGGCTTTAGGCCACAATTCCTGCCCTGTTACTGTGACGCCATCGGTCAATGCGCGCAAGCCGCGCGAGATTAAAGGAGGTGCCCCATGAGCATGAACGTGAGCAATGTAGACAATCTGTTATCCCAGATGCAGGCGGCGGTTGCAGCTGCCCAAGGTAACGCCCTGTCCGGCCCGAAATCCACGACCGCCGCCGGCGGTGTCGATTTTGCCAATGTGCTGAAATCATCGCTGGATGGTGTGAACCAGATGCAGCGAGAGTCAGAGTCACTGCAGAAGGCTTTCATACTGGGGGATGACAAAGTCAGCCTGTCCGACACTATGATCGCCATGCAGAAAGCCAATATCTCGTTCCAGACCGCCGTTCAGGTGCGCAACAAGTTCGTGGCGGCCTATAATGACATTATGAACATGCAGGTGTAAATCTTTGTTTTGGAAAGCACGCTGCTATTGATAGCGTGAACGGGGTCATTGTGATGACAAATCAGAAAGCCGGGATGCTGAATATAGAGCAGATTTTTCAGCAGGCAGTCGCACATCATCAGGCTGGTGAACTGCGCGAAGCGGAAGCCGGTTATCGGACTATTCTGCATTCAGATCCAAGTCATCCGAAGGCAAACCATAATCTGGGTACGCTGTACGTTCAGATGGATCAACCGGCCGCCGGCTTGTCGCATTTCACCGCAGCACTCGATGTCGAACCAACACACGGACAATACTGGCTGAGCTATGTTGATGCACTACACAGCGCTGGGCAGACCGAGGTCGCGCGCGAGGTTCTTGTGCTCGCCAGACAGTACGGTCTGAGCGGAGATGATGTCGATACCCTGGAGGAGAGTTTGCAGGGCAAGCAAGCGCTCGCAGCGGAACTGGCGCAATTCTCTTGTCCTGTTTGCGGAAGTTCGCCTGTTTCTTTCTTGCCGCTCCCGGCGTTTTACCTCGAGAGTGCGAAGTTGCACGGATTTCCGTATCTGGGCAAAGGCGAAATGGTTTCGCTGGAATACTATTCATGCAACCGTTGCGGAGCTTCGGATCGCGAGCGTCTTTATGCACTGTGGCTGGATCAGCAACTCGAAAACAGCACCTTAAGTCGTTCAAGCAAGGTGATGCATTTCGCCCCCGAAGAGGCACTCTCGAAAAGACTCCGGCAGTTGTTCGACAATTACGAGACTGCGGACTTTGCTATGGATCATGTGGATTACAAGGTCGATCTTCAGTCTCTGCCTTTTGCAGACGAGAGTTATGACTTCTTCATTTGCAGCCATGTGCTCGAGCATGTGGCAAGCGATGACCAGGCGATCCGCGAGCTCTTCCGAATCACAAAGACGGGCGGTTGTGGCATCCTTGTTGCTCCGATCATCGTGGGGTTGGAGAAGACTGTGGAAGATCCGAGCGTGACAGATGCGGCCGGCAGGTGGAGATTGTACGGGCAAGACGACCATGTCAGGCTCTACGCACATGATGACTACGTGAATAAGATCCGCAGTCACGGGTTCCGCGTGGCCGAGCTCGGGGAAGAGTATTTTGGGAAGGATGTCTTCCGGTCGCTGGGCATGATTCCCTCCAGCATCCTGTATGTGGTGAGCAAATGACGAAGCCGAATGAGCCGATCTACGTGACCAGACCGGTCCTGCCACCACTGGAAGAGTTCCTTCCCTATCTGCAACAGATATGGGATAGCAAGGTCCTCACCAATGGCGGCTCTTTTCACCAGCAGCTGGAGCGGGCTCTATGTGATTACCTCGGCGTCAAGTACATCTCCCTTTTCACCAACGGCACCATCGGCCTGGTCACTGCTTTGCAGGCGCTACGTATCACCGGCGAGGTGATTACGACGCCATATTCTTTCGTAGCTACCGCGCACTCGCTGCTCTGGAACGGCATCAAGCCGGTCTTTGTCGATATCCATCCGGACACCCTGAACCTAGATCCGGCCAAGATCGAAGCCGCCATCACGCCCTCCACAACGGCCATCCTGGCGGTGCATGTGTATGGTCATCCCTGTGATGTCGATGCCATCCAGAAGATCGCGGACAACTACAATCTAAAAGTGATCTACGATGCAGCGCATGCGTTCGGCGTCCAATACCACTCCGGCAGCTTGCTTAACCATGGCGATCTGTCAGTGCTGAGTTTCCATGCGACCAAGGTGTTCAATACCTTTGAGGGCGGCGCCATCGTATCGCCGGATGCAAAGACCAAGCAGCGAATCGATCATCTGAAGAACTTCGGCTTCGTCGATGAGGTGACCGTGATTGCCCCAGGCATCAATGGCAAGATGAGCGAGTTCAATGCGGCATTGGGGTTGTTGCAACTTAAGGGTATCGATGCGGCGCTGCAACAGCGCAAGGCCATCGACACGCGCTATCGTCAGGCTTTCTCCGGCGTGAAGGGGATACGCTGTCTCTCGGCGGTCCAAGAGGATGTCGCCAATTACGCCTATTTCCCCATTCTGGTGCAGCCCGGCTATGTGCTGAGCCGCGACGAGCTCTACCTCAAGCTGCGCGAGCACGATATCTTCGCGCGGCGCTACTTCTATCCGCTTATCAGCGATTTCCCAATGTACCGCGGGTTGCCGTCCGCCGCGCAGGCGAACCTGAGTGTGGCAAGCCGGGCATCGCAAGAGGTACTTTGCCTGCCGATCTATCCGGGGCTGTCCGAGGAGCAGCTCGATGCAGTGATCGGACTGGTCAAGGGATAAGCGGGCGAATGAGGACCATCGCCATCATGCAGCCTTATTTCCTTCCATACATCGGCTATTTCCAGCTGATGGCGGCAGTGGACAAGTTCGTGGTGTTCGACGACGTGCATTACATCAATCGCGGCTGGGTGAACCGCAATCGCCTGTTGCTTGAGGGGGCGGGGCATATGTTCACGGTACCGTTGCGCGGTGCCAGCCAGAACAGACTCATCTGCGACATCGAGTTGGTGGAAGAGCAAGACTGGCGCGACAAACTGTTGCGAACCATCCGCCAGGCCTATGTCAAGGCACCCTGTTATGCCGAGGTCTCGGCGCTGATGGAACAGCTGATCAACTACCCCGCGCGCCGACTGGACGAATTCCTGCTCAACAGCTTGCGCGAGATCGCCAGTTATCTGGCGCTGGAGGTGGAAATAGGAAGCACATCCCGTATCTATCGCAATTCTCAATTGAGCGGGCAGGAACGCATTCTGGATATCTGCCGGCAGGAACAGGCGGGTGTCTACATCAACCCAATCGGCGGCGAGGAACTGTATGACCGCGCCAGCTTCAGAGAGCAGGGCGTGCAACTAAAGTTTCTGCGTTCTCGGCCGGTGTGCTATCCGCAAGGGAATGGCGAGTTCGTGCCGTGGCTGTCTATCCTCGATGTGCTCATGTTCAATCCACAGCCTGAAGCGCGGCGGCTGCTCGCCGAGATGGATCTGCTATGAGCGATCACCGATACCGGGAGATTATCGGCCATTACGAAGACTGCCTTGCGAAGCATGGCGACTCCCACCTTGGGGTGGATTGGCCGAACCGGCAGGATGCAGAGAAGCGCTATCGTGTGATGCTGGAAGTCGTGCGCGAACAGGAGTCGGGCATGACGCTGCTGGATTTTGGCTGCGGCGCCTCGCATCTGTATCCGTATTTGCAGCACAGTCGGTTTGCCGGACTTGAGTATCACGGGCTGGATGCTTCCGCAGCCTTTTGCGAATTGTCCCGCAGCAAATATCCGCATCTTGATTTCACTTGCCTGGACGTGCTGGACTCCCCCGAGGGATTGCGCGAATTCGACTACGTCGTGATGAATGGCGTATTCACCGAGAAGCGCGAATTGTCGTTTGAGGAGATGTTCGCGTATTTCAAGCAGGTGCTGCGCGTGGTCTTTCCCAGGGTGCGCCATGGCCTGGCTTTCAATGTGATGTCCAAAGCGGTCGACTGGGAGCGGGAGGACTTGTTTCATCTGCCGGCTGACCTGCTGATCTCATTCCTGACGAAGGAGCTGACGCGGCATTTCGTGATTCGCAACGATTACGGACTTTACGAATATACCGTCTATGTCTATAAGGAGCCGCTCCATGGCTAAGGTCGTGATTTTCGGTATCAGGGACTTTTCGGAGCTGGCGCATTTCTACCTGGTGCATGACTCGCCGCATGATGTGGTTGCCTTCAGCGTCAATCGCGACTACCTGCCCCAAGGTGGTGTGTTCCGCGGCTTGCCGGTAGTGTCGTTCGAAGAGGTCCAGGATATCTATCCGCCCGCTGGGCATATGTTCTTCGCGCCCATGTCGCCAAAGAACATGAATCGCGACCGCGAGCAGGTCTACAACGCGATCAGAGCCAAAGGCTATGGCTGCATCAGCTACGTCAGCAGCAAGGCGACGGTGTTCGGCAACGAGATCGGCGACAACTGCTTCATCCTGGAAGACAACACCATCCAGCCATTCACCACGATCGGCAACAACGTGGTGCTGTGGAGCGGGAATCACATCGGCCACCATGGCGTTATCCATGATCATGTGACCTTCACCTCGCATGTGGTGATGTCCGGACATTGCGAGATCGGTCGGTATAGCTTCTTCGGGGTGAACTCGACACTGTGTGACGGGCTGAAGATCGCCGAGGGCTCATTTGTTGCGATGGCCGCCGCCGTGACGCAGGACACTGAGGCATGGGGGGCATACAAAGGCAATCCGGCCGAGAAGTTGTCAATACCAAGTACCAAGATCAGGCTGTAGCGAGGAGATAATGGCGCTCAAACGAGAGTTCATCCCGCTGGAGCCAATGGTTGGCCCTGAGCAACTGAGAAAGGCTGATGGTTTCGACCTGGAGAGTTTCAGGTACGGCACTATGGTTCGGGGAAAGAAACTGGACTGGCTTTGCCTGTCACGTCGCCTGCTGTGGATGGCTTGCGGCCATGAGCACATCGAGCCGGAAATCCTCGACTGGATCGACACGATCCCGCAAGGGGAGGTGGTGTACGATATCGGCGCGAGCAACGGCATCTTTGCGATGTATGCGGCGGCCTGCGGCTTGCGGGTTATCGCAATCGAGCCCGATCCGATGAACTACTTTCTGCTGGCGTACAACAATTTCCTCAACTCCAGTTCGAATGGTGTGGCACTGGAGGGCTGCTACAACCTGGCGATATCGGCGGCGAGGTCGGTGGGCCGTATCCACATCAAACGCATGGAGCTGGGCGGGCACGAGAAGATACTGGACAAGCCGATGGACGTTTTTGGCAATGCGTTCCAGCCGGAACATTCGCATCCGGTGTTGAAGTGCGCGCTGGATGATCTGAGCGGTCTGATGGGTATGCCCAGGCCGCGGTATCTGAAGATCGACGTTGATGGCTCCGAGGCAGAGGTGCTGTCCGGCGCTGATGCTTGTCTGGAATCGGCCCAATCGATCTTTATCGAATTGACGCAGGAATCCATGGATTCGTTTGCCGTTTCGCATTTCGAAAGCCGCGGCTTCGTTTTGCGATGCAAGGTGCAGGTGCAGAACTATGACGGCCTCTATAACTGCATCTTTGAGAAAGAAGGAAGCTGATCCGTCATGAAGCCATTGTGCTGGAACAAGCGCGGGTTGATCTACTCGGTGGATGAGCGCCTGCCGTGGGCACGGACGCACGCCCAGATTCCCACGGTGGACGTGCTGGACGAAGGGCAATTGAGGGTGCTGTTCAGCAGCCGGGATGAATCCAACCGTAGCCTGATCGCGAAGATGGAAGTGGATGCGCAGAACCCTGCCAATATTCTCGCTATCCAGGCGGAACCGATATTGCCGCTGGGCCAGCCGGGGACGTTCGATGATTGCGGCATGATGCCCTCTGCGATCGTTGGCTGGAGAGGGCTGAAATATCTCTATTACATCGGCTGGAACGTGCGCAATACGGTGCCCTACCACAACTCGGTGGGACTGGCGGTGAGCGAGGACGGCGGGCAAAGTTATCGCCGCATGTTCGATGGGCCGGTGATGGACCGTACGGCAGAAGAGCCGTATTTTTGCGCAACGACTTGCATACGGATCGAGAATGGGATTTGGCGCAACTGGTACCTGTCATGCACCGGCTGGGAGATGCTCGATGGCCGGATGGAGCCGCGCTACCACCTGAAATATGCCGAATCGAATGATGGCATCCACTGGCGCAGGGATGGCAGGGTCGCCATCGATTATGCGAGTCCGGCGGAGGGCGGAATCGTGCGCGCGAGCGTACGCAAGGATGGTTCACTCTATCGCATGTGGTACAGCTATCGCAGTCATGCCGATTACCGCAGTGCACGGGAGAATAGTTACCGTATTGGCTATGCGGAGTCAGCCGACGGACTGGTGTGGCAGCGCATGGACGACTTGGTTGGTATTGAGCCGAGCGCCGCGGGCTGGGATTCGTTCATGCTGGCCTATCCTGAAGTGGTGGACGTCGGTGCTCGCCGCTATATGTTCTATAACGGCAACGGTTTCGGGCAGACCGGTTTCGGCTATGCCGAGTTTGCGGAGGACTAACCGATGACTGCAGAGCTGGCAACATTCAACTCGGATGGTTTCTTTATAGCGAAGCAGCTGCTGGACAGGCAGAGCGTGCGGGCAGTCGAGGATTCCATAAGTGCTACCTTTGCCGACCAGTTGCACGGACGAGTCGGCGTCGGCGGCGAAGATACCTTCTCGGCGATGCATGCCCTTCATCGCCATGATTTTGACAGGTACAAGAAAGTTGCTGCCGCGCTCTGGCGAAAGCTCGATGTCTATCAGCTGATGCATCACCCGAGGGTCACCGGATTTCTGCGCGATAGATTCGGCTGGTCGGATATATTTGTCGCGGGCGGGCAGGTGGTCCACATCATGGCTCACGAATTGAAGATCCCCGATGGCTATTTCGGTCTGGTCACCCACCAGGATTTCCCTTCGGTGCAGGGGAGTCTAGATGGCGTGGTCGTGTGGATCCCGCTGGTGGACGTGGATCGGGACAATTTCCCTTTGGAGGTGATCCCAGGCAGCCATAAGCGCGGGCTGCTGCCCATGACGGGGAGCGGGAGTGTGTCATGGGAAGTGGCGCCGGATCAGTACCGGGAAGAAGATTTCGTTCCGGCCGAGGTTGAAGTGGGCGACGTCATCTTCATGTCCATGTTCACCGTCCATCGCAGCTCCACAAATGGAACCGAAGGAAGACTACGGCTGGCGGCCTCCACACGGTTCGATAACGGCGACGAAAAGACTTTCGCGGAACGCTGTTACCCAAGTGCGTATGAACGAACCGTCCATCGTGCACAGTACTTTCCTGGTTTCCCTTCCGCTGAACAGATTGACGCGGTTTTTCGTGATCCTGAAAAGGACTGAGCAGTTATCGGGAACGCCGATGTATCAATGCGGTATTGAGTAACATCGTTCGAAAACAATAAACTGACTGCGAAAATTGAATATGCCAAAAGTCTCGATCATTCTCTCTTCCTATAACCACGCAAAGTTCATTCGCGAGTCGATCGATAGCGCGCTCAAGCAGACCTTTTCCGATTTCGAGTTGATCATCTGGGATGATGGCTCTTCGGATGATTCGTGGGAGTTGATCGGGCAATACTCCGACCCTCGTATCAAAGCTTATCGAAATGAAAAGAACATCGGCGGTGTGTTCGGAGTAAACAAGGCCATCTCCGAGATCGCAACAGGCGAGTACATCGCCATCCATCACTCGGATGACGTCTGGGAGTTGGACAAGCTCCAGAAGCAGGTTGATTGCCTTGAGGTTAACCCGGATGTCGGGGCGGTATTTACCAACACTAAGCCAATCGATGAGCGTGGACAGCCTCTGGCTGACCAGTCGCATTTTCATTACAGCATATTCAACCAGCCGAATCGTTCACGTCAGGAATGGCTGCGCCATTTCTTCTTCCGCGGCAATGCTCTTTGTCATCCCAGCGTACTGATTCGGAAGCAATGCTATGCTGATTGCGGGATGTATCAGGATGCTCTAGCGCAGCTAACCGACTTCGATATGTGGGTGCGGCTGTGTTTCAAGTATGAGATTCGCGTACTTCCGGATCGGCTGGTCAGGTTTCGCGTGCGTGATGGCGAGATGAATGCGAGCGGGAGCCGACCGGAGGTACGCATCCGCGACAGATCGGAGTTCCATTATGTATTGAAACGATATTCGCATATCGACACCTTCGACGAATTGGTCTCTATCTTTCCCGAAGTAGAACAATTTCGCCGCCCGGACGATTGTGTGCCCAAGTTCGTTTTTGCCATGGCTGCGCTAGGCGACAACTCATTTCCGTGGGCCAGATTGCTGGCCATCGGGATATTGTTCGATCTGCTGACGGATCCGGACACCAAGGAGAAGATCAGAGCGTTGTATCAGTTTAGCTACAAGGAGCTTATTTCACTCACGGGTCAGCACGATGTATTCGCGCTTGAAACGGTCACTCGCCTGAATGATGAACTCTACAAATGCACTGAGATGGTTTCACGCTTGCTTCCTCAGGAAGGCAAGGTGGCTACGAGTAATCAGCCATTTGATCATGCTTGGAAAGACGGAGCTCAAGAAAAGACAGACCTAGACAATCCGCTGTCAGAAAGGGCGGGATATGAGGAAGCCGAGCGTCTGTTCGCTGTGGGCAGGTCAAAAGAGGGGAGGAACCTTCTTGAGAAGTTGGCTAGTCAAGGCAGTTCCTGCTGGGAGGTTTACAACGACCTTGCTGTCCAGTGTTTCAATGCGGGCGAGCAGAAACGTGCGGAGGAACTTTTCGCGAAAGGTATGACCCTGGAAGGCAACGCCGGGATCGTGGCAAGGAACTATGCTTCCATGAAGTTGGCTGGGGGCGAAATAGGTGCGGCTCTGGAGGTTCTGGGGCGCATCTTGCGGGAGCAGCCGGGTGACGCTGATGTGATCGAGACTCTGCGCCAGATATTGTCCAATGTTCCGCAGGATTCGCCCGACCTCTGGAAGCGACTGGCGGTAGTGGCGCAAACGGATGATAGGACCTCCAGCTCAGCGAAGGTCCCGGCAAGTCGTGAAGGGTGTAGGCAGGTGGCAAATGATGTCAGGATATTTCAGATTTTCTATGACGAAAGGACGCGTGCGCAGCTCGATCCGGCATTCATGCCGCTAGACAATCTGGATAACCCGCGCCCGGACTGGTGCGAATATTGGCCGATCCGCAAGGTGTTGCTGGAGCAGACTTTTGACGATGACACTTACCTAGGGTTCTTTTCGCCACGGTTCTTCGAGAAGACGCGGATGCGGGGGGAGGATGTGCTGGCGGTGGTTCGGCAGTCGGTGGATGAGGTTGTGAGTTTCTCTCCGTTTTTCGATCAGGGGGCGATACACATCAATCCGTTCATGCAAGGGGAAGTGAACCACCCGGGAATGGTCGATGTTGCCCAGGATGTGCTGAAATCACTGGACATCAAAATAGATCTGCAATCTATCGTTTGCGACCGGACGACAACCATCTTCAGCAATTATTTCGTGGCAAGATATTCGTTTTGGAAGCGGTGGTTCGCCTGCTTTGAGCATATCTATGCGATCTGTGAAGGTCCGGATTCCGCACTGAAGTCCAGGTTGCTCAGCTACACTAAGTATCGTGCGGGTACTGACTATCAGATGAAGATATTCATTCTTGAGCGGCTGGTTACGGTGCTCATGGAAGAGTCTCACCTGCAATGCGAGCTGGCCTTGGATATTCGACACGCGCCGATGTCGTTCCCTGGGACGGAAAAAGTACTGGATGAACTGGTGGTGACTGATTGGCTGAAGGGGCGGTTCCGCGTTACCGGCCAAGTGGGCTATCTGGAGATATTTGGACTATATGTCGGCAGGCTGGCGCATGAGGTTTTAAAACCGGTCAAGGAAGGTGCAAAGCAGGATTCGAATTGATCCGGTTGAAATTGCTGGCGCGGCAGTCTACCCGTGGCAAATTAGTCGCCCCACTTTTCAAAGTATCTCAAGCAGGAAGATATCCAGCCATCCGATCCGAAATTGCCCACGCTTTCATGTATCTCCGAGAGCGGCCAAGTCCCCATGCGGAGATTGAGTGCCTCGGCTTGCCTGCAGAAGTCGAGGTCATAGAAGTGAAAATCGAATCGTTCATCAAATCGCAGCCCATGACCGATCAGCGTCTCGCTATGGCAAGCGAGCAACAGGCCGTCCAGTAGTTTTACTCGAACTCACTCCTCGGAATTTTTTTCCTGGCCAGCTCGCGCTGTGCCTGTGCCACGTAGCGCTGCAGCATCATGCGGGCTTCGGCGTCCGGATTCACGAATACGCAGCCGGCGCGGCGTTTTATCTCGCCGTTGCGCGCAGTGACTTCGAATACGTTCTTTACTTCGATGCCGGTGCGGATAGTGCCGACATCCGGCAGGTCGATCTGGCAATCCTGATAGGTCGATCCCGGCGTCAATTCCACGCCGTCCTCGGCGCAGACCAGTGCCACGCCGCCGATGCTGATGTCCATCACCGTCACTTCGTGATGGACATGCTTCTTTGCGGCGTATGGCCTGATTAGGCATCTGAGGGCGTTCGGCTCGGCATTGAGCAAACGGTAATAGTCGCGTCGCTGCAGACGCAACAACTTCTTGGGTAGCGGCAGGAAGAACGCCGCAGAATTCTGGTACAGGCCCTGCGTGGTCTCGGTGGATACCCATTGCACTTTGGCCATGTTGTGGGTACTGACGAAGACGATGCGGTTGCTGCGCTCGATATTGCGGTTGTCGACCGGGTTGGGCGAAGCGTCGACCCAGATGCCGGTCTCGTCGGCCGACAGCAGCAGGGTCAGCACCATGCTGCTGTCGTCGTTGTAATAGAGTGCCACGCGATTGCGTTGCTGCACGATGTCGCGCAGGACGGCAAGGATCTCGCGCGGATCGCGCAGGATGAAATCGTTCTCGTCGTCCTGGGCGAATACTTCGATCTTGAGCGGAATCTCTTTGCTGCGCATGGTGCGGCCTATCCTGAATGAATACCTGCGCGATTCTAACGGTTAGGATGCTTTAACGGTGGGAGGAATAGCAGGGATTTCTCCCCGCTCCAGTCGGTATAGCCATGCTAGCAGCTCGGCCACTGCCAGATAAAGCATCGGCGGGATGTGCTGATCCAGTTCGACCTGCATCAGCATCGCCACCAGCTCTTCAGATTCATGCACGAACACCCCGTGTTCTTTGGCGCGTTCGATGATGGCCTGTGCGATCAGGCCGCGCCCGCTGGCCACGACTTTAGGCGCGGTGTCGCCGCTGCGATAGGCGAGGGCGACGGCCAATTGGCGGTTGGGCTGGTTCATTGCGGCACCTCGGGCGGGCGTTCGATGAGGGTCTGCAACACGGGTACACCGTGGGCGGTCAGCGACGCGACCAATTGCTCGGTGGCGGCTCCCATCGTGCGGGCGGTCTGCTCGTCGGCGACTTCGAACTTCAGGCTGACTGCGTTGCCGTTCATGCTCAGGCGAGCGGTCACGCCGCCCAGCTTGGGCAGGTCGAGATGCAATTCTGTCACCCATTGTTTGGCGTCCTCGCCCTCCTTGCCGGATCGAGCATCTTCTTCGCGCACTTCCCAGCGCATGTCCTGCCCCTGCCAGGCCTGCCCCATCCACACCACCTGTTTGTTCTCCAAAGCCTGTAGCTGTTGCTGAACGAGGGGTTGCAGATGTTCCGGGATGGTCGGCATGCGCGGGCTTGATTCGGCGCCTGCGGGGAGGGAGGCCGGCGTCGCCATGGCCGCTTGGGATGCAGTGGGCTGAGCGGCAGACAGGGCGACCTGCGGGCGGAACAGATTTTGAGGTTCCTGCATCAGTTGCGGGGTGGTGCGTGTGCCGGCGATCCATTGCGCCTGGTGCGATTCATAGAACAGGCCGCTGTGGTTCAGACTCTGCTGCAAGCGACCGGCAAGTTGCGAGGTGTCCGGCGCGGCACGCTCGCCTATCCATAACGGCTCGCGGCGTGTCGGCGGGACGTAATCCTGTCGTATCGGCTGTTGCGACAAGGACGAGAGCATGCGCGCGGTCGAGCCGAGTTGTTCGGAAGTGGAGAGCGGGTTGACCGAGGCGGCGAAGGAAAAGGTGAGGCGGGGCTGTAGCGAGACGACTTGCAGAGTGATCAGATCGCCCGGCCGTACGAACGCCGGAAGTTGCATCTGCATGGTCTGGTTGGCGACCTTGACCTGAAACACATCGGCGGCGACTTTCGCCTGCACGGTCGCCTGCACTTGTTGACCGACTTCCAGTTTGAGGCTGTTCTGTTGCGCCTGTTTGTCGGGCGAGGCGGTGATCAGCGGCTTATCGGTGGTCGCGATCCTGGTGAGGGTGGCGGCGAGCAGGTCTGCGGGCAGCATGGCTCATTGCCGGGCGTGATCAGCCTTGCGACAGATAGGCCTGCTGCAGACGTTGCTCGCTGCGAGCGCTTTTCATGATCCTGTCCAACTGGTGCATCCAGGTCTCGGTCTTGTCGCGGATCGCCTTGTCGTCTGCCAGCATCTTTTTGATCAGCGCAACTTTCTGCTGCCGGGATGTTTCGTCGGCGGGTACGCCGTCGCGCGGCTTGAGTTCGGCGACCTGCTTGCTGCAGCGGCGCTCCAGTGCGATCAGTTCGTCCCACTCTCCCGCTGCGGCGGCTTCGCGCATCTTGCCGGTGATGTCCGACAGGCGTTGGTAATCTTCGACGATCATGTTCATGACTTACATTCTTCCGTAAACGAGTGCGGGTTGCTTGTTGATCTGTGCCGGTACGGGTTCTGCCTGCGCTTGCTGTTGGGCAGTGGCGGTCACTTGGCGGATGCTGTCCCATGCGCCCTTCAGTTCGTTCAGCAGGCGTGCGACTTCATCCAGTGCTTCCATGTCATTGTGCAGGTTGGCATGTACCAGTCGCACGCACATGTAGCTGTAGAGTGCGTCGAGGTTCAGCGCCAGTTCGCCGCCGACATTCTGGTCCAGACTGGCTTGCAGGCCTTCACTGATGATCAGCATGGCTTTGGAGATGGCTTCGCCCTTGGCGGCGATGTCCTTGCGCAGGATGCCGTTCTTGGCATTGGCTATAGCCAGCATGGCCCCCTGATACAACATGGAGATCAGCTTGTGCGGGTCGGAGCTGATAACGCTGGATTCCATGCCGACCTTGGCATAGGAATTAAGTGCGGCACGAGCGTTCATGATTGGTTATCCCCCGTTACTGGTTAATTGCTGCGACAGGTAAGAGCTGGTCGATTGCATACTCGCCAGCAGGCTGTTCAGCGAACTGTATTGCTGTCTGTACATATTCTCCAGACTGGACATGCGCACTTCCATCGCGTCGATCTGGACGGTGAGTTGCTTGATGGTGTTGTTCCAGCTGGTAGTCTGGTTTTCAAAGATGCCGTTGCCGCCGACGACCCCCTTGGCCCAGCTTTCGAAGCGTGTGGCGAAGCCTGTCGTGCTGTTGAACAGGGTCGCGACATCGTTGAAATTGGTATCCATCGCTGTCGCCAGCCTGGTGCTGTCCAATTGCATGGTGCCGTCGGATTTGAAGTTGATGCCGACTTCGAACAGGTTGGTCAATGTGCCGCTGCCGACCGCAGTCGCGGCAATCTCGCGCATCTGCTGCTGCAGGGACTGCAGGGTGCGGTCTCCCGCCAACGCGGAGCCGGATTTGTATGCGGTGGAGTTCTTCATCGCCGAATACAGGTCGTTGTAGGCGGTGACCAGTGCCGTTGCCGCAGTGGTCACGCCGGCATTGTCGCGCTCCACCGTCAACGTGACCGGCGTGGCGGTAACTTGTTTCAGCGTCAGTGTCATGCTGTCAATGGCATCGCTCACGACATTGGTGGTCTTGGTGATATCGATACCGTTCACTTTGAACTGGGCATTGCTGGCAGTGACGGTCTCGGCCAGTTTCTGTGTGCCGGCAGGGTCATGGGCCAGCAGGCCGGCGATGCTGGCATCCGCGCCGTCGGTTGTGATCTTGATACTGCTGGCAATGCCGGTATCGTTGGATGACAGGGCCAGGCGGTACGGAGTGCCGCTGCCGTCGTTCACGATGCTGGCAGTCACGCCCATGCTGGCGCTGTTGATCGCGTCACGTATGCCCTGCAGGGTATTGTTGCTGGAATCTATGGTGATGTTGGCGGTGGTGCCGCCGGAAGTGAAGCTGGCGCCGGTATAGACACCGTTGGTCAGTGTGCCGCCGCTGATGGTGCCGAAGTCGAACGTGACCACGGTGGCGGCGCCGCTGCCGATGGCGGCGGTGCTGCTGGTCTGTCCGGCAGCGACCAGTTTCTGCGATGCCGCGAGACTGGACACTGTCAGGGAATAGGTTCCCGCCACGGCGGTGGTGCCGGCGGTGGCGGAAAGGATGCTGCTGTCGGAGGATGTGGTCTTGAACGACGTCAAGCTGCTGGTGCTGGAACTGCCCAGATTCTTGGCTGCTGTCTGAAGCGCATCTACCTTGCTTTGTAACGTACCCAGCGCAGTGATCTTCGACTGGTAGCTGGTTTGCTTCTTGGTGAGCTGGTCAAGCGGAAGACGTTCGATCGTCATCAATCCGCTGACGATGGCATCGACATCGATGCCGCCACCTGAAATTGATGATGTAGTTGCCATTCCGTTTACTCCTTTGTCAGGCCTGACGATTCAGCAATTGCCCCTGCTGGAACTCGTCGATACTGCGCGAGATCGCCAGCACGGCTTCGGACGGGTACTGCAACAGTGTATCCCCAGTTTCCTTGTCCTTCAAACTGACGACTTGTTTCTTGGTGCTGTCGTCCACGCTGATGCTGAGCTCCACGTTTCTGTTCGCCTGCTTCAGGACGGTGTTGATACGACCGACCTCGCTCGACAGTTGCGCCGGCGTTGGGGGCGCTGCCTCAGCCTGGGCGGGTTTCCCCGCAGACTGCGATGCAACGACCGCCTGCCCACCATTGCTGGTAGGCATCGCCGGAGCGGGTACTCCACTATTTGTCGATTGGATGAGCATTTTGCCTCTCCTTGTTTAAATCCCCAGCCGGTCACCCGGCCGGGGTTTTATTACTACGTTTAACGCAACAGGCTCAGAACGTTGTTCGGAAGCTGGTTGGCTTGCGCCAGCATCGCTGTACCTGCTTGTTGCAGAATCATGTTGCGGGTCATGGCGGTGGTCTCTGCCGCGTAGTCGGTATCCATCACACGGCTGTAAGCGGCTGCGGTATTCACCGACAGGGTCTGCAGGTTGTTGACCGCAGACTGGTATTTCGCCATATCTGCACCGTAGGTGCCACGGGCTGTGGTCACGGCGGTGATGTCTGCATCAATCGTGGCGATGGCGCCAGTGCCGGTGACTGTAGCTTTGGCACCTACGACTGAAGCCAGCGTGCCATCCGCTCCGATAACCTTGGCGGTACTGTTGGAGGCCAAGCCCAGCAAGCGGGTGTTTTCAGCCGCGAGTGCAGTGAATTCGGTGCCGGAAGCTGTGCCGCCCAATTGCACCGCGATCTCACGGATGCGCTGCAAGTTCTCATACACCTGAGCGTGGTAGCCGTCGTTGATCTGCGCTTCGGAAATACCGTCGCTGGCGTTACGGGCCGCGATGTTCGCGCCGCGCATGGTCTTTTCGTAGCCGCTGGCTGTCACCATGCCGGTGGCATCATCCTTGGCAGAGTTGATGCGTTTGCCGGAAGACAGACGCTCCATAGCAACCTGCAAGGCCGTGTTGGATCTATTCAGTGCAGCACCGCCGAACAGAGCCGAGACGTTGGTGTTGATGACTTGTGCCATTTTAGTTCTCCTTAACTTGGTTCATTTGCGGCCATGTTGCCGCTTACTTTGGCTGCCTTTTTGTGAAGCTTAGCAACCGCCGTTGAACCAGTTATCGGAGAGTTGGCGGGAAACTTTAGGAAAAATCTCATATTTTCAGCCCGGGGGCGGCGATCACGCGGTTCTTGCCGGTCTGTTTGGCTTGATACATGGCCTTGTCGGCCCGTCCCAGCAGGTCTTCCTGGTCTTCGTCCGCGCCGCGCAGGGCGACCCCGGCGCTGAAAGTGACCAAGATGCGTTCATTATTGTGCAGGAAGAACTTCTTGGTCAGATCCCGTTGCAGGCGTTGCAAGGCCTCGATCCCTGCCTGCAGATCCGTGTCCGGCAAGATGATGACGAATTCCTCGCCGCCGTAACGGCCCACTGCGTCGGTCGGGCGCAGGGTGTCCTTGATGACCTGGGTGAGGTGGGTCAAGGCACGGTCGCCTGCTTGATGGCCAAGGCTGTCGTTCAATTTCTTGAAATTGTCGATGTCGAGCAGGGCGACGCAGAGCTGAGTGCGGTTGCGGTCGGCGCGCTTCAGTTCCCGGTCCAGCGTCTCGTCCAGCCCGCGCCGGTTCAGCGCGCCGGTGAGCTGATCTTCGCGCACCAGTTCGCTGACCTGCATCAGTTCCTGTTCCAGCGCCTTGATGCGCTCCTCGGCTTCGTCGGCTTGTTTCTTGGTGTTCAGCAGCTCTTCATGCGAACGCAAGGCGCTGGCCTGGATGACGCGGGTGTCGTGCATCACATCATCCAGGATGTGGCCCAGCACGGTGAGGTTGTCTGCCTTACTGATCTTCTGGCTGTAGCCTTCGATCTTCTGGTGGTATTCACCGGTGCTTTCGGTGAGGTTGCCCAGCCGGTCGATGAAGGTGGTCATCAGGCTCTTGAGCGTGGTTTTGGCGTCGGTCAGGCTTTGCTTCAGGCTGCTCTGCTTGATGATGGCATCGCGCAGGTTGCGTTCGGCATCGGCAATGGCGTGCTTGTCCATCGGTTGCGAGATGATGGTCTGCAGCGCGGTGACCTGTCCCTGCATCCATTCATCGTCGGCCACCAGTTCGCTGACGTTCTCCACCAGCAGGCGCAGCAGGCGCAACAGCCCCTCCTGTATCTTCACCTTGTCGCCGCCGCGCAGCTCCAACTTGAGCCAGAACTGGCGCAGTTGTTTGGCCAACTCGTTGATCTTGGAGGGGTCGTCTGTGGTGCGCACCACCACGACCAGGCGCTTGATCTCTTCGCCCAGTTCGGGGTGGGTGAGCAAGGAGTTCTCCAGCGACTGCGCAAGCAGTTCGCGCAATTGCTTGAGCAGGTCATGCCCAGCCGCTTTGTCCGCAGATTTTGCGGGAGTGGCAGTCGGTGCAGGGGGGGCGGCAGGCTCGGCTGGTGCAACTTCAGGTGCCGCAGTGGAAGTTAGATCAGGCGCGGCTGAGCCGCTCCCCCAGGAGCGCATCAAGCCATTCAGCTTTTCAGACATCACGTCCGGCTTGCTGGCGAAGCGATTGAGAACGACCTCCAGCCCTTCTTTCTTGCGTGTGAGTGTGACGCCTTTGTGCGTCATCTCCAGTTGACGCAGCAAGTCACGGATCAGAGCCGACCAGTTGGGCGCAGCAGAAGCGCTTGCTGCTTCTTTGTCGCCGCCCAGTTCCTTAAACACACTCGCGTAATGCTCAGGCGTGGGCGCCAGACCGCGTTCACCCAGTAACTTCAGGGTCTCACGGGCCAGTTCTGCGGGTTCCTTGTGCTTGCTCATCTATATGTCGTATGTGGTGCTGCGCTATGGTTGGCATTATCGGCTGTCGGTGCGGCGACGATTCGCTGAATAGCACTGGATATTGCCCGCTATTGGCCGGGATCATTCGATCAGGTGGTTGCTGATCGCATAATGGATGGCTTCGGCATTGGTCTTGAGCTTCATCTTTTCCAGCAGGCGCATGCGGTAGACGCTGATGGTCTTGGGGCTGAGCGACATGATCTCGGCCATCTCGCTCAGCTTCTTGCCCTGCGCCATCAGGCACAACGTTTGATACTCGCGGTTGGACAGGGTCTGGTGCGCCAATTCCGAATAGCCCTGCGACAGGCCTTCGGCCAGCTGCTCGGCCATCTCGCTGCTGATGTATTTCTTGCCGCTGGCGACCTTGCGGATGGCGGTGACCAGCTGGGCGGGCGCACTCTGCTTGTTGAGATAGCCAGCTGCGCCCGTCTTCATCGAGCGCACGGCATATTGCTCTTCCGGATGCATGCTCAGCATCAGCACCGGCAGGTTGGGGCGCAGGTCGCGGATCTGTTTGAGTACATCGATGCCGTGTTTATCCGGCATGCTGATATCCAGCAGCACGACGTCGTATTCGTTGTCGCGCACCATGTTCACGGCTTCCATGCCCGTGTCAGCCTGGCCGGTGACGCGCAGGTCATCCGTGTCATCCAGCAGCTGCTTCAGCCCTCTGCGGATGAGTTCGTGGTCGTCGGCGATGAGTACATTGATCATGGCCCGTATCTTATTCGAATAACGCGCCTTGTGAATCGGGTACTGCATTTTGTTCCGGCTGGTGCGGGATGCGCACGTTGAGGCGGGTGCCTTGTCCGGGAGCGCTTTCCAGTTTCACTTCGCCGCCGAACTGGGCGACGCGCTCGAAGATGCCGCGCAAGCCGAAGGAGCGCGGTTTGGCGCGATCCGCGTCGTGGATGCCACGCCCGTCATCGCGCACAGTCATGCTGACGCAGGTGTCGAGGTTGCAGATGGCGATGGTGACGGTGTTCGCATGGGCGTGTTTGGTGATGTTGTTCAGTGCTTCCTGGAAGATGCGGAACAGTGTGATCGCCACATGCGGCGAGACGCTGACCGATTCGTCCATGACTTCCGGGACGCATTTGATGCCGGTGCGCTGCGCGAATTCCTTGGCCTCGGACTCGATGGCGGCGACGATGCCGAAAGTATCCAGTGCGCTGGGGCGCAGGCTGCGCGCGATGTTGCTGGCCGAGCGGGTGCATTTCTGCACCAGATCTTCGATGCTGCGCGCTTTCTCTTCCAGCACCGGCTGGTCCTTCAGGCGCGAGATCAGCCAGGCGATGTCCAGTCTGGTGGCGGTGAGCAAACTGCCCAGTTCGTCATGCACCTCGCGCGCGATGGCGACCCGCTCCTGTTCGCGTGCTTCTTCTATATGGGTGGAGAATTCACGCAGTTGCTGTTTGGATTGCCGCAAGGCCGCATCCGCCTGCTTGCTCTGGGTGATGTTCAACATGATGCCTTCCCACTGCACGGCCGCACCGATGCGGCGCGGACTGCAGCGCAGATTGATCCATTTGATCTCGCCTTTGGGGCGGGTGCGCATGCGCCCTTCCCAGTTCCAGAAAGTGAGCTTCTTGGCAGAGGACAGCATGCTTCTGAGATAAGAACCGGCATCTTCCGGGTGGATCATCTCGGCGAACAGGCTGGCATCGCCAATCAGTTCCTGATGCTCGATGCCGAGCAGGGGATAGCAACCCTCGCTGACATAGGGGAAGTGCACTTCACCTTTGTCCTTCAGCACGATCTGATAGGCCATGCCCG
This sequence comes from Sideroxydans sp., assembly GCF_054604835.1. NCBI lineage: Bacteria > Pseudomonadati > Pseudomonadota > Betaproteobacteria > Nitrosomonadales > Gallionellaceae > Sideroxydans > Sideroxydans sp. The sequence goes on along the minus strand of NZ_JBTSFG010000003.1, from coordinate 142,379 downwards.
GCAGATCGGTGATGAATGCGTGCATGCGGGTCTGGTTCTCCTGCAAGGCAGCTTGCGCCTCGCGATATTCGCGGCGTACTCGCGCTTCACGCAGGTTGTGTTCGATGGAGGGCACGAGGCGATTGAGACTGCCTTTGAGGATGTAGTCGTCCACACCTTCCTGCATGGTGTGGATGATGGTCTCTTCCTTCAGTTTGCTGGCCAGTAGCAGGAAAGGGATATCCAGGTCGAGCTGGTGCAGCAATCGGTATGCATCCAGACCGCCGAAACTGCCCGGGTCGTCGCTGCACAGGATGACGTCGAAGGGTCTGGCGAGCAGCGCTTGCTGCATGTCCTGCTCGTCCTGCACGCACTGATGTTCCAGCGCATAGCCGGCATCGGCCAGCTTGGCGAGGATCTTGTGCGAGTCTTGCTCGGATGATTCCACCAGTAGTACGCGGAGTTTCTTGGTAGCCATTGTGAGACCCTAGTGCGATGTCCCGATTATAAGCGGCGTTCGCGCCAAATCACCAGAGTAAGGTAGAATGCGGGCCGTTATTCAGAGCCGTATCACCATGTCTGCCGCCAGCCCTGCCGTGACCCCGCAACAACTGATCCGCAAAGAGATACAGGCCTTGCACGCCTATCATGTCCCGCCGTCTGCCGACATGATCAAGCTGGATGCGATGGAGAATCCCCATTCCTTGCCGCAGGTCTTGCGCGACGAGATCGCACGCCGCGTGGCGGATGCCGCGATCAACCGTTATCCCGATGCCGGTGCGCAGCGACTCAAAGAAGACATCCGCGACGTGACGCAGCTGCCGGAAGGCATGGATGTGCTGCTGGGTAACGGCTCTGATGAGATCATCCAGTTGCTGGCGATGGCCGTGGCGCAACCGGGTGCGGTCTTGCTGAGTGTCGAGCCCTCTTTCGTCATGTACAAGATGATCGCCACCTTCGTCGGTATGCGCTATGTGGGCGTGCCGCTGGCTGGGGATTTCTCGCTTGATCTGGATGCGACCCTGGCGGCGATAGAACGTGAACGTCCCGCACTGGTGTTCCTCGCCTATCCCAACAATCCCACGGGCAATCTGTTCGATGCCGATGCCGTGCGTCGCATCATCGAGGCCACCCCCGGTCTGGTGGTGGTGGACGAGGCTTACTATGCCTTCGCCAGCGACAGCTTCATCCCGCAGTTGGGTAAGTATGACAACCTGCTGGTGATGCGCACTTACTCCAAACTCGGCATGGCCGGTTTGCGTCTGGGCTTCATCGCCGGTGATAAAACGTGGCTGGAACAATTGGACAAGCTGCGCTTGCCGTATAATGTGGGCGTCCTGCCGCAGCTGGTGGCGAGCACCTTGCTGGCGCACCATGATGTGTTGCTGGCCCAAGCGGAGAGCATCAGGTCGGAACGCACGAAGATGATGGCGGCCTTGCATGCGATGGCAGGCGTACAGGCGTATCCCAGCGAGGCGAACTTCATCCTGTTCCGTGTGGCAAAAGCCACGCAGGTGTTCGAAGGCCTGAAACAGCGTGGGGTATTGATCAAGAATCTGAACGGCGGGCATCCGGCATTGGCCGACTGTCTGCGCGTCACAGTAGGTTCGCCCGAAGAGAATAAGAAGTTTTACGCCGCACTACAGGATTCCATTAACCAACTCGCATAGGGCAAATCATGCGTAGCGCACAAGTCACCCGCAACACCCTCGAGACGCAGATCGCGGTCGAGTTGAACCTCGACGGAACCGGCAAGGTCAAGCTGGATACCGGCCTGCCGTTCTTGGAGCACATGCTGGACCAGATCGCACGTCACGGTCTGCTCGATCTCGTCATCAAGGCCAAGGGCGATCTGCATATCGATGCGCATCACACGGTGGAAGACATCGGCATCACGCTGGGGCAAGCCTTCACGCAAGCCATCGGCGACAAGAAAGGCCTGCGTCGCTACGGTCATGCCTATGTGCCGCTGGATGAAGCCTTGTCGCGCGTGGTGCTGGACATCTCCGGCCGTCCCGGACTGGTGTTCAATGCCGAGTTCGTGCGTTCCAACGTCGGCGAGTTCGAGGTCGATCTGATCCGTGAGTTCTTCCAGGGCTTCGTCAACCACGCGCTGGTGACGTTGCACATCGATAATCTGGCAGGCGAGAACGCGCACCATCAGGCCGAGACCATCTTCAAAGCCTTCGGCCGCGCCATGCGCGTGGCGCTGGAGCAAGATCCGCGCATGGCCGGTGTGATGCCCTCCACCAAGGGCACGCTATAAGCATCATGGTCGATATCGCCATCGTTGATTACGGCATGGGCAACCTGCGTTCGGTGTATCAGGCCGTGCGCAAGGTCGCCCCGTCCGCGTCTGTGCAAGTCACCGACGATGCGAACGTGATCGCTGCAGCCAAGCGGGTGATATTCCCCGGCCAGGGCGCGATGCCCGACTGCATGCGGGAACTCGATGCGCGCGGCCTGCGCCAGGCGGTGCTGGATGCGGCGCAGAACAAACCGTTCCTGGGTATCTGCATCGGCCTGCAGATGTTGTTCGAGCACAGCGCCGAAGGTGACATCCCGGGACTGGGCGTGTTGCAGGGCGAGGTGGTGCGATTCGCGCATGAGCTCAGGGATGCGCAGGGCAACAAGCTCAAGGTGCCGCACATGGGCTGGAACGGCGTGCATCATGCCGATCACCCGCTCTGGGCAGGCATCGCGCAGGATGCGCGCTTCTACTATGTACACAGCTACTACGTGCAACCGCGGGACAAGGGCATTGTGCAGGGCAGCAGCGATTATCCGCAGCCCTTTGTCTGCGCCGTGTCGCGTGGTAACTTGTTCGCCGTGCAGTTCCACCCCGAGAAGAGTGCGGCTGCCGGATTGAAACTGCTGGAAAATTTCGTCAACTGGAATCCCGTTTAACCACGATATTAAAGCCATGGATATTTCAACACTGATCATCCCCGCAATCGACCTGAAAGACGGCCAATGTGTGCGCCTGCGCCAAGGCGAGATGGAGGGCGCGACCGTGTTCTCCGATGACCCGACCGCGATGGCCAGACACTGGCTGGAGCAGGGCGCGCGCCGTCTGCATCTGGTCGACCTGAACGGCGCCTTTGCTGGCAAACCCAAGAACGAAGCGGCGGTACGCAGCATCGTCGAAGCCGTGGGCAGTGACATTCCGGTGCAGCTGGGCGGCGGTATCCGCGATCTGGAGACCATTGAGCGTTATCTCGATCTGGGCTTGAGTTACGTCATCATTGGTACGGCGGCCGTCAAAGTCCCCGGTTTCCTGCACGAGGCATGCGATGCCTTCCCCGGCCACATCATGGTCGGTCTGGATGCCAAGGGCGGCAAGGTCGCGGTGGACGGCTGGTCCAAGCTGACCGGTCACGATGTGGCCGATCTGGCCAAGCGTTTCGAAGACTATGGTGTGGAAGCCATCATCTATACCGACATCGGTCGCGACGGCATGATGAACGGCGTGAACATCGAAGCCACCGTGGAACTGGCGCAACCCTTGCACGTGCCGGTCATCGCCAGCGGCGGCATCACCAATCTGGACGATGTGCGCAAGCTGTGCGCCGTACGCGGCGAAGGCATCACCGGAGCCATCACCGGTCGTGCCATCTACGAAGGCACGCTGGACTTCCGTGCCGCACAGGCTTTGGCGGACGAACTGGCCCCCAAGATCTGATGCTCGCCAAACGCATCATCCCCTGCATGGACGTGACTGCCGGTCGCGTGGTCAAGGGTGTCAGTTTCGTTGAACTGCGCGATGCCGGCGATCCGGTCGAGATCGCCAAGCGCTACGACGAGCAGGGTGCGGATGAACTCACCTTCCTCGATATCACCGCTAGTTCCGATGACCGCAGCATCATCTTCCATATCATCGAGAAAGTTGCCGAGCAGGTGTTCATTCCGCTGACAGTGGGCGGTGGCGTGCGCGAGGTGCAGGATGTGCGCAACCTGCTCAATGCGGGTGCGGACAAGGTCAGCATCAACACTTCAGCAGTGGTTAATCCGCAACTGGTCGCCGATGCGGCGGGTCGCTATGGTTCGCAATGCATCGTGGTCGCCATCGACGCCAAGCAGGTCGCGCCGGGCAAGTGGGAAGTATTCACGCACGGCGGCCGCAAGGCCACCGGGCTGGATGCGGTGGAATGGGCGCAGAAGATGCAGACACTGGGCGCGGGCGAGATTCTGCTGACCAGCATGGACCAAGACGGGCAGAAGAAAGGCTTCGATCTGGCACTGACCCGTGCGGTGACCGATGCACTGGAGATCCCGGTGATCGCCAGCGGTGGTGTCGGTAATCTGCAGCATCTGGCAGATGGCGTGACACTGGGCGGCGCCGATGCGGTGCTGGCGGCCAGCATCTTCCACTTCGGCGAATACACGGTGCAGCAAGCCAAGCAGCATATGGCGCAGCAGGGGATCGAGGTGCGGTTATGAGCGAGAACTGGTTGAACAAGGTGAACTGGTCGGACGACGGCCTCGTCCCCGCCATCGCGCAGGATGCGGTGACCGGCCGCGTGCTGATGGTGGCCTGGATGGATCGCGAGGCGCTCAAGCGCACGGTGGAAACCGGCGAGGCGATATACTGGTCGCGCTCGCGCAAGAAACTGTGGCACAAGGGTGAAGAATCCGGGCATGTGCAGAAGGTGAAAGAGATCCGTCTCGATTGTGACGGCGATGTGATCCTGATGCAGATCGAGCAGAGAGGCGGCATCGCCTGTCATACAGGCCGCGAGAGCTGCTTCTACAGCAAGCTGGAGAACGGCGAGTGGAAGGCCACCGACGCCGTGTTGAAGGACCCGGACGAGATATACAAGAAATGAACGATATCCTGCAACGACTGACCGAGACGCTGGAAGCGCGCAAGGGCGCAGCGGCTGATACGTCTTACGTCGCCAAGCTGTACAGCAAGGGAGACGACGCCATCCTGAAGAAGTTGATCGAGGAGGCGGGCGAAGTGTTGCTGGCAGCCAAGGATGGCGACAAGCAACATCTGCTCTATGAAGTGGCCGATCTGTGGTTCCACAGCATGGTGCTGCTGGCCCACAAGGGATTGAGCGTCGAACAGGTGTTGCAGGAGTTGGCCCGTCGCGAAGGTGTGTCCGGTATTGCAGAGAAAGCGAGCCGCAAATGAGCGACAACTGTCTGTTCTGCAAGATCGTGCGCGGCGAGATACCCTGCCGCAAGGTGTACGAGGATGACGACGTACTGGCGTTCCACGACATCAATCCGGTAGCGCCGGTGCATTTCATGCTGGTGCCAAAGCAGCATGTGGTGTCGCTGCTGGAGGCGGATGAGTCGCATGCCGCATTGCTGGGCAAGATGCTGCTGCTGGCACCGAAGTTGGCGAAAGAGCAGGGGCTGGACAATGGCTTCCGCACAGTCATCAACAGCGGCAAGGGCGGCGGTCAGGAAGTGTTTCATTTGCATGTGCATGTCATCGGCGGCGGCAACATCCCGCCTATGGTCAAACGTAGCTAATCTATCAGGAGCGCATCATGGGTTCATTCAGTATCTGGCATTGGTTGATCGTGTTGCTGGTCGTGGTGCTGATCTTTGGCACCAAGAAACTGCGCAACATGGGTAGTGACCTCGGCGGCGCGGTCAAAGGCTTCAAGGAAGGCATGAAGGACGGCGAGGGAGCGGGCAAGTCGCAAGACTCCCGCACCATCGAAGGCGAAGCGAAAGAGAAGTAAGTCGATGTTCGACATCGCGTTCTCGGAGCTGATGGTGGTGGCGCTGGTTGCGCTGATCGTCATCGGTCCCGAACGGCTGCCGAGGCTGGCACGCAAGGCCGGCGAATGGTGGGGCCGGACGCAGCGCTATGTGAACAAGGTCAAGCAAGACATCGCGCATGACATGGCGGTGGAAGAGGTGACCAAGCTGCAGCACGATATCGAGAAGCATGTCGCTGAAGCCGAGCAAGCCATGCAGGAGAATGGCCTGTCTCTGGAGCAGAGCATCCTGCAAGCGCAATACAAGAAGCCGGCGGTCGAATCGCCGGCGACACCGCCTGCCACACCCGACAAAACACCCAAATGAGCAAAAGCGAAACACTGATCGCGCATCTGATCGAGCTCCGCTCGCGCTTGCTGAACAGCTTTCTGGCCTGGTTGCTGGTGTTCATATGCCTGTTCCCGTGGGCGGCCGAGCTGTATGCCTTGCTGGCGCAGCCCATGCTGGACAAGTTGCCGCAGGGTGGCCAGATGATTGCCACCGATGTCACCACGCCGTTCTTCGTGCCGCTCAAGGTCGCGATGATGGCGGCCTTCGTGATCGCGTTACCCTTTGTGCTGTATCAGATATGGCGTTTCGTTGCGCCGGGTCTGTATACGCACGAGAAGAAACTGGTGCTGCCGCTGATCATGGCTAGTACGCTGCTGTTCTTGTGCGGTATGGCTTTCGCCTATTTCGCTGTGTTTCCGGTGGTGTTCGGTTTCATCACGGCAGCCGCACCGGCCGGTGTGGCGGTGATGACCGACATCGACAAATATCTGAACTTCGTAATGGGGATGTTCCTCGCCTTCGGCATCACCTTCGAAGTGCCCATCGCGGTCGTGATACTGGTACGCATGGGCGTGGTGACGGTGGAAAAGCTGCGCGAGGTGCGCTCCTATGTCATCGTCGGTGCATTCGTGGTGGCGGCGGTCGTCACGCCGCCGGATGTGGTCTCGCAATTCATGCTTGCGATCCCGCTATGGCTGCTCTACGAGGCGGGTATGGTGGTGGCGAGTTGGATCGGTGTGCGCGATCACACCTCGAACGACGGCGTGACGGATGACAACTGATCCTGCGCAAGCGTTGGTAGAACAAACTCTGCAGCAGGCCGTTGAACTGCATCGCTCCGGACGCGCGGCAGATGCAGCCGAACTATATCAGGCCGTTCTGAGCATCCAGCCCAAACATCCCGAAGCCAACCACGAGCTGGCTGTCATCCTGCTACAGGACGGGCAGGCCCTAGCCGCCATTCCACATTTCCTTGCCGCACTCGAAGCGGATCCTGAACGCGCACGATTCTGGCTGAGTTACATCGATGCATTGGCGCAGGCCGGGCAGACAGATGCCGCGCGTGAGGTCTTGCAAATGGGGAAGCAGCAAGGCTTGCAAGGTGAAGAGGTGGATGCTCTGGAAGCTCGCTTATCTGCAGGCAGCAGATCGGCGCAACCAATAAAGCCCGGACAGAAAGCACCGGCACAAGCGCAACTCGACGAGTTGGTCGCCTTGTTCAATCAGGGGCGGATCGCAGATACCGCAGCGCACGCACGAGTGTTGACGGAGCAGTTTCCAAAACACGGTTTCGGATGGAAGGTACTGGGGCTGGCGTTGAAGCGGCTGGGCAATAACGAAGAGGCAATTTCTGCTATGCAGAAAGCTGCGACCTTGTCTCCCAAGGAAGCGGATGTGCATAGCAATCTCGGTGTCGCGCTGCATGATGGGGGGCAATTGAAGGAGGCGGAGGCCAGCTACCGGCGCGCGCTGAAACTTAAACCAGATTATGCCGATGCACATTGCAATCTTGGTACCTTGTTGCAGGATATGGGGAAGTTGGAGGAGGCGGCTGCTTGTCATCGTCGTGCATTGAAGTTAGTGCCCGGCCTAGCTGATGCGCATTACAACTTGGGGAACACATTGCGTGCGATGGGGCGGTACGAGGAAGCAGTGCAAAGTTATCGCCGTGCGCTGGAATTAAGGCCGGACTACGCGCAAGCCTGTTGCAATCTGGGTATCGCGCTACACGAACTAGGTCAACTTGACGACGCTGAGCTGATGTTGCGCCGCGCACTGTCAATTAAGCCGGATTATGTTGAGGCGCATGGCAATCTCGGCATCACCCTGAAGAGTCTTGGTCGTCAGAACGAGGCGGAAAAATGCTATCAACATGCGTTGAAAATCAATCCTGATGTCGCCGAGATATATAGCAATCTCGGCGCATTGTTGCACGAGATGGGCGAACTAGGTAAGGCTGAGTCTTGTTATCTTCGTGCTTTGCATTTGGCGCCAGATTTGCCAGATGTTCAAAATAATTTCGGTGTGCTGATGCAGGATGTAGGGCGTTTGGAGGCGGCGGAGTCGGCCTATCGGCGCGCTTTGTCACTCAAAATGAACTACTTCAAGGCTCATAGTAATTTATTGTTTCTGCTTAACTATAGCCAAAATGTTTTGCAGCAAACCGCATTCGATGAGGCTTGTCGTTTTGGTTTGTCAGTAACAGCATTTGCGAAGCAGCGCTACACCAAATGGTTATGTGCAAATCAAAGCCCTTTACGTATTGGTTTCGTTTCTGGCGACTTCCGTAATCACCCAGTCGGCTATTTTTTGGAGAACTTGCTGCGTTATCTTGATCGTGAAGCATTCGAACTCTATGCCTATCCCACAGATCCTTGGGCTGACGAACTGACTACACGCCTCAAGTCGCACTTCTTAGCTTGGCACCCTCTTTATGGGATGAATGACGAAGCAGCGGCAAAACGTATCCACGATGACGGTGTGCATGTCTTGATAGATTTGTCTGGTCATTCGCGCTTTAATCGCCTGCCGGTTTTTGCCATGAAGCCGGCTCCGATGCAGGTCGCTTGGCTGGGCTATTTTGCTACCACAGGTATGGCTGAGATGGACTATCTCATCGCAGATCCGTCGACCTTGCTGGCGTCACAGGAGCGATATTTCACAGAGAAGATTTGGCGGTTGCCTCGGACGCGCCTATGCTTTAGCCGTCCGGATATAGAAGTGGAAATCTCGCCGTTGCCGGCGTCGATGAACGGTTTTGTCACTTTCGGTTGTTTTAATAATCTGTCCAAGGTCAACGATAGTGTAATCGCGCTATGGTCGCGGGTATTGACTTCAGTGGCAGATAGTCGACTCTTCCTTAAGGCAAAGCAACTGGCGGATGCCGCGGTGCGACAGCAGACAATTGAACGTTTTGTTGCAAACGGCATTGCTGCAGAACGGTTGATCTTGGAAGGAGCGGAATCTCGTGCGAAATATTTCGAGGCCTATCATCGTGTAGACATATCATTGGATCCATTCCCTTATCCGGGCGGTACGACAACAGTAGAAAGCCTGTGGATGGGAGTGCCTGTTCTGAATCTGGCAGGCGACTCTTTCTTGTCGCGTCAGGGAGCTGGTTTGCTGATCAATGCCGGATTGCCGGAATGGATAGCTTCTACGGAAGATGAATACATTAAGCGCGTAGTAGGCTTTGCGGCGGATTTCTCTGCGCTGGGTGAGCTTCGAAGTGAACTCAGAATACGGGTTGAAAAGTCGCCCTTAATGGACGGCAAGTGTTTTGCGGCTGACTTTGGCGAGGCTGTGAAGTCAATATGGGGCGAAATGTCCAAAGTGGAAGTTCGTTAAGTATTCATCTCAACCGGGATGCGGGGCTTATTCCATGACTTTCGGTTTTGGCCGCTTGCCCACTCTTACTTGCACGACGACTTCATTCTGGTTGCGCAGTAATTTCAGGCCTACAGTCTTGCCCGGCGTAAGGGCGGAGATGGTTTCCAGCATCACGGTCGAATCTACGAGTTCGCTGTCGGCGATGCTGAGCAGAATGTCGCCGGGCTTGATGCCGGCCTTGTCCGCCGGGCCGCCGCGCATGATCTCGGAGATGAGTACGCCATGTGCGGCCTTGAGCTTGAACGACTCGGCCAGCTCTGGGGTCATGTCTTGTACTGCCACGCCTATCCAGCCGCGCGTGACTGAGCCGGTCTGGATGATCTGTTCCATGACCTTTTTGGCAGTGCTGACCGGGATGGCGAATCCTATGCCCAGTGATCCGCCGTTGGGGGAATAGATGGCGCTGTTGATGCCCAGCAGACTGCCGCTGGCATCGACCAGCGCGCCGCCCGAGTTGCCCGGGTTGATGGCAGCATCGGTCTGGATGAAGTTCTCGAAGGTGCTCAGTCCCAGATGGTTGCGCTTGAGTGCGCTGACGATGCCCATGGTGACGGTTTGTCCCACGCCGAATGGATTGCCTACCGCCAGAACGATATCGCCGACGTGGGTGGTATCACCATTGGCAAAGGTGATAGCGGGAAGAGGATAGTTGACATCGACCTTGATCACGGCGAGATCGGTCTCCGGGTCGGTGCCGACGATATGACCTTTGGCATTGCGGCCATCGGCGAAGGCCACTTCGATCTGGTCGGCTGATTCGACCACGTGGTGGTTGGTGAGGATGTAGCCGTCCTGGCTGACGATAACGCCCGAACCCAGACTGGAATTCTGCTGTGGCTGATTGTCTTCGAACTCATCACCGAAGAAGAAGCGGAACCGCGGGTCGTCCATGAACGGGTGCGTCGATTGCTTCACTTCGCTGGTGGTGAAGATGTTCACCACGGACGGCATCACCTTTTGTGCGGCACGGCTGAAGCCGGGGCCGCTCAGGTTTTGGCCAGTATCTTCCGGCTCGTTTTGATACAGCGTCACGACGCCGCCGCGTGCAGCAGTGGGAAGCAGACTGGGTTTGAGGGTGTGGATGACGAACAGAACTGCCAGCCCGATGGTGGTAGCTTGCGCGAACAAAAGCCAGAATTTACGCATGTTATGATCCAGTCAGGCCGTTGATAAGGACAGTTGCGATGCAATTAAAAGAGTTGGCCGATTATATCGGAAGCGAGCTGGCGATCAGCCGTTTTCGCGATTATTGCCCGAATGGCGTGCAGGTCGAGGGGCGCTCGCAGGTTAGGCGTATCGCGACCGGGGTCACCGCATCGCAGGCTGTGCTCGATGCCGCCGCCGCGTGGGGCGCCGATGCCATCCTGGTCCATCATGGGTATTTCTGGCGTAGCGAGGATGCCGTCATCACCGGTGTCAAGAAAAGGCGCATCGCCAGTTTGTTGGCACAAGATATCAGTTTGCTGGCCTATCACCTGCCGCTGGATGCACATCCGCAATGGGGGAATAACGTGCAGCTCGCTGCGCGATTGGGCCTGGTCGAGAGTGGGCGTTTCGGGGAGCAGGACGTTGCATGCCATGGTGTCTTGGCTCAGCCTTTGGGGCTGGCCGAATTCGCCAAGGTGGTGGCTGAGGCATTGCGATTCGAGCCGCTGGTAGCGGGCGGGAAGTCTGGCAAGATATCCCGCATCGCATGGTGTAGCGGTGCCGCCCAGGGATATTATGAGCAAGCGATCGCAATGGGGGTGGATGTTTTTCTGACCGGCGAGATATCCGAGAGTAATGTGCATATGGCGCGCGAAAGCGGCGTGGCTTATATGGCAGCGGGACATCATGCGACAGAGCGCTACGGCGTGCAGGCCTTGGGCGCGCATTTGGCCGAAAGGTTTGGACTGGAGCACATGTTCTTTGATGAAGAAGTCCCTGTTTAGGTAGTGGGTATATCGCCGAGTGTGCGTTGCATTCTGAAAAGGCGTTGCGTAGTATTCGGCATATAACCATTTCGGGTTATATGTGTCGGCAGGATCCTGCTGGCAGATGACGCAACGACTTCCGGTTGTTCAGGTCGTTTGGGGCAGCGCCACTCCGCTGCGAGGTAAGCTTTGCTGTTGCGCCGCACTTGTGACGCACATGGGGCTACGGGGAGAAAGTATGAGAATCAGAATAATGATAGGCGGCGCGCTGATGGCCGCACTTTCCTTTAACGCATTGGCCGAGGACAAGGCACTCATGCCGGCGCATAACGCGCTCAATGTTCTGCAATCCGGAGAAGTCAGTTTCAGCAAGGATGTGATGCCTATCCTGCAGGACTATTGCGTGAGTTGCCATCATCCGTCACCCACATCCAAGGGTTATGCCAAGAGCGGCCTGGACCTGACTTCCTATGAAGGCCTGATGAAAGGCACCAAGTTCGGCAAGGTAGTCGTTCCCGGTGATAGCCAGACCAGCACCTTCACCAAATTGCTGACCGGCACCAATAAAGGACTGAAGATGCCGATGGGCTTGAATGCCAGCGGCACCCTGGATCGCCAATACATCCTGACGCTGCGCAAGTGGGTCAAGCAGGGCGCCAAGAACAACTAGGCATTCCGAGTAGCAATTGCGGCGAAATAGCTGACCAAGTAGTATTCGCCGCCGGCAGGGGATCGAGTTGGGGAGCCGATCCTGTGCTTGTCCGATAAAAACGCGACGGACAACGCAATGCCATCCTCCAGCACCGACGAGAAACCAGGGCAGCAAGAAGCTGCCCCAGTGGATATTTGACAACGTATTACGGAAGGAAGAGGGTCATGACAGATAACGTGGATCACAGCAAGCGACGAATGCTGATCGCTGCTACCGCAGCAGTAGGTGGTGTTGCCGCCGCCGGTGCGGGCGCACCGTTCGTATTGAGCTTGCAGCCTAGCGAACGAGCCAAGGCAGCAGGCGCGCCGGTCGAAGTCGATATCAGCAGCATCGAGCCTGGCTCGATGATCAGCATCGAATGGCAAGGCAAACCGGTGTGGATCGTGCGCCGCACCCAGGAGATGCTGGACTTGCTGCCCAAGCATGACGCAGATCTGGCAGACCCTTCTTCTTCCATTCCGCAGCAACCTGAGTACTGTAATAATCCGACACGATCTATCAAGCCGGAGGTGCTGGTAGTGCTGGGCGTCTGTACGCATCTGGGTTGCTCGCCGACGTTCCGCCCCGAAGTCGCACCTGCCGACTTGGGCGCGCAATGGGCCGGCGGTTGGTTCTGCCCTTGCCACGGTTCGCGATTCGATTTGGCTGCCCGTGTGTTCAAAGGCGTGCCGGCACCGACCAATCTGATCATCCCTCCTCACATGTATCTGAGCGACACGCGCCTGTTGATCGGGGATGACGACAAAAGTAAGCTCAAAGGCGGTCAACCCGCTGATAAGGGGGCTGCAGCATGATGAATCTTCTGAAAAATCTGATCGGCTGGATCGATGAACGCTTCCCGCTGGTCTCTACCTGGAAGGCGCACCTGTCAGAGTACTACGCGCCCAAGAACTTCAACTTCTGGTATTTCTTCGGCGGCCTGGCGCTGCTGGTGCTGGTCATTCAGATCCTCAGCGGTATCTTCCTGACCATGAACTACAAGCCGGATGCGTTGTTCGCGTTCGCGTCGGTCGAATACATCATGCGTGATGTGCAGTGGGGCTGGTTGTTGCGTTATATCCACTCCACCGGTGCATCGATGTTCTTCGTGGTGATCTACCTGCATATGTTCCGCGGTTTGATGTACGGCTCGTATCGCAAGCCACGCGAGTTACTGTGGATCATCGGCATGATCATTTATCTGGCGTTGATGGGCGAGGCATTCATGGGCTATCTGTTGCCATGGGGACAAATGTCCTTCTGGGGCGCGCAAGTGATCGTGAACCTGTTCTCTTCCGTGCCGTTCATCGGTCCGGATCTGGCGATCATGATTCGTGGCGACTTCGTGGTGTCCGATATCACGCTGAACCGCTTCTTCGCGCTGCATGTGGTGGCGATCCCGCTGGTACTGGTGCTGATTATTGTGGCGCACCTGGTGGCATTGCATGAAGTGGGTTCCAACAATCCGGACGGTGTCGAGATCAAGAAGCACAAGGATGCCAATGGTATACCGCTGGATGGCGTGCCGTTCTTCCCCTACATGGTAGTCAAGGACGGCGTGGCGGCAGTGGCCTTCCTGATGGTGTTCAGTGCGGTGGTGTTTTTCGCACCGGATATGGGCGGCTACTTCCTGGAGTACAACAACTTCGTGCCAGCCAACCCGATGAAGACCCCCGAGCACATCGCCCCGGTGTGGTACTTCACTCCCTACTACGCCATCCTGCGCGCTGTGCCGCCGATGTTCGGCTCCCAGTTCCCCGGTGTGGTGGCGATGGGCGTGGCGACTGTGATCTTCTTCGCGTTGCCATGGCTGGATCGCGGTCCGGTCAAGTCGATCCGCTATCGCGGCCCGATCTACAAGACCTTCCTGGCGGCTTTCGTGGTGAGCTTCGTCGGTCTGGGCTATCTCGGCCTGATGCCGGCAACGGAAACCTACACTCTGATCTCGCGCATCCTGGCGGTGGTGTACTTCGCGTTCTTCTTCCTGATGCCTTGGTATACGAAGATCGACGCATGCAAGCCCGAGCCTGATCGTGTGACGTCCAAATAATTGAGAGGGGTTCGTTGAAATGAAAGCAATCAAGAGAGTAATCGTATGGGCGATGCTGGCCTGCATGCCGGTGTTTGCTCATGCCAGCGAAGGCGGCGTGCATCTGGATAAGGCGCCGGTGAATCTGCAGGATCAGGCCTCGCTGCAACGCGGAGCCAAATTGTTCACTTCGCGTTGTCTGGCCTGTCACTCGGCATCTGCCATGCGCTACAACCGCCTGAATGACATCGGCATGTCAGATGATCAGATCAGGGCGGAGCTGGAGCTGCCGGAAGACGTCAAGGTGGGTTCGACCATGCAGGCCGCGATGGACTCCAACTCAGCCAAGATGGCCTATGGCGTGGCGCCCCCCGACTTGAGCGTGATCGCCCGTTCGCGCAGTGCAGATTGGCTGTATACCTACATGCGCACGTTCTATGCCGATCCGAGCAAGGCCAGCGGCTGGAACAACAAGGCGTTCCCGAGCGTTGCCATGCCTTTCGTGCTGGCGGACATGCAGGGTGAACAAGCCATGGAAGACGGACATCTGGTGCTGAAAACGCCGGGTTCCATGTCCGTCGCCGAGTACGACGCAGCCATTACGGATCTGACCAACTATCTGGTGTTCATGAGCGAACCGGCCATACTGGTCCGTCATCAGATCGGCTGGATCGTGCTGATCTTCCTGTCTATCCTGCTGGTCCTGATGTACGCCCTGAAGAAGGAGATCTGGAAGGATATTCACTGAGGAGATTGAATTCGGGGTGCGGTTTGTGTTAGTTTCCGCCCCCGTTGCAGTCTGCGCCGAGATGGCGGGGCAAATGCTCCGCCATTTGGTTTTTAACGCTACATATTGTTTTTAGGTGGTTTTTTATGATGACACTTTACTCGGGTACAACCGACCCCTATAGCCATCGTTGCCGTTTCGTGCTGTTTGAAAAAGGCATGGACTTCGAGGTGATCGATGTGGATGTATTCAACATGCCGGAAGATCTGGCTGTGATGAATCCGTACAACAAGGTGCCGGTGTTGGTCGAACGCGACCTCATCCTGTACGAGGCCAATATCATCAACGAATATATCGACGAGCGATTCCCGCATCCGCAGTTGATGCCCCCCGATCCTGTGATGCGCGCACGCGCTCGCTTGTTCCTGCATCGCTTCGAGCAGGAATTGTTCTGTCACATCGAAGGTCTGGAAAGCAGCAACGCCAAAGTACAAGAGAAGGCGCGTGCGGCAGTGCAGGCCAATCTGACCCAGATCGCACCGATCTTCGCCAAGCAGAAGTTCATGCTGGGTGACGAATTCTCCATGCTGGATGTGGCGATCGCACCGTTGTTGTGGCGACTTGAGCACTATGGCATCCACCTCGACAAGGATGCCACGCCGATGATGAAGTACGCCGAGCGTTTGTTCTCGCGCCAAGGTTTCATCGAAGCATTGACGCCAGCCGAAAAGGCCATGCGCAAGTAATCGCCGTGATAGACGAGCCGTCCACCAAGCCCTATCTGATCCGCGCCATCTACGAATGGTGTGCGGATGCCGGATATACCCCATATCTGGCGGTGCAGGTGGACGAATACACGCAAGTGCCGGCTGGCTACGTGAAGGATGGGCAGATCGTCCTGAATGTCGGCGGGGATGCGGTGAAGAACCTCCAGCTCGGCAACGAGGATATCAGCTGCAATGGTCGTTTCGGCGGTGTCGCCCACCAATTAATGATCCCTGTTGCGGCTGTCATCGGTATCTTTGCCAAGGAGACCGGGCAGGGGCTGGTATTTCAGGCGGGCGAATCTGCTCCTGCGTCATCGTCAGAGCCGCCGGAGGAGCCGCCTCCCGCCACCCCTGGCAGGCCGCAGCTTAAGGTCGTCAAATAAAAAGCCCGGCAATCGCCGGGCTTTTTTCTGCAGAAGACGCTCGTTCAAGTTTGCGCCAGCAGGCCGCCCATCTTGCTGAAAGCCTTCTGTTCGATCTGACGGATGCGCTCTGCAGACACGCCGAACTCATCGGCCAATTCATGCAGTGTGGCGCTGCTATCCTCGGTCAGCCAGCGTGCTTCCACGATACGGCGGCTGCGCTCGTCCAGTGCAGACAATGCATTCGCCAGTCCCGCCGACTGCAAGTGTTCACGCTCCGATGTCTCCAGAATGACGGAAGGCTCATGCGCCTCGTCATCCGCCAGATATTGCACGGGTGAGTAACTCTCATCTTCGTCATTGCCGGACATGGGGTCGAGTGACAGTTCGTGTCCGGCAAAACGGGCTTCCATCTCCACCACATCATGTTCGCTGACGTTCAGTTGCTGGGCGATCTCGCTCACCTGCTGCGGACGCAGAGGCTCCAGCCCCTTTTTCAGGCTGCGCAGGTTGAAGAACAGTTTGCGCTGTGACTTGGTGGTAGCGATCTTCACCATGCGCCAGTTGCGAATCACGAACTCGTGGATCTCGGCACGGATCCAATGCAGGGCGAACGAAACCAGACGTACGCCGCGCTCCGGGTCGTAACGCTTTACCGCTTTCATCAGGCCGATATTGCCTTCCTGGATCAGATCGGCTTGGGGCAAACCATAGCCCGTATAGCCTCGCGCCACACTGACGACGACGCGCAGATGTGACAACACCAGTTGGCGTGCTGCCTCGAGATCGTTCTGTTGGCGGAAACGCGTCGCCAACTCCAGTTCCTGCTCATGAGTCAGTACCGGAAAGCGATTGACGGCCTGCACATACCCTTCCAGCCCGCCTGCAGCGGATGGCATCGGTAGATTCATGCTTGCATTCATGGTCTTTCCTCCTTAGCAATAATTCTAGCACTCTTGCTAAGAGAGTGCCAAAGTGGAATTTAGTTCAACGGGGCTCGATCTGCCACAGATGTTGCGAGACGGAGAACCAGGCACCCAACCAGCCCAGATAGCCGGAAAAGGCGAACAAGGCAAGGCTATCCGGCAAGGTGAGCGGATGTAACTGGAAATCGCTGGCATACAGCTGGGTGAGGTTCGCCAGACTGCCGTTCAATAACCACAGGCTGGCGGAGACCAGCAGCCAAGCCACGACGCCTCCGGTCAGTCCTTGTAGCAAGCCGAAATACAGAAAGGGGCGGCGGATGAAGCTGTCGCTGGCGCCGATCAGTTTGGTCACTTCGATCTCGTCGCGCCGGGTCAGGATCTGCAAGCGTATGGTATTGAATGTGATGGCAATCAGCGCCAGGCTCAAAGTGGTGGCGAGGATGGCGGTGGCCAATCGGCCTAGATCCAGCAAGGCATCGAGTTTCTTTATCCATGCCGAGTCCAGCTGTACATGATCGAACTGCTTCCAAGACTGTAACTCCTGATACAGCGCTTCCATAGCCTTGGTGTCAGTTACCTTGGGATAGATGATGAAAGTATCCGGCAGCGGGTTGTGAGGCAGGTCGCCAATCATGTCCGATACGCCGGTACTTTGCTGCAATTGCTGCAGTGCTGCATCACGCGAGACGAATTCAACTTTGGCGATGCGCGCATCACTTTCCAGCTTTCCCTTTAGGGCACTTAGCTCGGAGTCACGCTTGCCTGCATCCAGAAATGCGCTGATCTGGGGCGCATCAGCTACGGTGGAGGCAAGTTGTTGCACACTTTTCAACAGCACATAGGCGCCGACCGGCAAACTCAGTGCGATGCCGATGATGGTCATGTTGAGTAGCGACGCGGCGGGTGTCAGCCACAGTCGTTGCAAGGTGGCATGCAGTACATGAAGGTGTTCACGCAGTGTCTTCATGCGTTCGCCACTTGTTGCAGCACGCCATGATCGAGATGCAGCGCTCTGGCCGGGAAGCGTTGCAGGACACTCTGGTCGTGGGTGGAGATCAGCAGTGTCACACCCACTTGATGGAACGATTTGAAAATGTTCAATATCTCGCTGGAATATTCCGCATCGAGATTGCCGGTCGGTTCATCCGCCAGCAGGATATCGGGCCGGCTGACGATAGCGCGTGCGATGCACAAGCGCTGTTGCTCGCCGCCGGAAAGTGCGATCGGGTTGGCTTTCTCGCGCGTGAGCAGGCCGACCTTGTCCAGCGCCGCACGCACGCGCTTGGCGGCCTCGCGGTGGTCGAAGCCGCTGATCTGCAAAGGCAGGAGCACATTGTCGAAGGCGTTGCGATCGAACAGCAGTTTGTGGTCCTGGAAGATCAGGCCGATGTTGCGGCGCAAGGCCGGGATCGCTTCGCGTTTGATGGAGCGGATATTCTGGCCGTTGATCAGCACGCTGCCGCTGGTGGGGCGTTCGATGGCGGCGACCAGCTTCAACAAGGTACTTTTGCCGGCACCGGAATGACCGGTGAGATAGACCATCTCGCCTTTTGCGATGTCGAAACTCACGTCCTGCAAGGCCTCGTGTCCGCCCGGGTAGCGTTTGTAGACCTGGCCGAAACGGATCATCGTTCGATATCCAGCAGGGCGGCGATGAAGTCTTCCGCGTTGAACGGCTTGAGGTCGTCCAGTCCTTCGCCGACACCGATGAAACGCACGGGGATGGGATGCGCGCGCGCGATGGCGGCGATGACGCCGCCTTTGGCCGTGCCATCCAGTTTGGTCAACACCAGACCGCTGACATCCAGTGCGTCAGCGAAAGCCTTCACCTGCGACAAGGCGTTCTGGCCGGTGTTGGCATCCAGCACCAGCAGCACCTCATGCGGCGCGCCGGGTAGCGCCTTGTCGATCACGCGCTTCACTTTTTTGATCTCTTCCATCAGGTGTGCCTGCGTCGCCAATCGACCAGCGGTGTCGGCCAGCACCACGTCGATGCCGCGGGCTTGTGCTGCCTGTACTGCGTCGTAGATCACGGCGGCGGCGTCGCCGCTCTGTTGTGCGATGACGGTCACATCGTTGCGCTTGCCCCATTCCATCAGTTGTTCGCGTGCCGCGGCGCGGAAGGTGTCGCCTGCGGCGAGCAGCACCGACTTGCCCTGAATCTGGAAATATTTGGCCAGTTTTCCGATGGAGGTGGTCTTGCCAGCGCCGTTGACGCCGCACAGCATGATGACAAAGGGCTTGCTCGTCGTGACGTCCAGCGGCTTGGCCAGCGGCTGCAGCAATTTCAGCAGCGCATGCGCCAACGCCTCTTTCAGCTGACTCGCCTCGCTCAATCGTTGTTCTTTCACTTGGCGGCGCACATCGGCGAGCAGGGTCTGCGTGGCTTCCATGCCCACATCGGCAGTGATGAGCAGGGTCTCCAACTCTTCGTAGAGTTCGTCGTCGATGCGCGCGCCGGGAACCAGCAGTGCGGTCAGTTGTCCACCGGTCCGCGCCAAGCCATCGCGCAAGCGCTTGGCCCAGCCGCTATCGCTGGACTTGTTGTCAGGGCTTTGTTTTTTCAGAAAACTGAACATGGGCTGGGAAAGGTTTGGGGGAATGTCGCATAATGCGCCCGCATTTTAACGTTTCAGGACGAATTACATGAGATTTTATGCATTCTGTTTGGGTTTGCTCATAGCTATTGGCGCACAAGCCGAGGTGTTCGAGCAGACACTATCCAACGGACTGAAGGTCATCGTGAAAGAAGATCGCCGCGCACCGGTGATCGTGCAGCAGATCTGGTATCGCGCTGGCAGCATGGACGAGATGACCGGCGTGACCGGCGTGGCGCATGTGCTGGAACACATGATGTTCAAAGGTACCAAGGCAGTCCCCGCCGGTGAGTTCTCGCGCCGCATCGCCGCGGCCGGCGGTCGCGAGAACGCGTTCACCAGCTATGATTACACCGCCTATTTCCAGCAACTGCACAAATCGCAACTGGAATTGGCGATGAAGCTGGAAGCCGATCGCATGCACAACCTGAGGCTGAGCGATGAGGAGTTCGCCAAAGAGATCCGCGTGGTGATGGAAGAACGCCGCTGGCGCACCGATGATGATGCGCGTGCCTTGCTGGATGAGCGCTTGATGGCGACCGCCTATCAGGAACATCCCTACCGTAATCCCATCGTCGGTTGGATGAACGATTTGAAGAACATGACGGCGGACGATGCGCGCCTCTGGTACCAGACCTGGTATGCCCCCAACAATGCAACATTGGTGATCGCCGGTGATGTCGATGCGAAGCAGGTGTTCGCTTTGGCAAAGAAATACTATGGACGTATCCACGTCGGCAAGCTGCCGCTCCGCAAACCCTATGAAGAACCGGCCCAGCTTGGCATCAAGCGTATCGTGGTGAAGGCACCGGCCGAATTGCCGCATCTGGTCATGGCCTGGCATGCGCCCACCCTGCGTGATGTGGACAAAGACTGGCAGCCCTACGCGCTGTCGGTGCTGGCAGGGGTGCTCGACGGCAACGATTCGGCACGCCTGAACAAGTCTTTGGTGCGGGAACACCAAGTGGCGACCAGCATCGGAGCCGGCTATGCCAATACCTCGCGCGGTCCGACCATGTTCTCACTGGAAGCTACGCCTGCAGCAGGCACATCGGTGGCGGCGCTGGAGGTGGCGATACGCGAACAACTGCAAATGATCGTGCGCGACGGCGTGAGCGAGGAAGAATTGCGCCGCGTGCGCGCCCAAGTCACGGCCGCCGAAGTGTACAAGCTCGATTCCTTGTTCTATCAGGCGATGCAGATCGGACAGATTGAGAGTATCGGTTTGTCACAGCATGACCTGCCGGTGATGCTGAAGAAACTGCAAGCCGTGACCGCGGAACAGGTACAGGCGGTAGCGCGCGACATCCTGCGCGACGACCAGTTGACGGTCGCGGTGCTCGATCCGCAACCGCTTGCAGCGGACAAGCCGCAGCAAGGAGGCAATGCTCATGCGCACTAAACTGATCTCGTTTGTTCTGTTGTGCGGATTCGCCACTGGGGCGTTCGCCACGCCACAGATACAACACTGGCAAGCAGCTAGCGGCGCACGCGTCTATTTCGTGGAAGATCATAACCTGCCCATGCTGGATGTGGCGGTCAGTTTT
Source organism: Sideroxydans sp. (assembly GCF_054604835.1). Classification (NCBI taxonomy): domain Bacteria; kingdom Pseudomonadati; phylum Pseudomonadota; class Betaproteobacteria; order Nitrosomonadales; family Gallionellaceae; genus Sideroxydans; species Sideroxydans sp. Next base: position 121,442 of record NZ_JBTSFG010000003.1, on the reverse strand, counting down.
CACGCCGGCAGCGCTTACGATAAAGCAGACAAGAAGGGCGTGGCAGGTCTGACGCACGGCCTGCTTGATCTGGGCGTAGAGGGAATGAGCGAAGACGACATCGCACGCAACCTGGCCGATGTCGGCGCGCGCGTCGGCAGTAGTTTCGATGCTGATCGCTCTGCCGTGACCTTGCGTACCCTGAGTAGTCCGGCTGAGCGTGAGGTGGCGCTGGACATCCTTGCGCGCGTGCTGCAACAGCCTTTGTTCCCGCAAGAGGTGCTGGCCCGTGAAAAGACGCGCCTGATCGCATCCTTGCGTGAAGCAGAGACCAAGCCGGAGTTCCTGTCCGAGAAGGCGTTCGGCAAGGCAGTGTTTGGTACGCATCCCTACGGCTGGCAGACTGAAGTGGCGGATATCGAAAAGGTACAGCGTACCGACTTGCTCGAATTCTTCCGTGCGCACTATGGCGCAAAAGATGTGGTAGTCGCCTTGATGGGCGATGTCACGCGTCAACAGGCGGAGGCCATCGCGCAACAGTTGACCGCGCAATTGCCGCAAAGTGGCAGTGTGGCGCCTGTGCCTGCTGTCGCCGGCCTTGATGGTCCCAGCGAACAGCGCGTCCCGCATCCTGCCAGCCAAAGTCATATTCTGATCGGCGCGCCGGGGATCGCGCGCAACGATCCGGATTATTTCCCCTTGTATGTCGGCAACTACATCTTGGGCGGCGGCGGTTTCGTTTCGCGCCTGATGAACGAAGTGCGCGAAAAACGCGGTATGGCTTATAGCGTCTACAGCTATTTCATACCTATGCAGCAACCGGGTGCGTTCCAGATCGGTTTGCAGACCAAGAATGAGCAAGTTGGTGAGGCTTTGCAGGTGGTGCGCACGACCGTGCGCGATTTCGTGGAAAAAGGCGTGACCGAAGCGGAGCTGCACGCCGCCAAACAGAACATCATCGGCGGCTTTCCGTTGCGCATCGACAGCAATCACAAGATTCTGGAATATCTGAGCGTGATCGGTTTCTACAATCTGCCGCTCACTTATCTGGATGACTTCCAGATGCGAGTCGAGCAGGTGGATGTGCGGACGGTCAATGATGCTTTCCGTCGTCGTATCGATCCGGACGTCATGGCGACTGTGATCGTCGGCGGACAGGGAGTGGCAAAATAAACAAGGTCAGAATCATCGGCGGCACACATCGCAGCCGCATCATCACGTTCCCTGACAGTGCCGGTCTGCGCCCGACGCCCGATCGCGTGCGCGAGACGCTGTTCAATTGGTTGGGCCAATCGCTGTATGGCAAACGCTGCCTGGACCTGTTCGCCGGGAGTGGCGCGCTGGGTTTCGAAGCGGCTTCCCGTGAGGCGGAGCAGGTGGTGATGGTGGAGCAAGACCGTTCTGTCTATAAGGTATTGCAGGACTCGCTCAGGAAGCTGGACATGCCTAATGTAGCCTTGCACTGCAATGATGGGCTAAAATTCGCCATGCAGACGAATTTGACGTTCGACGTCGTCTTTCTCGATCCCCCGTTCCAGAGCGATCTTCTGACGCGACTGATGCCGCGATTGGCGCAGCTACTGATCAAAGACGGCGTGGTCTATGTGGAGAGCGGCGGGGCGTTCGATGCTGGGGCCGACTGGCAGGTGCTGAAGCAACAACGCGCCGGAGCGGTACATTACCAACTATTGGAACGCACCCAGCCATGATCAGAGTCGTATATCCGGGCACATTCGACCCCATCACGCGCGGCCACGAAGATGTGGTGCGCCGTGCCGCCGGCTTGTTCGGCGAGGTCGTCGTGGCCGTGGCAGCGAGTCGCAGTGCGACCCTGTTCTCGCTGGACGAGCGGGTGGCGATGGCGCGTGAGGTGTTCGCCGATTCTGCCAATGTTCGGGTCGAGGGGTTCGACGATCTGCTGATGAACTACGTGCGCAGGCTGGACGCGCGCGTCGTGTTGCGCGGATTGCGCGCCGTGTCGGATTTTGAGTACGAGTTCCAGATGGCGGGCATGAACCGCACGCTGGATCCAGAGGTGGAGACGGTATTCCTCACCCCGGCGGAGCAGTACAACTTCATCTCCGCCAGTATGGTGCGCGAGATATCGCGCTTCGGCGGTGATGTCAGCAAGTTCGTATCACCCGCCGTGGCGGAAAGATTGAAACAAAAAAGATCAATTAAAGGAGAGTAAACAATGTCACTGATCATCACCGACGAATGCATCAATTGCGACGTGTGCGAGCCGGAGTGCCCGAACGACGCGATCTCGCAAGGCGACACCATCTATATCATCGACCCGAACAAGTGTACCGAGTGTGTCGGCCACTATGACACTCCGCAGTGCGTGGAGGTATGTCCGGTCGACTGTATCCCCAAGGATCCGAATCATGTGGAGTCGCAGGAACAGCTGCAGGCCAAGTATGAGAAGCTGATGGCTGCCAAGGGCTGATCGGCTTGTAGTCAGCGGTAATGACCGGGCTGCCAAACTGGCAGCCCGTTTTCATTTGGCATCAACTTTCTTGCCGGCGCATTGCATTTGACAGCAGAACGTACGTTCTCTACCATGCAGCACATTCGTTCTGTACAGGTGACGCCATGACCGATTCCCATCCATCCGCGCAACGCGACGCCGAATATCTGGCCAGACTGCAGGATTACTATTCCGACTGGAAGAGCATCCCTTCCTATGCCGCGCTGTGCGACGTGTTCCGCATCGCTTCGAAGTCCTGGGTGAAAGCCATCCTTGATCGATTGGGGGAAGCTGGCTTCCTTGAACGCACGCCGGACGGCATGTGGATCCCGACGCGTGAGTTCTTTGCACGTCCCCTGGCCGAAAGCGCCGTGCCGGCCGGGATGCCGGTCACGGTCCATGCCACACAGGGCGAATATTATGTGCTGGACGAGATGCTGATCGAAAATCCATCCCGGACCACGTTGATAACGGTCAAGGGAGATTCGATGGTGGACGCGGGTATCCACGATGGCGATGTGGCTGTGGTGGAAAAACGCAATCTGGCCAATGCAGGGGATATCGTGGTGGCTATCGTCGACGGGGAATTCACTTTGAAGACTTTGGACAAGGAGCGCGGAAAATTCATCCTGCGCCCGCAGAATCCTGCATATCCGGTCATCCGCCCGCAAGGCTCGCTGGAGATATTCGGCGTTCTTGTCGGTCTCGTGCGCAAATATCGCTGACGCACTCCGCGCGCACTGCTGACAGAATCCCTTATCTCACGTATGTTCCATCCTGCGGGGGCGTCCCTCCTGAATGACCTACGTCTGAGATATTCACCAGCGCTTGCCTCAGGCATCTGGTGATCGCTGTTTCACAGGGAGCTGATGATGAAGGGTATCTGTTGAGCACGATTGCTCCGACATGCTTGAGATGTCTGGCGGTGGTGTTGCTCTGTTTCATCTCTGTATCCGAAGCCTTGGCTGCCGAACCCAGGAAGGTCTTGCTGTTGCTCAGCGAGCAGCATGCGGCATATCAGCATTTTCGGCAGGCATTCGAGCAGAATCTGCCGGCGGACGTGCAACTGGAAGTGCGCACGCTGGCGCAACAGGCAGATATTCCCAAGGCAGACATCCTGGTGACGGCTGGAAGCAAAGCCTCGCAATGGGCTGCAGAGCAATGGCATGGCGCGATGCTGGCCACCATGTTGCCCAGCAGAAGCTTCCAGCAGATGCAATCGCAAAAGCCGCTTCCGCATCCCTTGTCGGCTCTATTCCTCGATCAACCGCTCGCGCGCCAAGTCGCGCTGGTTCGTGCGGCGCTGCCATCGTTGAAAAGGGTGGGGGTGCTGTATACGGCGGGTGGGGATTTCCTCTCGCAGCCGTTGCAGCGTGAACTGGCCAGACAGGGGGCGGTATTGGTTCCCCAGGTGGTTCAGTCGGACGATAGTCTTGCTGGCAAGCTCGAAGCGATGCTGGCACAGAGCGATGTCTTGCTGGCAGTGCCGGATGGCAAGATATACAACTCTTCTACCATACGAAATATCCTGCTTGGCAGTTATCGGCGCGGGATCCCCGTAATCGGTTTGTCCGCAGCCTATGTCAGCGCCGGTGCCTTGTGTGCGGTTTATTCGACGCCAGAGCAGCATGCCGCGCAGTCTGCCGGCATGGTGTCGGAGTTCCTGCAACGGGGCACCTTGCCATCGCCCCGATTCCCACTGCTTTACCAGATCGCATTGAACGCCGAAGTTGCACGCTCGATGCGCCTCAATATCCGTTCGGTGGATGCCTTGCGTATCGAAATAGATCGCGTGGAAGGAAGTCGGGAATGATGAACAGACGCTACAAGATAGGCAGATATGTCGCCTGGCTGACGCTGCTGCCATTGCTGGTGATGTCGGTGCTTCTCGAAGCAGTGTTCCTGCATGATCGCACGGAGAACATGGCGCAGAACCTGCGTGCGCGCGGGGAACTGTTGGTGCGGCAACTGGCCGCGAGTAGCGAATATGGTGTGTTCTCATATAACCGGGAGTTCTTGCGTGCTTTGAGTTTGCAGGTGCTGCATGAGCCGGACGTGTTGGCAGTGCGTATCACCGACCGCGAAGGGCGGGAAATGGCGGCTGTTGGAGAAGTGGACGTGCCGCTGATGTCGGCTGCCGAGGGGCGGGAGGATCCGACAGGGGACATATTGCTGTTCCGTCAGCCGATATCTTCTACGCAGCTGGCACTGGACGATCTGGAGGATAAGCCCGCTGTGCAGCAGATCGGTACCGTGGCGGTCGCCATGAGTTGGAAGCAGACGCGTCAGGAGCAGATCAAAATGATGTTTGTGGTCATCGCTGCTACCTTGGGGTTTCTATTGCTCGTGTTGTACAGGGTGTTCCGGGCCAGTCGCAAATTGATCGACCCGGTCTACCGTCTGAGTGGTGCGATCCAGGCGATCGGTCGCGGGGAGCTGCATACCCGGATACGCCACGAAGTCGAGATCGATGAATTGGGCAAGTTGACGGATGGCATCAATGTCATGGCCGAACAGCTGCAGCAGGAAAGGGCGCTGTTGCAACTGCGCATAGATGAAGCGACCGAACAGTTGCGACAGTTGGCATTCTTCGACACCCTGACCGGGTTGCCCAACCGGCGCTTGCTGAGCGATCGACTGAATCAGGTGTTGGCAGCCAGCATGCGCAGCGAACGGTATGCGGCGGTGATGTTCATGGATCTGGACAAATTCAAGCCGCTCAATGACAAGTACGGCCATAGTGTGGGCGATCTGCTGTTGATCGATGCCGCACGCCGCATCGAAAGCTGTCTGCGTGCCGTGGATACGGTCGCCCGTTTCGGCGGCGATGAATTCGTGGTGTTGCTGAACGAACTGGACGTGGACCGCGAGCGCTCGATCAGGCAGGCGCAGATCGTGGCCGAGAAGATCCGTGCCACTTTATCGCAGCCTTATCACCTGCTGTACCAAACGGTCGATCAGCCGCCGCTGGCTGTGGACCATGAGTGCACGGTAAGCATCGGCATGGTGTTGTTTCATGGCCAGCAGGCCAATCACGAACAAGTATTGGCCCGTGCGGATGCGGCCATGTATCAGGCCAAGGAGAGCGGCAATGCGATCCAGTTCATGGATGAGTCGATGGGCTGAGAATGTTGCCACTAGGATCTCTTTAGCCAAGGGATCATGCGGGCCAGGATGTCGTCGCGTTCGATGAAATGATGTTTGAGGGCGGCCCCGATATGACCGCCGAGTACGCCGAACAGCGTGAAGTTGAGCAACTCATGGATCTGCTGCAGCGATTCCCCCAGCATCTTGTCCTTGCCGACCAGATCGGGCAGCGGCAGCACGCCGAACCAGACAGTCTGAAAACCCTTGGCGGAACTCATCAGCCAGCCGCTGAGCGGGATCAGGAGCAGCAAGGCATACAGCAGATAATGCACGCCTTCCGCCGCGATCCGCTCCCAGCGTGGCATGCTTTCCGGGAGTGCGGGAGGTCGGTGCGTCATGCGCCAGTAGAGCCGGAATAGCATCAGCAGGAATACGGTCACCCCTATCCACTTGTGATAGCTATACAGCTGCAGCTTGAAGGGCGACAGCGGCAGGTCGTGCATATAGATCCCCAGCGGGAAGGCCGCGAAGATCAGCAATGCGATGAGCCAATGCAGCGAGAGGGCGGTGCGTGTGTATCGGTTCGACATGGCGCTGATCCTTGGAAGAACGGTCGGGGCAGGTTAACGCCATAAAATCGATCCGGCAAGCGAACTTCTGGCGCGGAATATCGTCACAAGCGCGGCTTGAAATTGTGAATCGGTAGCCCCATATGGCTCACCGAGCGGACAAAAGTCCGCATGAATCTGATCCCATAAATGACGGAGAGTGTCGAATGAAGCGTATCTTCTTGTTCCTGTTGACTAACATCGCCGTGCTGGCGGTGATCAGCATCACCCTGCGTATCCTCGGCGTGGATCGCTGGATGGATGCCAGCGGTGCCATCGATTTCAATGCCTTGCTGGTGCTGTCCGCCGTGATTGGTTTCTCCGGCTCCATCGTGTCGCTGCTGATGTCCAAGTGGATGGCCAAGCGCTCGGTCGGCGCGCATGTCATCGAGAATCCGCAGGATCCGACCGAGCGTTGGCTGGTCGACACCGTGCGCCGTCAGGCGCAGGCCGCCGGCATCGGCATGCCGGAAGTGGCGATCTATGATGCGCCGGACGTGAACGCCTTTGCCACCGGCTGGAACCGCAACAATGCGCTGGTCGCGGTGAGCACCGGCCTGTTGCACAGTATGAGCCGCGACGAGGCGGAAGCCGTGCTGGCGCACGAGGTGAGTCATGTGGCGAACGGCGATATGGTTACACTGGCGTTGATCCAGGGCGTGGTGAATACCTTTGTGGTGTTCTTCGCCAAACTGTTCGGTTATTTCGTGGATCGCGTGCTTCTGAAGAACGACGGTCGAGACGGTCCTGGCATCGGCATGTTCGTGGCCGAGATCGCCGCGCAGATCGTGCTGGGTATTCTGGCCAGCACGATCGTGATGTGGTTCTCGCGCCAGCGCGAGTTCCGTGCCGACGCGGGCGGTGCCAGTCTGGCGGGGCGCCAGAAGATGATCGCCGCGCTGCAACGTCTGAAGGCCAACCACGAGCAGGCGGCAGCGTTGCCGGAGAATATGTCCGCCATGGCGATTTCCAGCGGCGGCGGGTTCTCGCGACTGTTCATGACGCACCCGCCTTTGGACGAGCGTATCGAGGCGTTGAAGTCGGGTCTTTGAGTTTGCTGGCAGTACGATAAATAACGGCGGGTTTTCCCGCCGTTATTTTATTAGTCGTCGAAATCCTCGTAGCGCTGTCGCGGCGGGTCGCCGTCATAGACCAGGCTGCGCCTGCGCATCAGGTAGGCGTCGCGCAGCGAACTGTAACGGTCGATGGTGGCGTTCTCCAGGATCTTCTCGTTATCCAGCAGGCCGGCACGTGTGACGATGCCCTCCACTACATAAGCGGAATTGCGTGTCGGCACATGGTCGGTGGTGCCGATGACGCTGACGAAACTGTCCGCGTAACGGCCGACGCCATCACGCACGGAGCTCGGGCCCAGCACCGGAATGACCAGATAGGGGCCGCTTGCGGCGCCCCAGTAGCCCAATGTCTGGCCGAAATCTTCATTGTGCTTGGGCAATCTGCTCGTTACATTGATCAGCCCGAACAAGCCAAAGGTGGTGTTGAACAACACCCGGCTGCCATCGCTGGCCGCTTGCTTGAATTTGAGTTGTAGCACGTCGTTGCAAGTTACGGTCACATCGTCCAGATTGGAGAAGAAGTTCTCCGTCGCCATCTTTCCCAGCTGCGGCATGTACTTGACGTAACCCTGCGCGACCGGTTTCAGGATCGCTCTGTCCAAAGCATCGTTGAAGCTGTAAGCCATGCGGTTGTAGGACTCGAAAGGATCCTTCTCCTGCGTGTAGCGGCTCAAGTGGGTCGTGCTGCAGGCACTGAAGAGCAGGCATGCCAGCAGTAGCGACAGGCGCGAAGCGGGCACAAAGGAGAGTTCAGGTTTCATCATGCGGTGGATTATAAGCATTTTCTGATGCAGCTAACATCTGCGCGCGTGATGCCGGTGTTTCCAGGCTGATGCAACCCAGGGCGCCGCTGCGATAGTCCTGCAGCAAGGTGATCGCGGCTTTCTCCAGATCGAATTCCTGTCCCTTGATGCGATAGCCGCGCTTGCGGGCGATGGTTTCGATGAGCGCCACGCCATCCAGCCCCTGCATGGGAGATTTGTAGCGTAATTCAAGCAAGGCAGGGTAGTGCGCTGCTAGCAGGTCGCCAAGGTAGGCCGCGACTTCGCTCTCGTCATAGGCATTGCGGCCGATCAGATTGCTGGCGGCCAACAATATGCCGTCGCTCTCGTGTTCGATTTTCGGCCACATCATGCCGGGCGTGTCCGTCAGTTGCAGGGTGGGGCTGAGATCGAAATGTTGCAGACTCTTGGTGATGGCCGGCTCATCGCCCACCGCCGCCGTGCGCCGCTTGAGCAGGGCATTGATGAAGGTAGATTTGCCCACGTTGGGGATGCCCATCACCATCATGCGCAGGGGTTTGATGGTGGTGCCGCGATGCGGTGCCAGTGGCAGGCAGAGCTTGGGTATCTTCGCCGCGTCGCCGGGCTTTTTGCAGGACAGCGCGACGGCTTTGACGTTCTTCTGACTGTTGAAATAGTCCAGCCATGCCTTGGTTGCAACCGGATCGGCGAGGTCGGCCTTGTTCAAGACCTTGAGACAGGGGCGCTGCCGGTGTTCGCGCATCTCGCGCAGCATCGGATTGCTGCATGCCTCCGGCACGCGCGCATCCAGCACTTCGATGACGACATCGATGCGCTCCATGGTCTCGGTCGCTTTTTTCTTCGCCGAGGTCATGTGACCGGGGAACCATTGAATCGCCATGCTGAGAGTCGGGAGTTGGGTTGAGGCGCGCATTCTAACCGTTTGACGCTGACTGCTCACACTTCCATAATCGGCCACCACCCACCGAGGCCTCGTCATGACCGCTATCCGCCAGCAGGATTTTATCGCCAGCATCGCCGACGCGCTGCAATTCATCTCTTATTACCACCCGCAGGACTACGTGCAGTCACTGGCCGAAGCCTACCGGCGCGAGGAATCGCCTGCCGCCAAGGATGCCATGGCGCAGATCCTGACCAACTCGCGTATGTGCGCCTTGGGCAAACGCCCGATCTGCCAGGATACCGGCATCGTGGTCGCCTTCGTCAAGGTGGGCATGGCGGTGCGCTGGGAAGATGCGACGATGAGCGTCACCGAGATGGTGAACGAAGGGGTACGCCGCGCCTATCTTGAGCCGGACAACGTGTTGCGCGCTTCCATCGTGGCCGACCCGGCCGGGCGGCGCAAGAACACCGGCGACAACACACCCGCCGTGGTGCATTTCGAGCTGGTGCCGGGCGACAGGGTAGAGGTGGATGTCGCGGCCAAAGGCGGCGGTTCCGAGAACAAGTCGCGTTTCGCCATGCTCAATCCCAGTGATGACATCGTGGAATGGGTGCTCAGCCAGTTGCCGGGCATGGGTGCGGGCTGGTGCCCGCCGGGACAACTCGGTATCGGTATCGGCGGCACGGCGGAAAAAGCCATGTTGCTGGCGAAAGAGGCGCTGATGCAGCCCATCGATATGACCGAGCTGAAGGCGCGGGGCGCGCAGAACCGTATCGAGGAATTGCGCATCGAACTGTATGACAAGGTGAATGCGCTGGGCATCGGTGCGCAGGGATTGGGCGGACTGACCACCGTGCTGGATGTGAAGATACTGGATTATCCGACGCATGCGGCCTCCAAGCCGGTCGCACTGATCCCGAACTGCGCAGCGACACGTCATGTGCACTTCGCACTGGATGGCAGTGGGGTGGCAAGCTTCACGCCACCGAAGCTGGACGATTATCCCGATGTGCACTGGCAGCCCGCACCCGATGCGCGCCGGGTGAACCTGGATACGGTCACTTGCGAGGATATCGCGCAATGGCAACCGGGCGAGACCTTGTTGCTGAGCGGGAAGCTGCTGACCGGCCGAGATGCGGCGCACAAGCGCATGGTCGACATGCTGGCCAAGGGGGAGCCGTTGCCGGTGGATTTCAATGGTCGATTCATTTACTATGTCGGCCCGGTCGATCCGGTGCGCGACGAGGTGGTCGGGCCCGCCGGACCGACGACGGCGACACGCATGGACAAGTTCACCGAGACCATGTTGGCGCAGACCGGTCTGATCGGCATGATCGGCAAGGCGGAGCGCGGCAAGGTCGGTCTGGAAGCTATCAAGAAACACGCAGCGGTCTATCTGATGGCGGTCGGTGGCGCAGCCTATCTGGTGGCGCAGGCGATCAAGCACTCGCAAGTGGTGGCTTTCGCCGATCTGGGCATGGAAGCCATCTACGAATTCGAGGTGCAGGATATGCCGGTCACCGTCGCGGTGGATACGCAAGGCCGGGCGGTGCACGAGATCGGTCCGGCGGAATGGAAGCAGCGGATCGGGATGATCCCGGTCAAGCAGATATAGTTTTCGAGGCCTCGTAGTTATTGCGGGGCTTCAATGGTTTGGCGGGTCTCCCCGCATTGCAGCGCAGTGAACCTGGTCAGGTCCGGAAGGAAGCAGCCACAGCTGATGTCTGTAAGTGCCGGGGGTAAGGCTCGCCTCCTTATGTTCGAGGGTGTCACACTCGATGTGGTCAACGGTTGGGCGAGAGGCGATATGTCGGCGACTTCGGTCTTAGCACGCAAATGGCGTCCCAAGAGCTTTGCCCAATTGGCCGGGCAGGAGCACGTGGTACAGGCGCTCAGCAATGCGCTGATGCAGAACCGTCTGCATCACGCCTATCTGTTCACCGGCACGCGCGGCGTGGGCAAGACCACTATCGCGCGCATCTTTGCCAAATCCCTGAATTGCGAATCCGGCGTCACCGCCGAACCGTGCGGCGTATGTAGCGCCTGCAAGGAGATCGACAGCGGTCGCTTCGTCGATCTGATCGAGCTGGATGCGGCATCCAACACGCAGGTCGACAATATGCGCGAGCTGCTGGAAAGCGCGCTGTATGCGCCGACCAGCGGCCGTTTCAAGGTGTACATCATCGACGAAGTTCACATGCTGTCGAAGTCGGCGTTCAATGCGATGTTGAAGACGCTGGAAGAGCCGCCTGCGCATGTGAAATTCATCCTTGCCACCACCGATCCGCAGAAGATCCCGGTCACCGTGCTGTCGCGCTGCCTACAGTTCAATCTCAAGCAGATGCCGCCTGCGCTGATCGTGTCGCATCTGCAATATGTGCTGGGTCAGGAAGCGATCCCGTTCGAGAACGGCGCGCTGAATCTGGTGGCCCGCGCGGCGCAGGGCAGTATGCGCGACGCCTTGAGCCTGATGGATCAGGCCATCGCCTATTCATCCGGCAAGGTGGACGAAGCGTTGGTGCGCACCATGCTGGGCGCCATCGATCAGTGCTATCTGTTCGACTTGTTGCAAACCCTGCGTGCCGGTGACGGTGCCGGGTTGCTACGCATCGCAGACGATATGGCACTGCGCACGATCGCGTTCGAGGCTGCCTTGCAGGAGTTGGCGACCTTGCTGCATCGCATCGCGCTGGCGCAAACCATTCCGCAGGCCATCCCGGATGATGAGCCGGAGCGCGTGCGTTTGATGGAGCTGGCGCAACAGTTCACGCCGGAAGAGATACAGCTGAACTATCAAATCGTCATACACGGTCGCAACGAGATCGAACTGGCACCCGACGAATATGCCGGTTTCACCATGACTTTGCTGCGCATGCTGGCCTTTGCACCGCAGGCTACGGGCGCCAGCCCGAGTTCGAGCGTCCAGCAAGCAGCTCCGCGCAGTGCGCCGACAGCAAATGTCCCTCAGAAAGCTGCGGAACCCGCACCTGCCCGAGCCGCAGTCGCGCCGAGCATGTCGGTCGGGGCCGATCTGGATTGGAATACCTTGTTGTCGCAACTCAATCTGTCGGGAATGGCGTTGCAGTTGGCGAAGAACAGCATGTTGGCCAGTTTTACCGAAGGTCGTGTGCTGCTGCACCTGCCGCCGCAACATAAACATCTGCAAAGCAACAAGATCGCGCAGGAAAAATTGCAGGCTGCATTGGGTGAATATTTCGCCCGTCCCGTCAGGCTGGAAGTCGAGATGGGGGCCACTAACGAGGTGACCACCCCCGCAGTGGTCGAGCAGCAGGACAAACAGAACCGTCAGCAACAGGCGGAAGACGCCATCCGGCAGGATGCATTCGTACGCGATGCGCAGGCCATGCTGGGCGCGCAATTGATAGAAGGGTCGATCAGACCCGTTTAACTGGAGGAAGCAGGAAATGATGAAGGGCGGATTGGCCGGGCTGATGAAGCAGGCGCAGCAGATGCAGGCGAACATGAAGAAGGCACAGGATGAGCTGGCCACTGTCGAGGTGGAAGGGCAGTCCGGCTCCGGTATGGTCAAAGTGACCATGACCTGCGCGCATGAATTGCGCCGCGTGACATTGGATGACAGCGTGATGGACGACAAGGAGATGCTGGAAGACCTGATCGTTGCCGCTGTCAACGACGCCAACAAAAAGGCTGCCCAGACCACCGAACAACGCATGAGTGGGTTCACTGCCAAGCTGCCGCCGGGCATGAGTCTGCCGTTTTAAATGAAGACTCCTTCCAGTCTGGAAGATCTGATCGGCGCATTGCGCTGTCTGCCGGGTGTGGGGCCGAAGTCCGCGCAACGCATGGCCTATCACCTGCTGCAACGCGACCGTGACGGGGCCATGCATCTGGCGCACTCCCTCAGTCATGCGGTGGAGAGCGTGAAGCACTGCAGCAAATGCAATAATTTTTCCGAACAGGATGTCTGCTCCATGTGCAGTTCGGCGCAGCGTGAAGGTGATCTGCTATGTGTGGTGGAGATGCCCGCCGACCTGTTGATGATGGAACAGGCGCAGTGTTATCGCGGCATGTATTTCGTGCTGATGGGGCGCTTGTCGCCGCTGGACGGGGTGGGCGCGCGCGAATTGCCGCTGGAGCGCTTGGTCAGGCGTGCGCTGGAGCTGGAATGCGAGGTCATACTCGCTACCAATTTCACGGTGGAGGGCGAGGCGACGGCGCATTATCTGGCAACCTTGCTGAAATCGCAGGGGATCAAAGTGTCGCGTATCGCGCGAGGCTTGCCGGTAGGCGGCGAATTGGAACATGTGGATAGTGGCACCCTGGCGCAAGCCGTATTCGAAAGGCGAGAGATAGCAGCATGAGTGAACAAGGCGAAAGGTTGCAGAAGGTGCTGGCGCAGGCGGGCCTTGGTTCGCGCCGCGAGATGGAGGCCTGGATCGCTGCAGGGCGCATCGTGGTGAACGGCGCAGTGGCGACCTTGGGGCTGCGTATCGCCGAGGGTGACCGCGTGCAGGTGGATGGCCGCAACGTTCGCTTGAAGCTCGAGGCTGAGCCGCAATTGCCGCGCGTGCTGCTCTATCACAAGCAGGAAGGCGAGATCGTCAGCCGGGACGACCCGGACGGCAGGGCCAATGTGTTCGATGAGCTGCCGAGATTGCGCGGACAGAAATGGATCGCCATCGGACGTTTGGATTTCAATACCAGCGGGCTGCTGATCTTCACGACTTCAGGTGAGCTGGCGAATCGTCTGATGCACCCGCGCTTTGAAGTCGAACGCGAATATGCGGTGCGCGTGCAGGGCGAGATGTCGCCGGAACAAATGAAGCAGATGACCAATCAGGGTCTGGAGCTGGAAGACGGTGTGGTGAAGTTCGACAAGCTGAGCGACGAAGGTGGTGAAGGTTTCAATCACTGGTATCGCATCGTCATCAAGGAAGGGCGGAATCGGGAAGTGCGTCGCACTTTCGAGGCCTTGGGTTTGCCGGTCAGTCGGCTGATGCGCGTCCGCTTCGGCATCGTCAATCTGCCGCCCCGCATCAAGCGCGGCATGATGGCCGAGCTTGGCGAGGGCGAAGTGAGGGCTATCATGGACTGGGTCGACCTGCCTGTTCCCGCGCCGCGCCAACAGCGTCCGGATGTGCGCAAGAGCAAGATGACCAGAGCCAAGGTGCGTAAAAATTGAACTGGCGGTAAACCCCCGGTGTCGTTAGAATCCGGCAGGTTATTTTTGGCGGACTCTGCGGTTTTCGTGGATGGAACGCGAATGACAGATAGGACACATGGAACAAAGAGGCAATAAAACCATCGTTTGCTCGGTCTTTTTTCTGGATATCGTTGAATATTCCAAGAAGTCCGTGTCAGGCCAGATATCCCTGAAGGAGCGTTTCAACGCATTCCTGTCCATCGCTATTCGCGATGTGCCGGTGGCGGATCGCATCATTCTGGATACGGGTGATGGCGCTGCGATCAGTTTTCTGGGTGATATAGAAGATGCCCTGCAGGCCGCGCTGAGTGTGCGCAGCAGCTTGCTGGGAGAGGGGGTGCGTATGGATCCGCCCCTGCTGGTGCGCATGGGTATCAATCTTGGTCCTGTGCGTCTGGTCAAGGATATCAACAGTCAGCCCAACATCGTCGGCGACGGCATCAATGTGGCCCAGCGCGTGATGGGTTTTGCCGACCCGGGGCAGATACTGGTGTCGCGCTCCTACTATGATGCGGTTTCGCGCCTGTCGCAGGAATATGCAGGCATGTTCCACTATCAGGGTTCCCGCACCGACAAGCACGTGCGCGAACATGAGGTCTATGCTATCGGTTATCCGGGCGACTTCACCACGACACAACGTAGCGTGGAGATAGAGGAAGAGATCGAGCACACACAAGGTGTGCAGCGGATCGTGGCGTTGTCCAAGCGCTACTGGTATGAGTTCCTGCGTCAGGCATCTGGGTACGAGCGACATGCGGTGGCCATATTCAAACGTGCGACCAAGCAACAGCGCGCAGCGATTGTCGGGGTGGCGGTATTGGTGCTGGCCACTTCGGTGCTGGCGGCATATAAACTTGCGCATCGGAGTGAACCGGAATCGGCAATCCCAGTCATAGCAGCTGCGCCGCAGACAACTTCGAGCAAACCAGCGCCTGAAGCTTCTCCAGCTCCCGCAGCAAAGGTCGCGACCCCGCCGCCAGAAAAGAAGATACAAGGGGTTAAGGAGAGCGCGCGTGTCCGCACGCTCGAGGATACGACCGGGGGGCCGGCGGTGATCAGCTTGGCGATCTTGCCTTGGGGTGAGGTTTATCTTGACGGAAAGAAGCAGGGCGTGAGTCCGCCGCTGATGGAGTTGCAGGTGGTGGCAGGGCGGCATACGCTGGAAATCAGAAATTCGACATTCCCGGTGCATAAGAAGGTTATAAGTGTCAAACCGGGCGCGAACATAAAGATCAGGCACAGTTTCAAGTAGCCTGATCGAACAGGAGAGTTGAAGGATGTTACGTTGGATTATTGCGGGCCTGGCTTCGCTGGTGCTTGCCGGCTGCGGATCGGTGGTCGGGACCTGCGAAGACGGCAGCGGCGGCATTCGCCTGTTCGGGGATAGCGTCGCCAAGCGGTATCTGGCTAAAGGTGTCAGCGAATATGAGACTGGCAACTACGTCAATGCCAAAACCGCGTTGCAAGGTGTATTGGAGAACCAGTATGCCACTCGACACGAGACATTATGGGCAAACAAATATCTGGCTTTCATCTATTGCGTTTCCGGCGATCAGAAGCTGTGTCGGAATCATTTCAAGAACGTGCTCGAGATCAATCCGAATTTCGATCTGACGGCCGCCGAAGCGGGACATCCGCTGTGGGGGCCAGTCTTCCGCAGCGTGAAGGGTGCAAGCTCGAAGTAATCACTCGGAGTTGTTACGGGACATGATCAGCCAACTCGGTCGTTATGAAGTCATAAGTGAGCTAGGCCAGGGTGCTATGGGGGTCGTGTACAAAGCACGCGATCCGCTGATCGATCGCGAAGTGGCGATCAAGACCATCAATCTAAGTCTGGCCCTGGAAGAGCGCGAAGAATACGAGGCGCGTTTCTATCAGGAAGCCAAGGCAGCCGGGCGATTGAGTCATCCGAATATCGTGACCATCTACGATGTGGGCCGCACCGGCGACATTGCTTATATCGCGATGGAATATCTGCATGGTCGCGAACTGCGCGATGTGCTCAACGAAAACAAGATATTGCCTGTAGCGCAGGTATTGGACGTCATCATTCAGGTGGCACAAGGGCTGTCCTATGCCCACGAACATGAGATCGTGCACCGTGATGTGAAGCCGTCCAACGTGATGGTCGTGCGGGACGGGCACGTGAAGATCACTGACTTCGGCATCGCGCGCATGGCCTCTGCCGCGGTGCGCACCCAGACGGGCATGGTGCTGGGTTCGCCCAAGTATATGTCTCCTGAACAGGTGCTGGGCAAGGTGACCGATCAGCGTTCGGACATCTTCTCCCTCGGTGTGATGTTGTATGAGATGTTGACCGGGCAGGTGCCGTTCATCGGCGAGAACGTCAATGCCATCATGTACCAGACTCTGAATGCCATCCCCGCGCCGCCCAGCAATGCCAATCCGGCGGTACCGGAGATGTTGAACTATATCGTCGCCAAGGCGCTGGCCAAGGATCTGGACGCGCGCTATCAGAATGCAGGTGAGATGGTGAACGATCTGCGCGCTTGCCGTGAAGCGTTGCCGCGCGCAACGGATGGGGCGCAACAAGCCAAGCGATCCGCCTTGGTCACGCGGGCAACAGACGGGGATGAAGACAAGGCTGTGATCGCGCTGGGTTTGTCTTCGTCCTTCGATTCGAATGAGGCGACCATGCGTCTGGCCGCGATGACGGCGAGCAAGGAGGAGGTCGAAGAGCTATCCAAGACCCTGCGCACGGAGCGACCCAGCATGGCTGAGATCAATCGGGCGGCCCCCAAGGCAGCGCAGCATCTTGCTCGTCACAGAGCAGAGCAGCCGGGCAAGGGCGGCGGCTACTTGCTACTGGTCCTCGTTGCCATGATTGTGCTCGGTTTACTTTCCGCACTTATCTTCTGAGTCCAGCACGCAGGATGGACACTCAAGTCCGGGTCACACTGCATGCATCGCGCGCGCATTTCGTCTTGCTGGTTGCTTCAGCGGTCATATCGATTCTGATGATATCCACGTTACCAATCGCCACTGGCTGGCATTGGGTGGGCTATTTGGTGACCTCGCTCAGCACTGCATGGCTGCTCAGGCGAGATGTGGCGTTACTTTCAAGGCGGTCATGCATTGCGCTTGTGTACGGCAAAGACCGACACATTGTCTTGGAACTGCGCGACGGCGAGCAGATTGCCGGCGAGGTTTGCGCTGATACGCTGGTTTCGCCTTGGCTGGTATTGCTCAATGTGGCTACTGCGGGCCATGGAAGAAGAAGTCTGCTGCTGTTTCCGGACGCGATGCCTGTTGATGGACATCGCCGTTTGCGTGTATTGCTACGGAACTCGGAACGTCTTCAATCATGAGGGGTCAATATCGTCGGCAGTGCTTCGGGGGTGGTCAGCGGAAAATCCTTGCTGTAATGCAAGCCGCGACTCTCGTGGCGCGCCAGTGCGCTTTGCACGATGAGATCGGCCGCTTCGACCAGATTGCGCAGCTCAAGCAGGTCGGATGTCACATGGAAGTTCCGGTAATACTCGCTGATCTCTTCATGCAAGAGGCTGATGCGATGCTGGGCGCGTTGTAACCGTTTGGTCGTGCGCACGATGCCGACATAATCCCACATGAAGCGGCGCAGCTCATCCCAGTTGTGTGACACCACCACCAGTTCATCCGCGTCAGTGACGCGGCTCTCATCCCAATCGGGTAGCGGCTCAATTTCCTCCGAACTTCCGGCAAGGATGTCTTGTGCGGCGGCTTCTGCGAACACCAGACATTCCAGCAGTGAGTTGCTGGCGAGGCGGTTGGCGCCATGCAGGCCGGTATGGGCAGTCTCGCCGATCGCATACAGGTCGTCGATATCCGTGCGTGCCGCCAGATCGGTCATCAGGCCGCCGCAGGTGAAGTGCATCGCCGGCACCACGGGTATGGGTTGGCGTGCGATATCTATACCCAGTGCCAGGCAGCGTTCATGGATGGTGGGGAAGTGCTCACGCAGGAAGGCTTCGGACTGGTGCGTGATATCCAGATAGACGCAGTCCAATCCGCCTTTCTTCATCTCGTAGTCGATGGCGCGGGCGACCACATCGCGCGGTGCCAGCTCTGCACGCTCGTCGTGCCAAGGCATGAAGCGGGTGCCGTCGGGCAGTCTCAGGATGCCGCCTTCGCCGCGCACCGCTTCGCTAATGAGGAAAGATTTTGCATGCGGGTGGTACAGGCAGGTAGGATGGAATTGCATGAACTCCATGTTCGCCACCCGGCAGCCGGCGCGCCATCCCATAGCGATGCCGTCGCCTGTCGCGGTGTCCGGATTGGTGGTGTAGAGATAGACCTTTCCGGCACCGCCGGTCGCCAGGACGGTACGCGCCGCGGAGAGGGTAACGACTCTGTCGCTGAGGGTGTCCAGCACATAGGCACCGAAACAGCGTGTCGGAGATTTGCCGATCTTGCGACCGGTGATCAGGTCGATCGCGATGTGATGTTCGAGCACGGTCACATTGGGATGGGCGCGCACCTTGTCGGCCAGCGTCTGCTGGACAGCTTTGCCTGTGGCATCGGCAGCATGGATGATGCGGCGCTTGCTGTGTCCGCCTTCGCGGGTGAGGTGGAAATCCTGACTTGCGTTGTCCTCTTTCGAGAATGGCACACCCTGATCGATCAGCCAGCCGACAGCGGCAGCCCCGCGCTCAACCACGAAGCGCGTAGTCTCGGGGTCGCATAAACCTGCCCCTGCCGTCAGGGTGTCGCGGATGTGCTCATCGTGACTGTCATCGGGACTTAGTACGGCGGCGATGCCGCCCTGGGCCCATGCGCTGGCGCCATCCAGCAGCGAACGTTTGGTGACGATGGCGACCTGTTGCCGGTCGGCCAGCTTCAAAGCCAGCGTCAAGCCGGCCAGGCCGCTACCGATGATCAGAGTATCAAAGCGCAACACGATAGGAGAAATGCGGAGGAATCATTGGCCCGACTATAGCAAAACTTGTGATTAAAACGTGGAAATGAACTTATTTCAAACAGGACTGTCAATTGGCGCGTTACGGGCAAGGCTGACGATGTGCACCCGTCCGGTTATACTCTCGCGCCGCGCATCGTGGCGCAAACAATACAAAACCGGGAAACGGAATGGGTGACAGGGAGGTCGATCAACAGCTGGTGGAGCGCGCGCAGGGCGGCGACAAGCACGCGTTCGAGCTGCTGGTGGCCAAGTATCAGCGCCGTTTGGGGCGTTTGATCTCGCGTTTCGTCCGTAATCCTGGCGAAGCCGAGGATGTCACGCAGGAAGCATTCATCAAAGCTTATCGTGCATTGCCGGCATTCCGTGGGGACAGTGCGTTCTACACCTGGTTGTATCGTATTGGCATCAATACAGCCAAGAACCATTTGCTGTCGCAGGGGCGCAGGGCACCGACCAGTACGCCGATGGATGCCGAGGAGGCCGAGGCCTTCGAGGATGCTTCGCTATTGCATGAGGTGTCGACGCCCGAGAACGAGTTGATGAGCAAGCAAGTGGTCGAGGTGGTGAACTCTTCCCTGCAACAGTTGCCTGAGGATTTGCGCACCGCTTTGACGCTGCGCGAGATCGAGGGGCTGAGTTATGAAGAGATCGCATCGGTGATGAATTGTCCGATCGGCACGGTAAGGTCGCGTATCTTCCGGGCGCGAGAGGTGGTGGCAGCGAATTTGCGTCCGTTGCTGGGTACTAGCGAAGACAAGAGGTGGTGAGCATGAAACAGGAAATTTCGGTGTTGATGGATGGCGAGATGTTCGAGGACGAAGCGGACGTATTCCTTGATAAGTTGAAGCGCCACCCCGAGACAGACCGTGACTGGGCCGAATATCACCTGATCGGCGACGCCCTGCGCCAACCCGATCATATCAACCGCGACTTCATGGCGGTCTTCCACGAGCGATTGCAGGCAGAGCCCACCATCCTTGCGCCTCGCCGTCGCCAGCAGCAGCGCATCAAACAGTATGCATTGTCAGCCGCCGCTTCGGTCATGGCGCTGGCACTGGTGGCCTGGCTGTCTATGCAGGTCGGGCAAGAGCCGGCTCCGCAGATGGTCAGTGTGCAACAGCAGAACATGGTGCGCCCGGTGGCATTCCATGCCAGCGACTACCTGATGGCACACCAGGAGTTCTCTCCCAGTGCCGATGTACAGGGGGCGGCAACATACATCCATTCGGTGGCGGCAAAATAGTGCGTATGCAGATCGCGAAAGCCGGGCTGTTGGTCGCATTGTTGCCGCTGTGTGCGGCAATGGTGCAGGCTGATCCCTTGCTGGATGATGCCGACTGGTTGCGAACCATGGCTTTTGCGGCGCACGAGACCAATTACAGCGGCGTATTCGTCTATCAGGCCGGCGGCCGGGTCGAGACCTCCCGCATCACGCATGTGGTCGACAAGCACGGCGAGCATGAGCGATTGCAAGGTTTGGATGGCCAGCGGCGAGAAGTGATACGCAACAACGATCAAGTCTGGCTGCAGCTGGGCGACAAGAAAGTGCACTTCGAGCAGCAACGTCCGCGCCGGGCATTCCCCGCACTCCTTCCGGAGCAGATCCAGAGCCTCAAAGAGAATTACAACATCATCCAGCAGGAAGAGGATCGTGTGGCGGACTACCACGCCCACACGTTGTTGCTGCAGCCCAAGGATACTTTGCGCTATACGCGCAAGATGTGGGCGCACAGCGAATCCGGCCTGCTGTTGAAGGCGGTGGTGCTGGATGAGCGCGGCAAGGTAATCGAGCAATACGCCTTCTTGCAGTTGCAGATCGGCGGCGATATCGAAAGCAAATGGGCTGTGCCCGACGCAAAAGATGCCGCAAAACTGGCGGGGCGCAAGCATCTGTCGCCGCTGCCGCGCCACAATGTGGCGAATGCGGCCAGTGGTTGGCAGGTGGATGGCATCCCGCCCGGATTCAAGAAGATTCTGGAAATGAGCCGCAATATGCGCGACAAGAAGTTCCCCGTCGTGCATATCGTCTATTCCGACGGTCTGGCTGCGCTGTCCGTATTCGTCGAACAGGCCTCCGATGCAGCAGGGTATCGGGCCGGCTTGAAAAGCCAGGGAGCGGTACATATCTATAGCAGGCTGATAGGCGACCAATTGGTGACGGTGGTTGGCGAGCTCCCGCCGCGCGCGGTCATACAGGTTGCCGATTCGGTGCGTTACGCAGGGGTGCCGAATGAATGAGATGCGTGCCATCGTGCGGAGCCTGCATGGCGCCGAGGCGGAGATCGAGCCGGTCGGCGGGAATGGATGTGGTCGTTGCGCGAGCGGTAAAGGTTGTGGGAGCGGAAAGTTGTCCCAACTGTTTTGCAGCAGCAAGCCGCGCACCTTTAAAGTTGGCAATGCTGCTAACGCAAGAGTGGGCGATGAAGTGAACGTCGGACTGCCGGATGGCGTGTTGCTGCGCAATTCGATATTGATGTACGTGTTGCCGCTGACATTCATGTTGGTGGCTGCTTTGCTGGCTTCCGCCCTCTTTGCCGAGGCGCCGGATGGCGCTGCCATGCTGGGCGCGGTGTCCGGATTGCTGGCGGGATTCTTAGTGGTGCGGCAGTTGACGAAACGATCCGGGATGCAAGCTGTGGTGCGCTCGGTCGTGAGTGCCGCCGGTTCCTGAATATAATCTGACAGGAGGTTTGGATGTTCAAACGATCACTCGCGTTACTGCTCGGCATATTGCTGGTGGGCAACGTGTCAGCCAAGGATCTGCCCGATTTCACCGGTTTGGTTGAAAAGCAGGGGGCTGCTGTCGTGAACGTAAGTACTACGCAGGCCGTCTCTGCGCAGCAGATGATGCCCGGTTTGCCCAACCTGCCCGAAAACGATCCCTTCTATGAATTCTTCAAGCGCTTCGCGCCTCAAATGCCGCGCCAACAGGAATCGCAATCACTGGGTTCCGGTTTCATCATCAGTGCGGATGGTTACATCCTGACCAATGCGCATGTGGTGGATCGGGCCGACAAGATCACTGTGCGCCTGACCGACAAGCGGGAATACAAGGCACGCGTGGTAGGCGCCGACAAACGCACCGATGTGGCTTTGCTCAAGATCGAAGCCAGCGGTTTGCCCACGGTGGAGCTGGGCAAACCGGATCAGCTCAAGGTCGGTGAATGGGTGTTGGCGATCGGTTCGCCGTTCGGTTTTGACAGCAGCGTGACGGCGGGTATCGTCAGCGCCAAAGGGCGTTCCCTGCCGCAGGAGAACTTCGTGCCGTTCATTCAGACCGATGTGGCGATCAATCCAGGCAACTCGGGCGGGCCGTTGTTCAACATGAAGGGGGAAGTGGTCGGTATCAATTCCCAGATATACAGTCGTTCCGGCGGGTATATGGGACTGTCGTTCTCCATCCCCATCGATGTGGCGATGGATGTGGTCAAGCAGTTGCGTACCACGGGTAAAGTCACACGCGGGCGCATCGGCGTCACCATTCAGGAAGTGACGCGTGAATTGGCCGAGTCCTTCGGTTTGAAGAAAGCCGCTGGCGCACTGATCTCCGGTGTCGAGCGCGGAGGTCCGGCGGATAAAGCCGGGGTGCGTGCGAGCGACGTGATCCTGAAGTTCGATGGAAAAACGGTGGAAAGCTCTTCCGACCTGCCGCGCATCGTGGCGGCAACCAAGCCGGATAGCAAGGTGCCGGTGTTGATCTGGCGCAAAGGCAATACGCTGGAAGTTTCCTTGGTCGTGGGCGAGATCCAGGATCCGAGCGAGCAGGTGGCGGCGCAGATCGACCCCGCCGATGCGCAGACTCAGAGCGTGCTCCGCTTGGGCCTGAGCGTGATCGAACTTACCGACGAACAGAAGGCCGAACTGCAGGTGGAAGGCGGCTTGCTGGTGGTCGATGCCAAAGGCGCTTCTGCTCGGATCGAGATGCAGCGCGGTGACGTGATCCTGGCCATAGGCAATATCGAGATACGCACCGTGGCGCAATTCAACGAGATCCTCAAACAAGTGCCGCCGGGCCGCAGTATCGCCTTGCTGGTGCGCCGCAACGACGGCACGGTCTACATCCCTGTCCGTCTGGACGAAAAATAACCCTGCCTTCCGGCAGTGCCCGTCAAAATCGGCTAGAATGCGCGCCCTGCGCAACTACCGAATTTGACGGGATTTTTATTTCAAACCTCATGCAACATATCCGTAATTTCTCCATCATCGCCCACATCGATCACGGCAAATCCACGCTGGCCGATCGCATCATCCATCTCTGCGGAGGTTTGGCCACGCGCGAGATGGAAGCGCAAGTGCTGGACTCGATGGATATCGAACGCGAACGCGGCATTACCATCAAAGCGCAAACCGCGGCCCTGAGCTATAAGGCGCGAGATGGGCAGGTGTACAACCTCAACCTGATCGACACCCCTGGACACGTGGACTTCTCTTATGAAGTATCGCGTTCTCTTTCCGCCTGCGAAGGCGCGCTGCTGGTGGTGGATGCCTCGCAAGGTGTGGAAGCGCAGACCGTGGCCAACTGCTATACAGCGCTGGATCTGGGCGTGGAGGTGGTGCCGGTATTGAACAAGATAGACCTGCCATCCGCCAATCCTGAGAACGCCATCGCCGAGATCGAGGATGTGATCGGCATCGATGCGCAGGAGGCGGTGCATTGCTCGGCCAAGACTGGGCTTGGAGTCGAGGATGTGCTGGAATCTTTGATCGTCAAAGTGCCGCCGCCCAAGGGCGATCCGGCCGCGCCCCTGCAGGCATTGATCGTCGACTCGTGGTTCGACAACTATGTCGGTGTGGTGATGCTGGTGCGCATCATCAACGGCACGCTCAAGCCCAAGGAAAAGATCCTGTTCATGGCCACCGGCGCGCAGCATCTGACCGAGCACCTCGGCGTGTTCACCCCCAAGTCGCAGGATCGCGAGTCGCTGTCCGCCGGACAGGTCGGTTTCGTCATCGCCGGCATCAAAGAATTGAAGGACGCTAAGGTCGGCGACACCATCACCCATTTGGCCAAGCCCGCCGCATCCGCTTTGCCAGGTTTCAAAGAGATACAGCCACAGGTGTTCGCTGGATTGTTCCCAGTGGAATCGAACCAGTACGAAGCGCTGCGTGACTCACTGGAAAAACTGAAACTGAACGATTCCGCGCTGATGTACGAGCCGGAAGTGTCGCAGGCACTGGGCTTCGGCTTCCGCTGCGGCTTTCTCGGCCTGCTGCATATGGAGATCGTGCAGGAACGTCTCGAACGCGAGTTCGACATGGACCTGATCACCACCGCGCCCACCGTGATCTACGAGGTGGTGCAGCGCGACGGCTCGGTGATCATGGTGGACAACCCGTCCAAGCTGCCCGACCTGTCCAAGGTCGAAGAGATCCGCGAACCCATCGTGAATGTGAATCTGTACATGCCGCAGGAATATGTGGGCGCGGTGATCACCCTGTGCACGCAGAAGCGCGGCATGCAGATCGACATGAGCTACCACGGCAAGCAGGTGCTGCTGAAATACGAGATGCCGATGGGCGAGATCGTGCTCGATTTCTTCGATAAGTTGAAATCTGTGTCACGCGGCTATGCCTCGATGGACTATGAGTTCAAGGAATACCGTCCGGCGGACGTGGTGAAGGTGGACATGCTAATCAACGGCGAAAAGGTGGACGCGCTGTCCATCATCGTGCACCGCGCCAATAGTCAGTATCGCGGCCGCGAGGTGGCGGCCAAGATGCGCGAGTTGATCCCGCGCCAGATGTACGATGTGGCGATCCAGGCCGCCATCGGCTCCAACATCATCTCGCGCGAGAACGTGAAGGCGTTGCGCAAGAACGTGCTGGCCAAGTGTTACGGCGGTGATATCTCGCGCAAAAAGAAACTGCTGGAGAAGCAGAAGGCAGGTAAGAAACGCATGAAGCAGGTGGGTAGCGTGGAGATCCCGCAGGAAGCCTTCCTGGCGATCCTGCGTGTCGACGATAAATAAGGGGCAGGGAAGATATGACCTTTTCACTCATCATGTTCGTGCTGCTGGTAGTGACCGGCGCCATCTGGTTGCTGGACAAGCACAGCCTGCGCAAGCAGCGTCAGGAAGGCGAGAAAGAGCCGTGGTGGGTGGAGTATTCCATCAGCTTCTTCCCGGTCATCCTGGCGGTGTTCATGTTGCGATCCTTCGTGATCGAGCCGTTCAAGATCCCCTCCGGTTCGATGATCCCGACCTTGCACGTGGGCGACTTCATCGTGGTCAATCGCTATACCTACGGGCTACGATTGCCCATTCTTAACAAGAAGTTGATTGACATCAATCAGCCGCAGCGCGGCGATGTGATGGTGTTCCATTTTCCGAACGATCCATCGGTCGACTACATCAAGCGTGTGATCGGCCTGCCGGGAGATGAGGTCGTCTATCGGGACAAACAATTGTGGGTGAACGGTGTGCTGCAGACGCGCACCCCGGATGGAGATTTCAACTACGTTGAAAGCGGCCTGCGCTTTGTGCATACCGAACGCTATATGGAGAAACTCGGCGAGCGCGAGCATGCCATGCTGGTCAATCCCGAGCTGGACCAGATCCATCTGGGCAAGGTGGATGACTTTCCGGGGCGGGACCAATGCAGTTATAGTGAGCGGGAGATGCGCTGTATCGTTCCGGCCGGTCATTACTTCATGATGGGCGATAACCGCGACAACAGCCGAGACAGTCGATACTGGGGCTTCGTGCCGGATGAGATGATCGTGGGCAAAGCGTTTCTCATCTGGATGAATTTCGGCGAGCTGGAGCGTATCGGTTTGTCGGTCAAATGAGCGTTTATGGAAAGGAGCAGAACATGTACGGATTGAGCAGTCGGCAGCGCGGTCTGAGTTTTTCTGGCTTTATCATGGGCGCGTTCGCGCTGATCTTTGTGGCCCTGCTGGGATTGAAGCTGATCCCTGCTTACCTGCATAGCGCGCAAATCAGTCAGATATTCCGCGAGATCGTGGCCGATCCGGCGATGCGCACCGCGAGTATCCCGGAAGTCGAGATGTCCTATCGCAAGCGCGCGAATATCAACGACATCCAGGACCTGAAAGTGGAGGATATCGCCATCGTGCGCGAGGAGGGCGGCACTTTGTCGCTGAGCGCGGAATACGAAGTGCGCATCAAGCTGGTCGGCAACATCACCCTGCTGCTCGAATTCAAACCTTCCAGTTCATGATCCGTCGATGAAGCATGCCGCACTGTGCCGACAGATCGGCTACAACTTCACGCAACCGCAACTGTTGCAGCGGGCACTGACGCACCGCAGCCACAATGCGGATCACAACGAGCGATTGGAATTTCTCGGCGACAGCGTGCTTAACTGCACCATCGCCAAACATCTGTTCGAAACCTACCCTGATCTGCCCGAGGGTGATCTGCACCGCTTGCGTTCCAGTCTGGTCAACCAGCAGACATTGGCGATACTGGCCCAGCAGCTCCATCTGGGGCAGCACCTGTTGCTGAGTGAGGGGGAAATCAAGTGCGGAGGTGCCGAGCGTCCTTCCATACTTGCCGATGCGCTTGAGGCATTGTTCGGCGCGGTGTGGCTGGATGCGGATTTTGCGACTGCACAGCAAGTGGTGCTTGGACTGTATATCCCCTTCATCGCCAACATCGACCTGCGCGCGGTGGGCAAGGATGCCAAGACCCAGTTGCAGGAACTGTTGCAGGGACGCAAGCTGCCTCTGCCGAAATACAGCATTGTCGAAACGAACGGTAAGGGGCAGGCGCAGATATTCACGGTAGCCTGCGAAGTCCCGAAACTGAAAGTCATTGCGCGCGGCGAGGGCAGCAGTCGCCGTACTGCCGAACAGATCGCCGCCGAGCGCGCCTATCAACTCATACAGAACCAATCATGACCGAATCCGAAAACCTGCATAGCGGCTTCATCGCCATCGTCGGCCGTCCCAACGTGGGCAAATCGACACTGCTCAATCACCTGATCGGGCAGAAGGTCAGCATCACCTCGCGCAAGGCGCAGACCACACGCCATCGCATCACCGGCATCCTCACCGAAGGCACGACACAATATGTGTTCGTCGATACGCCCGGGTTCCAGACCCAGCACACCAACGCACTGAACCGCAACATGAACCGTGTGGTGACCAGCAGCCTGCGTGAGGTGCACGTGGTGCTGTTCGTCATCGAAGCGCGCCACTTCGATGAGCGCGACCAGCAGGTGCTGGAGCTGCTGCCCAAGGACAGACCGGTCATCTTGGTCATCAACAAGGCCGACCTGATGAAGGACAAGAACGAACTGCTGCCCTTCATCGAAAAGGTCGCAGCCTTGCGCCAGTTCGATGCCATCGTGCCGGTCAGTGCGCGTCTGGAGAAACATCTGGATACCTTGCTGCAAGCCGTGCAGCCGCATCTGCAGGAGGGTGAGCATCTGTACGGTGAGGACGACATCACCGACCGCAACGAGCGCTTCCTCGCCGCCGAGATCTTGCGCGAGAAAGTGTTCCGTTTCACTGGCGATGAATTGCCGTACTCGGTCAGTGTGGTGATCGAACAGTTCAAGATGGACGGCAAGATGCGCCGCATCAGCGCCGCCATCCTGGTGGACAAGGAAGCGCACAAGGTCATGCTGATCGGCAGCAAAGGCGAGAAGATCAAGGAGATCGCCACGCAGGCGCGCCTCGACATGGAGAAACTGTTCGACGGCAAGGTGTTCCTCGAAGTGTTCATCAAAGTGCGCAGTGGTTGGGCAGACAGCGCGCACATGCTGAAGACGCTGGGGTATGACTAACGCGTCTGCCAGACACCGTATCCAGGACGAGCCCGCTTTCGTACTGCATAGCTACCCGTTCCGCGAGACCAGCCTGATCGTGGAAGTGTTCAGCCGCAACCATGGCCGCGTGCCGCTGGTGGCGCGCGGTGCGCGGCGTCCGCGCTCTGCGGTGCGCGGCCTGCTGATGGGGTTCCAGCCGCTCGCCCTGAGCTGGTTCGGCAAGCATGAATTGCGTACTTTGCACAGTGCGGAATGGCAGGGCGGGCAGCCGCAGTTGCAGGGTACGGCCTTGCTGTGCGGTTTCTATCTGAATGAACTGCTGCTCAACCTGATGGCGCGCGACGATCCGCACGAAAGCCTGTTCGACTATTACCAGCAGACGTTGCAACGGTTGGCGCAGGAGCAGGATCATGCCTTCACCCTGCGCAGTTTCGAAAAGCACATGCTGCAAGAATTGGGCTACGCCCTGTCGCTGGAAACGGAAGCGGGCAGTACTCGCCCCGTGGTGCCGGAGCGCAGCTACCGCTATATACTTGAGCGCGGCGCGGTGGCCGAAACGGCGGATAGTTCGCAAGGCATGCCGGTGGACGGAAAGACGCTGCTGGATATGTCGGCTGACGACTACCGCGACGCGGTGACGGCGCGCCAGAGCAAGCAACTGATGCGCATGCTGCTGGATCATCACCTTGCCGGAAAAACATTGCACACTCGTGAACTGATGAGAGATTTACAGAAACTATGATCAAGTTAGGACTGAATATCGACCACGTCGCCACCTTGCGCCAAGCGCGCGGTGCGCGTTATCCCAATCTGGTGCGTGCCGCGCTGGTGTGCGAAGAAGCCGGTGCGGATGCCATCACCATCCACCTGCGCGAAGACCGCCGCCACATCCAGGATGCCGATGTCGACATCCTGCGCGGCATGCTGCAGACGCGCATGAACCTCGAATGCGCCGTCACTGACGAGATGATAGACAACGCCGTGCGCGTCAAACCGCACGACATTTGTCTGGTGCCCGAGAAGCGCGAAGAACTCACCACCGAGGGCGGGCTGGACGTGGTGAAGTATTTCGATCAGGTTCAACACGCCACACAACGTTGCACTGCAGCGGGTATCCGCGTCTCGCTGTTCATCGATGCAGACGAGAAGCAGATCGATACCGCCGTGAAGGCCGGCGCACCGGTGATCGAGATCCATACCGGCAAATATGCCGATGCCGACAGCGTGCCCGAGCGTGCAGCGGAATTGAAGCGCATCCATGATGCCGTGCAGTACGCGCACGGACTCGGCCTGCAAGTGAACGCCGGCCACGGTCTGCATTATCACAACGTGCGGGACATCGTCGCCATCCCGCATATCGCCGAGCTCAACATCGGTCATGCCATCGTGGCCGAAGCCGTGTTCATCGGGCTGGAGCAAGCGGTCAAGAACATGAAGGCGCTGCTGCGCGCATGATCCTCGGCATCGGCACCGACATCGTCTCCACGGCACGCATCGAGGCGGCCTGCGAGCGGCATGGTGCCGCGTTCGCCGAGCGTCTGCTCACTGCGCCGGAACTGGCGGAGTATTCGGTGCAGGCCCATCCGGCGCGTTTTCTGGCGAAGCGTTTCGCCGCCAAGGAAGCTTTTGCCAAAGCAACAGGACAGGGGCTGCGCCATCCGGTGAGTCTGCACAACATCACAGTCGGTCATGACGCGCTCGGTAAACCGGCTTTCGAGTTCGCGCCGGAGTTGGAAGCTTATTTAAATACACGTGGCGTTTCTCGCCATCATCTGAGCATCAGCGACGAGCATGAACATGCCGTCGCTTTCGTCATTCTGGAAGGGGAAAGTTGATGGGTATCGGACCGGTGATGCTGGATGTGGCGGGCAAGACGTTGACGCCGGAGGACGAGGCGCGCTTGCGCCATCCGCTGGTCGGCGGCGTCATCTTGTTCGCGCGCAACTACGAATCCCCCGCACAACTGGCCGCGCTGACCGCCAGCATCCATGCCTTGCGTACACCGCCGCTGTTGATCGCCGTCGATCACGAAGGCGGGCGCGTGCAGCGTTTCCGCGATGGGTTCACGCGCATCCCGCCCATGCGTGAACTGGGCAAGATATGGGATGCGCATCCCAAACAAGCCCGCCATCTGGCGCAGGAAGTGGGCTTCGTGCTCGCTTCCGAATTGCGCGCCTATGGTGTGGATTTCAGTTTCACGCCGGTACTGGACGTGGATTACGGTGCCAGTACGGTGATCGGCGACCGCGCCTTCCACAGCGAACCGCAAGCTATCTCCGAGCTGGCGCACAGTCTGCTGCAGGGCCTGAAGCAGGGCGGCATGCCGACCGTGGGCAAACATTTCCCCGGGCACGGTTTCGTCGCTGCCGACTCGCATCTGGCGATTCCGGTGGACGAGCGCAGCTACACCGATATCGAGTTGTGCGACATGATCCCGTTCCGGCAGATGGTGCATTTCGGTTTGACCGCCGTGATGCCCGCACATGTGATCTACCCCAAGATCGATGACAAGCCTGCAGGTTTCTCCAAGCGCTGGCTGAAGGACATCCTGCGCGGCGAGCTGGGTTTCGACGGCTGCATCTTCAGCGACGACCTGAGCATGGAAGGCGCGACCGTGGCCGGAGGTATCGTGCAACGCGCCGAAGCAGCGCTGCAGGCCGGATGCGACATGGTGCTGGTATGTAACCGCCCCGACTTGGCCGATGAGCTGCTGGCTGGCTTGAAATGGGAGCTGCCGGCCCCCAGTCGCGCTAGGCTGGCGCAGATGCACGGCCATACGCATCCCCGCACCCATGCACAACTGCATGAGGACCCGGATTTCGTCCGTACTTTGCACAACATCGGAAAGATCGGCATGAGCGAGGGCGAACTGCCGCTGGTGTCGTTATAATCAGCCCGGTCATTCTTCACTGAGAGCATCGGCAGGGACATGAGTGAATTTCAGAAAAGTCTATTGGTCATCGCGATACTGGTTGTGGTCGCGGTATACGCCTATGGTTACTGGCAGCAGTGGCGCTACCGGCGCAGTCTGGATCGGGGCAATGCCGAGCCGCGTGCGACACAACGCGCCGTCGTGCCGGAGCCAGAAGCTGCGGTCACTGCGGCGCCAGTGGAAATTCCAGCCGAGCATTTCATCGCGGACAAGCCCGCCGCAGAGGCCTGCGACCTGCTGGACGACAAACTCGATTTTATCGTCAGCATGACACCCAAGTTCCCGGTGAGCGCCGAGGTGCTGGACGACTTTTGGCCGCGTCGCTTCGATTACGGCAAGACCATCCAGACCTGCGGTTGCAACGCCGCCACCGGCGCATGGGAACGGGTCATCCCGGAAAGTCCGGCCAACTACAGCGAACTGAAGATCGCCCTGCAACTGGTGGACCGTAACGGCATCATCAGCGATACCCGTCTGGCGGATTTTCGCGAACTGCTGGGAGAGATCGGGCGCAAGCAGGATGCCGACATGGTGCTGCCGCTGGCCGACAGCGCACTGGAACGTGCGCGCGAATTGGATGAATTCTGTGCCAGCGTTGATCAGATGATAGGTCTCAACCTGATCAGCCGCGGAGAACGTCCGCTGTTCGCCAGCGAAGTCGCGCAGGCCGTGCAACTGTCTGGCATGAGCTTGCAGGCCGACGGCACCTTCCATCAATTCGCGCCGGACGGGGCCACGCTATACACCCTGTCCGTATCGGACGGCACGCCGTTCCAGCATCACACGCTGGAGAAGATGCAGGTGACCAGTCTCACCCTGCTGCTGGATATTCCGCGTGTACAAGAACCGGCCAAGTGTTTCGACGACATGATCCTGCTTGCGCTGGACATCGCGCCCGCGTTGCGTCTCACGCTGGTCGACGACCAACGCGTGATCCTGAGCCAGGGCGCGATCGCCCATATCCGCGACAGCGTCGAAGCGGTCGAGCAGCGCATGCTGGCCGGCGGCCTCGTGCCAGGTAGTGCCCAGACCCTGCGGCTGTTCTCCTGATGGATGCGAAGCTGCGTATCGCGCAGTTGCGCGAAGTGATAGAGCGGCACAACCATGCCTATTACGTGCAGGATGCGCCGACCATCCCCGATGCGGAATACGACAAGCTGTTCCGCGAACTGCAATCCCTTGAGACGCAATATCCCGAACTGCTGACCGCCGATTCGCCCACGCAGCGCGTCGGCGGCAAGGTTCTGGATGGCTTTGCGCCGGTGCGCCATGCCGTGCCCATGCTTTCAATTGAAACTGAGACAGATAAAGAGGCAAGCGGCGCCTTCAACTTTGACACGCGCGTAAAGAATTTGCTGAAATCGAGCAACGAGATCGAATACGCCTGCGAACTCAAGTTCGACGGTCTGGCCATCAACCTGCGCTACGAGCGCGGTGTGCTGGTGCAGGCCGCCACGCGCGGCGACGGCGAGACCGGCGAGGACGTTACGCAGAACATCCGCACCATCCATTGCATCCCTTTGCGCCTAAAAGACTGCCAAGCAGATGTTATTGAAGTGCGTGGCGAAGTTTATATGTCACGAAAGGATTTCAATAAATATAACGAGAAGCAACGAGCATTGGGCTTGGATACATTGGTCAATCCACGCAATGGTGCGGCAGGGAGTCTTCGTCAGCTTGATTCAAAACTTGCAGCCCAGCGCCATCTTTCTTTCTACGCATATGGGCTTGGTGAGGTGAAGGGCTGGAGTATTCCCAAAACACAAAGCGCTATTCTTGATTCGCTTGAACAACTAGGTTTGCCAGTATGTGATGAACGAGCTGTTGTCATTGGTGCGCAAGGTCTGGTTGATTTCCATGCACGTGTTCATGAGAAGCGAGATAGGCTGCCTTTTGATATTGATGGGGTTGTCTATAAGGTTAATTCATTGGATTTACAGCGCCAACTTGGGATGCGGAGCAGAGACCCCAAGTGGGCTGTCGCGCATAAATATCCACCGCAAGAGGAAATGACTCTTTTGCTAGATATTGATGTTCAGGTGGGGCGTACCGGGGTATTGACACCTGTCGCCAGACTTCAAGAAGTTTTCGTTGATGGGACCACCGTTAAGAATGCAACGTTGCACAACGAGGATCAAATCAACCTAAAGGATATTCGCATCGGCGATACAGTAATTGTTAGGCGTGCAGGTGATGTAATTCCTGAAATCGTTGGTGTGGTCAAGGAACGTAGAACTGAAAACGTTCGAAAGTTCGTCATGCCTAATCAATGCCCTGTTTGTGGCGCAAAAGTTGTTAAGTTAATAAAGAAAAAAAAATTAAAGACGAAAACACATGTTACCGAGGGTACTGCTTACAGATGCATCGGTGGATTGTCATGCCCAGAGCAAAGGAAGCAGGCGCTAATTCATTTTGCAAATCGACGGGCCATGAATATCGATGGCTTGGGAGAGAAGATAGTCGATCAATTAGTCGACGGTTCGTTAGTAGAAACCCCTGCTGATTTATATCGTTTAAAGTTCTCTGAGCTTATTGCGATAGAGAGAATGGGGGAGATTTCAGCTAACAACCTATTGAAGGCCATTGCGGAGAGCAAAAATACTACTCTAGCTCGCTTTATTTTTTCACTTGGAATACCTGAGGTTGGCGAGGGGACTGCAAAGGATTTGGCGGCCTCTTTATGTAGCTTCGACAGGCTTGCAGAAGCGCTACCTGAGGTTCTGGAATTTATCCCCAATATAGGCCATGAAGCAGCGCAGGCGATATATGCATTTTTCTCTGATCTGCATAACCAAAAAGTTATTCGAGAACTACGTGCTTTAGGGATTTCATGGGAGATTGAGCGGGCTGTATCTACTCAGTTGTCTTCAATGCCAACCTTGGGTGGTTTGATTGATAAATTATCAATTGCTGGATTAGGTAAGGGGGGCGCAGAAAAGCTTGCGAGCCATTTTGGGGCACTAAGAAATATTGCACTCTCCGGCAAGCAAGACTTATTGCTTGTTCCAATAAGCAGTAAAGCCGCACAAGGTGTTGTCGAATATTTTTCTGATGATGAGCGACACAAATATGCAATTAAAGTTGAGGAGCAATTAAAGAAATTCGGAATGCATTGGGATGGCCGAACGAACATTCAAGATACAAACGAACGCCTTGTTTTTAGTGGCAAGACATTTGTATTAACTGGAACGTTGCCAACTCTTAGTAGAGATGACGCAAAGCAATTAATTGAAACTGCTGGAGGAAGGGTCTCAAGTAGTGTTTCTTCGAAGACTAGCTACGTTGTTGTTGGGAATGATCCGGGAAGCAAATTGCAAGAGGCAATAAGGCTTGGAGTAAAAACTATTGATGAGGCTGAATTGGAAAAAATGGTCTCATTGCCTGGGCAGATGACCTTGGATATTTAAGATGAAGAGAGAATTTTCAATTTTGTCTAGCGATGGTATCCGTTCCTATTTGGCAGGATTTACGGTCGAAGAAGGGGTGCTTAATGTGTTTTGCAGTTGTCCTGCTGGTGAATTAGGGAAGTGGTGCAAGCACAAGATGGCCTTAATGTCTGGTGATACCAAAATGCCGGGGGACTTGGATTCTGCTGTGATTGATGAGCTAAGAAATTTAGTGGGGAAGTCAATATTTCCACAACTTGTTGATGCTGTTCAGCAGGCGGAAAAGGATGTGCTGATGGCCAAAACGAAGTTGGGAAGCGCTAAGAAGGCATTGGAAAATTCTGTAAGGGCTGGACTGAAAGTCTGACAATCTTTATTGGTATCAGACTTCCCGTTAGTTAGAACCTAGATTAATTGAAGTCGGAGATTTGATGTTATCCAATGAAGATGCGCTTCGCCTTCTCGAGAAGGCCGAATTGCTGCACGATGCCGAAGCGGTGCAGCGCGCTTTGCAGCGCGTGGCGCAAGAGATCAACACAGCATTGGCAGGCCAGCATCCGCTGGTGCTGTCGGTGATGGGCGGGGCGGTGGTGTTCAGCGGGCAGTTGCTGCCGCTGCTCGATTTTCCGCTCGACTTCGATTACCTGCATGTCTCGCGCTACGGCAACGAGAAGCAGGGCGGGCAATTGCACTGGAAGGTCGCGCCGCGCGAGAACGTGCGCGGTAAGGTGGTGTTGGTGCTGGACGATATCCTGGACGAAGGTGAGACCATGCTTGCCATCAAGCAGCGTGTGCTGGAACTGGGCGCGACGGCGTTCTACAGTGCGGTGTTCGCCGACAAGGAACATGGCCGAGCCAAGCCCATCAGCGCAGATTTCGTCGGCCTGACGTTGCCGAACCGCTTCGTGTTCGGTTACGGTATGGATATCCACGGCGCGTGGCGCAACCTGCCCGCGATCTATGCAGTGAAGGAGGAATGAAGTGATAGCGATCATCGGCGGTACCGGCTTTGCCCAGTTGTCCAACCTCGTCATCACCCACCGGCAAGTGATGCGCACGCCCTATGGCGAACCTTCCGGCCCGATGACCTTCGGCACCTTGCGCGGTCACGAAGTGATGTTCATCGCGCGCCACGGTTACGGTCACACCATCCCGCCCCATCTGGTGAACTACCGCGCCAACATGTGGGCGCTGCATGACCAGGGCGCGAGCAATGTGGTGGCGATCTCGTCGGTGGGCGGCATACGTTCCGATCTCACACCGGGTGTTCTGGTCGTGCCGGATCAGATCATCGATTACACCTACGGACGTGAAGCCACCTATTTCGACGGGCACGAAAAGACCGTCGCGCATGTCGATTTCACCTGGCCGTACAGCGAGACTTTGCGCCAGCGCATCCTGAGCGCGGCACAGCAGGCGAACGAGCCGCTGCTGAACGGCGGCGTGTATGCCGCAATGCAGGGGCCGCGACTGGAGTCGCTGGCCGAGATCAACCGCTATGAAAAGGACGGCGCAGATATGGCCGGTATGACCGGCATGCCGGAGGCAGCACTGGCGCGCGAACTAGGCGTGAACTACGCCACCATCGCCGTGGTGGTGAACGATGCAGCCGGGCGCCGCAGCAGCCAAGGCGGCATCGTGCTAGACAAGATCGGTGCGGTCGCACAGCCGGCGATGGAGCGCGTGCGTCGCATCCTGGAATGCGTGGTGGAGTGCGATGGCGATTAAAGACGTATTGCGCATGGGCGATGCGCGCCTGTTGCAGCGCGCCGAGCCGATCAGTGACTTCGGCAGCGATGCGCTGCAAACCTTGCTGCAAGACATGCGCGACACCATGCAGGCGCTGAGCGGTGTCGGGCTGGCCGCACCGCAGATCGGCGTGCCCTTGCGCGTGGTGATCTTCGGCGTGGATAAAAATGAACGCTACCCCGACGCGGAAGTCGTACCGCAGACCGTGCTCATCAACCCCGTGCTGACGCCGCTGTCGGACGAGATGGAGGAAGGCTGGGAAGGCTGTCTTTCAGTGCCCGGCATGCGTGGACTGGTGCCGCGCTATAGCAAACTGCGCTATCAGGGGCGCGATGAACACGGCGCACTGATAGACCGCACGGTGAGCGGATTCCATGCGCGCGTGGTGCAGCACGAATGCGACCATCTGGATGGCATCCTCTATCCCATGCGCATCCGCGACATGCGCGACTTCGGTTTCAGCGACGTATTGTTCCCCGGCCAGAATCTGCAAGACGATTGAACCGCTGCCGCCAGTCGGCACGGAACTTTTCCCCGCGACCATGCTCTGTACGGCGCGCCCCCTCACCTGGAGAGAACATTGAAACGAATCGCCATCCTGGTCTTCCTGCTTGCAGCAGTGCAACACGCTCAAGCCGACGACCTTAAAGTGCCGCGCAATGCCTTGTGGGAGACGGAATGCGGTGCCTGCCATGTGCCGTTCCCGCCTCAGCTGCTGACGGCCGACAACTGGAAGACCATGATGGACGGCTTGGCGCGCCATTTCGGCTCGAATGCAGAACTCGATGCCAAAGAGCGTAAAGCTATCACGCGATTTCTGGTGGAGAACGCGGGCACGCAGGCGCGCCATCACTCGGCCAGCCTGCGCATCACCGAAACGCCATGGTTCAAGCGCGAGCACCGCAGCATCTCCCCCAAGGAATGGGTGCATCCCGATGTGAAGACTCCCTCAAACTGCAAGGCCTGTCACAACGTGGTCGGCCATACCCGCTGGTCCGAGCGTGACCTGCGCAAGTCGGGTCAGCGCCATGGCGATGATGATTGATACTCAGCGCTGAGTAAGTCCGTTCGCGCTGTCGAAGGACTCACCGCGAACCAGGGACTTGTTCAGTAATTTATCGGCAATGCATTGTTTGTAATAAGGAAAGCCTGAGCGCAATGCTCTGGCATTAATAGGCGCATCGGGAATATGGCCATATAATGCGCGCCCACCGGCATCAAGAGCCGGACAAAATAATTCGTGCGCACTGCAAAGGTGGCGTACAGGAGAGTAGAGATCATGACCCGCCAAATGTTTATTTGGCGTTTCCTCGCTATCGCTATTCCGGCAATTCTGATCGTACTCAGTCTGCATCTGGCTGATCGCTCAACGACGCTGGACAAGTGGCAGCAAAGCATGGAAACGCAAGTGCAAAGGACATCCGCCACCCTGATGGCCGATCTTCGCGAGGCGTCGACGGACACGATGCTGCTGGCCGATGACAGCTTGTTGCAGCATCAGTCCGTACAGGCGATGGATATGCTGGCTGAACGCTTCATATCGCTGGCCCGCTTCCATCCCCATTACCAGCAGATACGTTTCATCGATGTCTCCGGTATGGAACGTGTGCGTGTCAACTCGGTCGGCGGCAAGGTCTGGCGCGTGGCTGAAGATGAATTGCAGGACAAATCCGGGCGCGACTATTTCCAGGAAGCGGTAAGCCTGCCTGCCAACTCTCTACGCCTGTCGCATCTGGATCTGAATATCGAACATGGCCAGATCGAGCGACCGCTCAATCCCATGTTGCGTTTCTCGGTTCCGGTGGTTTCCCCGCGAGGCCGGCGCCTTGGTGTTGTCGTCATCAACTACGGGGTGGCACCGGTGTTGGTGAAGCTGTTCAATACTGAAGACCCGTCCGGTCTTCGCATGATGTTGCTCAATGCGCAGGGGGCCTGGTTGGCCGGTGGTGCCGAGCAGGATCGTTGGGGTGACATGCTTGAGCATGGCCGGACTTTCAAACAGGCGGACCCGCAAGCCTGGTCCATGTTGCCGACGCGGCAAGGAGAAGATTTGGTGAAGTGGGCGTCCGGCCCCGTTCGCGGCGTTACCAGACGCGTGCTGCCGACCGATCTGGTCGACATCGATAATCTGGGCGGCTGGACGAACGACCGCATCAGCAGCGCCGATCCCTACTGGTTGGTGAGCGGGCAGATGGATGTGGCGACGATATTGGCACCGGCCTACGAAAGATTGCAGATCGCCTTGGTGTTGCTCGTTATTGGGCTGTCGATCTGGGCGTTCGTGATGCGCGGCTGGGGCAAGCTCAAGATACTTTCCGCCGCTGCCATGCAGCAAGCGCAAAAATTGGCAAAGGTCGTCGAGCAGACCACCGATCATGTGCTGATCACCGATCAGAAAGGTCGCATGGACTATGTGAATCCGGCCTTCTGTCTCGCGA
The DNA here is from genome assembly GCF_054604835.1 of Sideroxydans sp. Lineage (NCBI taxonomy): Bacteria > Pseudomonadati > Pseudomonadota > Betaproteobacteria > Nitrosomonadales > Gallionellaceae > Sideroxydans > Sideroxydans sp. The sequence continues at coordinate 83,234 of NZ_JBTSFG010000003.1, read as the reverse complement.
CCGGATACGAACAGCGCGAAGTCATCGGGGAGAATCCGCGCCTGCTGAAATCCGGCCAGCATTCCAGCGAGTTCTACGCGGACATGTGGAAGCGCATCAAACAAGGCGAGAACTTTCAGGACTTGTTCATCAATCGCCGCAAGAACGGCATGCTGTATTACGAGGAAAAGACCATCGCCCCCTTGCTCGATGAAAAAGGCAATGTCACCCACTTCGTCTCCACCGGCAAAGACATCACCGACAGCAAGATAACGCGTCTGGCTTTTTATGATCCGCTCACCGAGTTGGTCAATCGCGTGCTGTTCCTCGACCGGCTGGAGCATGAGATCAGCCATGCCCGCCGCTCCAAGCAAATTATCGCCGTGATGTTCCTCGATCTGGACGGCTTCAAAGGTGTGAACGACGAACTCGGGCACGAAGCAGGCGACCAGTTGCTGGTCGAATTCGCGAGGCGCGTATCCGCATTGATGCGCCGCAGCGATACCTTCGCCCGTATCGGAGGCGACGAATTCGCGGTGCTGCTCAAGGAGATCAAGAACGAATCGGACGCCGAGGATGTCGCCAGCAAGATCTTGCAGACCATGGAATCCGAGTGGCGGATAGACGGCAAGCAAGTCTCCATCGGCGTCAGTATCGGCATCAGCCTGTACCCCTCCGAGGAAGTGGATGCCGGCGGCCTGCTGAAAAAAGCCGACCAAGCCATGTATCAAGCCAAGCTGGGCGGGCGCAATCGCTATTCGCTCTATCACCCCTCTATCAGTGAAGCCATCGCGGGCGACTGATCGCCACGATTGAAAAGAAGAAGCCCGCATTTCGCGGGCTTCTTCTTTTACTGCGTCGTGAACTGAACGCTTACGCTTAACCTACCAACTCCTTCAACACGAACGGCAAGATGCCGCCGTTCTTGTAATAGTCCACTTCGATAGGTGTATCGATGCGCAGCAGCAGTGCAACGTTCTGCTTGCTGCCGTCCTTGCGGGTAATGGTCAGCGTCACGTCCTGCTGCGGTTTCAGGTTGTCGTTGATGCCGATCAGGTCGAAGGTTTCGTCGCCGGTGAGGTTCAGGCTGGCCATGCTGTCGCCGCCTTTGAACTGCAAGGGCAGCACGCCCATGCCCACCAGGTTGCTGCGGTGGATGCGTTCGTAGCTTTTTGCAATCACGGCCTTCACGCCCAGCAACTGTGTGCCTTTGGCCGCCCAGTCGCGGCTGGAGCCGGTGCCGTATTCTTCACCGGCGAAGATCACCGTCGGTGTGTGGTCGGCGATGTGTTTCATCGCGGCGTCGTAGATGGCCATCTGTTCACCCTTGTACAAGGTGTAGCCGCCTTCGATGCGGCTGCCGTCTGTGTTGGGCGGCAGCATGAGGTTCTTCACGCGCACGTTGGCGAAGGTGCCGCGCATCATCACTTCGTGGTTGCCGCGGCGCGAGCCGTAGCTGTTGAAGTCTTTCACTTCTACCTTGTGGCCTTGCAGATATTTGCCCGCCGGTGTGGTGGGCTTGAAGCTGCCTGCCGGGCTGATGTGGTCGGTAGTGACGGAATCGCCGAACAGCGCCAGCGCCTTCGCGCCCTTGACGTCGCCGACCTTGGGTGTGGCGGCATCGAAGAACGGCGGACGCGCGATGTAGGTGGAGTCGTCCCACTGGTACAGGTCGCCGGTGGGGGCCTGGATGGCGTTCCACAGCGGCAGGTCCTTGGTCAGATCGGAATACAATTTTTGATACACCGCCGGGTCGGCGGCGAACTTCATCACGGTCTGGATCTCAGCGCTGTTGGGCCAGATGTCTTTCAGATACACCGGCTGGCCGTCTTTACCAACGCCCAGCGGATCGGTATCGAGGTTGATGTTCATCTTGCCCGCAATGGCGTAGGCAACCACCAGCGGCGGCGAAGCGAGGAAGTTCGCCTTCAGGTTCGGATGGATGCGTGCTTCGAAGTTGCGGTTGCCGGAGAGCACGGCGGCGCAGATCAGGTTGTTGTCGGTGATGGTCTTGTCGATGTCTTCGCGCAGCGGACCGGCGTTGCCGATGCAGGTGGTGCAGCCGTAGGCGGCGAGACCGAAGCCCAGCGTGGTCAACGGTTCCAGCAGACCGGCATTGGTCAGATACTCGGTTACCACACGCGATCCGGGGGCTAGCGTGGTCTTGATGTGCGGCGCGACTTTCAAGCCTTTCGCCACGGCCTTCTTCGCCAACAGACCGGCAGCGAGCAGCACACCGGGGTTAGAGGTGTTGGTGCAGCTGGTGATCGCGGCGATGAGTACGTCGCCGTTGCCGATCTCCAAGCCATCCTTACCGGTCGCATAACGTGTATTTAGTTTGTCGGCGGGTTGGTTGAAACCATTCTCGGCGATGGGCTTGCTGAACAGGGTGTTGAAGGTGTCTTTCATCGCAGGCAGTGCGATGCGGTCTTGCGGGCGCTTCGGTCCGGCCAGCGAGGGCACGATGCTGTCGAGGTCGAGTTCCACCACGCTGCTGTAGTCGATGCTGCCTGCCTTGGGGATGCCGAACAGGCCCTGCGCCTTGAAGTAGGCTTCGAAAGCATCCACTTCGTCGGCGGTGCGGCCGGTGTTCTTCATGAACTGCACAGTCACGTCATCCACCGGGAAGAAGCCCATGGTCGCGCCGTATTCCGGCGCCATATTGGCGATCGTGGCGCGGTCGGGCAGGGTGAGGGCGGAAGTGCCCTCGCCGAAGAACTCGACGAACTTGCCGACCACTTTATGTTTGCGCATCAGTTCGGTGACGGTCAGCACCAGATCGGTGGCGGTCACGCCTTCGCGCAGTTTGCCTTTCAGGTGTACGCCGACCACGTCCGGCGTCAGGAAATACACCGGCTGGCCCAGCATACCGGCCTCCGCCTCGATGCCGCCCACGCCCCAGCCGACCACGCCGATGCCGTTGATCATGGTGGTGTGGCTGTCGGTCCCGACCAGTGTGTCGGGATAGGTCACGCCGTCCTTCTGCAGCACGCCGCGCGCCAGATACTCCAGGTTGACCTGGTGCACGATACCGATGCCGGGCGGCACGACCTTGAAGGTGTCGAAGGCCTGCATGCCCCATTTCATGAAGCGATAGCGCTCGGTGTTGCGCTCGAACTCCATCTCCATGTTGATCTTGAGCGCGTTCGGGTTGTTATAGCTGTCGATCTGCACCGAGTGGTCCACCACCAGATTCACTGGGACGAGCGGTTCGATGACCTTGGGGTCTTTGCCAGCTTTGGCGGCGGCATCGCGCATGGCGGCGAGGTCGGCCAGCAGCGGCACGCCGGTGAAGTCCTGCAGCACGATGCGCGCCACCACGAAGGGGATCTCTTCGGTGCGGTCGCCGGTCGGCTTCCAGTTGGCCAGTTCGCGCACATGCTGTTCGGTCACTTTCTTGCCGTCGCAGTTGCGCAGCACCGATTCCAGCACGATGCGGATGGAGACGGGCAGGCGCGAGATGTTGCCGATGCCGGCTTTTTCCAGCGCGGGCAGGGAATACAGCGTGGCTTCCTTGCCGGAAGCGAGTTTGAAGGACTGGCGTGTATCGAACAGGTTGTGGGACATGGCGTAAGGCTCCGGGATGGCGTGAAAACGAGGGCGTGATTATAGACCCAAGCAGCAAAGGGCGGCGAGCGGCGTCTGGCACGGTCTTCCGCCCATACGTGCCGATGCAAGTCAGTCACGCCGTCTTCGCGTATCATCGCGCGGTCTAAAGAATAACCGAGAGTCTGTAGCGTGCCGTTCACCTGGGATACTTCGCTGGTCGTCCTGTCCATCCTCATCGCCATCATCGGCTCGTTGACGGCGCTCACCCATGCGCGGCGCATGCGCGAGAACCGCGGTTACACCGCCACCATCTGGATGCTGGCCGGCGGCAGCACGCTGGGTGTGGCCATCTGGTCCATGCACTTCGTCGGCATGCTGGCGCTGCATCTGCCCGTCCCAGTCGGCTACGATCCTTTCCTGACGCTGCTGTCGCTGCTGCCGGCGGTGATTGCCGCGCTGCTCGCCTTCCGCGTGTTGCGCGAGGTGCAGGTCAGTCGCCGCCTGATCCTGACGGCCGGTGTGCTGATGGGCATCGGTATCAGCAGCATGCACTATCTCGGCATGGCGGCGATGAAGATGTCGCCGGACATCGCCTACGATCCAGCGGTCTTCGCGCTCTCTGTGCTGATCGCCATCGTTGCCTCTTGGGCGGCGCTCTACATCATGTATCGCGAACAGTGGGGGCGGCTGGGGCCGCTCGCGCGCCTGCTGTTGGGCGCAGTTGTGATGGGGGTGGCCATCGCTGCCATGCATTACACCGCCATGTCCGGCATGCACATCTCGGCGGACGCCGTCTGTCAGGCAGGCGACCTGCGCATCGAGCCGCACATCCTGGCGACCCTGCTGTCGCTGACCGCGCTGGTGTGGTTCGGCGGCGGCCTGCTGGCCAGCCTGTTCGACCAGCGCATGGCGCGCCGAAACGCGCAGGCGCTGGCCGAGTTGGAGCAGGAACACCGTGATCTGATGGACAGCGCGGAGCGCGATACGCAGGAGATGATCGGCGTGCTGCGCGAGAGCGAGGAACGGTTGCGCATGACCTTGCAAAACGCTCCGGACGCCGTGTTCATCACCGAGCAGGACGGGCGCATCGTCTATGTCAACGACAACGTGGTGAGTCTGCTGGGTTACGGGCGGGACGAGCTGTATGCGATGACGGTGTTCGATCTGGTGCCGGAAGATTGGCGCGAGCGCTATCGCGAAGGCGGCAGGCGCATCGTCAGTGATCACAAGCGGCATGTGATGGAAGTGCGTCTGGTCACCCGCGACGGCAACCGGGTGCCGATGGAACTGAACGCCGTGCTGTTGCCGAACGGTCGGGTGTACGGTTCCTGCCGTGACATCAGCGACCGCAAAGCAGCCGAGCGTGCGCTGCATGATTCGCAGAAGCAGATGCAGACATTCATGGACTCCATCGCCGAGGGCATGTACGGCGTGGACACCGAAGGGTGTTGCACCTTCGTCAATGCGGCATTGCTGCGCATCCTCGGTTATGAGCGCGAAGAGGAATTGCTGGGCAAGCATCTGCATGAAGTGATCCATTACGCGTATCCGGACGGCCGCGCGTATCCGGCGAGCGAATGCCATGCCTATCAGGCCTATATCCGCAACGAAGCCACCCACTCAACCGACGAAGTGTTCTGGCGCAAGGACGGTACGGCCGTTGCGGTGGAATACTGGTCGCAGCCCATGCACAGGAACGGGCAGGCGATCGGTGCGGTGGTCACCTTCCTCGATATCAGCGAACGCAAGAAGAACGAAGTTGCCTTGCAGGAGAGCGTCTCTTTCAGCGAATCCCTGCTGCAGACCATGCCGGTGCCGGTGTTCCATAAAGATACCGAGGGGCGCTATACCGGCTGCAACACCGCTTTCGCGGAGTTCATCGGCAAGAAAAAAACCGACATCATCGGCAAGACGGTATTCGAGATCGCACCGCAGACGCAGTCGGCGGTCTATCGCGACCACGATCTGGACCTGCTCTCCTCGGAAGAAGATGTGCAGGTATATGAAAGCAATGTGAAGCACGCCGACGGCAACTTGCATGACGTGATCTTCCACAAGGCACGTTTGAACGACAGCGGCGGCGTGCCGGTCGGCATCATCGGCGTCATCCTCGACATCACCGACCGCAAGCAATCCGAACGCGACATCCACCAGCTCGCCTTCTATGATTCCCTGACACAGTTGCCCAACCGGCGTCTGTTGATGGATCGTGCTTTGCAGGCCTTGGCGGTCAGCGCGCGCAGCGGTCGCTACGGTGCGTTGATGCTGCTCGATCTGGACGACTTCAAAAAGGTCAACGACAGCAAGGGGCATGATGTCGGCGACCTGATGCTCTGTGAGGTGGCCCGCCGCCTGCGTGCGGCCGTGCGCGAAGGCGACACGGTAGCGCGACTGGGCGGGGACGAATTCGTGGTGGTGCTGGAAGAGTTGAGCATCAGTTCCGCAGAAGCGGCTCCTCAGGCCGAAGCGGTGGCCGAGAAGATCCGCGATTTCCTGAACGAACCCTATCTGCTGGATGGCAATCGCCACCTCAGCTCGCCCAGCATCGGCGTGGTGCTCTATCGCGGGCACCAGGAAGCGTTCGAGAACCTGCTCAAGTTCGCGGATATCGCCATGTACCAGTCCAAGCAGGCGGGACGCAACACCATCCGTTTCTATGACCCGGCGATGCAGGCCGCCATCGATAGCCGTTTGGAACTGGAAGACGAACTCGACATCGCCATCCGCGAACAGCAGTTGCAGCTCTACTATCAGGTGCAAGTCGACGGTTTGCGCCGCCCGCTCGGTGCGGAGGTGCTCATGCGCTGGTTGCATCCGCAGCGCGGTCTGGTGTCACCCGCACAGTTCATCCCGCTGGCGGAAGACACCGGGCAGATCGTGGAGATGGGCATGTGGGCCTTGCGCACCGCCTGTCTGCAACTCAAAGTCTGGCAGCAGAATGCGCATACGCGCCATCTCACGCTGGCCGTCAACGTCAGCGCGCGCCAGTTCCGCAAGTCGGAGTTCGTCGATCAGGTGCGGCGTGTGTTGCTGGAGACCGGGGTGCGTCCCTCGCTGCTCAAACTCGAGCTCACCGAGAGCACCGTGTTGCTGGACGTGGAAGACACCATCGCCAAGATGCGCGAGCTGAAGTTGCTCGGCCTCAGCTTCTCCATGGACGACTTCGGCACCGGCTACTCCTCGCTGCAATATCTCAAGCGTCTGCCGCTGGACCAGATCAAGATCGACCAGAGTTTCGTGCGCGACATCGCCAGCGACCCCAACGATGCTGCCATCGTGCAGACCATCATCGCCATGACCGAGGCGCTCAGCCTGAATGTGATCGCGGAAGGCGTGGAGACCGCGGCGCAGCAGGAATTCCTGGAATTACGCGGTTGCCACAGTTTCCAGGGTTATCTGTTCGGCAGGCCGGTGCCACTGGCAGAATTCGAAGCTTCGCTTTAAGGCATAAAGTCTCACGCGCAGATAGACTGATCTCTTGCCCATGTTCTCGATAGGGTGGTAATCCCCTCGCCAATCTCGGGTTAACTCAATTACTATGGCCAAAAATCTATAAGCAGTATCTGGAGGGTGTATGAGTTCAATTTTCAGCATGATCGATCCGCGCCGCAGCCTGCGTGCCGAGATCAGTCTTGCCAGCGGTGCCATCGTGTTGTTGCTGTCCACGGCACTGAGCTTCTATGCAGCCGACGTGAGCAAGCGCCAGATCGAGCAGAGCGAGGGCGAGGCCTTCGTGCGCCGCGCGCAGACGGTGCTGGATGTGCTGGACCGCGGCATGTACGAGCGCAGTCGCGAGATACGCAATGCTGCGCTGCTGGACGAGATGCGCGACCCGAAGGTGCCCTTGCTGCGCAAGCGCGAATTGATGGAGCGTCTGCAGAAGAACTTCGATGCCTATGCCTGGATCGGTTTCTGCGGACCGGACGGCATGGGACTGGCCGGTACCGGCGGCTATCTGGAAGGCAAGAACCTGTCCAAGCGTCCGTGGTGTACCGAGGGGCGCAAGGGCGACTACATCGGCGACGTGCACGATGCGCTGTTGCTGGCCAAACTGCTGCCCAACCCCAGCGGCGAGACCTTCTATCTGGTGGATGTGGCTTCGCCGGTGTTCGACCACAAGAACAATCTGCTGGGCGTGTTGTGCGGGCATATCTACTGGACTTGGGCATCCGAGGCGCTGGACAGCAAGCTCACGCCGGGTCAGGACATCTTCCTGCTCTCCAGCCAAGGCCAAGTGCTGTCTGGCCCGGAAGCGGCGTGGGCGGACTTCGCCACGATGGCACCAAACACCATGCGGCAGATCAACTCGGGTGACAAAGCGGGTTACCACATAGAGCAGTTCAGCAATGGCCGCACCTATCTGGTCGGCCATGCCACCTCTTCCGGTTACCGTGATTACAAGGGTTTCGGCTGGACGGCGCTAGTGCGCGAGGACATCACCACCGCGTTCGCACCGGCGCGCGCCTTGCAGCGACATATCCTGACGGTGGGCGCGCTGGTCGGTCTGTTCTTCACCTGGCTGACCTGGCTGATGGCGGGGCGCATCGCCCAGCCTATCCGCCGCATCAGCCAGGCGGCGGAAAAGGTCGCAGCGGGCGAGTTGCAATACGACGTGCCGCCGCAGGGCAGCGACAACGAGGTCGGCCACTTGAGCCGGGCCATCCACGACATGGTGGCCAACCTGACGCGCGAGATCAAACAGCGGCGCGAAGCCGAGGCGGGGCTGCGTTTGTCGGCCAAGGTGTTCGAGCAGAACAGCGAGGCCATCATCGTCACCGATGCCGAGAACCAGATCGCGATGGTCAACCGTGCCTTTTGCGAGATCACCGGCTACAGCGAGGAAGAGGTGCTGGGGCGCAACCCGCGCTTCATGGCGTCGGGCCGCCAGTCGATACAGTTCTACCGCGCGATGTGGCGCGAGTTGCTGGACAAGAACAACTGGCGCGGCGAGATATGGAACAAGCGCAAGAACGGCGAGATATTCCCCGAGCTGCTGACCATCAGCACCGTGCGCGACGAGGCAGGCGTGATCACCCATTACATCGGCGTGTTCATCGACATCACCGAACGCAAGAAAGAAGAAGAACGCATCATCCGTCTGGCCAATTATGACGCGCTGTCCGGGCTGCCCAACCGCAACCTGTTGGCCGACCGCGTCGAGCAGGGTGTGGCACAGGCCGAGCGCCATGGCAGCAAGCTGGCGATGCTTTTCATCGATCTCGACCATTTCAAGCACATCAACGATTCGCTCGGCCACGACATCGGTGACGAATTGCTGAAGCAGGTTGCGGAACGGTTGAAGGCCTGCTTGCGCCGCACCGACACGCTGGCGCGCCAGGGCGGCGATGAATTCATCGCACTGGTCACCGATATCGAAAGCGAGGCCGAGGCCGGCTATGTTGCAGAGAAAATGGTGTCCGCCTGCGCCAGCGGGTTCCAGGTGGACGGCCATCATCTGCATGTGACGCCGAGTATCGGTATCAGCATGTGTCCGGACGATGGCAATACGCAGGTGCAACTGATGCGCAACGCCGATCTGGCCATGTACCGCGCCAAGGAGAGCGGGCGCAACCGCTTCGCCTTCTATGAGGAACAGATGAACATCAAGGCGGTGGAGCGTCTGCGTCTGGAGAACGACCTGCGCAGCGCCATCGATCAGCAGCAGCTCATGTTGTATTACCAGCCCAAGGTGGCGTGCGCCGACAACGCGGTGGTGGGCATGGAAGCGCTATTGCGCTGGCAGCATCCCGAGTTCGGTTTCGTCTCCCCGGCGGTGTTCATCCCGGTGGCGGAGCAGACAGGTCTGATCAACGAGATCGGCGACTGGGTGTTGCGTCAAGCCGTGCTGCAGCAGCGCCTGTGGCAATCGCAGGGGCACGCCATCGTGCCGGTGGCGGTCAATCTTTCCGTCGCGCAGTTCCAGCAGAGCGATCTGGCGGAGCGCATCCAGCGCATCGTGCGCGAGGGCGGACTGGAGCCGCGCTTCATCGAGCTGGAGCTGACCGAGAGCATGCTGATGGAATCCGCCATCGACCACGGCGATGTGCTGCAGCGGATGAATGAAGCCGGCTTCAGTCTGGCACTGGACGATTTCGGCACCGGCTATTCATCCCTCAGCCGCCTGAAGATGATGCCCATGCAGTCGCTCAAGATCGACCAGTCCTTCGTGCGCGACATCGCCAGCGATGCGAACGACCGCAGCATCGTCAGCGCCACCGCCGCGCTCGCGCATGCCATGGGCATGAAGGTGATCGCGGAAGGTGTTGAGCAGCCGGGTCAGCTGCAGTTCATCCAGTCGCTGCAATGTGAGGAATATCAGGGCTATCTGTTCAGCCCGCCACTGCCGGCAGCCGAGGCGGTGCGCTTCCTGGGGTGATGCGATGCGGCTGACCACCCGATTCCTGTTGTTGCGCGCTGCGATGATGCTGGTTGTGGCGGTCTTCTTCTGGCTGACTTTCGAGGCGATGGTGGAGGGCATCAATCGCAAATGGGGGCAGGAGCTTGCGCAGCGCCAGGTGTTGTTCGACAAATACCGCACCTTGTCGCCGCTGATCGGCGAGATCGCATTGGCGCGGCGCATGGCGAGCGAGCCGGCGTTGATCGCGCTGGCGCAGCATCCTGACGAGCCAGCACTGAAGCAGAATGCTCTGAAGGTGCTGGAGGGATACCGCATCCACTTCAGCGATCACAGTTACTTCGTGGCACTGGCCGAGAACGGCGCTTACTACTACAACGATGCCGACAATCGGTTTTCCGGTCGCCAGCACCGCTACAACTTGTCGCCGAAAAAGCGGGACGACCAGTGGTTCTATGCCACTTTGCAATCGGATACGGACTATCAGGTCAACGTCGACCCCGACACGCACTTGAATGTGGTGAAAGTCTGGATCAATGTGCTGCTGAAACAGGACGGGCAAACATTGGGGGTGGTGGGCACAGGTCTCGATCTCACCGAGTTCCTCAAAGAGAGTGTAGGCATCCACCAGGAAGGCGTGGATAACTTCTTCGTGGACAGGAATCTGGCCATCCAGCTATCCACCGATCCCGCGCTGATCGACTATGCGAGCATCGCGAAGAAAGCGGATGAACGCATCCGTATCAATGTGTTGTTCAAAGACAGCAAGGACGTCGATGCGTTGCATCGGGTGGCCAGGGAGCTGCTCGAAAAGCCTGCCGGCGAAGTGGCGACGCTATGGGTGCAATACAAGGGGGAGCGCCATCTGCTGGGCATATCCTGGATGCCGGAATTGGGATGGTATGACCTCACGTTGATGGATGAACAGAGCGGGATCGTCTTGCAGGGATTCACATGGGTGCCGCTGGCTTTCCTGCTGGTGGTCTTGCTGGCATTGAGCATCATGGGCGGGTTGCTGCATCGCTGGGTGTTGTTGCCGATCAAGCAGCTGCATGCTGCCAGCCTGGCGATCCAGAACGGAAATAACTTGATTGAGCCGCCCATCGTCGGCATAGGCGAGATCGAGTCCTTGTCGCGTTCATTCAGGCAGATGGTAGAGAAAGTGCGCAACACCAACCATGAGCTGGAAGCCAAGGTGAAGGAACGCACCGAAGCCCTGCAGCGCCTGAGCGAGGCTGATTCGCTGACCGGCCTGCTCAACCGGCGCGGCATGATGGCGCGCTTCGAGCAGGAGATCTCGCGGCAGGCACGTCAGGATGGCACGCTCGGTCTGTTGTTGCTCGACCTCGACTATTTCAAAAATGTGAACGATACGTACGGGCACGCTGCGGGAGACCTTGCGTTGTGCGCTACCGCAAAAGTATTGGGCGGTGTGATGCGTGCCTATGATCATGCCGCGCGTTGGGGGGGGGAGGAGTTCCTCATTCTGTTGCCGGACTGCAGCGAGGATGACCTGCTCGCCATCGCCGAGCGCATCCGCACCCGTATCGAAGCGCTGCAGATCGATACCGGCAAGCATCAGTTCTCCTTTACGGCCAGTATCGGCGCACACAGGCCGCAGACGCCGCAGACGCCGGATGCCATGTTGCAGCAGGTGGACCGTGCGCTGTATGCGGCCAAGGCGGATGGACGCAACTGCGTGCGGTTGTCTTCCGGGACGGGGAAGGTGTGAGCGTATTGCGTTATTTCCTCTCCCTGTTTGTTGCGCTGACGCTGCTTGCCACAGCGGCACAAGCTGCTCAGGAAGTGCGCATCGGCGTGCTGTCCTTCCGGCCGCTGGAGCAGGCGCGGCAGCAATGGCAGGCGACGGCGGACCATTTGAACGCGCGCATCGCCGGTCACCGTTTCACTGTCGAAGTGCTGTTCTTCCCGGATATGGAACAGGCGATGGAGCACGGGCGTTTCGATTTCGTGCTGACCAATCCCGAACATTACATCGCGCTGCGCGCCAGCTACGGCCTGTCGGCGATCTCCACGCTGATGCCGCTGGCGGAAGGTCATCCTGTCGGTCAGTTCGGCGGCGTCATCTTCACGCGCGCCGACCGCGCCGACATCGCGACGCTGGAAGACCTGCGCGGCAAGGTGGTGTCGTCGGTGCAGGACAAGTCGTTCGGCGCCTACATGATGCAGCGCTGGACCTTGTACAAACATGGCATCAACATCGGCGAGATCGGCCGCATGCGTTTCACCGGCATGCCGCAGGACAATGCGGTGCAAGACGTGCTGTCGGGCGCAGCGGACGTGGGCTTCGTGCGCACCGGCATGCTGGAACGCATGGTGCGCGAAGGCAAATTGAAGATGGATCAGGTGAAGGTCATCAACCGTCAGCCGGTGGATAGTTTCCCGCAAGCCCTGTCGACCGAGCTGTATCCGGAATGGGCGTTCTCCGCCATGCCGCGCGTGCCGGAGCGCCTGAAGAAGCAGGTTGCGCAGGCATTGTTCAGCATCGACTCCGCCGACAAGGCCGCGCGCTCAGGTAACTATTTCGGCTTCTCGCCGCCGGGCAACTACGCGCCGGTGGAGGCGGTGATGACGCGGCTGCGCATGATGCCGGACCAAAAAGTCGAGTTCGATCTGCGCGACATTCTCAACAAATACATGTTCCCGATGCTGTTGTCCGGCCTGGGAGCGCTGTTGCTGGTGTTGTGGGCGGCCATCCATCTGGCGCGTGTCAACCGGCGTCTGCGTGCGAGTTTCCAGGAGCAGGCGCGACTGGACGAAGCGTTGCAGCAGGCCAATGCCACGCTGGAAAACAAGGTGGCGCTACGCACGCAGGATCTGCAAAAGAGCGAGGCGCGTTTTCGCGAGATCATGCAGTCCAGCCCGATCGCCATCCGTATCGCGGTGGATGGCGGGCATCGTGTGGCATTCGCTAATCCCGCCTACGAGACCTTGTTGGGGGTGGCGAGCGGCGAGGCGATCGGTGCCGATCCGCAACAGTTCTACGCTGATCCGGCCGACTATCAGGCACTGTTGCGCAGACTGCAGTCAGGCGAGCGCATCAACGACCGGCTGGTCGAGCTGAATTTCGCGCGGCGCGGCACGCGCTGGGCGCTGGCTTCGTATATGCACTTCGATTTCGAGGGGCAGCCGGCCATCCTTGGCTGGTTCTATGACGTTACGCCCATGAAGCAGATCGAGCAGGCCTTGCAGCAGAGCGAGGCGCGTTTCCGCCAGATGTTCGAGAGCCATTCTTCACCGATGCTGCTGATCGATCCCGACAGCGGCGCCATCGTGAGCGCGAACGATGCCGCCGCAGTGTTCTACGGATACGGGATAGAGCAGATGCGGCTGATGAACATCGCCGACATCAACACCCAGACGCGCGAGGAGCTGTTGCACGAACGCCAGTTGGCCCTGCGCGAGGAGCGCAACTATTTCGTGTTCCCGCACCGGCTGGCCGACGGCAGCATGCGCTCGGTGGAGGTACATTCCTCGCCCGTCGAGGTGGACGGACGTAATTTGCTGTTCTCCATCATCCACGACATCACCGAGCGCCAGCGGCTGGAACAGCAGATGCACGAACTGGCGTTCTACGATGTGCTGACCGGCCTGCCCAATCGCCGCCTGCTGCTAGACCGCCTGCACAAGGCGTTGGCGGCCTGCGAACGCACGCGCCGCCATGCCGCGCTGATGTTCCTCGATCTGGACCATTTCAAGACGCTGAACGACCTGCACGGCCACGACATCGGCGACCGCATGCTGTTCGAGGTGGCACAACGGCTGCGCACCTGCATCCGCGAGGAGGACAGCGTGGCGCGCTTCGGTGGCGACGAGTTCGTGGTGATGCTGGAAGCACTGTCTGGCGAAACGCAGGAAGCGGTGGTGCAGGCGGAAGCGGTGGCAGAGAAGATCAGGCTGGCGCTGGCACAGCCTTATCTGCTGACGCGCGATGCCGGCGATCCCATCATCCATCACTGTTCGTCCAGCATCGGCATCACCATCTTCCGTGAGCAGGCGGACGGCGTGGACCAGTTGCTCAAATGGACCGACATGGCGATGTACCGCGCCAAGGATGCTGGGCGCAACAGCATCCGTTTCTTCGATCCGACCATGCAGGCGGCGGTGGAGACACGTGCCGCGCTGGAGGCCGATCTGCACATTGCACTGGCGCAGCAGCAGTTCGAGCTGTTCTATCAGGTGCAGGTGGATGCGGCGCGCCGTCCGCAAGGGGCGGAGGCGCTGTTGCGCTGGCGTCATCCGCAGCGCGGGCTGGTGTCGCCGATGCACTTCATCCCGCTGGCGGAAGAGACCGGGCTGATCCTGCCCATGGGTGCCTGGGTGCTGGACACGGCCTGCGCGCAGCTCAAGGTCTGGCGCAACCATCCGCAATTGGGCAACCTCGCGCTGTCGGTGAACGTCAGCGCGCGCCAGTTCCGCCAGGCGGATTTCGTGGAGCAGGTGCAGGCGGCGGTGATGCGTCACGGCATCGCGCCGACCTCGCTCAAGCTGGAGCTGACCGAGAGTCTGGTGCTGGAGGATGTGCTGGATTCCATCGCCAAGATGAAGGCGCTGCACGAGTTCGGCGTCAGTTTCGCGATGGACGATTTCGGCACCGGCTATTCCTCGCTCTCCTATCTCAAGAACCTGCCGCTGGACCAGCTCAAGATCGACCAAAGCTTCGTGCGCAGCATCGCCAGCGACAATGCCGACCGGGTGATGGTGATGACTATCGTAGACCTGGGCATGAACTTCGAACTGGATGTGGTGGCCGAAGGCGTGGAGACGGAAGAACAGTTCGCCCTGCTGCACCGTTACGGCTGCGGTTATTTCCAGGGTTATCTGTTCAGCAGGCCGCTGCCCTGCGCGACGTTCGAGGAACATATCATCGAGATGGTGCAACATGGCAAAGCGGCAGGGCACTGACCTGCACATCCCGGCCATCCTGCAGAAGATGCAGGAGGTGCTGGACCTGCACGCGCTGGTCTCCATCACCGATGCCAACGACCGCATCGTGCATGTCAACGACAATCTGTGCGCCATCAGCGGCTATACGCGCGAGGAACTGGTCGGCCAGCATCACCGCATCCTGCTCGCTGACGTGCAGCCGGCTGCGTTCTTCGAGGCCGTCTACCGCAGCCTGTATGCGGGCGAGGTGTGGCAGGGCGACATCTGCAACCGTACCAAGCGCGGCGACCGTTTCTGGGTGCGCACCACCATCGTGCCGGTGTCCGACGCGCAGGGTAAGTTCGAATATTTCATCTGCATCCGCACAGACATCACCGAGAGCATGCGCCAGCAGCGCATGCTGGAAGAGGCGCAGCGGCTGGGGCGGCTGGGTTACTGGGAGCTGGACCTGCTCAACGGCAAGCTGACCTGGTCGGACGAGATCTACCGCATCTTCGAGATCGATGCGGCGCGCTTCGGTGCCTCCTACGAGGCCTTCCTCAATCTGATCCACCCCGAGGACCGCGCGCTGGTGGCGGACAGTTACGAGCGCTCGGTGCTGGAGCGCAGCGATTACGCCATCGAACACCGCCTGTTGTTCCCCGACGGGCGCGTCAAGTGGGTGAGCGAGCACGGCCACACCGACTACGATGCGGAGGGGAAACCGCTGACCTCGATGGGTACGGTGCAGGACATCAGCGAGCGCAAGGAGGCCGAGGAGCAGTTGCGCATCTCGGCCATCGCCTTCGAGACGCAGGAAGCCATCATGGTCACCGACACGGAGCCGCGCATCATCAGCGTCAACCGTTCGTTCGAGCGCTTGACCGGTTATTCCGCCGCCGAGGCCATCGGTAAGAACCCCAACATCCTGCAGTCGGGAAAGCACGACAAGGCCTTCTACCGGGCGTTGTGGAGCGATCTGCTGACCAAGGATGCCTGGTCGGGCGAGATGTGGGACAGGCGCCGTGACGGTACGCTGTATCCGAAATGGGTGACCATGTCCGCAGTGCGCAGTGTGGGCGGAGAGGTCACCCACTATGTCGCCATCTTCATGGACATCAGCGAACGCAAGCGGGCGGAGGAGGAGATCCACCGGCTGGCCTTCTTCGACACGCTGACCGGCCTGCCCAACCGCCGCCTGCTGACCGACCGCCTGCAGCAGGCGCTGGCCGGTAGCCAGCGCAGCGGCGGCTACGGTGCGCTGATGTTCATGGATATGGACAATTTCAAAGTGCTGAACGACACGCGCGGCCACGATATGGGCGACCTGCTGCTGGTTCAGGTGGCGCAGCGCCTGCAAAAGTGCGTGCGCGAGAGCGACACGGTGGCGAGGCTGGGCGGCGACGAGTTCGTGGTGATCCTGCATGAGCTGGGTGATGCGCCGATGCAGGCGGCGAGCCAGGCGGAGATCTTGGCCGAGAAGATCGTGGAGGAACTGGGCCTGCCCTATCAGTTGAAGGGGCTGGAGCATCACGCCAGTGTCAGCCTGGGCGTGTGCCTGTACCACGGGCACGATGCCAGTCTGGAAGAACTGCTGAAGCGGGCCGACACCGCTATGTATCAGGCCAAGCAGAGCGGCCGCAACATGGTGCGCTTCTTCGAGCGCGCGATGCAGGTGGCGGTGGAAGCGCGCGCGATGCTGGAAGGGCGGTTGCGCCATGCGCTGGCGCGCGACGAACTGGAGCTGTATTTCCAGTCGCAGGTCGGCGAGGGCGGGCGCATCGTCGGCGCCGAGGTGCTGCTGCGCTGGTTCAACGCCGAACAAGGCTTCATCTCGCCGGCCGAGTTCATCCCCATCGCCGAGGACAGCGGACTGATCCTGCCCATCGGTGCCTGGGTGCTGGAGTCAGCCTGCGCACAGTTGCAGCAGTGGGCACAACAGCCCGCGCTGCGTCATCTGTCATTGTCGGTCAACGTCAGTGCCCGCCAGTTCCGGCAGCCCGGTTTCGTCACGCTGATGGCGCAGACGCTGCGGCGCTTCGGCATCCAGCCGGAGATGCTCAAACTGGAGCTGACCGAGAGTCTGGTGCTGGCCGATGTGGACGACACCATCGCCAAGATGGGGGCGTTGCGCGCGTTGGGCGTGCGCTTCTCCATGGACGACTTCGGCACCGGCTATTCCTCGCTGTCTTACCTCAAGCGTCTGCCGCTGGACCAACTCAAGATCGACCAGAGCTTCGTGCGCGAACTGGAATCGGACAGCAGCGATGAGGTGATCGTGCGCACTATCATCGATATGGCGCGCAACTTCGGATTGAACGTGATCGCCGAGGGTGTCGAGACCGAGGTGCAACGCGACATCCTGCATCGCAACGGCTGTCACGACTATCAGGGTTATCTGTTCAGCAAACCGCTGCCGCTGCAAGCTTTCCAGGCCTTGCTGCAGGATAGTGGCAAGGCCTCCTGAGCAACTTCCTCTCCGTCGGATTGAACCAATTCCATGCCGCCCGGTCGCAGGCGTCGGGTGTGTCGCGCTTGCCGATGCGGCGCTAAACGATGCGCGCGAGATTGTCAACTTTGCAAAAATCAAAACGCCTATAGAATCGCGCCCGTTTTCGAGGAGCCGTAGAACGATGTCGGATAAAGAAGCAACGCAGGTGAAGGTCTGGGACGTGCCGGTCAGGGTGTTCCATTGGATGCTGGTGGCGGGATTCGTCACCGCCTATCTCTCCGCCGAGATGCACAAGATGGGGCTGCATGTCTGGGTGGGCTATACCTTGGTCGCCTTGCTGTTGTTCCGTGTGGTGTGGGGATTCACCGGCAACCAGTACGCGCGCTTCAAGTCTTTTATCTTCACGCTGCAGGAGACGCTGGCCTATGTGCGCGGCATACGCAGCGGTCACGCCAAGCATTATTACGGCCACAACCCGGCCGGGGCGCTGATGGTGTTCGCGTTGCTCGCGGTGCTGCTGGCGATCTTCGGTAGCGGTCTGGTGACATTGGCGGTGATCGATTTCGAAGGGCCGCTGTTGTTCCTGGCCAACGAGGTCAGCGACGAGACGGCGTATCTGTTCCGCGATGCGCATGACTGGATGGTGAATATCGCGCTGATTCTGATCCCGTTGCATCTGCTGGGGGTGGTGAGCGGCAGCCTGCAGCACAAGGAGAATCTGGTGCGGGCGATGGTGACGGGCATGAAGCGCAAGGTGCCGACAGAAGGATGAGTTAAAGAGTTCAATAAAAGTAAGTTCGATTTTTCAACAGGAGGAAGCAATGCAAGTGAATCAACGCTACAGAATGATGCTGGCCGTCGCACTGCTGGCTTGGATAGGTCTGGCATCCGCGCAGGAAGCGCCGCTCGATCTTTCCACACCGGCGCAGGCCTACGCACAACGCGCGATGCCGATGATGCTGGCCGCGAACGACAGTGTGGCAACAACCCAGACGTCATCCAATATCGTCAAGCCGGCCGCGCAGCCGGAATTCGAACCTTCGCTGTTCACGGGCAGCAACGCCCACATGGCGCTGGGTCTGGCGACCATCGTGACGGCACTCGCCACCGGTGCGACCGCTCCCGGCGAAGGATGCGAAGACACATGTCCGCCCGGCTATGTTGCCCCCCCGCGCGAGACCGACGGCACGCATGCCAAGCTGGCCAAGGTCACTACGGCGCTGGCCATCGCGACCGTGGCAACCGGCTTGTACTACCACTGGGACGACTTCCATCTGGAAGACGGTCTGACCGATCCGGATAACCTGCACGTCATCCTCGGCATGACCGGTGCGGCGCTGATGGCCTATGCCACCGCCAAGTCGGCCGGTTCGACCACACCGGTGAGTCATGCCGGCATGGGTATGGCCGGTGCCTACGGCATGATCGCCGCCGTCAAGATCGCCTGGTAAGGACACATCATGAAGAGACTTACTGCGATGTTGATGGTGCTGGGGCTGTTCGTTGCGTTGCCGGCGGTCGCCACGCCGGCCAGCGACACGTTGCTGGCGCGCTACAAGGCCGAGGGCGCGAAAGCACCCGATGCCGCCAAGGCGAAGAAGGACTGGACGCGCGAGGAAGTGGTGGAAGGCGAGAAGATGTCCTGCGCCACCTGCCACGGTACCGATTTCAGCAAGCCGGGCAAGCACCACCGCACCGGCAAGGTGATCGAACCGATGTCGATGAAGGTCAACGCGGAGCGCTATAGCGACGTGAAGAAGATCGAGAAATGGTTCAAGCGCAACTGCAAGGATGCCTGGGGGCGCGAATGTACCGTGCAGGAGAAGGTTGATTTCCTGACCTTCATGCTGGCTCAATAATTCCGGAGAACGAATATGTATATGAAGATTAAATCCATGATCCTGCTGGCGGCCCTGTTGGGCGCGACCGGCGCGGCGCACGCCGAAGAATCCGTGTGGACTTGGCTGGGCACCATCTGGCGCCAGAACGAAGTGAACCCCGTAAGCAATGCGGCCTGGCAGGAGGAATGCGGTTCCTGCCACTTCGCCTACCAGCCCGGCCTGCTGCCCACGCAGTCGTGGGAGAAGCTGCTGGACGCCAAGGCGCTGGAAGACCATTTCGGCGAGAACGCCGAGCTGGATGCCGACACGCTGAAGGAAGTGCGTGCCTTCGCGCTGGAGAATGCGGCCGACAAGTCCTGGTACAAGCGTGCCCGCAAGATCGCCAAGTCGACCGAGAACGGCGAAGCACCGCTGCGTATCACCGAGGTGCGTTACATCAAGCGCAAGCACCACGACATTCCCGAGAAGATGATCAAGGGCAACAAGGATGTGAAGTCGCTGAGCTACTGCGACGCTTGCCACACCCAGGCCAAGAAGGGCGTGTTCGACGAGGACACCGTGCGTATCCCCAACTATCCGGATTGGGAAGACTGATCGTATCTTGTTGATCGCATGAAAAAAGGCAGCTTCGGCTGCTTTTTTTCATGGCGGGTATAGGCCGGTATATAGGCCGTGGTATATATCGATAATTGAAAGTGCCGCAGTTATAGTGCGCGGGCGCTTGCCCATGGGAGGGCAATCATTTCATTTGGAGACGTTATGCAGACACAACAGGAACATGCATTCGAGTTCACCGGCAAGGGCTGGGAATATTTCAGGATATGGATCGTCAACCTGCTGCTGTCCATCCTCACGCTGGGTATCTACAGCGCTTGGGCCAAGGTGCGCCGTCTGCAATATTTCTACCGCAACACACAGTTGGTCGGTGCCAGCTTCGAATACCACGGCACGCCCATCACCATCCTCAAGGGCCGCATCATCGCTTTCGTGCTGCTGTTGATATACACCATTGCCGCCCAGATGAACTTGCTGTTGGGTGTGTCGACCTTCCTGCTACTTGTCGCTGTCATGCCTTGGCTGATCGTGCGCTCGCTACGCTTCAAGCTCTATAACAGTAGCTATCGCGGTCTGCGTTTCGGCTTTGCCGGTAGTGACGGTGGTGCCTATGTGGTGTTTCTGCTGTGGCCTATTCTGGCCATTCCAACGCTGTCACTGCTGACACCGTTCACGCAGTTCAAGATCAAACAGTACCAGCACAACAACAGCCGCTTCGGCGACACCTTCTTCCGTTTCGACGCCACGGCGGGCAACTTTTACGGCATCTATCTCAAAGCTCTGGGTTTGCTTCTGCTGGCCGGTGTGTTCTTCGGCATCTCCGTCGCCTTGAACATGCCTGTCCTGGTGGTGGTCCTGCCGCTGCTCTATCTGTACATCGTCGGCTTTCTGGCGGTGCGGCTGCCCAACCTGATCTGGAGCAAGACCGGTCTGGGCGAGCACGACCTGTACAGTCGCATGGAAGTCGGCAAGTACCTGTGGATCGCTTTCACCAACCTGCTGGGCATCGTGTTGACGCTGGGTCTGTACATCCCGTTCGCGCAGATCCGCATGGCGCACTACAAGTTCAGTTGCATGGGACTGCTGGCGCAGGGCGATCTGGCCGAGTTCGTGGCAGGGCAGGTGCAGACGGACAGCGCCACCGGCGAAGAGACGGCCGAGATGTTCGATCTGGATATCTCGCTCTGATATGGTCGCTGCGCAATATTTCGACGGGCGCACTGCCGCCGCGCACGCGGTGACGCTGACACTGGACGGCGAGTGGTTGCAACTGCGCGGTGATCTGCTGGCGCGCGAGTGGCCGTTGCGGGATGTGAAGGTCAGTGAGCGTTTGGGTGATACGCCGCGCCGGATAACTTTGCCGGATGGCGGTCACTGTGAAGTGACTGACCATGCCGCGCTGGATGTGTTGCTCAAGCAAGGCGGTTACCGCAGCAGCTGGCTGGACGGCATGCAGCACAGCATGCGCTGGGCGCTGATCTCCGCAGTGCTCATCGTGCTGGTTTTTGCCGCCGCCTACCGTTACCTGTTGCCATGGGGGGGCGAGGTCGTCGCGCGCAGCATACCGCCCAACATGTTGCAGAAGATGGGCGCGTCTTCCTTGCAGACGCTGGACAAGCTGATGCTCGAACCCAGCAAGCTCGCCCCCGAGCGCCAGCAGGCACTTCGTGACGCCTATGCCAAGTTGTCGCCCTTGCCCGACGCGCAGCTAGCCTACCGCATCGAATTCCGCAGCGCCCCGCAGATCGGTCCCAACGCCTTCGCTCTGCCGGACGGCAACATCGTCATGCTGGACGAACTGGTGGCGCTCACGCAGGACGATGACGAGATCATCGCAGTGCTGGCCCATGAACGCGGCCATGTCGAACAGCGCCACGCCCTGCGCATGGTGTTGCAGAGCTCGGCGGTGGGTCTGGCGATGACCTGGTATATGGGCGACGTCAGTTCATTACTGGCGACGGTGCCGGCCATGCTGGTGCAAGCCAGCTACTCGCGCGACATGGAACGCGAAGCCGATGAATACGCGGCGCGCACCCTGCAGTTGAACGCGAAGTCTCCTTGCCTGCTGCCCGACATCCTGCAGAAACTGGAAGCCGCGCATGCCAAACGCCAGGCCGATGCGCGCAAGGACAACGGCGGCTCGGTGATGGACTATCTGGCCAGCCATCCGGCCACGCAGGAACGTTCCGCACTGCTCTGCCCCGCGCATTGATTCCAAAACCTCATTCGTCCACGAAAGACACGAAATTCACGAAATGTGAGGCCGGCTGTTGCACTACATTGCAGTAGTCGCACTTCAGGTGATGGCGAAAAACTATCGCGGCCTTTGGTTTTTTCGTGTCTTTTAGTGCCTTTCGTGGACAACTGAATTTTTCCTTGAACCGCTCGCTGCGGTATCATCGCGCGCCATGAAAACATCAGCCGACTCCCTTTCCCGTTTCCTGTTCGAACACCTGCCGCTGCGCGGCGAGATCGTGCGTCTCGACGCCGTCTGGCAGCATGTGATCGACCGCCACGACTATCCGCCCATCCTGCGCGACATGATGGGCGAGCTATGCGCCGCAGCCGTGCTGCTGGCCGCCACGCTCAAGCTGAACGGTTCCATGATCCTGCAAGTGCATGGCAAGGGCGCGGTGAAGCTGCTGGTGGTGGAGTGCACGGGCGATATGGAATTGCGCGCCACCGCCAAGTGGGAAGGCGAGATCACCCACGGCACGCTGCCGGAACTGGTCGGCGACGGACGCTTCGTCATCACTCTGGATCCCAAGGACGGCGGCCAGGCCTATCAGGGCATCGTGCCGCTGGAAGGCAACAGCATCGCCGAGATATTGGAAGGCTACATGGCACGCTCCGAGCAGTTGGAAACACGCCTGTGGCTGGCGGCGGACGGTTCGAGCGCGGGCGGCATGCTGCTGCAGAAACTGCCGGAGCAGGGCGAGACTGAAGACGAGGATGCCTGGGGGCGCGCGACACAGATCGCCGATACACTCAAGCCGGAAGAATTGCTGGGGCTGCCCGCGACAGAACTGGTGCACCGCCTCTACCACGAAGAAGACATCCGCATGTTCGACCCGCAGTCCGTGGTGTTCCGCTGCACCTGCTCGCGCGACAACGTGGCCAACATGCTACGCATGATCGGGCGCGAAGAAGTGGACGAGATACTGGCCGAGCGCGAAGAGATCGAAGTGCATTGCGAGTTCTGCAACGAACGCTACGTGTTTGACAGGGTGGATGCCGATGCGGTGTTCGTGGATGTGCCGGCGGTGAGCGCCAGCAAGACGCTGCACTAGCTTTAGACCATTTCCGGCGCCATCGCCTCGGCCACTTCGATGCCGTCCGATGCCGCTTACTGAGGTAGCAAGCATGAGTGAAAGACAATCATCCAATGCGGTGTGGCACAACGGGCATGTGACTTCGGCAGAGCGTGCCGTGTTGCTCGGCCAGCAGCCCGCGACATTCTGGTTCACCGGTTTGAGCGGGGCGGGGAAGTCCACCATTGCTTTTCTTCTGGAGCGCGAACTGGTGGACAGGGGGCGCGCCTGTTACGTTCTGGATGGCGATAACGTAAGGCACGGACTGAATCGGGATCTTGGCTTCACGGCAACGAATCGCAGCGAGAATATCCGCCGCATCGCGGAGGTGGCGAAGTTGATGAATGATGCGGGACTGATCGTGATGGCGGCATTCATTTCACCTTACCGCTCGGATCGCGCGATGGCGAAAGAGATCATCGGTGCTGACAGATTCATCGAAGTGCATCTGGACACCCCCATCGAAGTGTGCGAACAACGCGATGCGAAAGGGATGTATAAAAAAGCCCGCGCAGGTCTGATCGCCGACTTCACCGGCATCAGCGCGCCCTATGAAGCCCCAGAAGCCCCGTCACTCGAACTCGACACAAGTAAGTTTTCGCGCGAAGAGGCGCTCGCGCAGTTGATCGGGCTGCTGCCCGAAAATGGATAGCCGGGTTTGAATCTATTTGCCTGAAGCGCCGGCCGTCATATCCAGCGCCACGGCTTCCGCCACCTCGATGCCGTCCACCGCCGCCGACAAAATCCCGCCCGCATAACCCGCGCCTTCTCCGGCCGGATACAAGCCCTTGATGTTGATGCTCTGATAGTTGTCGCCGCGCTTGATGCGCACCGGCGACGAGGTGCGTGTCTCCACGCCGGTGAGCAGCGCGTCGTCCATGTCGAAACCTTTGATCTGCTTGCCGAACGCGGGTAGCGCTTCGCGGATGGCGGCGATGGCGTAGTCGGGCAGGGCGGTGGAGAGGTCGGTCGGCGTCACGCCCGGGGTGTAGGAGGGCACGACTTCGCCCAAGTGTGTCGAGGGTCGTCCGGCGAGGAAGTCGCCGACGCGCTGCGCCGGCGCAGAATAATTTTTTCCGCCCAGTTCGAACGCGCGCGATTCCCACTGGCGCTGGAACGCCACGCCCGCCAATACATCACCCGGATAATCGTCCGGCGATATGTTGACCACGATGCCGCTGTTGGCATTGCGTTCGTTGCGTGAATACTGGCTCATGCCGTTGGTCACCACGCGGCCTTCCTCGGAAGTCGCCGCCACCACCGTACCGCCTGGGCACATGCAGAAGCTATACACCGCACGGCCGTTGCTGGCGTGGTGCACCAGTTTGTAATCCGCCGCCCCGAGCAATTCATTGCCCGCATTCGCGCCGAGGCGCGCGCGGTCGATCAGCGATTGCGGATGTTCGATGCGGAAGCCGATGGCGAAGGGCTTGGCCTCCATATAGACACCGCGCTTGTGCAGCATCTCGAAGGTGTCGCGCGCGCTGTGGCCGACGGCCAGCACCACGTGCTTGGTGGCGATGCGTTCGCCGTTGGCCAGCACCACGCCTTGCACTTCATCGTTCTCGATCTCGATGTCTTCCACGCGACTCTGGAAGCGGATCTCCGCGCCGAGCGCCTCCATCTCGTGGCGCATCTGCTCCACCATACCGACCAGACGGAAGGTACCGATGTGCGGTTTGCTCACGTACAGGATCTCTTCCGGAGCGCCCGCCTTGACGAACTCGGTCATCACCTTGCGACCATAGAACTTCGGGTCCTTGATGCCGCTGTACAACTTTCCGTCGGAGAAAGTGCCCGCACCGCCCTCGCCGAACTGCACGTTCGATTCAGGATCGAGTTTGCCCTTGCGCCACAAGCCCCAGGTGTCTTTGGTGCGCTCTCTTACTTCCTTGCCGCGTTCGAGGATGATGGGTTTGAAACCCATTTGCGCCAGCAGCAACCCGGCGAAGATGCCGCAGGGTCCGGTGCCGATCACCACCGGCCGCTCAGTCAAACCTTGCGGTGCCTGCGCCACCACGCGGTAACTCATGTCCGGCGCTTGCGTCACATGCGTGATGTTCTTTTTCAGCAGCGCCGCTTCGTTGTTCACTGCCACATCGACCGTATAGACGAACACGATGGCGTTCTTCTTGCGCGCATCAAAGCCGCGCCGGAACACGGAAATTTCGGTCAGATCATTCGCCGCGATGCCCAGCCGCTTGAGGATGGCGGCTGGCAGGTCGTTGGCGGGATGGGTGATCGGGAGGCGGATCTCGGTGAGTCGTAACATGGGCGCGATTCTACCCGAGAGGCAGTTCAGGGTGGTTGGCTGTAGCGAATGCTGGTAGATTCCAGCCATGCGGATGGCAGTGCATGGCAGCCGTCCTTCCTGTGTCCCAAGAGGTGCCGATGACCGAACCTACTTCTTCCCTGCGCCTCCAGTTATGGGGGGTGATCGCGCTCATGGCGGTCGTGCTGTGCAGTGTGCTCGGCTTTACCTTCTACGAGCTCAACCTGCGCAAGCACGATTACCTGATCCTGAACCTGACCGGGCAGATGCGCGTGACCATGCGCAGCATGGTCGAGCAGTCCCGCCAGGTCGCCATGCAGGACGGGACGCGCACGCGGGCCAGCGAGAACGATCTGCGGCAACTCTATGGCAGCAATCTGCAGGAACAGATCGGGCTGATGGAGCAGATCATCGCCTCGCTCAAGGCCCGGCGCCTGTCGCCGGCATTGACCGGCAAGGATGAGGCCATCCAGTGCACCTGGGATGCGCATTCGCGCTCGCAGATGGATATCACCGCACTGGACTGGGCCAATTTCCGCTCTTCGCTCAAGGTGTACGCCGGTGATGACGAGGCGCATCGCAATCTGCATGCGGCGGCCCGCTACATCGTGCGGGATGGCGAGGGCATGGTCGGCTCGGCCGACCGGTTGGCGCGCGCGTTCCAGACCATGATGGAAGGCAAACTGAACACCATCCGTGTTTTCCAGGTGGTGGCAGGCATATTGTCCCTGCTGCTGCTCGGCCTCATCGCCTATGCCGCCCATACGCGGGTGATGCGCCCGCTGCGCGAGGCGGAAGAAGGCTTCGGCCGCGTCGCACAGGGGGCGCTGGGCTATCAGGTGCCGGTGCAGACGCACAACGAGATCGGCCGCATGACGCAGGCGTTCAACGCCCTGTCGGTCAGGCTGCACAGCCTGTTCCAGTTGACTGACCGCATCAACCGCGGCCGGCAACTGGATGAGACGCTGGATTTCGTGTTGCAGGAATTCCCGTCCTTCGTGCCGGTGGACTGGGTCTGCATCCTGTATCCGTCCGAAGATGGCGAGACGCTGAAGCTGGAACGCATGGCCGGCACCGTCGCCAGCGGCTTGCATGAAGGTGCCGCCTACGTGCGCCATGACAATGCGCTGGCACAGGTGGTCGACCAGCATCAGCCGCTGGCGATCAACGACCTTGGGGAATATGCGGCGCGCAATGCCAGCGCGCAACTCGCACGCGACCTGCACCGCGCAGGTCTGGGGGCGGCGCTATATATGCCGCTGAGCAGCGCCCGCACCGGCGGCGTGATGGTGTTCGCCGCGCGCGAATATGGCGCCTATACCGGCGGGCACATCGAGTTCCTCGGCAACATCGCGGCACAGGTCGGCCACATCATCGAGCGCACCATCGTGGTGGAAGGGCTGGTGGTGGCGGCCTTGCAGGGACTGGCCAAACTGGCCGAGAGCCGCGATCCTGAGACCGGCGACCATCTGGTGCGCATGGCGCTGTATTCGGCGGTACTGGCCGAGACCCTGGCAGGCGATCCGCGCTACGCGGCGCTCATCACGCCGGCCTATGTGCGCAACATCCATCGCTTCGCCCCCATGCACGACATCGGCAAGGTCGGCATCGCCGACAGCATCCTGCTCAAACCCGGACGGCTGGACGAGGCGGAGCGCAAGGAGATGGAGCGCCATCCCGTCATCGGCGGGCAGGCCTTGCGCCGCAGCGAAGCGCAGATGAACGCCTTAGGGCACAGCATCTTCACACTGGGAATCGAGATCGCCGAATGCCATCATGAAAAATGGGACGGCAACGGGTATCCTGCCGGCCTGTCGGGCGAGGCGATCCCATTGTCTGCGCGTATCGTGGCAGTGGCTGATGTGTTCGACGCACTCACTTCCAAGCGCCCCTACAAGGAAGCATGGACCGTAGAGCGCGCCATCGAAGTGATGAACGAGGATGCCGGCAGGCATTTCGATCCGGCGGTGATGGATGCCTTGCATCAGGGGTTGCCGCGAATCCTCGAGATATATGAAAGATTGAAACACGTATGACGGCGCGCAAGCGTTGACAGGAAGACATGGCAAAAGCAAAGACGATCTACAGTTGTACCGAGTGCGGCGGACAGTCCCCCAAGTGGCAGGGCCAGTGCCCGCATTGCGGTGAATGGAATACGCTGGTCGAATCGGTGGCGGAAGCCGCACCGGCGGCGGGCAAGAACCGTTTCAGTGCCTTGGCGGCATCGGGCAAGTTGCAGCAACTGGCCGATGTGGAAGCGAGCGAAGTGTCGCGCACGCCGACAGGCATCGCCGAGTTCGACCGCGTGCTGGGCGGCGGGCTGGTGGAGGGCGGCGTGGTGCTGATCGGCGGCGATCCGGGTATCGGCAAATCCACCCTGTTGCTGCAGGCTTTGGCGCATCTGTCCGCCACCAAAAAAGTGCTCTATGTCAGCGGCGAGGAATCGGCGCAGCAGATCGCCTTGCGCGCCAAGCGCCTGTCGCTCGATGCAAGCGAAGTGCATCTGCTGCCGGAGATACAACTGGAGAAGATCCAGCACGCTATCACGAGCGAGAAACCGCAAGTGGTGGTGATCGACTCCATCCAGACCGTGTATTCCGAACAACTCACCAGTGCACCCGGCTCGGTGGCGCAGGTGCGCGAATGCGCGGCGCAACTCACGCGCATCGCCAAGAGCGCGGGCGTGACCATCATCCTGGTCGGCCATGTCACCAAGGAAGGCGCACTGGCCGGGCCGCGCGTGTTGGAACACATCGTCGACACTGTTTTGTATTTCGAGGGTGACACGCATTCCAGCTTCCGCCTCATCCGCGCGTTCAAGAACCGCTTCGGTGCGGTGAACGAGCTGGGCGTGTTCGCCATGACCGAGAAAGGCCTGCGCGAAGTGAGCAATCCTTCCGCGCTGTTCCTGTCGCAGCACGGCGCGCAGGTAGCCGGTTCCTGCGTGATGGTGACGCAGGAAGGGACGCGCCCCTTGCTGGTGGAGATCCAGGCGCTGCTCGATGATTCCCATTCCCCCACGCCGCGCCGTCTGTCGCTGGGCTTGGAACAGAACCGCCTCGCCATGCTGCTGGCCGTGCTGCACCGCCACGCGGGTGTCGCCTGTTTCGATCAGGACGTGTTCATCAACGCCGTGGGCGGCGTGAAGATCACCGAGCCGGGCGCCGACCTCGCCGTGCTGCTCGCCATCGTCTCCTCGCTGAAGAACAAACCGCTGCCTGAGAAGATGGTGGTGTTCGGCGAAGTCGGGTTGGCCGGTGAAGTGCGCCCGGTACAGCGCGGTCAGGAAAGATTGAAAGAAGCCGCCAAACTCGGTTTCACCCAAGCCATCATCCCCAAAGCCAACGCGCCCAAGCACAAGATCGAAGGCATGCAGGTGATCGCGGTGGAGCGGGTGGAAGAAGCCGTGGAAAAGATGCGATGAGCGCCAAGCTGGAAGAGATCCGAGTCGCCATGCTGGCCGCGCAGAAGACCGGCGACCATCTGAAGGAGCACGACCTCGCGCAGGCCGGACTGCGCCTGAGTCCGCATGACGAGTTCTTCCAGTATTGCGCGGTGTTGTCGCTGTCGCGTTGCAATGCCAAGCAGCGCGCACTGGATGCCTTCTACGCCTATAAGCTGCACCTGAGCCAGAACGAATACGTGCGCGCACTGGAGCCGCGCATGCTGAAAGACCTGGCTTTCCTCGAAGTCGACATCTCCCAGCCCAAGCCGTTCGAGGGACTGGGGCGCGAACGTTTCCACACCGCCGCCGTCACCTATCACAAGGCCTATAACCATTTCGGCGGACACTATTCCGCCATCAACGCGGCCACGCTGTACATGCTCTCCGGGTCGGATTCCAGTGCGCGTGCCTTGGCCGAAGTCGCCATCGAACTGGCGCAGCAAGACACCGGCCCGCGCTTCTTCCCGCTGGCGACTTTATCCGAAGCCTATCTGTTGCTGGGTAAACCCATAGCGGCCGGTGCGGCGATACGCGAGGCCGCGAGTTTCAACCAGAACAATCTGCTCACCCGTGCGCGCATGAATCGCCAGTTGCGGCTGGTGTGCAGCTACATGGGCATAGACCCGCAGATCGTCGACCCCATGCTGCCGGAGACCGTGCTGCATTACTGCGGACACATCTTCGACGGTCATCGCCCGCTGGATGGAACAGAGGAGACCGCATTGCAGCAGCGCATCGATCAAGTGCTGCAAGCCAACCATTGTGTGATCGCCTACGGTTCACTTGCGGCCGGTTCCGACATCCTGTTCGCCGAAACCGTCCTGAAGCAGGGCGGCGAACTCAACGTGTGGTTGCCGTTCGCGGTGGATGCCTTCTGCGATATCTCGGTGCGTCCCGCAGGCGAACAATGGGTGGAGCGATTCCATCGCTGTCTGGAGCAGGCCAATCTTGTCTCCTTCGCCACCGAGTCGGACTTCCTCGGCGAGGACGGGCTGTTCAAATACTGTGCCGAGATCGCCATGGGCATGTCCGTTATGCGTGCCGAATCGCTGCAGGCGAAAGTGATGCAAGCCGCCATCTGGGACAGCGTGGTATCCGACCAGCAATCGAGTACCTATTCCAACATCAGCAAGTGGCAGTCACTCGGCCATCGCTCCGAAGTCATCGACAGCCCGGTGCACCTGCCGCGGGCTGTGGTGAGAGAATTCGGTCAGTATCATCCAACCTTGCGACGCGAACCGCACGCCATCCTGTTCTCCGACGTGCGCGGCTTCAGCAAGCTGAGCGACAGCGGTGTGGTGTGGTTCTTCAATGAATTGCACCCGGTGCTCGCTGCCGTCATCGACCGCTACCGGGACGACATCCAGTTCGTCGACACATGGGGCGATGCCATCTATCTGGTCGCGCGCAAAGCCTCAACGGTCGCCCACATCGCCGCCGAACTGAACGACGCGATGAGCACGTTGGACCAATCTTCCCTCGCGCTCGACGAACCGCTCATGCTGCGTATCGGTCTGCATTACGGCCCCGTCTACAAACTCTATGACCATCTGGCGCAGACCGTCACCTACGCCAGCACCGACGTCACCAAGACCGCGCGTATCGAACCGGTCACGCCACCCGGCGAGATATTCGGCACCGAACCGCTGGTCGCCATGCTCGAACTCGAAGGCGAACACTGGGCACGCTACCGCTACGCCGGCACCATCCCCAGCGCAAAAGGCTACGGCGCCTTCCGCATGTTCCACATCAACCCGCTGTCGCGCAGGGAAGACCTATTCTGTTCGCTGGATGGATCGGCGAAGTCATGACCGGCCGCACAGGTGCGACTCAATAACCACTTCGAAGAGACGGGCTTCTATATAGGCCAAGGCATAGTTAGAGTGGGGGTGTGGATGTAGTTCGAAAGGACGATGTGCCTCTCTGCTAGTCGGTGTTAGCATCCAAAATTGCGATGAAGAGCACGTTTTCATGGCGAAAATGGGGCGGCAGGCAAGCAGACGCTTGTGTTGCTTTGCGGTCCCTTGTTACATGGATAGGGCATCAGAAGGAAAGGATGTCTATGCTTCGCAACCTACTCGAAGGATTCATAAAGTGGCGCTCCAAACTGAGTTTCAGGAGCGAGAGTGAACAATCCGGGTATTACAAGACCCTCTCTGCGCAGTTGGAAAAGCGTATGCAGGAACTGGGGGCGCTCAACAATAAACTGCAAGACGAGATCGTCGAACGTAGGAATATTGAACAAAGGCTGAGAGACACCCAGGAAGAGTCGAGAAGGGCACTTGATACCTTGCGGCATCATAAGTACGCGCTTGATCAGCACGCGATCGTCGGGGTCTCTGATGTCAAGGGCAAGATTCTCTATGCCAATGACCAGTTCTGCAAAATCAGCGGATATTCACAGGACGAGCTGATCGGTCAGGATCACAGGATCCTGAATTCGGGTTTTCATTCCAAGGCGTTCTTCCGCGAGATGTACCGCACGATCGCCACGGGCTCAGTCTGGCATGGTGAGATCTGTAACAGGAAAAAGGACGGCGCGCTCTATTGGGTGGCGACCACGATCGTTCCCTACGTGAACGAAGAAGGCAAGCCCGCCGAATATATCTCCATGCGTACGGACATCACTGCGCGGAAGCGGGCTGAGGAAAGTTTGCGCGTGGCGGCGGTGGCCTTCGAAACGCACGAGGCGATCATGATCACGGATGCCGACTCCAGGATAATCAAGGTCAATCACGCGTTCACGGATATCACGGGTTACGGTGAAGAGGAGGTCCTGGGCAAGAATCCGCGCTTCATGAGCTCAGGGCGGCACGACCAGAGTTTTTTCATTGGCATGTGGCAACACTTGTCCACTTACGGTAGCTGGTCCGGTGATATCTGGGATAAACGCAAGAATGGTGAAGTGTTCCCGAAAAGGCTGACCATCACCGCCGTCAAGGATGCCGAGGGGCATACGACGGAGTATGTCGGCATCTTTACGGACATTACTGATCTGAAGCGGTTTGAGGAGGAGATGCGGAATCAGGCGTTCCATGACCCGCTGACGCATCTTCCCAACAGGCGCTTGTTCACGGAGCGCCTCAAGGCAGCCATAGCCGCTTCTGCTCGCAGCGGAAATCTAGGCGCTGTGTTCTTTCTCGATCTGGATCGCTTCAAAGTGCTTAACGATACGCTAGGGCATGACTATGGGGATCTATTACTCATGGAGGTGGCGCAGCGCATCAGGGCGACAGTTCGCGAGGTGGATACGGTCGCCAGATTGGGCGGGGATGAGTTCGTGGTCCTCATCGAGAACGTCGGCACCAACGAGGAAGTGGTCGAGCAGAATTTGAGGCTGGTCGCAGAAAAGATCCGCGCAACGTTGGCGATCCCTTATCAGCTCAAGGATCAGATACACGAAAGTTCACCCAGCATCGGCGTGAAGGTGTTCCGCGGAAACGCGGAGTCGGTCGACGAGCTGATCAAGCGTGCCGATATGGCGATGTATCAGGCGAAGAAGGAGGGGCGCAACACAGTGCGTTTCTTCAACCCGGCGCTGCTGGCATCGCAAACGCCTCATCAGACAACATCGCTGACATTCGAGATTTGAAACCTTTCTAAAGGACGGACACGTGGCCGTTTCCGTCCTTTACGGTGATAGGTTCTACTGTTTCTTGATCTTCTCGATCACCCACTTCTTCTTTTCTCCCTGCATCATCTCGAAATGCACCCGGTCGCCGACCTTGATGTCGTGACCGGCATGACCTTTCAGTTCGAACCACATAGTCATCGCCGGCCATTGCAGTGACGGGATTGGTTCGTGGGCGATCTGCACCTTGCCGGATTTGACCGCTTTCACGACACCCATGCCTTGGTGCATGGCCGCGTGCATGTCATGCGATTGCATATTGTGTGATGACATGTCGTGCTTCATCTCGTGTTCATGAGAGGCCGCCTGGGCAATGCCGATGAAAGCCAGCAGGGTGATAGCGAGTGTGAGTTGTTTCATGGCGAGCTCCTTTCAGTGGGTTGAGGAAAGTTGGTGTTGCTTGACGAGCGCGTAGATGACCGGGATCACCAGCAGGGTGAGCACAGCCGAAGACACCATGCCGCCGACCATGGGGGCGGCGATACGGCGCATCACTTCCGAGCCAGTGCCGCTGCTCCACAGGATGGGCAGCAGGCCGGCCATGATGGCGACCACGGTCATCATCTTGGGGCGCACGCGTTCCACTGCGCCTTCCATGATGGCGGCGTACAAGTCTTGGGCTGAAGGCTGGCGGCCAGCCGCAGCACAGCGGGTTTGCACTTCCTGCCATGCCTTCTCCAGATAGATCAGCATCACCACGCCGGTCTCGGCCGCCACGCCGGCCAGTGCGATGAAGCCGACCGCGACCGCGACAGAGAGGTTGTAATCCAGCAGCCACAACAGCCACACGCCGCCGACCAGCGCGAACGGCACGGACAGCATCACGATCAGCGATTCGGTGACGCGGCGGAAGTTGAGATACAGCAGCAGGAAGATGAGCAGCAGCGTGACCGGGATGACGATCTTCATCTTGGCGATGGCGCGTTCCATGTATTCGAACTGGCCGCTCCAGGTGGCGTAGTAGCCGGGCGGGAAGGTCACTTGTTCGTTCACGGCTTTGCGTGCCTCGGCCACGTAGGAGCCGATGTCACGGTCGCGGATGTCGACATAGATGTAGGCGGAGAGCAGGGCGTTCTCGGTGCGGATGCTGGGCGCGCCTTTGCTGATGCGCACGCTGGCGAGTTGGCCGAGCGGGACCATCGCGCCGTCCGGTGTGGTGACCAGCACTTCGCGCGCGATCTTCTCGGGCGAGTCGCGCAGTTCGCGCGGATAGCGCACGCTGACGCCAAAGCGTTCAAGTCCTTCCACCGTGGTGGTGACGTTCACGCCGCCCAATGCCGAGGCGATCACATCCTGCATCGTGCCGATGCTCAGCCCGTAGCGGGCCAGTGCGGCGCGGTCCGGTTCGATGTCGAGGTAATAGCCGCCGGTGATGCGCTCGGCATAAGCGGAGCTGGTGCCGGGGATGTTCTTCACCACCGACTCGATCTGTTTCGCCAGCCGTTCCATCTCGTTCAGATCCTTGCCGAATACCTTGATGCCGATGGGCGTGCGGATGCCGGTGGAGAGCATGTCGATGCGCGCTTTGATCGGCATCGTCCACGAGTTCGCCACGCCGGGGAACTGCAGCGCCTTGTCCATCTCGGCGATGAGCTTGTCGGTATCCATGCCGTCGCGCCATTCCTCCTGAGGCTTGAGGTTGATCACCGTTTCGAACATCTCCATCGGTGCGGGATCGGTAGCGGTTCCGGCGCGTCCTGCCTTGCCATATACCGATGCCACCTCGGGGAAGCTCTTGATGATCTTGTTCTGCGTCTGCAACAGCTCGGCAGCCTTGGTCACCGACAGACCAGGCAGGGCGGTGGGCATGTAGAACAGCGTGCCTTCGTTCAGCGTGGGCATGAATTCACTGCCCAGTTTCAGTGCGGGATAGATGCTCAAGACGAGCACACCGACCGCGATGGCCAGCGTCGCTTTTTTCTTTGCCAGCACCCAGTGGATGAGCGGGCGGTAGACGGCGATCATCCAGCGGTTGAGCGGGTTCGCGGACTCGGGCCGGATGCGTCCTTTGATGAACAGCAGCATCAGCACTGGTACCAGCGTGACGGAAAGCAACGCCGCGCCCGCCATGGCGAAGGTCTTGGTGAATGCCAGCGGTGCGAACAAGCGTCCTTCTTGTGCTTCCAGTGTGAACACCGGCAGAAAGGAGACGGTGATGATGAGCAGCGAGAAGAAGAGGGAGGGGCCGACTTCCTTACACGCGGCAAGGATGGCATCGAAGCGCGATGACTCATCCTTCATGCGCTCCAGATGCTTATGCGCGTTCTCTATCATCACAATCGCCGCATCCACCATCGCGCCGATGGCGATGGCGATGCCGCCCAGACTCATGATGTTGGAATTGAGACCCAGCGCGCGCATGGCGATGAACGCCATCAGCACGCCGATGGGCAGCATGACGATGGCGACCAGTGCGCTGCGCGCATGCATCAGAAACACCATGCATACCAGCGCCACGATCAGCCCTTCTTCGAGCAGCGTGTGCTTGAGCGTGGCGATGGCGCGCTGGATCAGCTCCGAGCGGTCGTACACCGCGCGTATCGTTACGCCATCCGGCAGACCGGCGGACACCTCGGCGATTTTCTGCTTGATGTTGGCGATCACCTCCAGCGCGTTCTGGCCGTAGCGCGCCATGGCGATGCCGGACACCACTTCGCCTTCGCCATCCAGCTCGGCGATGCCGCGCCGACTGTCCGGCCCGAGCTCGATGCGTGCGATGTCGCGCAGCAGCACCGGCGTGCCGCGCTCAGCTTTCACCACCAGCATCTCGATGTCTGCCTTGCCGCGCAGATAGCCGCGACCGCGCACCATGTATTCGGTCTCGGCCATCTCCAGCACGCGTCCGCCGACATCGCGGTTGCCGTCGCGTATCACCTGCGACACACGGCTCAGCGGGATGCCGTAGGCGCGCAGCTTCACCGGATCGACCGTGACCTGGTATTGCTG
This sequence comes from Sideroxydans sp., assembly GCF_054604835.1. NCBI lineage: Bacteria > Pseudomonadati > Pseudomonadota > Betaproteobacteria > Nitrosomonadales > Gallionellaceae > Sideroxydans > Sideroxydans sp. Next base: position 48,011 of record NZ_JBTSFG010000003.1, on the reverse strand, counting down.
CACCTGTCCGCCGATGCTCGCCACTTCGGCCACGCCTTGCGCCTTGGTCAGTTGGTAGCGCAGATACCAGTCCTGCAGGGTGCGCAGCTCGGCGAGGTCATGCTTGTCGCTCAACACCGCGTACTGGTACACCCAGCCCACGCCGCTGGCATCCGGCCCCAGTTGCGGCGACACGTTGCGCGGCAGACGCCCCGCTGCCTGATTCAGATATTCCAGCACGCGCGAACGCGCCCAGTAGATGTCGGTGCCGTCCTCGAAGATGACGTACACGAACGACGCGCCGAAGAAGGAGAAACCGCGCACCACTTTCGAGTTCGGCACCGCCAGCATCGCGGTGGTGAGCGGGTAGGTGACCTGATCCTCAACTACTTGTGGTGCCTGTCCGGAATATTCGGTATAGACGATCACCTGCACGTCGGACAGGTCGGGCAGCGCGTCCAGCGGCGTCTTCATCAGCGCGTAGATGCCGGACAGTGTGATGAACAGGGTGGCGAGCAGAACCAGGAAGCGGTTCTTCGCCGACCACTCGATGACTGTGTTCAACATGTCAGTGTCTCCCATGCTGCGCTTGCAGCTTGGTGATCACCCATTCGCCCTGCCCGCGTTCGACGATCTCGAACTCGATGGCGCTGCCCGGTTTCAGATTCGCCACCAATGACGGATTCGCCAGCGCGAAGTCCATGGTCATGGCCGGCCAACTGAGCGTGGGGATGGGTTCGTGGGTGATGCTGACATTGCCGTCGCCATAGTCTTCCTCCAGCACCCCGGTTGCGCTATGGCCGACCGTCTTGGTTTTCTGCGGGGGCTGGGTGTTGCCCATGCCGCTGAATGCCGCTTGCAGATTGCTCTCTGAATCGAGCAGAAAGTTGGCGCGGGTGACCACTTGTTCGCCTTCCGTCAGGCCGTTGCGCACTTCCACGTAGTCATCGCTGCGCTGGCCCAGGGTTACGACACGCGGCGCAAAGCGCCCTTCATCCAGACGCACCAGCACGGTCTGCTGTGCGCCGCTGTCGATCACGGCCGAAGTCGGTACGGTCAGCACCTTGGCGGCCTTGCCGCCCGCGATCAGTGCTTGCGCATACATGGATGGCTTGAGCGCACCGTCCGCATTACGCAGCACGATGCGCACTTGCCCGGTGCGCGTCATCTCGTTCAGGGTGGGATAGATGAAATCCACTTTGCCTTCGAACATGCGGCCGGGGTAGGCCTCTACCGTGACCTGTGCCGTGTCGCCCCGGCGCAGCTTGCCGATGTCCTGCTCCGGCACATCGGCGATGGCCCACAGCGTGGACAGGTCGGCGATGCGGTACAGCGTCTCGCCGGGCATGAAGCGCATGCCTTCGATGGCCTTCTTCTCCAGCACGATGCCGTTGGCAGGGGCGTAGTAGGTGATGCGCCCGCCATTCAGTTGCGCACCGGCGATGTCCCAGTTCTTCAGGCGCGCGGCGCTGGCGTCGGCCAGGCGTTGCATGCTCTGCTGCGCTTCTGCATCAGCTTCCTTCAGTGATGCCAGACCTTGTTTCGCCAGCGCCAGTTCGCGCTGGGCGGACACCAGTTCCGGGCTGTACACCTCGAACAGGGGTTCGCCTTTGCGCACGGATTGGCCGGTGGTGTTGACGAACAATTTCTCCACCCAGCCTTCGAACTTGGGCGCGATGGTGGTCAGGCGTTGCTCATCGGTTTCGATGCGCGCGTTCAGGCGCAGGCTGGCACCCAGTTCGCGCATCGCAGCCGCTTCGCTCTGCACGCCCAGCTTCTGCACCTTGGCCGCGCTGACGCTGAAGCCTTCCTTGTCCTCCGTTTCCTCGCCCGCATACACCGGGATGTAGTCCATGCCCATCGAGTCTTTCTTGGGCACCGGCGAGGTGTCGGGCAAGCCCATCGGGTTGCGGTAGTAGAGCAGCTTGCGCTCCGCCTTGTTCTCGGCACTCGGCACTTTGGACTCGGTGCTGGACTTCCCATACCAGTAACTGCCGGATGCGACGAGGGCGAGTAGCAGTCCGCCCAGTGCGAGTTTGATCTTGTCGTTCATAGTGATTCTCCCAGCAGGTTTTCGATATCGGCCAGCGCGAGTTGCATGTCGGTCTGCGCGCGCAGCCGTTGCTGACGGATGGTCAGCAGTTGTTGTTGTGCCTGGATCAGCATGGCGAAGCCGGACTTGCCTGTTTCATACGCGGCCAGCGTGGCATCCAGCGAGAGCTGCGCCTGCGGCAGCAGGCGGGTGGCGATCAGTTGCTCGGTGCGGCGTGCGGTCTCCAGTGCGGACAGCGCTTCAGAAAGTGCGGCGCGCTTCTGTTCCAGTAGCGACTGCTTGCGGCTGCTGGCCGCAGACAGTCGTGCTTCCGCCTCGCCTTCGCGTGCGCGGCGGGTGGATTGTTGCAGCGGGATGTTCAGTTCCAGCATCACGTCCCAGCGCGAGATGCTGCCGTTGCTGTGCGTCGGCGCGATGCCCAGCGTCACGTCCGGATAGCGGTCGGCATATTGCAGTTCACGCTGGCGGTCGGCGGCGCGCAGGCTGGCGTCGGCCATGCGCAGTTGCGGGTTCTGTGCGTCCAGCCGTTCGAGCAGGGCGGCCTCGTCCAGTTGCGCGGGCGTCGGCATGGGGCGTGGTGCGGCGGGTTCCGCCAGCTCGGCATTGCCGGGGCGAGACAGCAATGCATTCAGTCGCACATGGCTGTGGTGATGTGCGTTTTGCACGGCGATCAGCTCGGTCTGCAAGCGGGTCTGTTCGAGCTGGATGCGGATCACATCCTGTTGCTGGCCGAGGCCGTTGGCGTAGCGCGTCTGCGCGATCTGCTCCAGCCCGTTCAGCAGTTCCAGCGTCTGCTGCGTCAGTTGCTCGCTGCCGATGGTGTAGGCATAGCGCGCATAAGCCTGCTTGATGCGTGTGGACAGATCCGCCCAGGTGGCGGCGACGCGGCCTTCCGCTTCCTCGCTGCGTGCATCGGCCACTTCGTGGCGCAGGTCGCGCGTGCCGTACCAGGGCAGCTTCTGCATCAGGGTGAACTTGGTGGCCGGATTGCCGTTGCTCACATCCATAGGCTCGATGCGCAGCAGCGGATCGGCCAGCGTGTCGGACGATTCGCTGTTTTGCATCGCTGCCGTCGCTTCATGCCGTACCGCCGCCAGCTCCGGGTTGTGCTCGCGCGCATAGGCCAGCAGGCCGTCGAGGTCGCTGCCCAGCGTCGGTTCGGCTGTCGCGGGTGTCAGCCACAGCGCGCCGAGCAAAGTGAAAATTACTGATACGTGTCTCATGTTCCGCTTCCTGTTGCAGTTGGAATGCAGGCGGACGACCGCGAACGGACGCCGCACGAAGCGGGACGAGTGGGGTACTACGGATTCAACAGACGGACTCGTCCCGCATCAAGCGGCAACGAGAGGGGGCGGAACCAGCGGTGCGGAATGATGGGAGACGAAAGTCTCGGGGATGAAACTGACCGCCTGCGAGGCGATCTCGATGTATTGCAGCGCAACAGCAGGCGCATCGAGGAATGCGGAACCGGCCACATGGCAGATCGCGCAGGAGGTGCAAGAGGACTCTTCCTCGTTACTTGCCTGTATGGTCTCGTGCTGCATCATGCCGTGATCCATCATGTCGTCGTGCGACATGGCCATCATCTCGGACGATTCATGGCAGTCGCCGAGCTGCATCTGCATGGCGAGCGACTCCGCCACGGCGCTGGCGCTGAACAGCGGCAGCCACAGCAGCAGAATTAAGGCGATGAATTTTCTGGATCGCATGGACATGGGGGACAGTGTGGGGAAAGCCGGGCGCTTAGTCAATGAGTTGCTGACATGGTTTCTGTCCGGTGCACATATATATAACCATTGTCGCGGGGGGCGCGATAGGGTTAAAGTTCAACCCAATCCCGCATAACAATAAACGAGGTTAGAAAATGGCGATAACGATCACGGTGGTAGTCCTTGCTGTCTTCCTTTTACTGGCATTCTTCCGATCCTCGATCTGGGGCTGGCTGTTTGCTTTGCTGGTGCTGGTGCCGGTGATCGCTGTCGAGAGCCGCATCTCCGACGGGGCCCTGAAGAACATCTATCTCGCGCTGGTCATCTTTGTGCTGGTGTTCGGTGTGCCTTATCTGCGCCGCCTGCTGATCAGCAATTTCATCCTGAAGATCTTCCGAAAGATATTACCGCAGGTCTCGCAGACCGAGCAGGAGGCGCTGGACGCCGGTACGGTGTGGTGGGATGGCGAGTTGTTCAGTGGTCGTCCGCGCTGGAGCAAGCTGCTGGAGATGCCCAAGACCGGCCTCTCCGAACGCGAGCAGGCTTTCCTCGACAACGAGGTGGAGCAGCTGTGCGCCATGCTGGATGATTGGGACATCACCCACATCCGGCAGGATCTGTCGCCCGAGGTGTGGCAGTTCATCAAGGACAAGGGTTTCTTCGGCATGATCATTCCGAAGGAATACGGCGGACTGGAGTTCTCGGCGCAGGCGCATTCGGCGGTGGTGACCAAGGTCTCCTCGCGCAGCGGTACAGCGGGTGTGACGGTGATGGTGCCGAACTCGCTGGGGCCGGCCGAGTTGCTGTTGAAATACGGCACGCCGGAACAGAAGGACAAATACCTGAAGCGTCTGGCGCAGGGGTTGGAAGTGCCGTGTTTCGCGCTGACTGGACCGTTCGCGGGTTCCGATGCGGGGGCGATCCCGGATAGCGGCATCGTGTGTCATGGCGAATTCAACGGTCAGCAGGTATTGGGCATCCGCCTCAACTGGGAGAAGCGTTACATCACGCTGGCACCGGTGGCGACACTGCTGGGGCTGGCATTCAAGCTGTATGACCCGGAGCATATATTGGGCGCGGAGAAGTCGCTGGGCATCACCTTGGCCCTGATCCCCACCGATCTGCCCGGTGTGCAGATCGGCCGCCGCCACTTCCCGCTCAACTCTGCATTCCTCAACGGGCCGACGGTAGGCAATGATGTGTTCATTCCGATGGAGTACATCATCGGTGGCATGTCGCGCATCGGCCAGGGCTGGCGCATGTTGATGGATTGTCTGTCGGTGGGGCGTTCCATCTCGCTGCCGGCCAGTGCGGTGGGCGGTGCCAAGCTGGCGGCGCGCAGCAGCGGAGCCTATGGCCGCGTGCGCAAGCAGTTCCACATGCCGGTCGGCAAGTTCGAGGGCGTGGAAGAAGCGCTGGCGCGCATCGGCGGCAACACCTATGTGATGGACGCGGCGCGACGCATGACGGCGCTGGCGGTCGATCTGCATGAGAAACCTTCGGTGGTGTCGGCCATCGCCAAGTATCACTGCACCGAGCGCGGCCGTATGGTGATCAACGATGCGATGGACGTGCACGGCGGCAAGGGCATCTGCATGGGACCGGACAACTATCTGGCGCGCATGTACGAGCAGACGCCGATCGGCATCACGGTGGAAGGCGCGAACATTCTCACGCGCAGCCTGATGATCTTCGGTCAGGGCGCGGTGCGCTCCCATCCTTATGTGCTGAAAGAGATGCAGGCGGCGCACGACCAGAACGCAGAACGTGCCTCGCTGGATTTCGACCGGGCTTTCTTCGCGCACATCAGTTTCAGTCTGAGCAATGCGGTGCGTTCGGTGCTGTATGGCTTGTCGGGTGGACGTTTGATCTACGTTCCGACCGGCGCGCCGACGCACCGTTATTACCAGTTGCTGACGCGTTATGCGGCGTCGTTCGCTTTTGCGGCGGATATCGCCATGCTGGTGCTGGGCGGCGGGCTGAAGCGCAAGGAGAAACTCTCGGCTCGACTGGGGGATGTGTTGAGCAACCTCTATCTGTGCTCGGCGGTGTTGAAGAAGTTCGAGGACGACGGTCGTCCGCAGGCCGACGAGCCGCTGTTGCACTGGGCGATGGAAGACGGGCTGTATCGCATCCAGATGGCATTCGACGGTGTGATACAGAACTTCCCCAACCGTTTCTTCGCGCTGCTGCTGCGTCTGGTCGTCTTCCCGCTGGGGCAATGCCGCCAACCGCCTTCCGATAACAGAGGCCACCAGGTGGCGGCGCTGCTGTTGAAGCCGGGTGATGCGCGCGACCGGCTCACCGCGGGCATGTACATCAAGCGCGACGAGCAGGATGCAGTCGGTGCGCTGGAAGCGGCATTGGCCAGCACGCTGGCGTGCGAACCGATGCAGGCCATGCTGGAAAAAGAAGCCAAGGCCGGAAAACTCAAAGCGATGGACGAGATGACGCGTATCGTCGAGGCGCGTGATATCGGCATCATCACGGCTGAACAGGCGATACAGCTGGAACGTGATTACATGCTGCGACGCAAGGTGATCATGGTCGACGATTTCGATGCGCGACAACTGCAGGCGAACGGATGAGCAGCCTGCGCGACAAGGTGGTCTTCATCACCGGTTCCAGTCGCGGGATCGGCAGGGAGATCGCCTTGCGCTGCGCGCGCGACGGCGCAAAGGTGATCATCACCGGCAAGACGGTCGAGCCGCATGCCAAGCTGCCGGGCACCATCCATAGTGTGGCGGAAGAGGTGGTCGCGGCGGGAGGACAGGCACTGGCATTGCAGCTGGATGTGCGCGACGAGCAGGCCATCCACGATGCGGTCGAACAGGCGGCCGCGCATTTCGGCGGCATCGATGTGCTGGTGAACAACGCCAGCGCCATCAGCCTCACGCCTACACTGGAGACACCGGCCAAGCGCCTTGATTTGATGTGGGACGTGAACATGCGCGCCACCTTCCTTGCTTCGCAGGCCTGTATCCCGCATCTGAAGCAAGCGGTGAATCCGCACATTCTCACCCTGTCTCCGCCGCTGAACATGGGGCCGGAAAATTTCGCGCCGCATGTGGCCTATACCATCTCCAAATACGGCATGAGCATGGTGACCATGGGGCTGGCGCGCGAGTTCGCGGCAGCGTGCATCGCCTGCAACTGCCTGTGGCCGCGCACCACCATCGCCACGGCCGCCATCGAATACAACTTCCCCGCAGAGATCCTGCACGCCTCGCGTAAACCTGCCATCGTGGCCGATGCCGCGCATGCCATCCTGATGCGTTCCAGCGATACCTGCAGCGGCAATTTCTTCATCGACGAGGAGGTTCTGCGCGAAGAAGGCGTAAGTGACTTCGAGCACTATGCAGTCAGTCCGGGAGAGCTGCTGTTCGATGATCTGTTCTTGCAGAAATAACAATAAGGGGAGAGCGCCATGACGACACCAGACAACGTAGACGTGATCACACCTGATCAGGCGGGGACGCTGCACGGTTTGTTCCTTGAGCGGGTAAGGCGCTCGTCGGATAAAGAAGCCTACCGATATTTCGATGCGAACCTGAACGGATGGGTGAGTCTGAGCTGGCGCCAGATGCTGGCAGAAGTGGCGCGCTGGCAGGCGGCGCTGGCCAAGGAAGGTCTGCAAAAAGGCGACCGCGTGGCCTTGATGCTGCGCAACTGTCCGCAATGGGTGATGTTCGACCAAGCGGCGATGTCGCTGGGGCTGGTCACCGTGCCGCTGTATACCGTGGACCGCGCCGAGAATATCGCCTACATCGTGAACGATGCGCAGGCCAAGGTGTTGCTGTTCGAGACTGCCGAGCAATGGCAGGAATTGAACGCGGTGAAATCGCTGATGCCCAGTGTGCAGCGTTTCATCTCACTGGACGAGGTAAAGAGCGATGACTCGCGTCTGATATCGGCAGCGCATGCCTTGCCGTCTGCCGCCGAGTTGCAAGCGCCCGTGCCGTGCGAGATGGGCGAACTGGCCAGCATCATCTATACCTCCGGCACCACCGGCAAACCGAAGGGCGTGATGCTGAGTCACCGCAACATGCTGAGCAACACACACTCCGCGCTGGGCACCTTTGCGCTCTACAACGACGATCTGCTGCTGTCCTTCCTGCCGCTGTCGCATACCTTCGAGCGCACCTGCGGTTATTACCTGCAAGTGATGACCGGCGCGACAGTCGCCTACGCGCGTTCCATCCCCTTGCTTTCCGAAGACCTGCAGACCATACATCCCACCATCCTGATCTCAGTGCCGCGCATCTACGAGCGCATCTATTCCGCCATCAGCGCCAAGCTGGAAGAGGGGCCGCCGCTGCGCAAGAAACTGTTCCATCTGGCGGTCGAGGTGGGCTGGGCGCGCTTCGAGCACGAACAGGGACGCGGTCCGTGGAAGGCCTCATTCCTGCTGTGGCCGCTGCTGGACAAGCTGGTGGCGAAGAAGCTGCTGGCGCGCCTGGGCGGTCGATTGCGCACGGCGGTCACCGGCGGTGCGGCGCTGGATGCCGACATCTCCCGCATGTTCGTCGGCCTCGGTCTGCCGGTGGTGCAGGGCTACGGTTTGACCGAGACCAGCCCCATCGTCACCGGCAATCATCTGGACAATAATTTCCCGGACAGCGTGGGCCAGCCGATCCGCGATGTGCAGATCAAGCTGGGCACGCAGAACGCGCTGCTGGTGAAAGGCCCGAACGTGATGATGGGCTACTGGAACAATCCGGAAGCGACCAAGGCGATGATAGATGCCGACGGCTGGCTCAACACCGGTGACATCGCGCGCATCAGCGAGACCGGCCACGTCTACATCACCGGTCGTCTGAAAGAGATCATCGTGATGGCCAACGGCGAAAAGATCCCGCCGGCCGATATGGAAGCGGCCATCCTGCACGATCCGCTGATCGATCAGGCGATGATCCTCGGTGAAGGCAAACCCTATCTGGTCGCGCTGGTGGTGCTTAACCCCGTGGTGTGGCCGGACATCGCGGCCAAGGTCGGCGTGCGGCCCGACATGCCGGAATCGCTCACCGACAGCAACGTGGAAGCAAAATTGCTGCGCCGTATCGCGCGCAACATCCGTGCCTTCCCCGGCTATGCCAAGGTCAACCGCGTGTTGTTACTGACCGAACCGTGGACCATAGACAACGGCCTGCTCACACCAAAACTGAGCATGAAACGCGACAAGATCGTGGCGAAGTTCGCGCGCGAGATCGATGCACTCTACGAAGGACACTGAGCATGAACACCCCCGTCACCTCATTGCCCGACCGTGAACCGACTCTGCGCGTGGCGGCCATGCCGTCCGACGCCAACTACACCGGCGACATCTTCGGCGGCTGGCTGATGGGACAGGTGGACGTCGCCGGCAGCATCCCTGCCGTGCACCGCGCCAAAGGGCGGGTGGCGACCGTGGCGGTGAATTCCTTCGTGTTCAAGCAGCCGATCTTCGTCGGCGACATCGTGAGTTTCTATACGAAGATCGTCAGAACCGGCAACACATCCATCACCGTGGATGTGGAAGTCTATGTGCAGCGCGACCCGGAGAATCCAACCTGTCATCAGGTGACGGAGGCGCAGCTTACCTATGTAGCGGTGGGCGAGGATCGCAAACCTCGGCCGTTGCCGGCGGTTTAGTTGGGTTGTGGGAAGGCAGGGATGGGTACTTTTTCAACGATCAGGGAGAAAAAAATGATGATCCTCAGGAAATCGAAGGTTGGAGCGGTGGTGTCCGGCGCATTGATGTTGATGGCAGGTCAGGTGTATGCATCCGGTTTTGCGCTGATCGAGCAGGGCAGCGGACTGGGTAATGCATTCGCCGGCGGGGCGGCGTCTGCGGAAGATGCCGCGACAGTCTTTTACAATCCCGCCGGTATGTCGCGCCTGGACGACTCGCAGATCTCCGTCGGCGGCGCGTTCATCAAACCTTCCGCACAGTACAGCGGAACGATATCCGGTCTGTCTCCACTCCAGACGGCAGGCACGGGCACGGGGGGCGATGCCGGCGGCATGGCATTCGTGCCCAACATGTATTACACCCGTCAGATCGACGACAAGATGCATGCCGGGATCGGGATCAATGCCCCGTTCGGTTTGCAGACTGACTACGACGCGACCTGGATGGGGCGCTTCCAGGCGGTCAAATCCAAGATTCAGACCATCAACCTGAATCCATCGATCTCCTATGACGTGAGTGATGCGCTCAGTGTCGGTGCGGGCTTGAGCTACCAGCACATTTCCGGCGAGCTGACAGGTGTGACGAATTACAGCGCTGCCATCTTCCAGGCGACTGCGGGTGGCACAATCATTCCGAACCTGGAAGGACTCAGTACCATGACGGGGAGCGACAGCGGTTGGGGGTATAACTTCGGGGCATTGTTCAAGCTGGATCTGCAAACACGCATAGGCGCGGCTTACCGTTCCCAGATCAAATACAAGCTCACCGGAAATGTGACTTTCGCCGATCGTCCGGCACTGCTGGCCGCCGCGCTGCCGGACCAAGCTGTCACGCTTGACATCACCATGCCGGATTCCTTCTCCATGAGCGCGGTGCACCAGTACGGCGACAAGCTGGAAGTGATGGCCGATGCGACCTGGACCGGCTGGAGCGTGTTCAAGACGCTGGATGTGAAGAAGACAGACGGTACGTCGCTGGGCGCCGCGACTCCTGAGAACTGGAAAGACACTTGGCGCGTTTCCGTCGGTACCAGTTATCACTACAACGAGCAGTGGACCGCGCGTGCAGGGCTTGCCTTCGACCAGACGCCGGTGTCGGATGCTTACCGTACCGTGCGTATCCCGGATGCCGACCGCACCTGGCTGGCGCTGGGCGGGCAGTACAAGCCTGATGCTGCCAGCACGCTGGATTTCGGCTACGCCCACCTGTTCGTCAAGAGCGGCGTGATGAACCAGAGCGCGGCGGCCAATCCGGAGTTGAGCGGCAAAGGCTATCTGGTCGGAAGCTACAGCAACAGCGTCGATATCGTGAGTGTGCAGTACGGCTACAAGTTCTAACTGGTAGGTCATGAACGGCGGGGCGTGAGCCTCGCCGTTTTCACTGCTTAATGATTGAGGGGAATGCGATGGGCAATCATCTGAATATCCGCAAAGTCGCCGTGCTCGGTGCCGGTGTGATGGGTGCGCAGATCGCCGCGCATCTGGTCAATGCCAATGTCGAGACGCTGTTGTTCGAACTGCCCGCAAAAGAGGGCGACGCGAACGGCAATGTGAACAAGGCGCTGGCCGGTTTGAAGAAACTCGAACCCGCACCCATCTCATCACCATCGCGCATCAGCTACATCGAAGCGGCGAATTACGAGCAGCATCTGGACAAGCTGCGCGAGTGCGACCTCATCATCGAGGCCATCGCCGAACGCATCGACTGGAAGTCCGATCTGTACCGCAAGGTGGCCCCGTTCGTGAACGCGCGTGCCATCTTTGCCACCAACACCTCGGGCCTTTCCATCAACACTTTGGCTGAAGCCTTCCCCGAGGCGCTGCGCCACCGTTTCTGCGGCATCCATTTCTTCAACCCGCCGCGCTATATGCATCTGGTGGAGCTGATCCCGTGCAAGGGCACGGAAGCGGCCCTGCTCGACCAGCTGGAGACCTTCCTTGTCTCCACGCTGGGCAAGGGCGTGGTGCGCGCCAAGGACACCCCCAACTTCATCGCCAACCGCATCGGCGTGTTCTCCATGCTCGCCACCAAGCACCATGCGGCCGCGTTCAACCTCGGCTTCGACATGGTGGATGCGCTCACCGGGCGCTATCTCGGCCGCCCCAAGAGTGCCACCTTCCGCACGCTGGATGTGGTCGGTCTGGACGTGTTCGCGCACGTGGTCAACACCATGCGAGAGAACCTCACCGAAGACCCGTGGCACAAACATTTCGAACTGCCGGGTTGGTTCCAGTATCTGGTCGACCAGGGCTCGCTCGGGCAGAAGAGCAAGCGCGGCATCTACCAGAAGATCGGCAAGGAGATCCACGTGCTCGATCTGCACACGCGCGAATACAAACTCTCCGATGCCAAGGTGGACGACGGTGTGAAGGAGATCCTGCGCGAACGCGACTGGGCGAAGAAATTGGCCGGCCTGCGCAACAGTCAGCATCCGCAGGCACAGTTCCTGTGGTCGGTGTTTCGCGACGTGTTCCATTACTGCGCGCTGCATCTGGAAGCCATCGCCGACAACGCGCGCGACCTCGACTTCGCTGTGCGCTGGGGTTTTGGCTGGGACAACGGTCCGTTCGAGATATGGCAGGCGGCGGGCTGGACGCAAGTCACCGGCTGGATCGCCGAAGACATCGCCGCCGGCAAGGCGATGGCGGACAAACCGTTGCCGGTGTGGGTCGCCGATCCCACGCGCAGCGGCGTGCATACGGCGCACGGCTCTTATGCCCCGGCCACGCGCGCGATGGTGCCGCGCTCCGCACTATCCGTCTACCTGCGCCAGCCCTATCCGGACCACCTGCTGGGCGAAGTGCGCCAGTACGGTGAGACCGTGTTCGAGACCGACGAGGTGCGCCTGTGGCACACCGGCGACAGTATCGCCATCCTCAGTTTCAAAACCAAGATGCACACCGTCAGCAACGAAGTGCTGGACGGCATCCTGCGCGCGGTGGACGAGGCCGAGGCGCATTTCTCTGCGCTCATACTGTGGCAGAGCGAGCCGCCGTTCTCGGCGGGCGCGAACCTGCTGCAACTCATGCAGGGCGTGCAGGAGACACCCGACACCGGCCTGTTCGGCAAGCTCAAGGGCGCGGTGAATCGCGTCAAATACACCGCAGCGGGCGGTGGGGGTGTGGGCGACATCCTCAACGCCGCCACCGGCAACGTGCCCAAGGTGGAAACCGTGGTCGCCAAGTTCCAGCAGACCTCGATGCGATTGAAATACGCGCAGATCCCTACCATCGCTGCCGTGGACGGCTTGGCACTCGGCGGCGGCTGCGAATTCTCCATCCATTGCTCGCGCATCGTCGCCACGCTGGAAAGCTACATCGGTCTGGTTGAAGTCGGCGTGGGTCTGTTGCCCGCAGGCGGTGGCTGTAAGGAGATGGCACAGCGCGCCTCGCAGGAAGCACAGCGCTACTCCAGCGACAACCGCATCGACATCTTCCCCTTCGTGCGCCGCTACTTCCAGCACATCGCCATGGGCGAAGTCGCCAAGAGTGCCGAGCTGGCAAGAGAGATGGGTTACCTCAGACCGTCCGACCGCATCGTGATGAACCGATTCGAACTGCTGCATATCGCCAAGGAAGAAGCCAAGGCACTCAACGCCACGGCGTATCGTCCGCCGCTGCACCAGCACCAGATCATGGTCGCCGGCCGCACCGGCACCGCCACCCTCAAAGCCGCCATGGTCAACATGCTCGCTGGCGGCTTCATCTCCGAACACGACTACGACATCGGCTGCCGCGTCGCCGACACGCTATGCGGCGGTGATGTGGAAGCGGGTTCGCTGGTGGATGAACAATGGTTGCTCGACCTAGAGATCAAGCATTTCATGGAACTGCTGGCGACCGACAAGACGCAGGCGCGCATCGAGCATATGTTGAAGAGTGGGAAGCCGTTGAGGAACTGATAGAAATTTGAAGGTCAGACTACGATGCAAGCAGGGTTGTGGCGTTGATAAAGTGAGGCTATTTATGGCGAATAAAGAAGATCAGAGCGTTGATGTGTTCGGTCTAAAACCGGTATCTAACTCAATTGAGAAAATTACTGATGGAGTTGTGGATGCTGCGAGAGCTTTTTTAGGTCGGATTTGTCTTCCAGCGTCTGAGGAGTTTGGCCTGCTGCTTCAAGATCATGTGAAGGCTTGGCGTGCATCTAGAGCAACACTTCTTGCCAAGAAAGCGGAAGAAAAGGTAAAGCTGCACTATGGCGATGCACCTGTTGCAGTTCAACCTAGGATTGCTCACGACGTTTTTGAGGAGGGTTCTTGGATTCAAGACGAGGTTGTTCATGATATGTGGTCGGGACTATTGGCATCTGCGTGTAGTAAGGAGGGGGGAGATGATAGTAATGTAATTTTCATTGGAATTCTTAAGCAGCTTACGTCACTACAGGTTCGAGTTCTTCGGTTCGCAATAGAGAGTGCTGATAAGTATGTTTCAAGAGCAGGTTGGCCATATGCAGAAAAAATTCTTTGCCCGATAGATGATGTTAAAGCGGTTTGTGGAACGAGTGATGTGATTCGGATTGACAGGGAATTGGATCATCTTCGATCTCTGGACTTAATTAGCGGGGGCTTCGCCCCCGACTCTTCTGATGCAGATTTAACACCTTCACCTTTGGCACTAAACCTTTACGTTCGAGCAGAGGGATTTCCTGGAACCCCCGTTGAATACTGGGAATTGAAGTGCAAGTTTGTGCCAAACAATAGTGATATGAGCGATATGAGGGCGGCATCGCAATAATATTTGTAGTTTCGTAGGTCGGGATAGCGCTGCGTAACCCGACCTACGTTCTCCCTGCTGCGCGCAACTATATTAGTCATTTCTAAAGCGCCAACTTTCTCCTTTCTTTGCTTGTAGAATCACGCCCCGACATCGCACTGTCAGGTAGTCCACATAATAAGACGCGGTATTTTTCCAACGAACATTAGGGTGAGATGCAAATGACGAGATTCAGGGAGAGTTGTGCAGGTTTGATGGTGGTATTGGGGTTGGCTTCGGGCAGTGCGTTGGCGAGTGATCACGGTAGCGAGCATGGGCATGATGCGCATCATGCTGCCGCTGCGTCGGCATGTACCGGCTTCGGTCCGCAGACACCGCGCGATATCGACAGCAAGAGCGGTGACAACAAGGTGACGTTCAAGGCGGCTCCGGCGGCATCCGAGATGCATCTGTGCAACATCCACTTCCACGAAGGTGCGGAACACAAGTCCAAGGACTTCTCAATCTACACCGGCGAAGGCCACGAAGGTTATGGCAGCGGTTATCAGTGCAACCTCAGCAAGAAGCTGAGCAAGGCCGAGAAGGCATGGTCCGGCGAGGGCGTGTGCAAGAGCGCACACGGCGAGCTGAAGCCCGGCGACACCATCGAGGTGCACTATGTCCACACGACTTGCGATGTGCCCGGCGGCAAGGGTCTCGGTTCCTGCGTGTCTGCGAAGTGCGCGAATCCCGAGTTGCGCGTAGAGACTCAGGTGTACACACTGGTGGCCGAGGGCGGTCTGGATTTCAACCAGATCCAGTCGGCTTCCGCACTGCCGACCGATACCGGCAAGCCTGTCGAGTTCATGGGTTCCACCACCGGTCCGAAGTACAACGAGAGCGCCTGTTCCGAGTATCAGGTGACCTGGAGTGTGCGTCCGCAGTGTGCCAAGGTGAACATCAAGACCGTGGGCGAATGGTGCAAGGGCAACAAGTATGAAGAAGACCACGCACACGGCGTGCGTCAGTTGGTCAAATCTCCGGCACTTTTGTCCGAGATCAAGTAATGGCTGAATCAGCGGTGCGCTAGCGCGCCGTTTTGCAAACGAACGCCCCCTCAGACGAGGGGGCGTTCGCATTTCCGTCTCTAGATTTACCACAGAGGGGCGCTGACGTATGATGCAGACGACACCCCGCATACCAACTTCATCCGCAGGAGCGAGCCATGAGCAAACAAGTTCAGGAAGCCTATATCGTCGCTGCCACCCGTACGCCGGTGGGCAAGGCGCCGCGCGGTATGTTCCGCAACACGCGCCCCGACGATCTGCTAGCGCATGTGCTGAAGAGTGCGCTGGCGCAGGCGCCGTCGCTCGATCCGGCCAGCATCGGCGATGTGATCGTGGGCTGCGCGATGCCGGAGGCTGAGCAAGGCATGAACGTGGCGCGCATCGCGCTGCTGCTGGCGGGCATTCCGAACACGGTGCCGGGCATGACGGTGAACCGTTTCTGTTCTTCCGGTGTGCAGGCAGTCGCCATGGCGGCGGACCGCATCCGTCTCGGCGAGGCTGATGTGATGCTGGCAGCCGGTGTGGAGAGCATGAGCATGGTGCCGATGATGGGCAACAAGGTGGCGTTCAATCCGGCCATCTTCGAGGACGAGCATGTGGGCATCGCCTACGGCATGGGGATGACTGCGGAGAAGGTGGCGGAGCGCTGGAAGGTGTCGCGCGAGGCACAGGATACCTTTGCTTTGCAGAGCCATTTGCGTGCCATTGCGGCGATCAATAACGGCGAGTTCGCGGACGAGATCACGCCCTATCAGATCACGGAGCATGTGCCGGACATGCATAGCCGCGACGTGAACGTGATGGCACGCATGGTCGCGCAGGACGAAGGCCCGCGCGCGGACACCTCGCTGGAAGCACTGGCGAAGCTGAAGACGGTGTTCGCGCTGAAGGGCTCGGTGACGGCGGGCAATAGTTCGCAGATGTCGGACGGGGCGGGCGCGGTGCTGTTGTGTTCGGAAGCGGCGCTGAAGCGTTTCAACCTCACGCCTATCGGCAAGTTCCTCGGTTTCTCAGTGGCGGGTGTGCCGCCGGAGATTATGGGCATCGGCCCCAAGGAGGCGATTCCGCGTGCGCTGAAACAGGTCGGGTTGTCGCTCAACGATATGGACTGGATCGAGTTGAATGAGGCTTTCGCCGCGCAGTCGCTGGCGGTGATCGGCGATGTGGGTCTGAACCCGGACATCGTCAATCCGCTGGGTGGTGCCATCGCCCTCGGTCACCCGCTCGGGGCGACCGGTGCGATCCGCACGGCCACGCTGTTGCACGGTCTGCGTCGTCGTAAACAAAAGTACGGCATGGTGACGATGTGTATCGGCACCGGTATGGGGGCCGCTGGTGTGTTCGAGGCGCTGTGAATGGGTTATATGGATTCGGGAGTAAGAAGATGAAGAAAGTGATGCTGGGCATGGCGGTCTGTTTGCTGTGCATGCCTGTCATGGCGCTTGAGGTTGCGGGCGTCAAGCTGAGTGATACAGCGCAGGTCGGTTCTCAAACACTGGTGCTGAACGGGGCGGGCATACGCACCAAATGGTTCTTCAAGGTCTATGTCGGTGCCTTGTATCTGCCGCAAAAGCAGATGGCTGCGGACATGGTGATCGCCGATGAACACCCCCAGCGCATCGCAATGCATATGCTGCGCGATCTGGGCAGCAGGAAGCTGTACGGCGCCTTCAACGAGGCCATACAGGCGAACCATGATGGCGCTGAATTGAAGGCGATGAAGGCGCAACTCATGTTGATGGCCGACATCTTCAACGAGATCGGCGAGGCCAAGCAGGGGGATGTCATCACGCTCGATTACCAACCGGCCGCTGGCACGCGGATCAGTTTGAACGGCAAGGTGTACGGCAATATCGCAGGCGCGGCGTTCAAGCGCGCGTTGTTGAAGATATGGTTGGGCAACAAGCCTGCACAGGATGATCTGAAAAAGGCGATGCTCGGTGGTTGATACGGTGTCGGCAGATATGGCAAGGGAACATTTCGATGTCGACCAGGATTTCATCGTGCATCTGAACGGCGAATGTCTGGACTGGGCGGGCATGGATGCCGAGGCTTTGCAGGGTGAGCTGAAGGCGCAGGGCGAAGATTGGTACGGCTTGGTGAGCGAACGGTGTCCGCATCTGTTCGCGGCGGCACCGGTCTTCATCAGCGATCAGCAGTTGCAGCAGATGCAGCAAGTCATCGCAGCGGCAGAGCAGGCGCTGGGGCCCTCGGATAAAGATGCGCCGCTCGGTGTGTTCTACGGCTACGACTTCCATCTCAATACGCAGGGTGTTCATCTGATCGAGATCAACACCAACGCGGGCGGAGCTTTCCTGAATGCTCTGCTGATCGATAGTCAGCGAACTGCCAAGCTGTACGGCGAGGCGGTAGGCGAGACTGATATGGAGCAGGCATTCATCGGCATGTTCCGCAATGAATGGCGTCGGGTGCATGGCGACATACCGCTGCAGACGGTCGCCATCGTCGATGAGCAACCTGAGTCGCAATATCTCTATGCGGAATTCCTGTTGGCGCAAAAACTGTTCAAACGTGCAGGCATCTCCGCTTTCATCGCCGACCCGGCGCAACTGGAGGCGCGAGAGGACGGCTTGTATCGGGAAGGTCGTCGCATCGATCTGATCTACAACCGCCTCACAGATTTTGATCTGACGCGGCATGTGCATTTGCGGGAGGTGTGGGAACGGCAGCAGGTGGTGTTGACGCCCGGGCCTGCACATCATGCGAAATATGCGGACAAGCGCAAGCTGGCCTGGCTGACCGATGCCGCAGCATTGCGTGGCGCTGGCGTGGCGGATGAAGTCATCCTGACTTTGCAGCAAGGCATCCCGCACACTGAGATCGTGCGCGCTGAGGATGCGGAACATTGGTGGTCTATCCGCAAGGAATGGTTCTTCAAGCCGGTGAGCGGTTACGGCAGCAAGGGTACCTATCGCGGTGACAAGATGACCAAGCGGGTGTTCGAAGAGGTGATGCAGGCTGATTACATCGCGCAGCAGTTGGCGGTGCCCGGCGAGCGCAAGGTTTGTTCGGGTGACGAGTCCGTGTCATTGAAATATGACGTGCGTTGCTATGTGTATGCCGGTCGTCTCCAGATGATCGCTGCCAGACTCTATCAGGGGCAGACCACGAATTTCCGCACAGCGGGCGGGGGCTTCGCGCTGGTGCGGGTGATTTTATGATTCACATAGAATCAATAGGATAGGCGGGTGATATAGGCTGTTGCATAGGCCGATATATAGGCCTTTCGGCATATTGTATCGGCCGTTTCCGCCGCGCAGAATGACCATCCCATCTGGTCTTTTGCAGGAGGCACATCATGTGGAAACAGGTCGGCAATACGCTTCAGCGCAACATCCCCACCATAGAACGTTTCGACGGCATCCGTGCTATCCAGTCGCACCTCAATCAACGCTTCCAGGTGGAAGCGTATGTTCAGGGCTACTCGTCTGACAAGCCTGTTCTGCCGGATGATTGTTGTAGAGACTGCATGGTCGGCAAATGGCTGCACGGCGAGGGTGGCAAGCACTGTACGGACGTGGCCTTGCTGAATGACCTGCATGAAAGCTGTTATGAGTTCCACGAAGCCGCGTCGCAGGCATTGCTGCTGGTCGAACTAGGCAAGCGTGAAGCTGCGATGACCATCGTGCGCGGTAGCCGATTCTTCAAGGACGCTTCGGATCGCTACCAGTCGAATCTGGCCAAACTCCACTTGTCGTTCGAGATGGCATAGCCCCATCCCTTTTGCCGTTGAGGAACACCCATGCGGGGGTGTCGCGATACGGATAAGGGGGAGATCATGGATATCGCCACCAAACATCCCAAGCACGTTTCCCCCGGTTGGCTCAACTGGGGGTTCCAGTTGAGCCATGCAGATCTGCCTATGTGCCGGGAGCAACTACGCACACGCATGGAGATGTACCCGGCGATGGTGCTCGGGCAGATGGGCGTGCAGCTATTGTTTGTATGGCTGTACTGGGAGTTGGGTCACCATGATTTTATGATCTTGTGGTTGTCCGCCTCTTTCGCGCTGCATTTGGTCGAACTGTCTAAGTGGAGAAGAGACAGGCATAGCCTTTCAGCGCTGGATCAGTGCCGCGACTGGCATCAGCATTTCACTGTCTTTGCACTCGCCTCCGGCTTGTTGTGGGGAGCTGCGGCAGTCGTGTTCTTTCCGCATGACCTTTTCAATCAGGGCATTATGATCAGCATCATGGTCGGGCTGGTCGCTGTGTCGGTGACATTGAACCCAGTACATCCGCCTGCTTCCGTCACCTATCTGGGCGGCATCATGCTGCCGCTGATGGCGCGCGTGGCCGCCGAGAATGATGCCCTGCACTGGAAGATCGCCGGCATGTTGCTGCTGTTCAGTATGGTTGTGTTGTTCTCCGGCCGGGTATTGACGCGAAACTACAGACGCGTGTTGCAGCAACGCTTCGAGAATGAAACCTTGCTTCGGGAATTGGAAGCTCAGAAGAACCTCAACGAGGAGGCACGCTACAGATTGGAATTGGCGAACGCTGAATTGCGCCAGCACGAGGAAAGATTGGAAAGCATGGTGCGCGAGCGTACCTCCGAACTTCGTCAGCGCACGGATGAGATCGGGCTGATCAAGGATGCGACCATCCTCGCACTGTCATCACTGGCTGAGACGCGTGACAACGAGACCGGCAATCACATACGGCGCACCCAGCACTATATTCGTCTGCTGGCACAGCACTTGCGGGGGCATTCCAGGTTCAAAGACTTCCTGACCGAGGAGAACATCGAGCTGCTGTTCAAGTTGGCACCGCTGCATGATGTGGGCAAGGTTGGCATCCCGGATCACATCCTGCTGAAGCCCGGGAAACTTACCGATGAGGAGTTCGAGATCATGAAGCAGCATGCGCTGCTTGGCGGCAATGCTATTGCGGCGGCCGAGAGTGAAGTCAATATCCAGAGCCATTTCCTGCGTATCGCCCGACAGATCGCGGTCGGCCATCACGAGAAATGGGATGGCAGCGGTTATCCCTTCGGTCTGAGCGGCGAGGACATCCCCATACCGGCCAGACTGATGGCGCTGGCGGATGTCTATGATGCCGTGTCATCAAGGCGCGTGTACAAGCATGCTATCCATCACGATGAGGTGGTGAAGATCATCGAGGCGGGTAGCGGCACGCACTTCGATCCGGATATCGTAGCGGCCTTCAATATGATCAAGCATGAGTTCGCGGCTATTGCCGAGAAATTCTGTGACGCTGTGCCTGACGGTGCGCAGGCATCTTTGATCTGAGCAGGTAAGAGTTCAGCGCCTGATGCGGACGGGGATGCGCCGTGTGCCGGGCTGGCTTTGATATATGCCGAAACGTCCGGCTAGCAGTTCGCCGCAATGCGGGCAGCTGCCTTGCGCGGTGAGCCGATAGTCGCGGATCTCATACCAATCCCGCACGATGAGCGCCTGTTTGCAGCTGGCGCAGTGCGTCGTTCCTCCTGCGGTATCATGCACGTTCCCCGTATACACATGGTGCAGGCCGGCTGCATGGCCGATGCGTCTGGCTTCCGATAGCTTCAAGGCCGGCGTGGCCGGAATGTCCGTCATCTTGTAATCGGGATGGAAGGCGGTGAAGTGCAGCGGCACGTCCGGCCCGAGTTCTTCAGCGATCCATTCGCACATCTTGCCGATCTCGTGGGCGCTGTCGTTGTATCCCGGGATCAGCAGGGTGGTCAGCTCCACCCATACGTCGGTTTCCTTGCAGAGATACTGCAAGGTCTCCAGCACCGGCCCGAGATGTGCGCCGGTCTGCTTGAAATAGAATTCGTCGGTAAAGGCTTTCAGGTCGACGTTGGCAGCGTCCATCTTCGCGTAGAAATCGATCCTGGGCTGTGCATGGATGTAGCCGGCCGTCACGGCGACCGTCTTGACGCCGACCGCATGGCAGGCGTCCGCCACATCCATCGCGTATTCGGCAAATATCACCGGGTCGTTGTAGGTGAAGGCGACACTCAGGCAGTCCAGATCGAGCGCCGTGCTGGCGATGGCTTGCGGTGTGGCCTGATCGGCGAGCTTGTCGAAACTGCGCGCCTTGGAGATGTCCCAGTTCTGGCAGAACTTGCAGGCGAGGTTGCAGCCCGCCGTGCCGAACGACAGGATGCGACTGCCGGGGTAGAAATGGTTGAGCGGTTTCTTTTCGACAGGATCCACACAGAATCCGGAGCTGCGGCCGTAGGTGGTGAGCACCATCGCATCGTCGATGCGGCCCCGTACGAAGCACGCGCCGCGTTGCCCTTCTTTCAGCTTGCAGTCGCGCGGACACAGATCGCACTGGATGCGGCCGTCATCCAGCCGGTGCCAGTAGCGGGCAGGGTAGCGTTCGTCGATGCTGATAGCCTCATCCATCTCAAGTGCTCCTTATGCGCCTTCGCTGTATTTGCGCACGCTGTAACGGGACAGGCGGATGTCGTCGGACCAGAAGTCGGCGGGCAACCCCGCCTTCTCTTTCAGATTGCCGATGAAGCCGACCGGCTCCGGTAATTGCGCCCATACCTGCGGCAGATAGGTGGCGCGGCTGCGGCCATACTCAAGGATCACGCCGTCCTGACCGGGATGGAGTTGCGCCAAGGCATCTTGCTCGCTCTTGAAGCTGATGGGTTCGGGTGGGCTGAGTAATGAGACTTCGATCTGCACTTCTGCGAACTCTTCTTTGCTCAACGGCGGGAAGCGCGGGTCGCGGAATGCAGCAGCCACGGCGTTGTGACGCACATCGTCGATCAACGGACGGTGTGCTTCCAGGCTGCCGATGCAACCGCGCAAACGGCCGTGCAAATTCAACGTCACGAAGGTCGCCCCCTCTTGCACCAGCCAGTCGCTGGACGGCAGGTCGTGCGAGTCGAAACCGAGTTCGCGGGCGATGGCGGCGCGCGCCAGTCGCAGCAAAGTCAGTCCGTGATCTTCTTCATTCATGGTTGCTCTCCTCACAAAAGGCAAAAGCCGCGTAGCCGACCACGCCATCGCGCGGCCCGGCAGTGTCGCCCGAGTTGCGCAGGTCGAGCAGATGCGGGGTGAGGTGATGCCGGCGTGCGGCAAGCAGCAGGCCGTTGATCGGCGTCGCGCCGCATGCCTCGTCATGCGTGATGTCGGGACGCAGCTTGAGGATGTCTTTAGCGGTCTTCTGGTCGATCAGTTTGGATACTTCATATGGCAAGTAGTGAGAAAGGTCAGAACTGATCACGATCAGGGTCTCTGCGCCGCCCCAGATCAACTGCAAAACTTCCGCGACTTCCTGCGCGCTGGCATCCCCGACGGCTAGTGGCAACAGGGTGAAATCGTCCAACGCTATCTGCAGGAAGGGTAGTTGCACTTCCAGCGCATGCTCGAAGGCATGCACCGGCGCACTGACGGTGACTTGAGGCAGCGCTGCGATGGCTTGCATGGCATCCGTGTCCAGCCTGACTTGGCCCAGCGGGGTGGAGAAGGAGTCCGCATCCGGCAGGGCCATGCCGTGTACCGGGACGCGGTGGGTCGGGCCCAGCAGGATCACGCGACGGATGCGTGAAGCGACAGTGCGCAGGCTGGCATAGGCGCTGGCGGCAACAGGGCCGGAATACATGTATCCGGCATGGGGGGCGATCAATGCCTTGGGAGTCAGGCTGCTCGCTGCAGGGGTGGCCAGCAAGGCGCGCACATCAGCGGCCAGGATGTTGGCATCGGCCGGATAAAAGGAACCGGCGACAGCAGGCGGACGTATGTTCGGCATGACGACCCCTTGGAGGAATTGCATGCGCCCAGCATAGGACGCAGCGAGGGGTCGTGCAAGCAGGAATTAGTGCACTAATCCCCGGTGTTGTCAGTCATGCCGCACTTGGTCAGCGGATAGCCGGCCTTGCGCAGTTCGACCGCCGATATGGCCAGCTCTTCAGCGGAGGCTTTCGCTTCCGTCGAGGAACTGGCGTTATGTTCCACCAGTGCAGTGATGCGCTCCAGACTTTCGGCGACCTGCTTGCCTGCCGCAGTCTGGTCGCTGGATGCCTTGGCGATATGGTCAACGCGCGAGGCGACATTGACCGAGGCGCTCATGATCTCCTTCAGACCGTCCCCGTTCTTGCGTATCAGATCGATACTCTGGCTCACCTTGCTGACGGAATGTTCCATCGAAGTCACAGCCGTGTCGGATATGGCTGTGATCTCGCCGATGTTGCGCGAGATGTCGGTGGTGCTGTTGGCGGTGCGTTCGGCCAGTTTGCGCACTTCATCCGCAACCACCGCGAAGCCGCGTCCCTGTTCACCGGCACGCGCCGCTTCGATGGCGGCGTTCAATGCCAGCAGGTTGGTCTGGTCGGCGATCTCCTTGATGGTGTCGGCGATGACACCGATACGCTGGATGGCTTGTCCCAGATCGGAGATGGTCTTGCTGGAAGATTGCACTGTGCTGGCGACCTCGCCGGTCGCTTCGATGCTCAGTTCCATGTTGCGGTTGTTCTCCTCCACGATGCGCTGCATGGCTTTGGCATCCTGCAGGGAATCGTTCGCCATGTGGGAGACCTCCTCGACCGACTGGCTGAACTGCTCCATGGTGCGGGTGATCTGCTGGATGTTGTCGCGCTCGTTCATGGCATTGTCCGCCACGGTACTCACGCGCTGATCCAGCTCGGTGATGCGCCCCTGTATCTTCTTCACCGGTGTGACGATCTCGTCCACCGTGGTACGCAGATAGGTCTGCATGGTCTGGATCTCGCACAGCAGTTGTCCCATCTCATCGCGCGTCGAGATGTCCAGATGGCCGTCCAGATTACCTTCCATGATGTTGCGGAACTCGCTGCGCACGGCGGAAGCCGGTGCGCGCACGTAGCGTTTGACGCAGAAGCCGATGAAGAAATACAGGAACACATGCAGCGCGACCTGTCCGAGGACGGTCTGCATCTCCATTTTGTTGATGCGGGCGTAGTCTGGCGCGAGGTCTATCGTTACATCCGAAGCACCGAGTATGGTGCCTTCCTCGGTCTGGTGGCAGCCGGTACAGTCGGTACCGTGGAAATCCTTGCTGGCCGCATAAGGGGTGATGACGCGCAGGTGGGGGGCGCCCTTGGTATCTTTGCTGAACGTGATGCGAGGTTTCTTGCTGGCGATCACCTCGCGTTGCACATCGTCGCTGATCTGTTCCTCCGGCAGTCCGGGGCCGTACAGGTCGACGACAGGTTGGGTGCGCACCAGTTGCACCGATTGGATGTTCACGCCGGTGCTGATCTTGTGTAGCAGCAGTTTGCGGTTCTCGGTCTCGCTGATCTGGCCGGTGACCATCAACAGGTTGGCGCCGTCGATGATCTCATTGGCGACCTGGGCGCCTTTTTCCTCGGCAAGTATTCTGGATTCCTCGCGCAGGTTGGCCGAGACGAAGATCTGGGCGCCGGCCAGCACGACCACCAGCGACATCTGGATCAGGAATTGCAGCTTGGAGGTGAGCGACCAGTTCTTGAATTTGTAGCGTTCGTAGCGGGAGACGATCTGCTGCCCGCTGTTGCGCAGCGCGGTATACAAAGACTCGGTGGCGGCCACGTCCTCGCGGGAAGGGGGGCGGCGCACCGAGACATAGCCCGTGATGTTACCGCTCTCGATGATGGGCGCCACGTTGGCCTGCACCCAGTAGTGGTCGCCGTTCTTGCAGCGGTTCTTGACCAGTCCGCGCCAGGGGCGCTCTTCCTTCAGTGTGTCCCACAGCCACTTGAATGCCTGCGGCGGCATATCGGGATGGCGCACGATGTTGTGGCTCTTGCCGATCAACTCTTCTCTGGAATATCCGGAGATGTGCACGAAGGCATCGTTCACATAAGTGATGATGCCTTTGGTGTCCGTCTTGGAGATGAGTACCGTTCCGGCCGGGAACGGGGCTTCTTTTTGTGAGACGTACGCGCTCTTGTTCTGCATGCTATGCCTTCCCCCCTGAAGTCTGGCGTTGTAGAGCAGCTATCGGCCTGAATCCCATAAAGTTTAGGGATATTCCGGCCGTGTACGCGTTTCAACCCAGCAGATGCGTCACATGCGAACGTTCTTCCATCAGCTCTTTGTGGCTGTCCATCATGTGTTTGCGACCCAGTTCGTTGATGGCTAGTCCCTGCACGATCTCATAGTGACCGTTGCGGCAGGTCACCGGGAAGCCGTACATCACGCCTTCGGGTATGCCGTAGCTGCCGTCCGAGGGCACGCTCATGGTGACCCAGTCGTTATGGTGCGAACGCAACAGCCAGTCATGCATATGGCTGATGGCCGCATTGGCGGCGCTGGCGGCGCTGGACAGGCCGCGCGCCTCGATCACGGCCGCGCCGCGCTTTTGCACGGTGGGGATGAAATCGCTCTCGATCCAGTCTTCCCAGTTGTTCTGTTTAAGCACATCGATCACTTTGCGGCCGCGAATCTCCGCGTGGGACAGGTCGGGATACTGCGTGCCGGAGTGGTTGCCCCACACCACCATTTTTTTGATGTCCTGTATCGGCTGGAACAGCTTCAGGGAGATCTGGGTGATGGCACGGTTGTGATCCAGACGCATCATCGCGGTGAAGTTGCGCGGGTCGAGATCGGGTGCGTTCTTCATCGCGATCAGCGCGTTGGTGTTGGCCGGGTTGCCGACCACCAGTACCTTCACATGCCGGGCGGCGACCTCGTTGAGGATGCGTCCCTGTTCGGAGAAGATGGCGCCGTTGGCTTCCAGCAAGTCCTTGCGTTCCATGCCTTTGCTGCGCGGTCGGGCACCGACCATCAGTACGACCTCGGTGTCGCGGAAGGCGACACGCGGATCGTCGGTGGTGATGACTTGTTGCAGCATGGGGAAGGCGCAGTCTTCCAACTCCATCGCCACGCCGCGCAACGCCTGCTGCGCGGGTGTGATGTCCAGCAATTGCAGGATGACGGGTTGCTCCCGACCCAGCATGTCGCCGTTCGCGATGCGGAACAGCATGTTGTAACCGATCTGGCCTGCGGCTCCAGTGATGGTGACACGGACGGGCGCTTTCATGGTTTCCTCCTGCGGGGTGGGTGTGGCGGGTATTCTGCCAGTGTTCCGCGTGCAGAGGAAGAAAGCGTTCGGGCGTGTTACTTGGAGACGGGGATGATGAGTGACTTGTGTCCGAAGGAACGGAGGTCGAGCGAGCTGGAGGCGATGCGGGCTTGTTCCATATCGGTCATGGTGGCGAGGACGATATGCTGCGGATTGCTGGGGGCCGGCTCGAAGATATGGACACTCTCCACCTCGCCGTAGGCGCTGAGCGCATGCGTGACGTGCTGCTTGATCTCTTCGTTGCTGCCGAAGTCGGCCAGGTTGATGTTCATATCAGGCCGACTTGGATATGTGAGTGTGCAGCATCTTGACGTAGCGATCGATCAGTTTGCGCGTCTGGCCGGATACGCCCAGCTCGACGCTGCGCCGGTCGCTTTCGCTGCGGGATCGCGTGAGGATGCCCGCTTCGACCAGCGCATGCACGCGGCGCTGGACGGTGGTGGCAGACGATATCTCCATCAATAGCAGGCATTTCAGCGTCAACGGTTTTTCCATGTCTTCGTGATAACCGACCTCGATCACGATGTCGAAATCCTCG
The DNA here is from genome assembly GCF_054604835.1 of Sideroxydans sp. Classification (NCBI taxonomy): domain Bacteria; kingdom Pseudomonadati; phylum Pseudomonadota; class Betaproteobacteria; order Nitrosomonadales; family Gallionellaceae; genus Sideroxydans; species Sideroxydans sp. The sequence continues at coordinate 21,276 of NZ_JBTSFG010000003.1, read as the reverse complement.
TGAGAGCGCAGATGTGGCATACGACCCTTTTCGAATTCCCTGATTGTTTTTAGTTTTTTGAACGCAGTCATGGGTTTGCATTTTCTTCGAATGTAAAGTTATAGCAAGGTCGATTACATATCATTTTGGCGTCTATTGTGAGCGGCCTAATGTGAGCATTAGAAAATTCAATACTCATTACCGGGTGCCGTATTGATATCTAAACCCGTTGCATCGGGTGTAACATTGAGGCACTCGATCTTGGTAGTGGAAAAGGATATGAACAAGACACGCCCCAAACATCTTGCACTGCATAAGATCAAGTTGCCGTTAGCCGGCTACGTCTCCATCCTGCACCGTGTCTCCGGTGCGATCCTGTTTCTGGCTTTGCCCCTGTTGCTTGCCATGCTGGACCAGAGTTTGCGCTCCATCGAGACTTTTACCAACCTTGCGGAGTATCTCGATCATGCGCTGGTGAAGCTGGCGCTGATCGGAATGTTGTGGGCATTCCTGCATCATTTCTTCGCGGGGCTGCGTTATCTGGCGATAGACCTGCATCTGCTGCACGGACTGTCCGGTGCGCGCGCCAGTAGCCGCTGGGTGTTGGCGGTGAGTCTGGCATTGACCGTTGTCATGGGGGTGAAGCTATGGTGAACCGTATCGTGACCGGCGCGCATTACGGACTGCGCGACTGGCTGGCCCAGCGCGTCACTGCGGTGGTGATGGCGGTCTATGTGTCGGCTGTGGCCGGTTGGGCATTGTTACAGCCGGCGCTCGGCTATGACGTCTGGACCGAGCTGTTCTCCGGCAACATGATGCGATCCTTATCGCTGCTGTTCCTGCTCAGTCTTTTCTATCATGCATGGATAGGCGTGCGTGACATCGTGATGGATTATGTGAAGCCGGCCAGCGTCCGCTTGCTGATCCATGTGTCGGTCATTCTGGCTTTGATCCTGTATGTGATCTGGGCAGTGCAAATCCTCTGGGGTCTCTGATGGCAATATCGAAAAGAACGTTTGATGTGGTCGTGGTCGGCGCGGGCGGCGCGGGCATGCGTGCGGCGCTCACGCTTTCGCAGGCCGGGCTCAAAGTCGCCGTGCTGTCCAAAGTGTTTCCCACGCGTTCGCACACCGTCGCAGCACAGGGCGGCATCGCCGCTTCGCTGGGCAACGTGAACGAGGACAACTGGCACTGGCACATGTACGACACCGTAAAAGGTTCGGATTATCTGGGCGACCAGGACGCCATCGAATACATGTGCCGTGCCGCGCCGGAAGTGGTGTACGAGCTGGAGCACTTCGGCATGCCGTTCGACCGACTCGACAGCGGCAAGATCTACCAGCGCCCGTTCGGCGGCCATATGCAGGACTACGGCAAGAACCCGGTGCCGCGTGCCTGTGCAGCAGCCGACCGCACCGGCCATGCCTTGTTGCACACGCTGTACCAGCAGAATGTCAAAGCCAACACCAACTTCTTCGTGGAATGGATGGCGCTCGATCTGATCCGCGATCAGGACGGTGACGTGCTGGGTGTGGTGGCGATGGAGATCGAGACTTCCGAAGTGATGATCCTGCAGGCGCGTGCGACCTTGTTTGCAACGGGCGGGGCGGGGCGAATCTTCTCGGCCAGCACCAATGCCTACATCAATACCGGTGACGGCCTCGGTATCGCGGCACGTGCCGGCATCCCGCTGGAAGACATGGAGTTCTTCCAGTTCCACCCGACCGGCGTGCACGGTGCGGGCGTGCTGATCACCGAGGGGGTGCGCGGCGAGGGTGGCTATCTGGTGAACAAGGACGGCGAGCGCTTCATGCCGCGTTACGCGCCGACCGCGAAGGATCTGGCCAGCCGCGATGTGGTGTCACGCGCGATGGCGACCGAGATCAAGGAAGGGCGCGGCTGCGGCCCGCACGGCGACCATGTGCTGCTCAAGCTCGATCATTTGGGCGACGAGGTGATCCGTCACCGTCTGCCGGGCATTCGCGACATCGCACTCAAATTCGCGCATGTCGATCCTTCCAAAGCGCCCATCCCGGTCGTGCCGACCGCGCACTACATGATGGGCGGCATCCCTACCAACTATCACGGCCAAGTGGTCGCGCCGCACGGCACCGGCCCGGATGTGGTGGTGCAGGGCTTCTATGCGGTGGGCGAATGTGCCTGCGTGTCGGTGCATGGCGCCAATCGTCTCGGCTGCAATTCGCTGCTCGACCTGATCGTGTTCGGTCGTGCCGCCGCACGCCAGATCATCGAAGACCTGAAAGCCAATCCGAATCCCAAGCCTTTGCCCGCGGATGCGGCTGACCGCCCGCTGGCGCGCCTGGCACGTCTGGAGAGCCAGAAGAACGGCGAAAGCGTCGCGGAAGTCGGTGACGCGATGCGCAAAGTGATGCAGACGCATTGCGGGGTGTTCCGTTTCCCGGATCTTCTGGCGGAAGGCGTGACCAAGATCCGCGAAGTCGCCGAGCGCGTGAAGACCACCGAGATCAAGGACAAGAGCAAGGTTTTCAACACGGCCCGCGTCGAGGCGCTGGAACTGGACAACCTGATCGAAGTGGCGCAGGCCACCATGACCGCTGCCGAGGCGCGCAAGGAAAGCCGCGGCGCGCATGCACGCGAGGACTTCCCCGAGCGCGACGACAAGAACTGGCTCAAGCACTCGTTGTATTTCAGTGAGGACCGGCGCCTCGATTACAAACCGGTGCGTCTGAAACCGCTGACGGTCGAAACCTTCCCGCTCAAGGCGCGGGTCTACTAGGAGGCGATGATGAGATTCAAGATCTATCGCTACAACCCCGAAGCGGACAAAGCGCCGTACATGCAGGATTACGAGCTCGATCTGCAGGCAGGCGATGCCATGCTGCTCGATGCATTGATGATGTTGCGCCAGCAGGACGACAGCCTCGGTTTCCGAAAATCCTGCCGCGAAGGGGTATGTGGTTCGGACGCGATGAACATCAACGGGCGCAACGGGCTGGCATGTATCACGCCCTTATCGTCGCTCAAGCAGCCGATCGAGATACGTCCCTTGCCGGGACTGCCGGTGATCCGCGATCTGATCGTGGATATGACGCAGTTCTTCAAGCAGTACCATTCGATCAAGCCGTATCTGGTGAACAACGATCCGCCGCCCGAGACGGAACGTTTGCAATCACCCAAGGATAGGGCCGAACTGGATGGCTTGTACGAATGTATCCTGTGCGCGTGCTGTACGACGGCCTGCCCTTCGTTCTGGTGGAACCCGGACAAGTTCGTCGGGCCGTCGGGTCTTTTGCAGGCCTATCGTTTCCTTGCGGATACGCGCGATCAGGATACGGCAGCGCGGCTGGACAATCTGGAAGACCCGTATCGCTTGTTCCGTTGCCATACCATCATGAATTGCGTCGACGTCTGTCCCAAGGAATTGAACCCTACGGAAGCCATCGGCAAGATCAAGGACATGATGGTAAAGAGGATGGTATAAGGATGCGATCCTGATGCTGCCTGTCGATCCGGTTTTTCTGGAGCGGGTGCGCTGGCGTTGCCGGCGTGGCATGCTCGAGATGGACATCCTGCTGGGACGTTTCGTCGCGCAGCGTTATGCACAATTAGACGAGCAGCAGCGCGGAGCCTTTGATGAATTGCTGGACCTGCCGGACACCGACCTGTGGGATTTGGTGCGCGGTGAAAAAGAGCCGGAACAGGCGCGACAGCGCGAAGTGCTGGAATGGTTAAAACAGGTTTGAGAGGGGAAGAGATGAATATGGAAACCGATCGTATCGCAACATTGACGCTGGATGACGGGCGCACACTGGAACTACCTATCCTGAAAGGTACTTTGGGGCCGGATGTGATCGACATCCGCAATCTGGGGAAAGCCGGGCTGTTCACCTACGACCCCGCGTTCTTTTCCACTTCCAGCTGTATCTCCGAGATCACTTTCATCGATGGCGATGTGGGCTTGCTGTATTACCGCGGCTATCCGATCGAACAGCTGGCGGAGAACTCCGACTTCCTTGAAGTCTGTCATCTGCTGCTGAACGGCGAACTGCCGAGCGCGGAACAGAAGGCGGAATTCACCCGCAACATCACGCGCCACACCATGGTGCACGACCAGCTGGCACGTTTCCTCAACGGCTTCCGCCGTGACGCGCACCCGATGGCGGTGATGGTTGGCGTGGTCGGTGCGTTGTCGGCGTTCTATCACGACTCGCTCGACATCAACAATCCGCAACACCGCACCGTTTCCGCACACCGCCTGCTGGCCAAGGTGCCGACCATCGCGGCCATGGCGTACAAATACAACGTGGGCGAACCTTTCGCCTATCCGAAGAATAAGTTCTCCTATGTGGAGAACTTCCTGTACATGATGTTCTCCACACCGGCGGAAGACTACGTGCCCAATCCCATCCTGGTGCGCGCGCTGGAACGCATCCTGATCCTGCATGCGGACCACGAGCAGAATGCGTCCACTTCCACCGTGCGACTGGCCGGTTCCAGCGGTGCCAATCCGTTTGCCTGTATCGCTTCGGGTATCGCCGCCCTGTGGGGTCCGGCGCACGGCGGGGCCAACGAGGCTGCTTTGAAGATGCTGGAAGAGATCGGTGATGTGTCGCGCGTGGCGGAATATGTGCAGGGCGTGAAAGACAAGAAATACCGCCTGATGGGTTTCGGTCATCGCGTGTACAAGAATATGGATCCGCGCGCCAAGGTGATGCGCGAGACATGTTACGAAGTGCTGAAGGAACTCAAGCTGGAGAACAACAAACTGTTCGAGCTGGCGATGGAGCTGGAGAAGACCGCGTTGAACGATCCGTACTTCATCGAGCGCAAGCTGTACCCGAACGTGGACTTCTATTCCGGCATCGTGCTGCGCGCCATCGGCATCCCGACCAATATGTTTACCGTGATTTTCGCCGTGGCCCGCACCATAGGTTGGGTGTCGCAGTGGAACGAGATGGTGGCAGACGTGGAGCAGAAGATCGGCCGTCCGCGCCAGTTGTATCGCGGTGCAGTGCGTCGTGATTTCGTGCCGGTGGACAAACGCTGATCGGAAGAACCATGACCGCCCCCGAGAGCAGTTACCTGCAAGCGATGCAAGACAGTTCGCCGCTGTTCGGCGGCAACAACGTGTTCATCGAGGGATTGTATGAAGATTACCTGCGTGATCCCGGTAGTGTGCCGCCGGAATGGCGCGAGTATTTCACCAAGCTGCAGGCGACGGGGGGGCAGGCGGATGTAGCCCACACGCCGATACAGAAAGGCCTGGCACTTGACGCCGCAGCAGCCTCCCGGCCTTCTGTCGCGCAAACCGACGAGATGCGCAAGCAGGCTTCGGTGCTGCAACTGATCAACGCGCATCGCTTCCTCGGCGTGCGCGCTGCCGATCTTGATCCACTCGCGCGGCATGTGAAGCCCGAGGTCGCCGAGCTGAATCCGTCCTACTACAATCTTTCCGAATCGGACATGAACACCCTGTTCAATACCGGTTCACTGGTGGGCGGCGCGCGCATGACATTGCGCGACATCCTGCAACGGCTGCGCCGTATCTACTGCGGCAGCGTCGGGGCAGAGTACATGTATATCAACAATGTGACGCAGAAGCGCTGGATACAGTCGCGACTGGAGGGCGAACAGGGGCTGCCTGATTATCCGGTCGAGACACGCCGCGCCATCCTCTCCCATCTCACCGCCGCCGAAGGGCTGGAGCGTTATCTGCATACCAAATATGTCGGGCAGAAGCGCTTTTCGCTGGAAGGCGGCGAGACATTGATACCGCTGCTGCATCACCTGTTGCAGCGCGCGGGCAAGCAAGGCGTGAAGGAATCCGTCATCGGCATGGCGCATCGTGGCCGTCTGAATGTGCTGGTGAACACCCTGGGCAAACAGCCCAAGAACCTGTTCGCTGAGTTCGAAGGCATCCATCACGAACACCTGACCTCCGGCGACGTGAAATACCACCAGGGATTCTCGTCCGACATCGACACGCCGGGCGGTCCCATGCACGTCACGCTCGCCTTCAATCCTTCCCATCTTGAGATCGTGAACCCGGTGGTGGAAGGCTCGGTACGCGCCCGCCAGCATCGACGCAAGGATATCAAGGGCAAGGAAGTGCTGCCGATTTTGCTGCACGGCGATGCCGCATTCGCCGGACAAGGCGTGAATCAGGAAACCTTCAATTTGTCGCAGACGCGCGGCTACAAGACCGGCGGTACGGTGCACGTGGTCATCAACAACCAGATCGGTTTCACCACCTCGATGGCGCAGGATGCGCGCTCGTCGCAGTATTGCACCGATGTTGCCAAGATGGTCGAAGCGCCGGTGTTCCACGTCAACGGCAATGATCCCGAGGCCGTGCTGATGGTGACCGAGCTTGCCTTCGACTTCCGCCAGCAGTTCAGCAAGGACGTGGTGATCGACATGGTCTGCTTCCGTAAGCTGGGGCACAACGAACAGGATGAGCCGCTGGTCACTCAGCCTTTCATGTATAGCTACATCAACAAGCACCCCGGCATGCGGGCGCTGTACGGGCAGAAGCTGGTGGAGGCGGGGGTGATTGAAGCAGGCGAACCCGATGCCATGGTTGCCGACTACCGTAATGCGCTGGATGAAGGGCGCAACCCGATCGCTAAAGTCATACCGGACTACCACTTCGAATACGGCGTGAGCTGGGCCAAGTACCGTGGCGACGTGCCGTGGAACATCCCGCTCGACACCGGTGTGTCGCGCGAGCGCTTGCAACAACTGGCCGAGCGACTGACGGAAGTGCCGGAGGGATTCAAGCTGCACTCGCGCGTGCAGAAGATCGTGACCGACCGCATTGCCATGGGCAAGGGCGAACTGGAACTGGACTGGGGCATGGCCGAGAATCTGGCTTATGCCACCTTGCTCACCGAAGGGTACGCGGTGCGATTGTCCGGTGAAGATTGCGAGCGCGGTACCTTCTTCCATCGTCACGCGGTGTGGCACGACCAGAACCGTACGCAGTGGGACAAGGGTTACCACGTGCCTTTGCAGAATCTGGCGGCCGACCAGGCTGACTTCGTGGTCATCAATTCCATCCTGTCCGAGGCTGCAGTGCTCGGTTACGAATACGGTTATGCCACAGCAGAACCCGAGACATTGACGATCTGGGAGGCGCAGTTCGGCGATTTCGCCAACGGCGCTCAGGTCGTCATCGACCAGTTCATCACCTCCGGCGAAGCGAAGTGGGGCAGGTTGAACGGTCTCACCATGCTGTTGCCGCACGGTTACGAGGGGCAGGGGCCGGAACACTCTTCCGCCCGCATCGAGCGCTATCTGCAATTGTGCGCGGACTACAACATCCAGGTGTGCATTCCGTCCAATTCGGCGCAGATATTCCACTTGCTGCGCCGTCAGATGGTGCGCCCCACACGCAAGCCGCTGATCGTGTTCACGCCCAAGAGTCTGCTGCGCAGCAAGGATGCTTCCTCGCCGCTGGAAGATCTGACGCACGGCGGCTTCCTGCCGGTGATCCCGGAAGTGGATGCGCTGGATGCGGGCAAGGTGCGTCGCATCATCGCCTGTAGCGGCAAGGTGTATTACGATCTGGTCAAAGGGCGCGCCGAACGCGGCATTAACGACATGGCGATCATACGCATCGAACAGCTGTATCCCTTCCCGCATGACGAATTCGCCGCGCAGGTCGCCGCTTATCCGAACGCGACAGAGGTCGTGTGGTGTCAGGAAGAGCCGGGCAATCAGGGTGCATGGCACCGCATCCAGCATTACCTGCTGCGCCAGATGCGCAGGGGCATGCGCCTCGACTATGCGTTAAGGCCTTCCTCGGCTTCGCCGGCCGCGGGCTATCTCGCCATCCATAACGAACAACAGAAAGCTGTGGTCGAGGCTGCCTTCCGCCCCGATCTGGACGTCAAGAACCGACCAGGAGTACATCGCCATGAGCATCATTGAAGTCAAAGTCCCGCAACTTTCCGAATCCGTCTCCGAAGCGACGCTGCTGACCTGGAACAAGAAGGTCGGCGAGCAGGTCAGCGAAGGCGAGAACCTCATTGACATCGAGACCGACAAGGTGGTGCTGGAACTGCCCGCGATCAAGAGCGGTGTGCTGAGTCGTATCCTCAAGGAGAGCGGTTCGCAAGTCGTCAGCGGCGAGGTCATCGCACAGATCGATTCGGCGGCCACTGTCGCCGCACCTGCTGCCGCTGCGGCACCTGCCGAACCCGCCAAGGCAGATGCGCCCGCTGCGGCATCGCCTTCGGCGCGCAAACTGGCGCATGAACATGATGTCGATGCGGCCAGCCTGAAAGGTAGTGGCAAGCATGGTCTGGTCACCAAGGAAGATGTATTGAGCGCGGTGCAGGCCAAGCCCGCAGCGGCCGCTGTGCCGGTGTCCGCTGCAGCGACAGGCGAAGGGCGCACCGAACAACGCGTACCGATGACGCGCATCCGTCAGCGCATCGCCGAGCGTCTGCTGCAATCGCAGGCCAACGCCGCCATCCTCACCACTTTCAATGAAGTGAACATGCAGCCCGTGATGGAACTGCGCAGCCGCTACAAGGATGCATTCGAGAAGAAGCACGGTGTGAAGTTGGGATTCTCTTCCTTCTTCGTCAAGGCGGCGGTGCACGCGCTGAAGAAGTTCCCGGTCGTCAACGCGTCGGTGGACGGCACCGATGTGCTGTATCACAACTATTTCGATATCGGCGTCGCCATCGGCAGCGAGCGCGGTCTGGTGGTGCCCATCATCCGTGACGCGGACAAGTTGTCCTTCGCGGATATCGAGCGCCGCATCGCCGATTTCGCCGCACGTGCCAAGGACGGCAAGATCGGTATGGAAGAGCTGGCCGGCGGCACTTTCTCGATTACAAATGGCGGAGTGTTCGGCTCCATGTTGTCCACCCCCATCATCAACCCGCCGCAGAGCGCCATCCTCGGCATCCACGCCACCAAGGACAGGCCCGTGGCGGAGAACGGCCAGGTCGTCATCCGTCCCATGAACTATCTCGCAGTCTCCTACGACCACCGCATCATCGACGGCCGCGAAGCGGTGCAGTTCCTGGTCGCGATCAAGGAATATCTGGAGATGCCGGGACTGGTGCTGCTGGATCTGTGATGACTACGTTCCGCGCTTTCCGCATATTCGAAGAGGACGGCAAGTCTCAGGGCAGGCTGGTCGATCTGTCGCTGGATGATCTGGATGCGGGCGAACTCGTCATTCGTGTCCATCACTCCGGTGTGAACTACAAGGATGCGCTGGCGGCGACCGGCGCGGGCAAGGTGATCCGCCGCTTCCCGTGCGTGGGCGGCGTCGATCTGTCCGGCGTGGTGGAGAGTTCGGCGGACACCCGTTTCAAGGCGGGCGATGCCGTGCTGGTCACCGGTTACGACATGGGGGTGGCGCATGACGGCGGCTTTGCCGAATACGCGCGCGTACCCGCAGACTGGGTGGTGCCGTTGCCGGTCGGGTTGACCCTGTTCGAAGCGATGGCGCTGGGCACGGCGGGATTCACGGCGGCGCTGGCCATCCACCGACTGGAGCAGAACGAAGTGACGCCGGGCAAGGGCAAGGTCATCGTCACCGGGGCGACTGGCGGCGTGGGCAGTCTGGCGGTGCAGATGCTGGCGCAACTGGGTTATCACGTGGTGGCGCTGACCGGCAAGGAAAGCGAGCAGGATTTCCTGAAGAGTCTGGGCGCAAGCGAAGTGTTGCTGCGCAGCAGCGTGGATATGCAAAGCACGCGCCCGCTGGAAAAAGGTTTGTGGGCGGCGGCGCTGGATGCGGTGGGCGGCGACACGCTGGCCTGGCTGACGCGCACCATGCAAATGGAAGGCGCCATCGCCAGCTTCGGCAATGCCGGCGGCGCGGCGCTGAACACCACGGTGTTCCCGTTCATCCTGCGCGGGGTGAAGTTGCTCGGTGTGGATTCGGCTGCCACCGTGATGCCGTTGCGCAAACAGTTGTGGGGCAGGTTGGCATCGGACTTGCGTCCGGGCGGACTGGAAAAGATCGCCCATACCATTACGCTGAATGAGTTGCCGCATGCATGCGAGCAATTGATAGCAGGCAAGGCACGCGGGCGGGCAGTGGTCGATTGCGCTGCGAATTGAGGATCGCTCGGTTATAATCCGCGCCCCTCGGAGCCGCCAGGCTTCGAATGCGAAAGTGGCGGAATTGGTAGACGCACTGGATTTAGGTTCCAGCGCCGCAAGGCGTGAGAGTTCGAGTCTCTCCTTTCGCACCAAGTACTTACGTTACTTCTGTGTACCGGCAAATCCTTAGATTTACCTATGAATTTTGGTAAAATTTGCCGGAATTTGCCGGAACATTTCTTTGTGGATTTCGCAAAAAAAGTTTGGTTTCTTGCTTTGAATCCGACTTACTTCTGTCAACCGTGCTATGCCGACGATGCTTTGGATGCTCATCAGCTGAATAGGCATTCAATTTAGGAGCATGCAGGTGGATGGTCCTCTCCCATAAGGGACGCCCAACAATTCCGATCATGGTTGCTTGACCGATAGGTCGTCCATGGGCTCTTTATCGGCCAAAGCGGTCGTTGGCTTCCAGATGAGCGAATGACCGTTATGCCTACATCACCGGCCCTAAATGTAGACATATACGCAATACGCAGCTTCAGTTTATCCAAAACCAATAGGCCTAACGATGGCTAGTGGTTCGGAGGAGGGGCATCTAGTCGTAATCATATGTATGCAAAGTTCTACCTTGCACAGGTAAAATTCAGCTTTAATATTTTCTCTTCATTGACGGCACTATCTCCATAGCCGCGTAAAGAAGGTTCATCCTCCATGTCTCTGTCGACCACTCTCTCCCCCCGCCTTCCCATGTTTCTCTGTGCTGTAATTTTAGCTGGTTGTGGGAATCCCACCGAGACGCCTGCATCACCTACCACACGTTCGACACAGCCATCTGAGGCTGCCCCCAAGATCGAGGCATCAGCTTCTACCCCTGCACCCGCCAGCATCGAAGCCGTCACCCTTCAAAGCATCGAACTGACATCGAGCGAATCTTCTATCGGCATAGGCGAAACAACAGCGCTACAAGTTGTCGGGCGCTACTCGGATGATTCCACCCAAAACCTTTTGTCCAAGGTGATCTGGCACACCAGCAAGAAAGGCATCATCAGAATCTTAAAAGGCGAGATTCATGGCACCAGCGCCGGTATCGTGCAGGTCACTGTCACGCTGGATGGCGTGACTTCCGAGCCATTACCCATCACCGTTGGCTATACCATCGGAGGAAGTATTCATGGATTGGCTGACGGCAACAATCTTTCGATAATCAATAACGGCCACCTCGAAGAGGTCATCACCAATGGCGACAACTTCACCCTTCGCAACAAATTCATATCCGATACTCACTACGACATTCAAGTCTCTGCGATTCCGAATGCGCAACCCTGCACGCAGACCTATGGCAAAGGGCGTGTGTCGAATTCCAATGTCAGCAACATCCATATCATCTGCGGCGTTCCATCAAAGGGTGTTTCTGTCGCCAGCACAGACATCTCGAATGCGCGCCGCAACCACACTGCGACTTTGCTATCGAATGGAAAACTACTGGTCGCAGGTGGTGCGAATGACACAGGCAGTATCGCCAGTACAGAGTTATTCGATGCTGCTAGCAACAAGTTTACTGCCGCGGGTTCACTCAAGCAGACGCGGCATAGCCACAGCGCTACCCTGCTTCCCGACGGCAGCGTCCTGATCGCAGGCGGCATAGGAGAAGGCGTTACACGCCTATCTAGTGCCGAAATATTCAGTCCTGCCGCATCCCGATGGAATTCCACGGGCAGCTTGAACATCGCCCGACGAGACCACACAGCCACCCTGCTGCCCAACGGTAAAGTGCTGGTAGTAGGCGGCATCGGTGCGACGGGACAAGGCATTCTTTCAAGTGCAGAGTTATATGACCCCGCCACAGGGAAATGGTCTGTCGTAAGCAGCCTTTCCACAGCACGTACCCAGCACACCGCCACCTTGCTACCCAACAACAAAGTATTGGTCGTGGGCGGCACAGGCCCGAACGGCAGCCTTAGCAGTGCTGAGCTTTACGATGCCAACACGGACACTTGGCACCGCACCGGAAAGACACTCACACCGAGATACCTGCACACGGCGACGCTACTGCCTAATGGCAAAGTATTGATCTCAGGGGGGCTAGACGACAAAGGCATCCTTGCCTCGTCTGAGCTATTCGATGCCGACAGCGGGGAATGGACTTCAGCAGGGAAATTGACTGATGCGCGCTATTCGCACAGCGCCGTATTACTCCCAACAGGGCGTGTCTATGTAACAGGTGGTAGCAGTGCAGGCGGAAAGCACATCCTCGCAAGTGCGGAGCTTTTCGATCCAGCCACAGGGGCATGGTCAACTACGGGGCCATCAACCCATGCGCATAGTCAGCACACCACTTTGCTGCTCAATAATGGCAAAGCAATCACAGTTGGCGGCACCTCGAATGGAGATGCATTAAGTAATGTCGAGTTGTATTGGTAGGGCGAAGAACTTCGCCTAGCACCCACTGAATCCGAGAGACGGCATTTTATGAGGCTAGAAAGTATCCCTTAGATTGAGGGCGATTCAGTTGCTGTTTTCACCGCCGCCGGTAGCGATCAGGTTGAGGTTGTTGGCTGCACTGATGGTGCTACGGATGGTGCTGGATGGCGGGAAACTCGGCAGGGTGTAGGCTTGCGCGGTCTGCGCGAGGATGAGGCAGAACGCGAGCAGGTAACGCAACGGCGATTTAGTCCAAGCTGTCGTCATCTGGTTGTTGGAGAAACCTATTGTGCTGGATTGCAAGACCTGACCCCGAACCTTCGCCGTCATCTTTGGAAGTCGAGGGGGATTCCGTATTTATTGAAATACTGCTTGTGCTGGATTGCAAGACATGACCCCGGATTGTGACCACAAGACCTGACCCGGACTTCTGTTCAGCGTTTGATCCAGCACGACAAAGCGATCTAGGCAATTAACATGAAGATTGCTATATGAATTAGCAACGGCAGAAAGTAGAGGAAAACAAATCCCATACTCCATGCTTTGTAATATGAATCAGGAAGCTCTTTTCTTCGAAAGCGATTGGTAAGCCAAATAAGAAAGAAAAGACCTTGAAGCGTAGCGCCCAATCCAATCCCATAAGAAGGGATGTATTTATAAGAGAAGGCATTATTTTCAAGTTTCGTTATCACATCAAAGGCAACAAAATAAGGAATCCACACGACGAATACGTAAATAAATCCATTCGCAATCAAATACCTTTTCCAAATAGAAAACTTTATCCTCTTTTTAGCTATACCAATTAGAAATACAGGCGTAAGTAAAAAATTAACAATTAGCGGGACAAAGATATACGCAAATAAAAAATTAACTGCCCATCCGCTACCAAAGCCTCCCACTGTCATTCTTGAGCACTCCCACAATTTGACGCATATCCCATTCGCAGGCACCCAGCACTAATTCGATCCTGAGTGTTAAGTATGTCATTAACTTTCCCGAAATGTTCCATCACCGACTTAGTTGGCCAATTGAAATTTGGAATGTATTTCTGATGAATATCCTGCAACTTCGGATCGGTTTGCTCGTGTACGAGCTGATTCACGCTCCATCGATACAAGTTCTGATTCGGATCGTTATAAATCGACCGGAAATTTTCATAACCATTTTTCATAATTTGGTTCCCTGCGACATCTCGCCAAGTAGTCACATCACCTAAGTTGTACGCATTACCCAACGGATATTTCCAATCACCTGACGTAATCTTCCAACCCTGCAAATCATTTCTCGAAACATCTTCGGCAGTTTTGAACCAAGGTGCACCCGTTTGCTGCCCCATCGCCCCGAAGAAATCCGCACGCGTTTCAATATTGTCCACCGCGCTATAACTTCCGCCATTCAATGTTTGGTCAAGCACAACGACGCGTGAGCGATTGATATCTGTTGTCATGTCTTTTGAGATTCCGTTGGTTTCTTGTTTATCGCCTGCATAATTAAGTGCCTCTTGAACGTGTCCTTGGCAAGCAGAACTGGTGGGATTGTTTGCACATTCGGACTGTAACGCAGCATCGTTATTTTTAGAAAGCAGAGTCGCATCCGCGACGGCTTTGTCTTTGCAGCTTTGGTCTGTGCCGCAGTCTTGCAACTTTGCATTCAAGACATCGATTTCAACCGGCTTCAGGTAGTTATTCTCCGTCTCCATCACCGCCGCATTCGTAGCCGTAGCGATGTTGCTTGCCTCGGTTGATGCCGCGATGCCGGTCACCAGCGTGGCGACGAGGTTCTTGCGGTTCTCTTTTTCTTCCGCACTCATCTTGCTCGTGTCGCCTTGCAGGATGCTGTTGAGGGCGGAACCGGCACTGGCTCCCAGTGCGCCGCTGCTGCAATCCGCGCCTTGGGCGGCGGCACCCGCGCAGGCAACGATGCCGTGCAGGGCGGCTCTTGCGCTTTCGCTGTCCAGGCTGTCGGCGATCTTCTTCACTTCGGTCGCACCCAGACTTTGCAGGTAGTTCACCGTTGCGCTTTGTACGAGTTGTGAGGTGCCGCCGGTGACGTTGCCGCCTGCGGCTGCGGTGATGGCGGTGGCTATCGTCCGGTAGGTGCTGCCCGGTGCCCATTTATCGCTATCGGCTTTGGTGTCGGCAGACTGTTGGTAGAAGCTGTCCGCTTCGGCTTGGAGCTGCGCTTGCTTGGCGGGGTCTTTTTCATCTTTGGCTGCGGCTTGCTTGGCATCGCCTTTTGCTTTGAGGCGATCACTCTTGGTGGCCAAATCGGCTACGTAGGTGTTCGCCTGCTGCACGAAGGCCTGGGTGACTGCCATGGCTCCTTGCACTTGGTCTACGTCTAGGTTGTTGTTGATCGCGCCGCTTGTGTCCTGACCGGTGGTGACGTCGGTATTGAGGCTGGCAAGGGTCTGTTTACTGTCTTTACCGGTAAGTTGCTTTTGTTTTGCTTCGTCGGTGATAACGACGCTGGCACCGCTGATGCCGCTGCGGGTGGTGCTGGTGTCTTTGTCGGAGGCTTGCAGGGCCATCGGGGCAGACATGCCGCCGGTGCCGCCACTGACGCTGATGCTTTGCGCTTTGTATTCGGAGGCGTTGTCGATATCGCTGCTGGTGAGCGTGGCGGTGCTGAGGCTGTTGTTGCCTGCATCTACGGCGGCTTGGCTGCTTTCGATCACGGCACCTTTGAGGTCGGTGTTGCCTTTGACCTTGATCTGGAAGCCACCGTCGCCGGCTTTAATACCGCTTTGTTCCTGGACGCTGGCGAAGTTGCCGTTGATCGTGCTTTGGTTGAGGCTGAGGCTAGCACTGGCTCCTCCAAAGCCTACAGTGGCGCTGCCGCTGGCGCTTTGTTGTTTGGTGTCGTAGGTGCTGGTGTCTTGCAGGCTTTCAATATTGAGATCGCCGCCGATGTCGGCGATGACTTGCTGGCCGTTAGCGGTGGCTCCGATCATATTGGTGTCGCCACCTGATTTGATCTTGAGGGCTTTACCTGCGTTGACGTGGGTGTTGGTGTAGGTGGTGTCTGTGCCGTCAATATTGCCGCGGGCTAGGCTGCCATTGGCAGTGACGCCGAATGATCCGCCGCCGCTACCGACGGTAACCCCGACACCGGCTCCGCTGCTGCTACTGCTGTTGTGGCTGACTTGGTCGTTGACGTTTTTGTCGGCAAGCAGGTTGATCTTGTTGTCGGCTTCAAGGCTGATGTCTTGCCCGGCGTTGATGTCGCTGCCTTGAATGGTGATGTTGCTGCTTTCACCGCCCCCAGTTGCGACCAGGTTGAGGTTGCCACCTGCCTTGAGAGTGCTGCCGCTGGTCTGGGTGCTGGTTTGGGTACTGTCACTATGGCTTTGGCTACTGCCGTAAGTAAGGCTAACACTCGCCGATGCACCTTGGCTTGAGGCATTGGCAACCGCCAAGGCTGCCGCAGCCGCCGCCATCGCTTTGATGCGCGGGTCTTTGCTCTTGCTGCCAGCATCTTTCATTTGCTGGGCGGTTTGTGCCGCGTCGGTGACGTTGCTGGTGATCGCCAAGGTGAGTCCGCTTTGTTTGGTGTCGTGGCTTTGGGTGTTGGTGCTTTCATCCAACCCACTGTTCACGGTGATATCCATGGCGGCAATGTTCATGTCGTTAGCTGCCAATAGGTCGCTGCCAGAGATGAGTGCTTTGTTGCCCGCGTTGACGTTGAGATTGCCGTTGAGACTGCCGATCATGCTGCGGTTCTGGCTTTGCAGGGTGTTTTGGCTGTCGGCTTTGTCGGTGGTTTCGCGATTACCAATAGTAAAGCTCAGGCCACCGTTACTCATGAAGCCGCTTTCTGTGGTGTGGCTATAACTGCTGCTGGTGCTGGTGCTGGTGGCGGCTTTGATGCTCAGGTCGTTGCCCGCGTCCAGTGTGACGTCGTTGGTGCCGACGATGCTACCGCCAATGACATTGATGTTGCCTGTCTTGTCTGCTGCATTGCCCGCTTTGACGATGACGCTTTCACCACTTATGTCGCTGCCAACTGCGAGTGTTTGATGGTTTTCATTACGGGTGGTGGTGCTGCTGCTGGAGAACAGGTCACTGGATTCGACATGCGTTTGCTGGAAGAAATCGTGTTGCTCATCAGTAGTGCCGATGGTGACATCGTTAGAGGCGATCAGGTTGACCTGACCACCTTTACTGTTGATAGATGAACTGAGCAAGTTGATGTTGCCGCCATTACCCATGGTGCCAGGTAGATATTCTTTATCGTTGGCTGCGACATCTCTTTCTTCCTTTGCCTTGCCAGATTCAATTTGTTCGCCGTCGGCAATACCTTCCATCCCGCTCCTTGAATTGGTAGCTGGGCTTGCATTGCCAGCCTTGAGGGTGATGTTACCTTCTGCACTAATGCTGCTACCAACGACAGTTTCGTCATAGATGCGCTGTTGGACGATACCCGCATCGAAACTTGATTTGACACTGCTCTTGGCCGCCGCAATGGTGAGGTTGCCGCCTGCAACCAAGCTGGCATTTTGTCCGGCATCCACGCTTGTCGCTGTAAGTTGCATGTCAGCGCCGGATTTCATACTGAGGTTGCCGCCAGCTTGTATCGTGCTGCCGAGCTGAACGACCTCGGTGCGTGTCGCTGCATAACGTGAAGTTGTACCGCTCGTTGTAGCGGCAATGACGCCCGCAGTCAGATTCCTTCCAGCATTGATGGTTGCATCACCGCCACTGGTGAGGCCGGCAGCGGTGAGTGTTATGTCACGACCTGCGCTGAGTGTGAGTGAATTGGTTGCACGTATGCTGGATTCAAGTCCCAGTTGCGTGTGGCTGACAGTGTCAGACATGAGATTTGGCTGCCGCATACCAAAGATGCCCTGCATTTCTTCACGTTGCGTCGTTTGCAAGATTTCCTGGCTGGTACGCTGGTTGAGTATGTCTCGCCCGGCAATCAGTTCGACGGTATCGCCATTGATCTGACCAGAGCGGTTGAGAATGTCGGTTTCGGCCTTAAGTAGGGTGAAACCTTGACTACCAATGATGCCGCTATTGGAAATGTTTTTAGCTTGCAGGATATTGCTGTTCCGTCCTTGTATGACGCCTGTGTTGTTGATATCCCCGCTTGTGACCATGCTTATGTCATTGGCAGCGATGATGGCACCGCCCGGCGAGAGGTCGGCCTTGCTCAACTGGGACAGGTAGAGCTGCGGAGCCAATACGCGTTGTGTACTGCCATCGGTCAACACTACGTCCCGCTCTTCCATCCAGACGATGTCTTGTTGCAACGCTTCGATCTGTTGCGCAGTGAGTGCGATACCGGGGACGAGTTGAAGGTCTTGGGCTGCCGAGACGCCCGCATCAAGCAAGGCGGTATATTGCTCGTTAGCGGTGGCGTATTGGCCCAAGTAGCGCTGGCCTGTTTGCTGCATGATTTGTTCGTTGACCAGTTTCTGTTCGTAGAAACCATCTCCAAGGCGCTTTTGGATCTGCTGCGGATCCATTGATAACCGGCTAAGCATATAGTCGCTGGAGACAAAATTCTGATAGCTAGTGAAACGTGCGTCCGTTACAACAAGATAGTTCTGTGAAGGTTGGCTGTGTATAGAGTACAGACTGCTGGTGGGTAATGTAGCGACCGGCATGCCTACGGCTTGGCTTGAAGGTTCTATGAGTTGAGATGCGGACCCCGCCCCTAACGCCGCCCCAGCACCCGCGGCAACTGTTGAAACAGCTGATTGGCTGACTGAATGCGACTTCTTTGCTGCCCCATAGGAGCTTGGCGCATTTTGTAGTGCAGTAAATTGGCTACCATTTCCGACTGGCGTTGAAAGAATCGTTTGACTGTAAGGGGTGGTGGCTGTTGTGGTAACCGTGTGCGCAAAAACGCAGTTCCATTTAAAAGTTCCACAATTTCCCGATTGGGGCACGAACGTATCCACAAGATAACTGATACTTCCGCTTCGAACTTCTCTTTGTTGGAATGCTGCACCTACGTTATTGACCGCCATTTGGTTTGTCGTGAGTGTGGCTCCAGCGATGATGGTGCTGTATTCATTATTTAGCGTAGAGCCACTCATCATCATATTACCGCCAGCCAGCAATTCTCCGGCAGTTGTAGTGATTGCGCTAAAACGCTGGTCCTCCAGAGTAGAAGTGTAACTGGGGGAATTCTGAGTGTTATATCCAGGTGCCACAGTGACTGCCGGCCCTGTCCGAACTGGGCCCCATTCCACGCCAACGGCTGTACGTTTATTGGTGACCGTATTGGCAGCCAAACGCAGATTTCCTGCTGCTTCTATCGTGGCAGTCTGATTCAGAATGCTGACGCTGTTGCCGCTCAAATTTCCGCCGGCATTAATGGCGACATTGGAGCCGATATTGACATCTCCAAGGCTGTATATGTTTGCGCCATTCTGATTGGTGAGTGCGTTGGCAATGATGAGATTGACGCTCTGGGTTGCGCCAATGAATGCCACACTTCCGCTGTTATCTAGATTCGTTGCATAGAGATTGAGCGTATTACCCATCACGCTGTTGCTGTTACTGAAAGAGATGCTGTGCGTTTCCACAGTATTTCCGTCAATACGCCCGCCATTGGTGATGTTGCCATTCACTGCATTAAGCGTGCTTATGTTCGAGGTAATAAGCGCTCCGGCACGGTTGTCGATATTGGCGGCATTTACCGTCAAGCCGCCTCCTGCTTCCAATGCAGTTTGGTTGATAAAATTTCCTGTAGTCGTTAGCGTCAGATTTCCATTGGCAGCAAAAGTATTTCCTGCGGCATTCGTGTAGCCACCTTGCAGACTGATAGTGTTGTTTCCATACGCAGCAACCGTGCCCAACCCAGTGTAGCTATTTGCAACCAAACTGTTGTCAAGACCCGCAAGTATTTGGCCGTTCTGGTTATTAGCACTTGCCAGATTTAGCGTGATATTGCCCCCACTACTGATGTTGCCGCTGGTGTTGTTCAGGCTTGCAGTAGGTTGGTTGAGCGAAAGATTGTTTGTCGCGTACAGGTTTCCGCTGCTGTTATTGACACTACCAGTGATGCCCAGTATCAAGTCGTTGCCTGCAAAGGCGAGCCCGCCTGCCGTGTTGTTGAGTACGCCTGTATTCAGGGTGAGATTGCCATTGCCGCCCAATGTGCCGTCGTTGTCGATCTGACTGCCGCCATCTATGGTGGTGAGTCCCATGCCGGAGTTCGCGATACGACCACCAAGCGTGTTGTCAATGCTGGCGGCCGTGAGACTGAACAGGCTGTTGGTTCCATTCGCTTCAATCGTGCCGCCTTGGTTATTGAGCGCGCCTGATGCACTCAGATTCAGGTCGCCGTCAGTTTGGATGAAGCCACTTTGGTTGCTGAGTGTTCCGCTGGTAGTCAGTCCCAGTTTATTTTTTGAGTATAGTTTGCCGCCATTGTTATTCAGCGTAGCGCTGCTGAGTGTGAGTTGTCCGTTACTGCCGATGAAGCCACTGATTCCATTCAATGCGTTGTTGATGATGTCTTGCGTGGCGGTGATGCTGAGTATCGTTGCATTCCCTTGTGCATCAGTCGCACTCAAGTTCTTGATCGTGCCGCCGCTGTTGTCCAGACTTTGGGATTTGACTGTCAGACCAGTGTCGGCTTCGATCTTGCCGCCGCGGTTATTGACTGCACCATTGTTGGCAGTCAGGCTGACTGTGGCTCCGCCAATGTAACCACCGGCACTGTTGTCTACGGTGCTTTGGCTGGTCAGTGTTACGCCACCAGTTGCGCCGATGATGCCACCTTGGTTGCTCAGGTTCGAAGCTGTCGCTGTAATTTGTGCACCGCTCAGAAGACCGTAATCGTTGTTGATCATCCCGCTGGATGTCAGGCTGACATTGCCTGCTACCGATTGTGTCTGGGCGTGATTGAGGTCGATATTGCCCGCTGTCGCATTCAATGCGAGGTTGTTTTGTGCACTGGTGAGGCTGTTACTCAGATTGATGCCGCTGGCGTTGATCGTGAGCGTACCGCCTGCGATGTTCGTGCCGGTGGCGGTGCTGGCACCTGTGGTGCTGATGACGACGTTACCCGCTTGAGTAGCATTGCCGTTGGCATCGATACCCGCTGCGAGGGTGCCGCTGCTATTTAGTGATGCACCATTCATAGTGAGGTTGTTCTGCGCGATCAGTGAGCCGCTGTTGGCGATCTCTCCCGCAGCTTTGATCTGTGCGTTGGTGCGGCTATCAATTGAACCGCTGTTGCTGATGCCTGCGGCGCTGTTGAGCGTGAGGTTGCCACTGGATGTTGTTTTACCTGTGAGGGTGATTTGACCCTGTGTATCCAGTGAGAAATCGCCCGCCTGGGCTGCCAATGTGCCTGCGCTGCTTACCCCGACGCCCGCTTCTGTGCCGATGAGGGTGATCTTGTTGGCATACATGCCGCCCAACAGGGCCACGTCGATACCGACGGTCGGTTTGTTGGCATCACCTGCAATAAGTTGGACACCTAGATCGGTATGGTTGACCTGATTGGCACCGGTGATGGCGTTGAGGTTGTTGGCCCATATCTCGCCATTGACTTTGAGGCTGCGGCTGATGAGGTCGAGTTGATCGAGGTTGCTGCCATTCAGGCCGGATGCACCGATCTGTATGTCTCCACCAGTGACGCGATAGGCATCGAGACTACCACCGACACCCATCACTGGCGTACCTGTAGTAAGCACACCGCGACTGGTGTTGATAAAGCCGCAGCCATTACAGGTGATGCCGTTGGGGTTGGCGATGATGACTTCGGCGCGCTGGCCCGCTACTTCGGTGTAACCGTTGAGCTGGCTGCGGTTGGTGCTGGTGACTTCGTTAAGGATGATGCGCGCCGAGCCGTTCG